>NZ_CP007012.1:135000-690000 GCF_000511325.1 Pseudomonas sp. FGI182 | reverse complement strand
CGGCATGGCTGGATCAGGCTTTCGCCCATTGTCCAATATTCCCCACTGCTGCCTCCCGTAGGAGTCTGGACCGTGTCTCAGTTCCAGTGTGACTGATCATCCTCTCAGACCAGTTACGGATCGTCGCCTTGGTGAGCCATTACCCCACCAACTAGCTAATCCGACCTAGGCTCATCTGATAGCGCAAGGCCCGAAGGTCCCCTGCTTTCTCCCGTAGGACGTATGCGGTATTAGCGTTCCTTTCGAAACGTTGTCCCCCACTACCAGGCAGATTCCTAGGCATTACTCACCCGTCCGCCGCTGAATCAAGGAGCAAGCTCCCGTCATCCGCTCGACTTGCATGTGTTAGGCCTGCCGCCAGCGTTCAATCTGAGCCATGATCAAACTCTTCAGTTCAATACTGCTTGGGTTTTTAAGAAACCCTAAACTTGGCTCAGCAATCTCAAATGACTATGTGATTTCTCGCATGGCCACTTGTGATGCTGATAATCTTTGTGACTATCAGTCCATACTCACAAGCACCCACACGAATTGCTTGATTCGATTTGTTAAAGAGCGTTTGGTTAAGAGCTTTTCATCTCAACCGAGGCGCGCATTCTACGCTTTCCTCATTTTCTGTCAAGCGTTTATTTTGAAGTTTTTTGCGAGAAACTCGTTTAGCTTCAAACACTTGACTCGCTGCGATCTCTCGTAGCGGGAGGCGAATCATACAGCGTTTAGAAGCGCTGTCAACCATCATCTCAACCGCTGCCGATCATTTGATCGTAGCCCTTTCAGCTCTTTCCGAACAACCTAACTTATTGAATTTCAAGAAGTTTGTCGTTCCGATGTCACTGGAAGTGGGGCGCATTATAAGGGGATTCGAAGGGGCGTCAACCTTTAATTTCAAGAAATTGAAATATCAGGGGAAAAGACCACATCAAGGCCACCAGGTGTTCGCCACAACACCTTCTGCGCCTATGAGATCGAGCGCCGCCCGCGCGGCGCTTCGCAGCACAAGGCTGCTCCTACATCTGTTTCGGGCCAATTATTCCTGCTCCATTGGCGCGCGCACCCTGGGTGCATGGCAGGAGATTGATGAGGAGCAGCAGGCGCAACCTTCAATATTGAATGGAACAGACAAGGCGGTCGCGCGCGCCCGGCACAGGAGAGACTGGCCCGAAACAGATGTAGGAGCAGCCTTGTGCTGCGAAGCGCCGCGCGGGCGGCGCTCGATCTTGTAGGCGCCAGAAAACACAAGGCAGGCACCTCTCAAAGCCAATACCGTCTCAAGACAGGCCCCTAGCCGCCCTGACGCACCCAACAACCAAACCCCAAAAACAAAGCGGGGAGGCCTGTCGGCCTCCCCGCTTCTGCTCATCCCTTACAAACTAGGGAAGGCAAACTGCGAAGCCTCATGGCTGGCACGCTGCGGCCAGCGCTGGGTGATCGCCTTGCGACGGGTATAGAAGCGCACACCGTCGGGGCCATAGGCATGCAGATCACCGAACAGCGAGCGCTTCCAGCCACCGAAGCTGTGGTAGGCCACCGGCACCGGCAGCGGTACGTTCACACCGACCATGCCCACTTCGATCTCGTCGCAGAACAGGCGCGCCGCTTCACCGTCACGGGTGAAGATGCAGGTGCCGTTGCCATACTCGTGATCGTTGATCAGTTGCATGGCCTGCTCCAGGCTGTTCACACGCACTACGCACAGCACCGGGCCGAAGATCTCTTCCTTATAGATGCGCATCTCCGGGGTCACCTTGTCGAACAGGGTGCCACCGACGAAATAGCCATCCTCATTACCGGCCACACGGAAGCCACGGCCATCCACCACCAGCTTGGCGCCAGCAGCAACACCGTCATCGATGTAACCCACCACCTTGTCACGGGCAGCAGCCGTCACCAGCGGGCCCATGTCCAGGCCGCACGAGGTGCCGGCACCAATCTTCAGGGCCTTGATCTGCGGTTCCAGCTTGGCAATCAGGGCGTCCGCCACCTGGTCACCCACGCACACCGCCACCGAAATGGCCATGCAGCGCTCGCCGCACGAACCATAGGCAGCCCCCATCAGTGCGCTCACGGCATTGTCCAGGTCGGCATCCGGCATCAGCACCGCGTGGTTCTTCGCACCACCCAGGGCCTGCACACGCTTGCCGCGCTTGGTGCCTTCGGCGTAGATGTACTCGGCGATCGGAGTCGAACCGACGAAGCTCAGGGCCTTCACTTCCGGCGCTTCGATCAGCGCATCCACCGCTTCCTTGTCGCCGTGCACCACGTTGAGGATGCCCTTCGGCAGGCCGGCTTCCAGCAGCAGCTGGGCGATGAACAGGGTCGAGCTCGGGTCGCGCTCGGAAGGCTTGAGGATGAAGGCGTTGCCGCAGGCGATGGCCAGTGGGTACATCCACAGTGGCACCATGGCCGGGAAGTTGAACGGGGTAATACCGGCAACCACGCCCAGCGGCTGGAAGTCGGACCAGGCATCGATATTCGGGCCGACGTTGCGGCTGTACTCGCCTTTCAGTACTTCCGGCGCGGCGCAGGCGAACTCGACGTTCTCGATACCACGCTTCAGTTCACCGGCAGCATCCTCTAGGGTCTTGCCGTGCTCTTCGCTGATCATCTGCGAGATACGCGCTTCGTTCTGCTCCAGCAGTTGCTTGAAGCGGAACATCACCTGGGCGCGCTTGGCCGGTGGTGTGTTGCGCCAGGCCGGGAAGGCAGCCTTGGCCGAGTCGATCGCTTCCTGCACGGTCGCGCGGCTGGCCAGCTCGACCTTGCGCACGGCCTGGCCGGTGGACGGGTTGAAGACATCGGCGGTGCGCTCACCCTTGGTAACCAGTTCGCCGTGGATCAGGTGCTGAACAATGCTCATGCAAAACTCCAGATAAAGAAGGTTGAGGCAGGCGCGCGATGTGTTCACGCGCCTGGCATCAGAATCGGAAAGATCAGTCGATCAGGTTCAGGGTTTCGCCCACTGCGTCGAACAGGCGGTCCAGTTCCTGCGGCGTGGTGTTGAAGGTTGGGCCGAACTGCAGGGTGTCGCCACCGAAGCGTACATAGAAGCCTGCCTTCCACAGTTTCATCGCCGCTTCGTACGGACGCACGATGGCATCACCGTCGCGGGCAGCGATCTGGATCGCGCCGGCCAGGCCGTAGTTGCGGATATCGACGATGTTCTTGGTGCCCTTCACGCCATGCAGCAGCTTCTCGAAGTGCGGCGCCAGCTCGGCGGCGGCCTGCACCAGGTTTTCCTTCTGCAGCAGGTCCAGCGCGGCGATGCCGGCGGCGCAGGCTACCGGGTGGGCCGAGTAGGTGTAGCCGTGCGGGAATTCCACGGCGTAATCCGGGGTCGGCTGGTTCATGAAGGTCTGATAGATCTCGCTGCTGGCGATCACCGCGCCCATCGGGATGGCGCCGTTGGTCACCTGCTTGGCGATGCACATCAGGTCCGGGGTCACGCCGAAGGCTTCGGAGCCGGTCATCGCGCCCATGCGGCCGAAGCCGGTGATCACTTCGTCGAAGATCAGCAGGATGTTGTGCTGGGTGCAGATTTCACGCAGGCGCTTCAGGTAACCCTTCGGCGGCGGCAGTACACCAGCCGAACCTGCCAGCGGCTCGACGATCACGGCAGCGATGTTGGAGGCGTCGTGCAGCTCGATCAGCTTGAGCATCTCGTCAGCCAGGGCGATACCGCCCTCTTCCGGCATGCCTTTGGAGAAGGCGTTCACCGGCAGCACGGTGTGAGGCAGGTGGTCGACATCCAGCAGCTGACCGAACAGCTTGCGGTTGCCGTTGACGCCACCGAGGCTGGTACCGGCGATGTTCACGCCGTGGTAGCCACGGGCACGGCCGATGATCTTGGTCTTGGTCGCCTGGCCTTTCAGGCGCCAGTAGGCACGCACCATCTTCAGCGCGGTGTCGGCACACTCGGAACCGGAGTTGGTATAGAACACATGGTTCAGGTCGCCCGGGGTCAGCTCGGTGATCTTCTCGGCCAGCTGGAACGACAGCGGGTGGCCGAACTGGAAGGCCGGGGAGTAGTCCAGGGTGCCGATCTGGCGAGCCACCGCCTCGGTGATTTCCTTGCGGGTGTGCCCGGCGCCGCAGGTCCACAAGCCGGACAGGGCATCGAAAATCTTGCGCCCCTGGTCGTCGACCAGATAGTTGCCTTCGGCCGCCACGATCAGGCGTGGGTCGCGCTGGAAGTTGCGGTTGGCGGTGTAGGGCATCCAGTGGGCATCCAGCTTGAGCTGGCTGGCGATACCGGCGGTAGCGGTTTCGGGCATGTTCATCGGCGGTTCCTCGGAAGACGATTAGGCAACGATGGATGTTGTTGCAGCTAAATTGGCACGGCGATAAAGTCTGAAAAAGCCAACATTTCTAATCTTCAGACAGGCCCCGACTAAACTAATGAGCCGACGCCCCGATCCACTCGCCCAAGTTAGCGATTTCGACATCCGCCTGTTGAAGATCTACCGCAGTGTCGTCGAGTGCGGTGGCTTCTCGGCCGCGGAAAACGTGCTGGGCATTGGCCGTTCGGCCATCAGCCAGCAGATGAACGACCTCGAGCAACGCCTGGGCCTGCGCCTGTGCCAGCGCGGCCGCGCCGGGTTTTCGCTGACCGAGGAAGGCCGCGAGGTCTACCATTCGGCGCTGCAGCTGCTCAGCGCCCTGGAAAGCTTCCGCACCGAGGTCAACGGCCTGCACCAGCATTTGCGTGGCGAGCTGAACATTGGCCTGACCGACAACCTGGTGACCTTGCCGCACATGCGCATTACCCATGCCTTGGCCGAGCTCAAGGACCGCGGCCCCGATGTGCGCATCCAGATCCGCATGATCGCGCCCAGCCAGGTCGAGCACGGCGTGCTCGATGGCAGCCTGCATGTCGGCGTGGTGCCACAGACCAGCCCGCTGTCGGGCCTCGAGTACCAGCCGTTGTACAGCGAGCGCTCGCTGCTGTACTGCGCGGTCGGCCACCCACTGTTCTATGCCGATGACCAGCAGATCGACGACGACCGCCTCAACAGCCAGGAAGCCATCACCCCCACCTTCCGCCTGCCGGCCGAAATCCAGGCGCATTACCAGGCGCTGAACTGCACGGCCAGTGCTTCGGACCGCGAAGGCATGGCGTTTCTCATCCTTACCGGTCGCTACATCGGCTACCTGCCAGACCACTACGCCACGTTCTGGGTGCAGCAAGGCCGCTTGCGTGCCCTCAAGCCCCGGCAACGCTTCTATGACCTGAGCCTCAGCTGGGTAACGCGCAAGGGACGGCGGCCGAACCTGGTGCTGGAAAGCTTCCTCGAAAGCCTGGCTGCGACACGCTGATGCCAGTCTGTGCCGCAAACGCTTGTCACTTCGGCACAGGCAGGTAATCTTGTCCGACAGCCGCAGCCACTGACCCGTACGGAATCGTCCATGACCCTAGAAGTCCCTGCGCATCGCCTCTCCGCCTCGGGCAAGCCCGCGGGCCGCATCCGCCAGAAGAACGAACAGGCCATTATCCAGGCCGCCGAAGACGAGTTTGCCCGCCATGGTTTCAAGGGCACCAGCATGAACACCATCGCCCTCAAGGCAGGGTTGCCCAAGGCCAACCTGCATTACTACTTCACCAACAAGCTGGGCCTGTACATTGCCGTGCTCAGCAACATCATCGAGTTGTGGGACAGCACCTTCAACGCCTTGAGCGTCGACGACGACCCGGGTGAAGCGCTGAGCCAGTACATCCGCACCAAGATGGAATTCTCCCGGCGCAACCCGCAAGCCTCGCGGATTTTCGCCATGGAGGTGATCAGCGGCGGCACCTGCCTGAGCGAGTACTTCAGTGCCGACTACCGCGAGTGGTTCCGCGGCCGCGCCGCGGTGTTCCAGGCCTGGATCGAAGCAGGCAAGATGGACCCGGTCGACCCGGTGCACCTGATCTTCCTGCTGTGGGGCAGCACCCAGCACTACGCCGACTTTGCCACCCAGATCTGCCAGGTAACCGGCCGCAGCCGCCTGACCAAGCAGGACATGGAAGACGCGAGCAACAATCTTATCCACATCATTCTGAAGGGCTGCGGCATCAAGCCGGCTGCCTGATCGTCATTTATGCCTTCTACCCTGCTCGACCTCTGCGAATACCGCGAGGAAATCCGCAAAAGCCGCTTCATCACCCTCGCCGGGCCGATCAGCAGTGCCGCCGACGCGATGAGTTTCATCGAACGCCACAGCGACCTGGCCGCCACCCACAACTGCTGGGCCTGGAAGCTTGGCGCCCAGTACCGCAGCAGCGATGACGGCGAACCTGGTGGTACCGCGGGGCGGCCAATCCTCGCAGCCATCGAAGCACAGGACTGCGACCAGGTGGTGGTGCTGGTGATCCGCTGGTATGGCGGTATCCAGCTGGGCACCGGCGGCTTGGCCAGGGCCTATGGCGGCGGTGCCAACAAGTGCCTGCAACAGGCACCCAAGCGGCTGCTGGTGCAGCGCAGCGAATTCACCTGCAGTTGCAGTTTCAGCGAACTGGCGCTTGTGAAGCTGCGCTTGGCCGAGGTTGACGGCCTGGTCCTGGATGAGCAGTTCACCGCCAATGGCGTGGACCTGTTGATTGCACTGGGTGACGCCCACCTGGCGCCACTGCAGCAGCAGTTGGCCGACTTAAGCCGCGGGCGCATTCTGCTCGAAGCACGCTGAACATTGCCCACAACAACTGTGGGCCGGCCTGTGGATAAGCTTGGGGCACTCGCTTGCAGGCGGCATTACTCAAGGGCTGCAGAGCATTGATCATATTTTGATCACCATTTGATGACAGCCGCAAACCGTTGATGCTCCTGACGTTATCCCCAGGCCCACAGCCTGCGTAGCCCTGCACAGCCATCTGCGCTTGCACACAATAACTGTGGACCAGCTTGTGGATAACCCGTGCGCCAACAAGCCGAAGACCACGCCGCACAAGGGCCTAAGGCAACTGGTGATTTTTCGCACAACCTACGACAAGGCGCCCGGCGCCACAGTGCATTATCCTCAATACCCTTCTTCGAACCGATCACGGAGCGCATCGACATGGCTAACGCAAAAACCGCACTTATCATCGGGGCCTCGCGCGGGCTGGGCCTGGGCCTGGTGCAACGCCTGCACGAAGACGGCTGGAACATCACCGCCACCGTGCGCAACCCGCAGCAACCCGGCGCGCTGGCGGATGTATCCGGCGTGCGCATCGAACAGCTGGAAATGAACGACACGGCCCAGCTCGATGGCCTGAAGCAACGCCTGCAAGGCCAAGTGTTCGACTTGATATTCGTCAACGCCGGGGTCATGGGCCCCCTGCCGCAGGACCTGGAGGCGGTACAGAACAAGGACATCGGCGACCTGTTCATGACCAACGCCGTGGCGCCGATCCGCGTGGCCCGGCGCCTGGTCGGCCAGGTACGCGAAGGCAGCGGCGTGCTGGCCTTCATGAGCTCGATCCTGGGCAGCGTGACCATCCCCGATGGCGGCGAAATCTGCCTGTACAAGGCCAGCAAGGCGGCCCTGAACTCGATGATCAACAGCTTCGTCGTCGAGCAACAACGCCCCGACCTGTGCGTGCTGGCCATGCACCCGGGCTGGGTGAAAACCGACATGGGCGGCGAAAACGCCGAGATCGACGTGTTGACCAGTACCCGCGGCATGCTTGAACAGATCAAGGCGCAAAGCGGCAACGGCGGCCTGCGCTTCATCAACTACAAGGGCGAACCCTTGGTCTGGTGATTCACCAGGTCGCAGCCTGGCCGGGCGCAATGCCCGGCCAGGCTCTGTAGAATGGCGGCAACCGTACCTGATCGAGATGACCCACCATGTATGACTGGTTGAACGCCCTGCCCAAGGCCGAACTGCACCTGCACCTGGAAGGCTCGCTGGAGCCCGAGCTGCTGTTCGCCCTGGCCGAGCGCAACAAGATCGCCCTGCCCTGGGCCGATGTGGAGACCTTGCGCGGTGCCTATGCCTTCAACAACCTGCAGGAGTTCCTCGACCTGTATTACCAGGGCGCCGACGTGCTGCGTACCGAGCAGGACTTCTACGACCTGACCTGGGCCTACCTGCAACGCTGCAAGGCGCAGAACGTGATCCACACCGAACCGTTCTTCGACCCACAGACACACACCGACCGCGGCATCCCCTTCGAAGTGGTGCTCAACGGCATCGACCAGGCGCTCAAGGACGGTCGCCAGCAACTGGGCATCAGCAGCGGTCTGATCCTCAGCTTCCTGCGCCACCTCAGCGAAGATGAGGCACAGAAAACCCTCGACCAGGCCCTGCCGTTCCGCGATGCGTTCATCGCCGTTGGCCTGGACAGTTCGGAAATGGGCCACCCACCGAGCAAGTTCCAGCGCGTGTTCGACCGCGCCCGCAGCGAAGGCCTGGTCGCCGTTGCCCATGCCGGCGAGGAAGGCCCGCCCGAGTACATCTGGGAAGCCCTGGACCTGCTGAAGGTCAAGCGTATCGACCACGGCGTGCGCGCCATCGAGGACGAGCGCCTGATGCAGCGCATCATCGACGAGCAGATCCCGCTCACGGTGTGCCCGCTGTCGAACACCAAGCTGTGCGTGTTCGACCACATGAGCCAGCACAACATCCTCGACATGCTCGAGCGCGGTGTGAAGGTCACGGTCAACTCTGACGACCCGGCCTACTTCGGTGGCTATGTCACCGAAAACTTCCACGCCCTGCACACCCACCTGGGCATGACCGAAGACCAGGCCCGTCGCCTGGCCCAGAACAGCCTGGATGCCCGGCTGGCCTGAGTGATCTGACCGCGATCGCGGTCAACCGACCTGCAACGTCGGCACGCGGGCAATGCGATTGATCTGCTGGATACCCAACGCAGAAATATGCAATGCCCGCGAGTCCTCGGCCTCGCGCATCCAGCCAGATTGCAGGAACAGCCGGAACAAGGCCTGCCCCAGCACGCCACCCAGGTGCGGCCCCTGGTCGTTCCACTCGGTGCAGCGGCAGATCACACAGCCACGTTGCTGATGCGGCGCCAAGGCATCGATGTAGACCCCGACCAAAGCCAACTGCGTCCGCCCCTCCTCGCTTACCATCAGCTGTCGACCACTACCCTCCAGCCAGCCGGCCACCACCAGACGGTGATACAGCTCACCGGCCAGTTCCCCGCCCAGGTGATCGCCACAGCGACGCGCCCTGCGTATCGACATGGGCAGCGGTGATACCGGCGCCTTGGCCCGCTCCCCCCTGGCGCTCTCCAACTGGACACTGGCCAGCGCCTCCACCGCTGCCCCGACTTGCGGGGTGGCCAGCCGGAAGTAGCGCTTGCGCCCCCGCGCTTCGTGCCGGAGCAAACCGGCCGATGACAACAACGAAAGGTGAGCGCAGGCCGATGACGAGGTCAGGCCTGTCATTACCGCGAGCTCGTTGGCCAGCCGCGGCGTGCCGTCGATCAATGCCCACAACATGGCACTGCGCTTGGGGTCAGCCATCAGGCTGGCAATCTGGCTGATACTGCTGGCTGCGTTCATGTCCCTGTAACTCCCTGCAAGTTCACTGTGTGGATGCGATGGCCACCCCTGGCAGGGAAGCGCCTCTCGCTGGCACTGGCCTGGTTCGCCAGTATAAGCCGCAAAAAACGCCATTCAGGCAGCGCTGCGCAGTGGCACCACCGGCAAAAAACCACTGGGTATGCCTACCCATGGCAAGCAGTGAAACAGTACGTGAAAGCTGCCCGGGCCGCGCGGGCAAGCAGCCCGGCCCACATGGCGGGAGCAAGGGAACCACAGGCGGAAAAAACACCGGATGCAACTTCGGACGCGGCCGACAACCAATTTCCACAAGTAGCGCAAGCCAAAGCGAAGGTTCCACGTGTTTGCGAGCATTGCACCCCAGCAGGAAAAAACATGTAGAAAACGTTCTTGCCGACCGTCAGTCAGGACACTGATTCAGGTCATGGCAGGCACAAGGTGCAGCGCTACACTTCATCCGCTCTCCCCCTTTGGAGGTATGCCGCGATGAAAATTGTCGTCAGTGCGTCGAGCCGAAACCCCGCCTGCCCTTGGCAGGTCCAGCTCGATCAACACGTGGTCAGTTTCCGCAGCGAGGCCGAGGCGCGTGCCTTCGTCGCCACGTTGGAAACCCGCCTGCAGGCACCTCACCCGCTTATGCGGGAACCTTGGCCGGCAAGCGCCGGGTCAGCAGCGCGACACTGACCACCAGTGCCCCGCACAGGCTGATCACCAGCGCCATCGGCACCGCACTGCCATCATGCAGCAGCCCGACCAGCGCCGCTGCGCCGGCGGCGACGCTGAACTGCAGGCAGCCCATCAGCGCCGAGGCACTGCCAGCCCGCGCGCCCTGCCCGCTCATGGCACAGGCAGAGGCGTTGGGGATGATGCAGCCGAGGCTGGAGATGCAGACGAACAGCGGTACCAGCAGTGGCCACAGCTGTGTTGGCCGCAGTGCCGCCACGCCCAGCAACGCCAGGCCCGCAACCAGGTACAACCACACCGCACGTGCCAGCAGGAACGCCGGCCCACGCTTGGCCAGCAAGCGTGCATTCACCTGCGCCACCAGGATAAAGCCGGCAGCATTGGTGCCGAACAACCAGCCGTAATGCTCGGCCGGCACGCCGTAGAGCTTGATGAACACGAAAGGTGAACCGGCGATGTAGGCAAACATGCCGGCGATGGCGATACCACCGGTCAGGGCATGGCCGACGAACACCCGGTCAGCGAGCAGGCGCAAGTACTGGCGCAAGGCGCCAGACAGCGGCTGCCGCGGTATGTGCTCGGGCAGGCTTTCCGGCAGGCCCAGGCTGACCGCCAGCAGGCAGCCGGCGCTGAACAGGCTCAGGGCGAGGAAGATCGATTGCCAGCCGGCCACGTTCACCAGCACCCCGCCCAGCATCGGTGCCAGGATCGGCGCCAGGCCCATGACCAGCATCAACTGCGAGAACACCTTGGCCGAGGCCACCGGGTCGCACTTGTCACTGACGATGGCCCGCGACAGCACCATCCCGGCGCAACCGCCCAACGCCTGGACGAAACGCGCCAGCACCAGGGTGTCGAGGTTGGGGGCATAGGCACAGGCCAGTGACGCCAGGGTGAACAGGGTCACCCCGAACATCAGCGGCTTGCGTCGGCCAAAGCGGTCGGCCACCGGCCCATAGGCCAGTTGCCCGATGGACAGGCCAAGGAAGTAGGCGGCCAAGGTGGCCTGGACGTGTTTTTCATCGGTGGCGAACGCCTGCGCCATGGCCGGGAAGGCGGGCAGGTAGAAGTCGATCGCCAAGGGCCCGAACGCACTGAGTGCGCCCAGGATGAGCACCATTCGCAGGTTCATCTGGAATCCATAGCAGGCTAAGCAAGTGCTCGATTCTACCTGCTGTGGGCCCTATCGACATGAAAACATTTGCAACAATACAGGCCCTGGCGCGGCCCCTGTAGGAGCGGCCTTGTGTCGCGATGGGCCGCAAAGCGGCCCCAGGATATTGGCATCGATGCATAAATTGCTGGGGCCGCTTTGCGGCCCATCGCGACACAAGGCCGCTCCTACAGGGCTCAGCGCATGGCCTGATCAGGCTACGTCGGCCTGATAACCTTCATCGCGAATGGCCGTGAGGATCTGCTCCTGAGCCAACTCGCTCTGCACCCGTACCTGCCTGGCTGCCAGGTCGACCTCCACCTTGGCCGCGGCATCCTGCTCCTGCACCGCCCGGGTCACGGCTTTCACGCAATGGCCGCAGGTCATGCCTTGCACATTGAACACTTGCATGGGGGTTACCTCCTTCAGGTTTTCCACGAGTCTCAAGCTTGCCATCGGGGCAAGGTCAAGATCTGCCGACAACAGCCGGGGTGGAAATCCGCGCGCGCGTCGGCCAAGCTGCGCCTTTGATGATCACGCAAGCAGGAGATTCTTCATGTTCAGGGCAGCATTGGGCGTCGTAGGGCTATTGAGCACGCTGGCTGCAGTGCCACCGGCCAGTGCCGAGGGCAACTCGGACTACAGCGTGCTGATCATTTCCCGGGAGCGCCTGGAAGTGGCCACCAGTTGCGAAATCGGTATCTACCTCAACGACCAGCTCTCCGGGCGCGTGTTCCAGGAGCAGTCCACCTCGTTCAACCTGCCGCCCGGCCCGGTGGACGTGCGCCTGCGCCTGCTGCCCGGGCAAATGCCCGGCTGCGCCGCGGGTATCGAGGACCAACGCAGCACACGACTGAACCTGCAGGCGGGCCAGATCAACAAATACCGCATCGCCATGGGGCAATATGGGCTGGAGTTGAAGCGAGCCGGCCTGGGCTATTGACCTTACCTGCATGGCAAGGTTGATGCTGGAGGCCTGTCCAAGGAGGAGAGCCATGCCCGCATCCACCACATACGACCTGCCGATCTCCGGCATGACCTGCGCCAGCTGTGCCGGCCGGGTCGAGCGCGCCCTGCGCAAGGTCACCGGCGCTGAACAGGTCAGCGTCAACCTCGCCACCGAACAGGCCCGGGTCCAGGCCCCGGCCAACAGCTTGCCCGCGCTGGTCGACGCCGTACGCGAAGCCGGCTATGGCGTGCCCACTCGCACCGTCGAACTGCAGATTGGCGGCATGACCTGCGCCAGTTGCGTCGGCCGCGTAGAGCGCGCCCTCGGCAAGCTGCCGGGGGTTGAACAGGTCAGCGTCAACCTGGCCAGCGAACGCGCGCACCTCGAAGTGCTTGCGGCCCTCGACGACAACCTGCTGATCGACGCCGTGCAAAAGGCCGGCTACAGCGCCAGCCTGCCGCAAACCGCCAGGGACGACCAGCACGCTGCCCAGCACCGCCTGCGTAACGAACGCCTGGCGGTCGGCGCAGCGTTGCTGCTCGCCCTGCCGTTGGTGGTGCCAATGCTGGTGCAGCCGTTTGGCGTGCACTGGATGTTGCCAGCGTGGGTGCAGTTCCTGCTGGCCACGCCGGTGCAGTTCATTCTCGGCGCGCGGTTCTACGTGGCCGCCTGGAAAGCCGTGCGCGCCGGGACTGGCAACATGGACCTGCTGGTGGCCCTGGGCACCAGCGCCGGCTACGGCCTGAGCCTGTACCAGTGGGCGCAGGCCCCCGCCGGCATGGCCCCTCACCTGTACTTCGAAGCCTCGGCCGTGGTGATTGCCCTGGTGCTGCTGGGCAAGTACCTGGAAAGCCGTGCCAAGCGCCAGACCGCCAGCGCCATCCGTGCCCTAGAAGCCCTGCGCCCGGAACGGGCCGTGCGCCTGGTCGATGGCCGGGAAGAAGACGTGGCCATTGCCCAACTGCGCCTCGGCGACCTGGTACTGGTCAAACCCGGCGAGCGCTTCCCGGTCGATGGTGTGGTCGAAGACGGCAGCAGCCATGCCGATGAAGCCTTGATCAGCGGCGAGAGCCTGCCGGTGCCCAAGCAGCCAGGGGACAGCGTCACCGGTGGCGCCATCAACGGCGAAGGCCGGCTGCTGGTACGTACCCAGGCACTGGGCACCGAAACCGTGCTGGCGCGCATCATCCGCCTGGTGGAAGACGCCCAGGCGGCCAAGGCACCGATCCAGAAGCTGGTCGACCGGGTCAGCCAGGTATTCGTCCCGGCCGTGCTGGTACTGGCGCTGATCACCCTGGTCGGCTGGTGGCTGGTCGGCGCGCCACTGGAAACCGCGCTGATCAATGCCGTCGCGGTACTGGTCATCGCCTGCCCCTGCGCCCTTGGCCTGGCCACGCCCGCTGCGATCATGGCCGGCACCGGGGTCGCCGCCCGCCATGGCATCCTGATCAAGGACGCCGAAGCCCTGGAGCGCGCCCATGCGGTCAACCGTGTGGTGTTCGACAAGACCGGCACCCTCACCTCCGGCAGCCCGCGCGTTGTCCACAGCCAGGCCCAGGTGGGCAGCAGCGCCGACCTGCACCGCCTGGCCGGTGCCCTGCAGCGCGGCAGCGAACACCCGCTGGCCAAGGCGGTACTGGATGCCTGCGCCGAACAGGGCCTGGACGTGCCTGGCGTTGCCGACAGCCAGTCGCTGACCGGGCGTGGTATCGCCGGGCGCGTGGAAGGCCGCGAGCTGGCCCTGGGCAACCGCCGCCTGCTCGATGAAAGCGCCCTGCCACCCGGCGACCTGGCCGCCAAGGCCCAGGCCTGGGAAGCCGAGGGGCGCACCCTGTCATGGCTGATCGAACGCGGCGCACAGCCGCGGGTGCTGGGCCTGTTCGCCTTTGGTGACAGCCTCAAGCCCGGTGCCGCGCAGGCGATCGATACCCTGCACGCGCAACACATCAGCAGCCACCTGCTGACCGGCGACAACCGCGGCAGCGCCAAAGTGGTGGCCGATGCCTTGGGCATCGACGACGTGCATGCTGAAGTGCTGCCGGCCGACAAGGCCGCGACCGTGGCTGCACTCAAGCAGGATGGCGTGGTCGCCATGGTCGGTGATGGCATCAATGATGCGCCGGCGCTGGCCGCCGCCGATATCGGCATTGCCATGGGGGGCGGTACCGACGTGGCCATGCAGGCCGCCGGCATCACCCTGATGCGCGGCGACCCACGCCTGGTACCGGCCGCCCTGGAGATCAGCCGCAAGACCTATGCGAAGATCCGCCAGAACCTGTTCTGGGCGTTCATCTATAACCTGATCGGCATCCCGCTGGCCGCGCTGGGTTACCTCAACCCGGTACTGGCCGGCGCCGCCATGGCCCTGTCCAGCGTCAGCGTGGTGAGCAACGCGCTATGGCTCAAGGCGTGGAAACCCACCAGCAACACCCAGGAGGCTCCATGAACATCGGCCAGGCCGCCCGCCGCAGCGGGCTCAGCACCAAGATGATCCGTTACTACGAGTCCATTGGCCTGCTCAAGCCCGCCACGCGCAGCGACAGCGGCTACCGCCTGTACCAGGCGGAAGACTTGCACAGCCTGGCCTTCATCAAGCGCTCCCGCGACCTGGGCTTTTCCCTCGAAGAGGTCGGCAAGCTGCTGACCTTGTGGCAGGACCGCCAGCGCGCCAGCGCCGATGTGAAAGCGCTGGCCACGCAGCACATCGCTGAACTGAACCGGCGCATCGAAGAGCTGGTGAGCCTGCGCGACACCCTCGGCGAACTGGTCTCGCACTGCCAGGGAGACGAGCGCCCGGACTGCCCGATCCTGAAGGACCTGGCCAATGGTGCTACGGGCGGCTGCTGTCACTGAGCCACCCCGCGCCCCTTTGGTATGCCATATACGTCCAAACACGACCGAATAGTCACCAACTGCGACTTTATCCAATAAATACGGGCGTTTCCCTACATTAAACCCGGATGCTGCCGATGCAATTGTTACCTGCCTCGTGTATCGAAAATAAAAAATCCGGGAGCGTCGATGAGCATCAAACAGAAACTGACCTGGGCATTCGCGGTCATCGCCGGCTTGCCCATCGTCCTTGTGGCCACCCTGGTGGTCCTCAACCTGCGTGGCGAAGCCCGCGACGGATTCCTCGATGGCAGCAGCCGGGAAATCCGCCAGGTCAGCAACGCGATGAACATCTTCTTCCAGGGCATCAACCAGAACGTCGAGTACCTGGCTGCGCAGCCGATGGTCGCCGCCACGGGTAGCGAACTGAACAAGTACATGAGCGCAACCCCGTCCTATGAACTGGGCGACCAGGCCAGCAAGCTGCTGGAGTTCATGACCCGCCTGGCCACCACGCATCCCAGCTATGCGTACCTGTCCTACGGGGTGAATGACGGTGGTTACGTCGGCTGGCCGGCCGGGCAGAAGTTCGTCAATTACGACCCGCGCACCCGCCCCTGGTACCAATTGGCCATGGCCAACCCTGGCAAGACCCTGCGTACCGGCGCCTACTACTGGGCTGCCGACGACGCCGTGCTGGTCAGCACCGTGCGCACCGTCGCCAACCAATTGGGCAACCCTGGCGGCGTGGTCAACGTCGACGTCTCGCTCAAAGGCCTCACCGAGATCGTCCAGCAGATCAAGCTGGGCGAAAGCGGCTACGTGCTACTGGTGGAAAACAACGGCAACGTACTGGTCGACCCTCGGGACGCCAAGCATAACTTCAAGCAACTGGCGAGCTTTGGCGACGGGTACGCCGAGCTGGCCAAGCACGGCAAGGGGCTGGCCGAAGTGGAGCTGAATGGCGTGCGCTACATGGCCAACATCTACCCGGACGAACAGCTGGGCTGGACCTTGATCGGCCTGATCGAACAAAGCGAAGTGATGCAGACCACCACCCGCCTGACCTGGTTGATCGGCGTGGTGGCCCTGGTACTGGCCGCGCTGTTCGCCTTGGTCGGTGCCACCTTCGCCAAGCTGATCGTGCGCCCGATCAACAGCGTCACCAGCGGCCTGGAAGATATCGCCCAGGGCGAGGGCGACCTGACCCGCAACCTGGAAATCCGTGGCCGCGACGAAACCGCGCAACTGGCCAGCTGGTTCAACCAGTTCCTCGGTGCCATTCGCAGCCTGATCCAGCACATCGGTGCTGCCGCCAGCAAGATCCTCAGCACCTCCAGCAGCTCGACCCGCGTCTCCAGCGACATGGCCGAAGCCGCAGGCCGCCAGCGCGAAGCGGTGGACATGGTCTCTACCGCCTTCCACGAAATGGTCGCCACTGCCAACGAAGTGGCACGTTCCTGCAGCCAGGCGGCGCAGTCGGCCGACAGTGGCCAGCAACAGGCCCGCGAAGGCCAGCAGCAGATCGATGCCGCGGTACATAGCGTCGACCGCCTGAGCCAGGAGATCGAGCAGTCGGCGCAGTCGATCCAGCAGCTGGAGCGTGACAGCAACGCCATCCAGTCGATCCTCGGCACCATCCGCTCGATTGCCGAACAGACCAACCTGCTGGCGCTCAACGCCGCCATCGAAGCGGCCCGTGCCGGCGAGCAGGGCCGTGGCTTTGCCGTGGTTGCCGACGAGGTGCGGGCGCTGGCCAAGCGCACTGCCGACTCCACCGCCGAGATCGACGGCCTGCTGGGCAACCTGGCCAGCCGCACTGCCGAAGTGGCCGCACAGATGCACGCCAGCCTGGAGGTTTCGCAGCAGTCGGTGAGCCGCATCGGCCTGGCCCGTGACAGCTTCGGGCAGATCCGCGAGTCGGTGGATGTGATCCGCGACATGAACACCCAGATTGCCACGGCGGCCGAAGAGCAGCACCAGGTGGCCGAGGACATCAACCGGCACATCAGCCAGATTCACGGCGATGCGCAACTGGTGGCCGAACTGGCCCAGGCGGCGCGGATGGATTCGGAGAGCCTGGCCGGGTTGTCCAATGAGCTGGATGCGCTGGTGCGCAGGTTCCGTACCTGATGTGTTGCCTGCGCCGGCCTCTTCGCGGGTGAACCCGCTCCCACAGGTACTGCACAGGTCCTGAGTGCAGTGGGATCCTGTGGGAGCGGGCGCGCCCGCGAAGAGGCCGGCACAGGCGACCAATCACTAAAGCCTCAATTCCCCCGGCGTCGCGCCGAACAATTGCTTGAACGCCGCAATGTAAGCCGAGGTGGAGTCATACCCACACCCCAACGCCGCCTCGGTCACACTCTCCCCCGCCTCCAGCAGCGCCAGCGATGACAACAGCCGCATACGCTGCCGCCAGTTGCGAAAACTCAAGCCCGTCTCCCGCTGGAACAGCCGCATCAGCGTCTTCTCCGAGCACCCCAGCTCTCGCGCCCACTGCTGCAAGGTCTGCGACTGGTCCGGTGCAGCGATCAGACCATTGCACAGCGCCAGCAACCCCGGGTGCCGTGGCAGTGGCAGCGAAAAACCGACCTCGGGCAGCATGCGCAACTGGTCGAGCAGCACTGCCACCAGCCGCGCCTCGGCGCTGTCACCCTCCGGGTAGTCGGCCGGGAACAGGCAGAACTGCTTGATCAGTTCGCGCGCCAGCGGGGTCACTTCCAGTACCCGGCATTGCTCCGGAGCCCACGGGCAGGCATCCCGGCGCACGTAAAGGCTGCGCATTTCGGCCTGCATAGAAGTGACCACTTCGTGTTCGGCATCGGCTGGTATCCACACGCCCCATTGGGGCGGGGCGAAGTAGCTGCCTTCGTGGGTATACACCCCGAGAACGCCGCTGATGGCGTAGGAGAACTGCACCCAGTCGTGCTGGTGGCGGGTGGTCCAGGAGCCGGCGCCGAGGCTTTCGGCACGGGCATAGAGTGGCCTGGGCAGGTGGTCCAGCGCCGGGATGGCGCGGGGGTGTCCGATGATCGGCATGGCGGTTTCTTGTAGTTCTGACCAGACAAGCCTAACAGCTGATTCGTGGTCAAGTCAGGCGCGGTCTCTGTGGGAGCGGCCTTGTGTCGCGAAAGGGCCGCAAAGCGGCCCCAACAATTTTTGCTGTGACGCTGAAACCCCGGGGCCGCTTCGCGCCCCTTTCGCGACGCAAGGCCGCTCCCACAAGGCGTGGCTTCAGCGCTCGACGATGACGGTCACCCCCTGCCCACCCGCCGCACAGATCGAAATCAACCCCCGCCCCTTCCCCGCCCTCGCCAGCAACTTGGCCAGGTTGGCCAATATCCGCCCCCCGGTCGCGGCAAACGGGTGCCCGGCCGCCAGCGAACTGCCCTTGACGTTGAGCTTGCTGCGGTCGATCGCCCCAAGCGGCGCATCCAGCCCCAACCGCTCACGGCAATAATCGGCATCTTCCCAGGCCTTGAGCGTGCACAGCACCTGGGCAGCAAAGGCTTCGTGAATCTCGTAATAGTCAAAGTCCTGCAGCGTCAGGCCATTGCGCGCCAGCAGCCGCGGCACCGCATACACCGGCGCCATCAGCAAGCCTTCGCGACCAGTGACGAAATCCACCGCAGCGGTTTCGCCATCGACCAGATAGGCCAGCACCGACAGCCCCTGCTGCTCGGCCCATTCCTCGCTGCCCAGCAACACCAGCGAAGCACCATCGGTCAGCGGTGTGGAATTGCCCGCCGTCAGCGTGCCCTGCCCGCTGCGATCGAAGGCCGGCTTGAGCCTGGCCAGTTGCTCCAGGGTCAGGTCGGGGCGCAGGTTGTTATCACGGGTCAACGACAAAAACGGCGTCAGCAGGTCATCCTGCCAACCTTCGGCGTACGCGGCAGCCAGCGCCTGGTGGCTGAGCAGCGCCAGCTCGTCCTGTTCGGCACGGCCAATGCGCCAGGCCTGGGCCATGCGTTCGCAATGCTCCCCCATCGACAACCCGGTGCGCGGCTCGCCGTTGCGCGGCAATTCGGGTTTCAGGTGGTGAGGGCGCAGCTTGAGGAATGGCTTTAGCCGCACGCCCAGGCTTTTGCCGCGGTTGGCCTGCAGCAAGATGTGGCGCAGGCCTTCGTTTACCGCAATCGGCGCATCGGAGGTGGTGTCCACGCCGCCGGCAATGCCGCAGTCGATCTGCCCCAGGGCAATCTTGTTGGCCACCAGCAGCGCTGCCTCCAGCCCGGTGCCGCAGGCTTGCTGGATGTCGTAGGCCGGCGTCTGCGGCGGCAGCCGCGAGCCCAGCACGCACTCACGGGTCAGGTTCATGTCACGCGAGTGCTTGAGCACCGCGCCGGCCACCACTTCCCCCATGCGCAACCCATGCAAGCGGTAGCGTTCGATCAGCCCTTCGAGGGCGACGGTGAGCATCGCCTGGTTGCTGGCCGTGGCGTAGGCGCCATTGGAACGGGCGAAGGGAATTCGGTTGCCGCCCAGGATCGCGACCCGGCGAAGTGAACGCATGCGCTTGTTCCTCCTGAAACAATTTGATCCGTACAGCCTAGGTGTTTTTACCGCATTCGAACGACCTTGCCACAAAGTTGGTCCACACTTTCAAGCTTGCCTTCCGGGAGACCCACTCATGAGCGATCGCTACCTCGGCTTTGCCAACTCCAACCTCGGCCGCCGTCTTGTGGATGCCCTTGGCCTGCCACGCCCGGCGCCGCTGGAGCGCTGGCAGGCCGGCCGCCTGCGCCCGGTCGAAGGTGCCCTGGTACTGGGTGGCGGGCCACTGGCGAGCCAGGTCGAAGCCATTGCCCCGCGCCTGACCGACACGCTTTACAGCTTCAATACCGACAACCTCCAGGCCGAAGCGTGGGTGGCTGGCCTGGGGCCGAAGATCAAGGCCGTGGTATTCGATGCCAGTCATCTGTCCGACAGCGACGCGTTGAAGCAGTTGCGCGAATTTTTCCAGCCACTGCTGCGCAGCCTGGCGCCGTGCGCCCATGTGGTGGTGCTGGGCCGCGCGCCAGAAAGCCTCGACGACCCGTTGGCCAGCATTGCCCAACGGGCCCTGGAAGGCTTCAGCCGCTCGCTGGCCAAGGAGCTGCGCAACGGTGCGACCGCGCAGTTGCTGTATGTCGGCCCCGGCGCGGAAGACCAGCTGGAAGGTGCCCTGCGCTTCTTCCTCTCGCCCAAAAGCGCCTTCATCTCCGGCCAGGTGCTGCGCCTGCATGCCTGCGCCAGCCAGGTCGAGGACTGGACCCGGCCGCTGGCTGGGCGCCGCGCCCTGGTAACCGGTGCCGCGCGCGGCATCGGTGCCGCCATTGCCGAAACCCTGGCCCGGGACGGTGCCGACGTACTGCTGCTGGATGTGCCGCAAGCCAGCCAGGACCTCGACGCCCTGGCCGCGCGCCTGGGCGGCAAGGCGCTGCCCCTGGACATCTGCGCCGGCGACGCGGCAACGCAACTGCTTGCTGCCCTGCCCGACGGCATCGACATCGTGGTGCACAACGCCGGTATCACCCGCGACAAGACCCTGGCCAACATGACCCCGGAATACTGGGACGCGGTGCTGGCGGTCAACCTCAAGGCACCGCAGGTGCTGACCCAGGCGCTGTACGACAACGGCGCCCTGGGTGAAAACGCGCGCATCACCCTGCTGGCCTCGGTCAGCGGCATTGCCGGCAACCGCGGGCAGGCCAACTATGCCGCGAGCAAGGCCGGGCTGATCGGCCTGGCCCAGGCGTGGGCGCCCCGGCTCGCCGAGCGCGGCGGCAGCATCAATGCCGTGGCACCCGGTTTCATCGAAACCCACATGACCGCCGCCATGCCCATGGGCCTGCGCGAGGCCGGGCGACGCTTGAGTTCGCTTGGCCAGGGCGGCCGCCCGCAGGATGTCGCCGAAGCCATCGCCTGGCTCAGCCAGCCGGGCTCCGGTGCAGTCAACGGCCAGGTGCTGCGGGTATGCGGCCAGGCCTTGATGGGGGCCTGAACATGAGCCGACACTGGCACGACCTGCACAGCCCGGCTTCGCGCGCCAGCCTGTACCTGCGCGCGGCCGGCAAGCGCAGCATCAGCGGCGACCAGCTGCCGGACGACGGCCTGCGCTGCTTCATCCGCGTCCAGCCGGGCAACCTGGCCGCCTATCGACGGTTGTGCCACTTTACCGACGATGGCCGCCTGCCGGGTACTTATCCACATGTCATGGCGTTCACGCTGCAGTTGCAGTTGATGACCGCGCCAAACTTCCCCTTCCCGCTGCTTGGCCTGGTGCACCTGCACAACCGCATCGAGGTGCTGCGCCCACTGGGCGGTATCGAAGGGCTGCGCTTTGCGGTGCATGCAGGCAATCTGCAAGCGCATGCCAAGGGCGGCACCTTCGACCTGGTCACCGAAGCCGAAGACGGCATCGGCCTGCTCTGGCGCGAGACCAGCCGCATGCTGGTGCGCGGGCTGAAGCTGGAAAGCGAGGCAGGTGAGCCTGCCGAGGACGAACCGCAAGCGTTGCCAGAGGCGACCCGCTGGTACGCCGACAGCGATATCGGCCGGCGTTATGCCAAGGTCTGTGGGGACTACAACCCGATCCACCTCAGCGCAGCCAGTGCGCGGCTGTTCGGCTTCCCCGCGGCCATTGCCCATGGCATGTGGAGCAAGGCCATGGCCCTGGCGGCACTGCGCGGGCACCTGCCGCACAGTGGCTATGCCTTCGAGGTGGATTTCCGCAAACCGGTGCGGTTACCGTCGGAGGTGGTGCTCGGTGCCAGTGAGGCGGGGGCTGCGGGAGAGCTGCGGCTGGATGGGCATGGAGGGGTTCTGCATATGGTCGGGCGCTGGGCCCCCCTGTAGGAGCGGCCTTGTGTCGCGATGGGCCGCAAAGCGGCCCCGGCGATGCCAGCGGCGAAGCTGATAATTTGGGGCCGCTTCGCGCCCCATCGCGACACAAGGCCGCTCCTACAGGGACCATATCTGTCTTGGCGGTATACGCTTGCTTTGCATCGGGCCTGCGCAGAAGCTATGCAGCATTAGGAGACCCCCGATGAACCTGCAAGAACTCACCCAACGCCTGCACCAGATCCGCGACAACAACGACTGGCGTGGCTTCCACAGCCCGAAGAACCTGGCCATGGCCGCCAGCGTCGAAATGGCCGAGCTGGTGGAAATCTTCCAGTGGCTGAGCGAAGACCAATCGCGCCAGCTGCCAGCCGACAAGCTGGCCCATGCCGGCCAGGAAATCGGCGATGTGGTGCTGTACCTGTTGCTGCTGTGCAGCGAACTGGGCCTGGACATGGACCAGGTGGTGCGAGCCAAGCTGGCCGACAGCGAGAGGCGCTTCGCCCGATGAACGACCGTCATTTCGATGAGCTGGCCACCCGCTTTGCCGAGAAGATCTACGGCGGCGCCAAGGGCGCCATCCGCCTGGCCGTGCTGCAGGCCGACCTGGCCGAAGCACTGCCCGACCGCCCGCTGCGCATCCTCGACATTGGTGCCGGGTTGGGTCACATGGCCTTGTGGCTGGCCCAGCGCGGCCACCAGCTGACCCTGGCCGAACCCGCCGCGCCGATGCTCGACGGCGCACGGGCGCGCTTTGCCGAAGCCGGCCAACCGGCCACCTTCATCCAGGCCCCCTGGCAAGACCTGCTCGGCCAGCTGACCGAACCCTACGACCTGGTGCTATGCCACGCCGTACTCGAATGGCTGGCCGAGCCCGAAAGCATCCTGCCGGTGCTGCACCAGCTCACGGCCCCTTCCGGGTGGCTGTCGCTGGCCTTCTACAACCGCGACGCCCTGGTCTATCGCAACCTGCTCAAGGGCCATTTCCGCAAGTTGCGCAGCAACCGGCTGGAAGGTGAAAAGCAGAGCCTGACCCCGCAAAAACCGCTTGATCCACGCGAACTCAGGGCGCAACTTGATCCTATGTGGCAGGTTGAAAGCGAAAGTGGCGTGCGGGTGTTCCACGACTACATGCCCAAGGAATTCCAAGGCAAGGCCGAGCTGCTCGACCTGCTGGAAATGGAACTGGCCTACCGTCGACACCCCAGCTTCGCCGGGCTCGGCCGCTACCTGCACTGGGTCTGCCGCCCCCGCTGACCTGCCCGCCGGGAGGAATACATGCCGTACCGTCTGTTGTGCCTGGCCGTGCTGCCGCTTGCCCTGGCTGGCTGCCAGGGCAGCAACCCCTATGTGGCCAGCAGCCGCCCGTTACCACCGGCGCCTGCCCAGGCGGCCAGCACCTTCGATGCCAGTGCCTACCCGACACCGGCCCGAGATTACGGGCACTACCGTAGCTGGAGTTGGCGCGACGGCCAGTTGCCCAGTGGCTCGGTCGATACCGACCCGGGGCAACTGGCCGATGCCGTCAGCGGCGCGCTGGACCAGCATGGCCTGCGTCCCGCCCGGGGCGGCCCCGGCGACTTGCTGGTCAGCGCCGACATACGCCTGGAAAAGCGCTTGCGCCAGGTACGTGACTACGATGCCTATGACCCTTACTACGGCCCGTACCCCTACGGTGGTGTCGGTTATGGCGGCTACCGCCATGGCTATGGTGGCTATGCCAGCGTGCCCATCGTGCGCACCTACGAGGTGCAGGTGATGGTGGTGCGTATCGACCTGTACGACGCCCGCAGCGGCCAGCCGGTATGGAGTGCCAGCGCCGAAAGCGGCAGCGACAAGGACTCGCCGCGTGAACGCGAAAGCGCCCTGCGCGATTCTGTGCACAAGGCGCTCAACGGCTATCCTCCCAGTTGATATCCAACGGAGAACCATCATGTTGCGCCGTCTCGTTCTACTGTCATTCGCGTTATTGCTCGCCGCCTGCTCCAGCAATAACGTCCAGCAGGATTTCGATGCCAGCCGTGACTTTGCCGCTTACCGCAGTTGGGCATGGCAGGAACCGGGCCTGCAGTACCGCCCGGACGACCCACGAATCAAGAGCGACCTGACCGAGCAGCGCATTCGCCAGGCAGTCGCAAACCAACTCGACCAGCGCGGCCTGCGACCGGTGCAAAGTGGCGCGCGGCCAGACCTGACAGTGCGCGCGTACCTGATCGTCGAGCAGCGCCAGCAACAGATCACCACCAACTACGGCGGTGGCTGGGGGGGCTACTGGGGCGGCTATTGGGGTGGGCCGATGTACAACGAAACCCGCAGCGTCGACTACAAGGTCGCCACCATCCAGATCGACCTCTTCGATGGGCGTGACAGCAAGCTGGTGTGGCGCGGCAGTGCCGAGCAGATCATGAACAACTACCCGCCAAGCCCCGAGGAACGCAACAGCGCGATCCAGAACACCGTGACCAAGGTGTTGGCCAACTACCCGCCGGGGAGCAGGAAGTAACACTCAAACACAAACTCCATGGGCGCCGCGGACCTGTGGGAGCGGGCATGCCCGCGAAGCAGGCACCGCGGTGGATGGCACGGGCTTCGCCCGTGTTCGCGGGCTCGCCCGCTCCCACAGGGGTCGCGCAAGTATTTCAACGGCAAGTACCTGTGCCAGCTACGACAAAATCCATCCCGACCACGCCTTTTTGCCTTTCCCGCCCCACTCGTCCGCAGGTTCCCGTCTATCTTCACTTAAGGAAACCTGACTGACCGGGTAGATGTGTTCAACATTTGGGAAGGGCGACCTGCCAATGCAAAGCATTGTTCTCCTGCTGTGGCTTGCCTTGTGCTCCGAACAGGACGTGCGTCAACGCCAGATATCCAACATGCTCACCCTTGGCGTGGCTACCTGCGCCCTGGCCTGGCTGTTCGCCACCGGCCACAGCTGGATCGGTGCCGATGCCAGCGATGCAGGCTGGGCGCTGGCCATCGTCATGCTGCTGACGCTGCCCGGTTACATGCTCGGCCGTTTCGGCGCCGATGACGTCAAGCTGATGGGCGCACTGGCCCTGGCCACCAGCCCGCAATACGTGCTTGGCACCTTCATCGGCGCCGGTGTCAGCGTGCTGCTGTGGCTGCTCACCCGCCGGCGCCTGTGGACCTTGCTCAACCCCAAGGTGAAAAAGCGTTTGCAGGCCCTGACCGAGGAAATGGGTGACAAGCAGGCGTTCGTCCCCTATGTGCTGGCCGGCTTTCTTTTGACAGCTGTATGGATCCAATGAGCTTGCCTGTGGTCCGATGCCTTGTACAAATCTTGTACATATACGCTTGGTGCGACTACTTTTAAGCTGCCAGAGCGTCTGGCCCCGGGAGCAGGGCCGCATACGAACAGGGAGTGGATCGTGTCCAGACAAGTGACTGAACTGAAGGTTTTGGTAGTGGATGACCAGCCGGTCATTGTCGAACAACTTTGTGAATTCCTCGAGACCAAGGGCTATGTCTGCGTACCAGCCCATTCAACTGACGAAGCCATCGAGCGTTATATGGCAGACCCGGCCATCGGCCTGCTCATCTGTGACCTGCACATGCCGGAACGGGACGGCATCGAACTGATGCGCGCCCTGAAGCAGATCGACGGTAGCCAGCTCATGTTCGAAGCCATCATGTTGACCGGGCGTGCCGAGAAACAGGACGTGATCCGGGCGCTGCGCGAAGGCTTTGCCGATTACTACCAGAAGCCGGTGGACCTCGATGAACTGCTGGAAGGCATTCGTCGGCAGGAAGAGGCGTTGCTGGAACGCCAGCGTAACTTCCGCGACCTTGGCGGATTGAATCAACGCCTGCAGGATCTGGCCGAGTCGATTGACGAGCTTTACCAGGATTTGGAAAAAGCCCGGGGCCAAGGTACTCATCGGCGTGCCACGGATGTGGAAGAAGGTGAAAGCGAGCTGCCAGCGGCGTTCGAGAAGCTGTCGCCGCGCCAACTGGAGGTGGCCCGCCTGGTGAGCAAGGGCAAGACCAACTACCAGATCGCCTGTGAGCTGGGCATTACCGAGAACACCGTGAAGCTGTATGTGTCGCAGGTGCTGCGCCTGACCCACATGCACAACCGCACCCAGCTGGCCCTGGCACTGACACCCAGCTCGTCGCCGGTGCATCAGCGGTTTACTACCCATTGAGTAATTGATTCCCGGGGGCTGCTTCGCAGCCCAATCGCGACACAAGGCCGCTCCTACAGGGACTTCACAACCTTCAGGATGGCGGTGGACTTGTGGGAGCGGCCTTGTGTCGCGATTGGGGCGCAGCGCGCGCCCTTACATTTGAACGCCAAGCGTCAAAGTCAGCCGAGGCCCGCGGTCCAGGCTGTCCAATGCCACATCCGCCAAAGGCTTGGCCAGCTCCAGCGCCACATTGAACAAGCGCCCATCGCCCAACCGCACACCAAGCGCCGCCGAAGCCAGGTGGGCATCTTCCACAGGCCCCCGGTTATGCCAGGCCTGCGCCGTATCCACCACCGCATAGG
Source organism: Pseudomonas sp. FGI182 (assembly GCF_000511325.1). Classification (NCBI taxonomy): domain Bacteria; kingdom Pseudomonadati; phylum Pseudomonadota; class Gammaproteobacteria; order Pseudomonadales; family Pseudomonadaceae; genus Pseudomonas; species Pseudomonas sp. FGI182. The sequence continues at coordinate 663,565 of NZ_CP007012.1, read as the reverse complement.
GCTGCACCAACGCCAGCCAGTTGGCGTGCATGCTGTAATTCACCTCGTAAGCCACACCCCAGCCCTTGTCCCCGTCCGCCTGGTCGCGCGGGTAGCCACGGCCGAAACTCTGCCCGCCAAACCCCGCACGCTCGCTGTCGGGCAAGCGGTCATCACTCCAGTACAACGCCCCGGAAACCACCCCCTGCCAGTTACCGAGCAACGTGTCGCTCTGCAAACCGGAAAGCCGAAACCGCAGAAAATCCAGATCGTAATCGGCATCGCTGCGCGCCCCCAGGTAATCCAGGCCCTGATAGACCCCGGCGCTGACGATACGCAAACGGCCCTCTTCCACCTTGCGCCAGTCGCCCTCGAATGACAGCGCACGCACGTAGGTGTCGTAGTCCCGTGCCGATGGCAACCCATCCACCCGGTCCTCGAAGTGCTCACTGACCGAATACACCTGCCCTTGCACCACCATCCATTCATCCGGCCTGACGATCACCGGCTGGCGCAGGCCGATCGCATAGCGATCGCTGTCGCGCTTGCGGGTGATGTCACGGCCATCGTTCAGACGAATCCGCGTGCCGGGCTCGCTGCGGTAGCGCGAAGCCGACAGCAGCAGCTGGCTGCCGCCCGCGTCCAGGTACTGGCTGTAGGCCAGGCGCTGGTAATGCACCTGGTCATCCCCCGGCGGCAGTAACAGGCTGGCCTCGATCTGTTCGGCAAAGCGAGTCTGGGCGTGGCTGGTTGCCGTCAGCAGCGCCTGCGCATCGTCGCGGTTGCCATCAGCAACGGTAACAGCAGCGCTGAAAGGCTTGCGCTGCGCATGCACGGTCAACCGCGCAGCACCATCAGCGGTTTGCGCCACAGCCAGCTGCGGCTCTACCGTCACCCCCGGCAGGCGCTCGGCCAGGCCCAGGTAGCGCTCCAGCGTTTCCCGGGTCAGCGGGCGCTCGGTGGCAAGCCGCTCCAGCAGCTGGTGCAGATAGGCGCTGGCCGGGCCAATATCGCCGTCCACGCGGTAATCACGGATATAGCCTTCGACCAGCACCACATTGACCCGGCCATCGGCCACCTCCTGCGGCGGCAGGTAGGCGTACGACAACAGGTAGCCTTCCTGCCGATAGCGCTGGGTCAGGCGCGCGGTGTACTGCTGCAGCTCGCCCAACGTGGTCTGGTGCCCGATCAGCGGTTGGTAGTGTTCGCGCAGGTCGCTCAAGGGGAACACCGTGCCGCCTTCGAAGCGCACTTTATGCAGCACCAGCGGGGTATCCGCAGGCGCCCACGCGGGGCTGTCGCCATCCGCCCCGGCCAGCTGCAGGTGAGCGCTGACCGGGCGGTAGGCGTCTATTGGCAGGTTGGCGCCGGGCAGGCGACGTTCGTACTCATGGCTGTCGAGAAAACCCGGCAAAGGTTCGGCATGGGCCGCAAGCGCCCAAGGCAGCAACAACAGGGGCACGGCCAGAGGACGCATAGGGCGCTCCATGTTCCCTGGGGCTGCGTTGCAGCCCTTCGCGGGCGCGCCCGCTCCCACCGAGATCGCGCTTTCCTGAACCCAGCACCAAACCTGTGGGAGCGGGCGTGCCCGCGAAGGGCCGCAAAGCGGCCCCAAATTGCTTGACTGACAGGCATCAGGGGCGCCAGCCGGTCACACCCGTTACCTGCAAGCGTAGGTGCTGCCTCGGCCCTCGTCGAACGGCTACTCGCTGACCTGGAACGCCACGCGCGCCGTCTCGCCGCTTTCATCCAGCGCGCTGATTTCCGCCTGGCCTACCTGTTGGAAGCGCACCAGCAGGCTGTCCTGGCCCTGGGTTTCGCCCAATGGCTGGCCGTTGAGGAACCACCAGCGCCGCCCGCCGCCGCCCAGCGCCGACACATACAGTTGCAACGGTTCGCTGCTGGTGGCCGGGCGGCGCAGGTTGTCTCCCGGGCGCACGCCCACGATCGAAAGCGGTGGCGCGCTGGCCGGCACCTGCGGGGGGCAGGCCGGGTCGATGGTCGGCAAGCGCGCCGCACGCCGCTCCACACGTGGCAGCCAAGGCTCCAGCGGGGCGGGCCATAGGGCGATGTCGCGGGCCTTGGCGCCCGGGCAACTGCCATCGACGCGCAGCCCCTGGTCGTTGACCCATACGCTTTCGCGCAGGCCCAGGCCGAGTGGCTGGTCGGCGGCCTGCAGGGTTGGCGGCGTAGTGCCGTCCAGGGTCCAGGCGAAACGCTGACGCCGGCAGTTGCGATCCTGTTTGTTCATCGGCTGGCCCAGCGGCCAACAGATCGCCGCCACGCCAACATTGGCAGGCACCCGCTCCACCGGCACGCCGATGCCACGCTGGCTGTCACGGTTGCTCAGCAGGTCATGCACCTGCAGCATCAGCGGCGCCGCCGAAGCAAGCCCGAATTGGCCGGGTACCGGTGTGCCGTCGGGGCGGCCGATCCATACGCCGATCAGGTAGCGCGGGCCCACGCCGATCGACCAGGCATCGCGAAAGCCGTAGCTGGTGCCGGTTTTCCAGGCCAGCTGCGGGCGTTGCACCAGCTCGGCATGCGGGTCGCGGTCGGGGCGCGCCTGGCCGCTGAGGATGCGCCGGATGATCCACGCAGCCCCTGGTGACAGCAGGCGCCGTTCCAGCAACGGATCCTGCGGTTGCAGGCGCACCCGCGCACTGTTGCCACCCCGCGCCAAAGCCGCGTAGCCACCCACCAGGTCCTCCAGGCGGCTGCCCGCGCCACCCAGGATCAACGACAGGTTGGGCTCGGCCAGGGGCGGCAGTATCAGCGGCATGCCCGCCATGCGCAGTTGCGCGGCAAAGCGTTTCGGGCCGTAGGCCTCCAGCAGCTGCACCGCCGGCAGGTTGAGCGACAGCGCCAGCGCCGAACTGGCCGACACCGGCCCGCTGAAGCCCATGGAGAAGTTGCCGGGGCGATAGTCGCCATAGCGTCGCGGCACATCCTGCAGCAACGACTCGGAATGGATCAGGCCATCATCCAGCGCCATGCCGTAGAGAAACGGCTTGAGGGTGGAGCCCGGCGAGCGCAACGAACGCACCATGTCGACATGCCCAAAGCGGCGCTCGTCGGCCAGGTCGATGGAGCCCAGGTAGGCGCGCACCGCCATGGTTTGCGCATCGACCACCAGGATGGCGGCGGAGGTGCGCTCCGGCAGCCGTGCGCGCCAGCCCAGCAGCAGGTCTTCGAGGCGCCGCTGCAGTGCGGCGTCGAGCGTGGTGCGGATCAGCGGCGGGCTGTCGGTGCTGTTCAGGCGCCGGGCCAGCAGCGGCGCCAGGGCCGGTTCCTGACGTGGCGCCAGCAGCAGCGGTTCTTCGGCAGCCTCACGGATTTGCTGGGCCGGCCACACCTGGTATTCGGCCAGGCGTTGCAGCACCTTGTCCCGGGCGCGCTGGGCACGCTCAGGGTGGCGGTCCGGGCGCAGGCGGCTGGGCGCCTGGGGCAGCACGGCCAGCAGCGCCGCTTCGGCCGGGGTCAGGTGCATGGGTGACTTGCCCAGGTATGCCCAGCTGGCGGCCGCCACGCCCTGCAGGGTGCCGCCGAAAGGCGCGCGGTCCAGGTAGATCTGCAGGATTTCGCGCTTGGACAAATGCCACTCCAGCTGCGCCGTGCGCCACAGCTGGCGCAGTTTGCCGGCCAGGGTGCGTTCATGCGGGTCGAGCAGGCGCGCGACCTGCATCGACAGCGTGCTACCGCCCGACACCACACGCCCGCCACGCAGGTTCAGCCAGGCAGCGCGGGCCAGGGCCAACGGGTTGACCCCGGGGTGGCTGTAGAACCAGCGGTCCTCGTAGGTCAGCAGCGCCTGCAGATACAGCGGCGAAACCTCGTCGGGGCTGACCGGGTAGCGCCAAACGCCATCGGCATCGGCAAAGCGCCACAACGGCGTGCCGTCCTCGGCCAGCACCACGCGGGCCAGGTCGTCGCCGGGCATGGGCAGCGGCCAGAGGCGGTCGGCCAGCCACAACAGGCCGAACAGCACCAGCATGCCGATCACCGTGGCGCGCAACAGCCTGCCCGCACGGGTACGCGGCCGCGTTAAGCTTGGCATCGGGAACCGACCTGGCCAGGTGATGGCCAAAGGCTTGGGAACGGCAACATCGCCGATTCGTTCATCAGGAAGCAACTATGCATGTAGAAGGTTTTTTCGAGTGGCTGGGCCAGGCGCTGGGGTCGTTGATCCGCTTCATCGTCGACGCATTGAGCGGGCTGTTCAACCTGCTGGCCAGTGCCGGTGGCAATTTCATCGATGGCCTGGCGCGCACCTTGGGCATGGAGACCTCGCTGCTCAGCATCCTCGCCCTGATCATCGGGCTGGTGCTGCTGTACTCGGCAATCCGCGCGTTCATGCGCGCCTCGATCATCCTCGGGATCATCTGGCTGCTGTTGGGGTTGTGGGTGATGAGCTGGGTGATTCACTAAGTACGGCACCGTTCCTGTAGGAGCGGCCTTGTGTCGCGATCGGGCGCGCAGCGGCCGCAAAAGCTGGCGACGCGGTCGACCTTTTGCTCCGCGTGCTCAGGCTTTGGGGCCGCTTTGCGGCCCAATCGCGACACAAGGCCGCTCCTACAACAGACCGCGTCGCCTTAGCGGGCTTTTACGGTCATCTCCCCTTGCCCATCCCCCACGGCCTGCAGGTTTGGCCGGTACATCGATTCGACCTGCGGCGGCGGCACGCGGTAGGTGCCCGGGGTCACTGCCCGAGCCAGGTACAGCAGGTGGGTGGTGCCGTAGCTGTCCAGCTTGAGCGCAGCGACGTAACGGTCATCGCGATACTCCTGGTGCACCACGCTGGCGTTCTGCATCGACTCGCGCCATTCCTTCACCGCACTGCTGGCGTTGTCCAGGCTGGCGGCACTCTGCGCCAGGTTCTGGTTTTCCAGCTCCAGGCCTGCCGGCAGCAAGTCCACCACCAGCGCATCCGGCACCCGGTCTTCAGCCTTGAGCGCCAGGTGCACCAGCACCAGGTCGCCGCTGCGCAGGTTGTGCAGGTCCAACGGCTGGCCATTCATGCCCAGGTACTCACGGCGGATCTGCATGCCGTTGCCACCGGCCGCAGGCGCCTGGCGTGGGTAACCCGACAAGGTCAGTTGCTGGTACAGCGTTTCGCTGCCTTGGTTCTGCACACTCAATGGCGAAGCCAGCAACGGGCCTTCGAGCTTCATGCCGGCCTCGGCATTGTTGAACTCGCGCACTTCGCCCGCGCTGTCCAGGCGCGCCTGCCACTGGCCTTCCGGCTTGCCCAGCAGGCCTCGGCCGGCCAGGAACAGCGCATTGCGCTCCTGGGTCGACAGCCAGCGGTTGGCCGCCAGTTCATCCGACAGGGCGAACAGGCGCTGGTCGACCTGGCGGCTGGCCAGGTTGCTTTCCTGCAGCAGCGCCAGGATCAATGCCTGGTCGCGCAGGGCGCTACCATAGTCGGCCATCCAGCCTTTACCGCGACTGATGCCCAGCCCTGCCTGCAGGGCCTGCTCGGCACGCGGCTTGTCGCCCATCTTGTCCAGCGCCACCGCCAGTTGCACCAGTGGCAGGCCAGAGCGGGCGTCGGCGCGGCGTTCGAACAGGCCACGCAGGGCACCCAGCGGCGCCTGCTGGCTGCGCGACAGCACCAATGCCGCATAGGCCTGCACAGCGAAGCGGGTGTGTTCGGCGTTCTCGCTGTAGTCGACTTCGATCAGGTTGCGCTCCTGCAGGTAGCGCAGCAGGCGCTCGCTGGCCTTCTTCAGCGCTTCGGCCGGCACACCATAGCCTTGGTCACGGGCGCGCAGCAGGAAGTCGGTGACATAGGCGGTCAGCCAGTATTCTTCTTCGCTGTCCGAGCTCCACAGGCCGAAGCTGCCGTTGTAGCGCTGCATGCCCAGCAGGTGCTCGATACCCATCTCGATCTTGCGCTTGCGCACATCGGCAGGCTCGCCCTTGATACCCAGGCGCTTGAGGCTGTCGGCATCGGCATACAGCGACGGGTACAGGCCGCTGGTGGTCTGCTCCAGGCAACCGTAGGGGTAGGCTTCGAGGGCACGGATCTGCTCGGCCAGGTTCAGCGGTGGCCGGCTCGACAAGGCCAGGCTGGCTTCAAGCCCGGCGGGTTCGAAGGCGGCCAGGTCTGCTTCAGGCAGAGTCCATGGCTGGTCCTTCAAGGCCACGCGGTAGTGCTTGAGCATCGCCGGGTAGGCCGGGCGCACGCCCAGCGTCCACTCGCGTTCGAACGCGCCGGTCGGCTCGTTCGGCAGTTGCAGGCCAGTGACCCGCACATGCACCTTGCCCTGCCCCAGGCCACCCTGGGCCTGTACCGGGATCATCAGCGTCGAGCGCTGGCCTTCAGCCAGGGCAACGTTCTGCACGGCGTTGGCCGCCAGGCTCAGCTGCCCTTCGGTGCTGATTTCAACGTTCAGCTGCTGGGCACGGCCCGACAGGTTGGCCAGGTCCAGCGCCAGGCTGGTGCGGTCGCCACCGGCCAGGAACCGCGGTGCCGAGAGCTCGGCGATCAGCGGCGCGGCGACCACGGTCTTGCCTTCGGCCATGCCGAACTGTTCCTCGGTCCAGGCCTGGGCCATCAGTCGCAGTTCGCCATTGAAGTCGGGGATATCGACCGTGGCCTGGCCCTCGCCCTTGTCGTCCAGGGTCACCGGCAGGCTCTGCTGGGCGACGATGGTCACCGTGGTGTTGGGGCGCTTGCCACCCTTGGCCATCGCCGCGTCACCACCAAATGCCAGGCTGGCCAGGCGACCCTGGCCGGCTTCGATCAACTGGCCGTAGATATCCAGCTGGTCAGCACCGTAAGCCTTGCGCCCGAACAGGCTGGCGAACGGGTCGGGGGTCTTGAAGTCGGTGATGTTGAGAATGCCCACGTCCACCGCCGACAACAGCACATGCACCTGTTCAGGCACGCTGCCATCGGCATTTGCAGCCTTGACCTTCACGGTCAGCGGCTGTTTCGGGCGCATTTTCTCCGGCGCCTGCAGGCTCACCGCCAGCTTGCGCTCGGCGCGGTTCAGCGGCAGGTGCAGCACGCCCACCGCGCGTTTCGGCGTGGCATTGGCCTTGCGCTCACCCGGGCGAATCACCAGCGCGCTGATGTACAGGTCGTGGCGGGCCCACTGCTTGTCCAGCTGCACATCGAACGTCTTGCCCTCGGCGGGCACGTCGATCTCCTGCCACCACAACGGGCCATCGCTGGACTCGATCATCAGGTAGCCACTGCCGGCTGCGGGTGGGGTGACGGTGACCTTGGCGGTAGCGCCGTCGGCGTAGGCCGGTTTGTCCAGTGCCAGCTTGACCTGGTCCGGTCGCACCGCGCCGCCTTCGGCGTTGTCCTGGGCGCGGTAGCCGGCCCAGAAGCGCGCGCTGGACACCAGGCCCGTCTCCGGATCCTCCACCTCGACACGGTAGGGGCCCCATTCCACCTGGAAGCTCAGCTTGGCGGTGGAGCCGGCCTTGACGCTGACGGTCTCTTCGCTCTGGGTCAGGAATTTCTCGTTGTAGGCGTAGCTCCAGCCATCGCTCTGCGAGTAGTTCCAGTAGTAGTCGCGGCGCTCGCGTACCAGCCGCACCTTGAGGTCGTTGGCCGCCAGCTTCTTGCCGTTGCGGTCGGCCACCAGGAACTCGAACTCCACCGGCCCGTCACTGTCGGTCTCCTCGCCGTCGAACAGGCCACGCAGGCCTGGCAGGCGCTCGGCCGGCCAGATGGGTTGTTCCAGGCGCCGGGTGATCGGCCGGCCACCGGACTCCTGCAGGCTGGCCTGCACGGTCAGTTGCAGCGGCGAGCGGGCTTCGGCCCAGCGGCTTTCGATATCGACCACGGCCTTGCCGGCCTGGTCGAGGGTGACTTCGTCCAGCTCCAGGTCCTGGTTCAGCTCGGTTTCGGTGACCGAGCCGAACTGGTAGCCAGGCAGCGCCGGTACCGCCTCGCGCAGCGGGCGAACATAGGCCTGGCCGCTCAGGCGGTTGCCGGCAGCCGGGGCGCCGTAGAGGTAACGGCCATTGACCTGGATGCGCGCATCCTGATCCGGAGACAACGGTTTGCTGCTGCCCTTGAGTTCCAGCGCCAGGCGCTCGGGCAGGAAGTCTTCGACGAGGAATTCATACACCTGCTTGCGCCCGCCGCCCAGGTCGAGCAGCAGTTGCCAGCGGCCGGTCGGGGCCTCGCTGGCCAGCTGCAGCTGGTACTGGTACAGGCCATTGCCGTCGGCTTCCCAGACGAACTTGCGGCTGACCTGCTCATCCGGGCGACGCACTTCCACGCTCACTGGCTGCGCCTTGACCGGCTTGCCGTCCTGGTCGCGCAGCAGGCCGTTGAGCAACACCGTTTCACCGGGGCGATACAGGTCACGCGGGCCGAAGATGAAGAACTGCAGCGGGTTGGCCTGCGGGCCGGTGATGTCGAACTCGGCCAGGTCCAGCGCCGCGCTGCTCAAGCGCAGCAGGGTGGTGTGCACACCCTGGGTGGCGATCAGGGTGTCGGCCTTGGGCGTGATCGGCAGCTGGGCGTGGCCATCGCTATCGGTGCTGGCCTGGGCCAGCAGCTTGCCCTTGTCGTCATGGATTTCCAGGTTGACGCCGTTCATCGCCTTGCCACCTTCCAGGGCCTGGGCGAACACATCGAGGCGGTCGCGGTAGCGATGCGCGGACACACCGATGTCGCTGAGGGTGAACAGGGTCGCTGGTTGCGAGTAGTCGTAGGTGCCCGAGGCTCGCATCACCGCCAGGTACACGCCTGGCTCCTGCAGCGGCTTGATGCCGGCGATCGGCAGCAGCACGGTCTCGCGGGTGTTGCGTGCGGGGTTGAGGTCGAAGCGGCCGCTGTAGACCAGCTCGGCCATGTCCAGGGTTTCCTTGGACTGGTAGTAGTACAGGCTGCTGTTGCGCCCCCAGTTGACCAGGAAGGTCGAGAGCATGTCCGGCTTCACGCGGAAGAACTCGACATCGACCTTGTCGACGTTGAGGGCGATCACCGGCAGGCCCTCGGCCAGGCGCGTGGGCAGCAGCGAACCGCGGCTGGCGAAGCCGATGGTCGGCTGCATGTCGCGGGTTTCCAGGCGGCTGATCGACTCGCTGTCCAGTTGCTTGCCATTGACCGCCAGCAGGCCCTTGTCGACGGTCAGCACCAGCTTGCGCTGCGGCTCCAGGTGGCGCAGGCGCAGCTCCATCTGGTTGTCGGAGAGTTCCCAGGCGCCGTCGAGCTTGCCTTTGACGGTGTCGACCAGGTGCACTTTGCTGGCGAAGTCCTGCTTGGCATCCAGCGGCGCGGAGAAGCTGATCGACAGCGTCGCGGCGCCATCGAGCTGCACTTCGGAAACATCCAGCACCGTCAGCTCGCGGCCCTCGTAGCGTTTGGCGAGTACGGCCGGGTCTTCGCGTTGGGGTGCCGGGGTGGCGGCGGGCGCTGTGGCCGCCGGCTTTTCGGATGGCGCCGGCTTGTCCGGCGTCGAAGAGTCACAGGCACTGAGCAAAGCCAGCGCGCAGGCCAGCAACAATCCTTTGTTGAACATGGAGTAGAACTCTTAGGCAGCGTGTACGTGAGGGCAGCAACTATAGCGCAACTATGGTCGCGCGAATTGGCTGCATGGCCGGTACACTGCTGGCAATTTAGAAAAGCGGGGGCGCTTTGCGCCCCTTTCGCGACACAAGGCCGCTCCTACAGGGACCGCGGCAACCTGGAAGGCCTTGCGGTTCCTGTAGGAGCGGCCTTGTGTCGCGAAAGGGCTGCGCAGCAGCCCCAGGATTCCCCAGGACACCCGATGACCTCACTGACCACCGACTGGCAGCACCGCCCCACCCACCACAAGGTCTGGGCCCTGGCCGCGCCGATGATCCTGTCCAACATCTCCGTGCCGCTGGTAGCCCTGGTCGACAGCACGGTCATCGGCCACCTCCCCCACGCCCACCAGTTGGGTGCCGTAGCCGTGGGCGCCACGCTGTTCACCTTCATGGTCGGCCTGATGGGCTTCCTGCGCATGGGCTCCACCGGCTTCGCCGCCCAGGCCGCCGGCCGTGGCGACGGTGCAGCGCTGCGCCAGGTGCTGGTACAAGGGCTGCTGCTGGCGGTCGGCTTCGCCCTGCTGATCGGCCTGCTGGCTCTGCCCTTCAGCCAGCTGGCGCTGCAGGCGATGCAACCTAGTGCGGCCCTGCAGCAAGCCACCGAAGACTTCTTCCATACCCGCCTGCTCGGCCTGCCCGCGGCACTGGCCAGCTACGCCCTGGTCGGCTGGTTCCTCGGCACCCAGAACGCGCGGGCGCCGCTGGCCATCCTGCTGACCACCAACCTGCTGAACATCGCCTTGAACCTGTGGTTCGTGCTTGGCCTGGGCTGGGGCGTGCTGGGTTCGGCGCGGGCATCGGTGATTGCCGAGTGGAGCGCCGCCCTGCTCGGCCTGGCCCTGACCCGCCCGGCCCTGCGCGCCTACCCGGGGCAGATCGTGTGGGCGGCGCTCAAGCGCTGGCAGGCCTGGCGGCCGCTGCTGGCGGTGAACCGCGACATCTTCCTGCGCAGCCTGGCGCTGCAACTGGTGTTCCTGCTGATAACCGTGCAGGGCGCTCGCCTGGGCGAAGCTACCGTGGCGGCCAATGCCCTGCTGCTCAACGGCCTGCTGCTGACTGCCTATGCGCTCGACGGGTTGGCGCATGCGGTGGAGGCCCTGTGCGGCCATGCCATTGGCGCCCGCGACCGCGACAAATTGCGCCGCTCGCTGGTGGTGGCCTGTGGCTGGTCGCTGATCACCAGCCTGGGGTTTGCCGGGTTATTCCTGCTGGGAGGGCACGTGTTCATCGATTTGCAGACCGACATCGAGAGTGTGCGGGAAGCGGCCTATCCGTACCTGCCGTACCTGGCATTGCTGCCGTTGATTGCGGTGTGGAGTTACTTGCTGGATGGGCTGTTCATTGGTGCGACCCGGGCGCGGGAGATGCGCAATGCGATGTTGCTGTCGGTGCTGATTGCGCTGCCCTTGGGAGTGCTCATGGGTGGGTTTGGCAACCATGGGTTGTGGTTGGCGTTTCTCGGGTTCATGGGGTTGCGGGCGGTGACGTTGGGGTGGGTGGGGTGGCGGTTGCAGGAAAAAGGTGAGTGGATTCAGTAATGCCGGGGCCGCTTTGCGGCCCATCGCGACGCAAAGCCGCTCCTACATGGAGACGGCCTGGTATCGCGATCACCTGCGGATTCACAGCCACACACAATCCCAATGTGGATAATCACCAGCCCGCCGCACCAGGCCAGCCCGAATGGGATTGGCGATGATGTAGCGGGCAGCGGCCTTTACATCCTCCTCCTTGCGCAGCGCCCGGTCGTAAAAGCCGGGTTGCCAGATGTGATGTCGCTCGGCACCTGTACGGTAGAGCGCGCAACTGCTTCGCGACTTGAAGGCACACATGAGTTTACCCAGGCTGGTCGGGCCGAGCTCGATAAGCCAATGCAAATGGTCCGGCATCAAGACCCAGGCTAGCGAACGGCAACTCCCCTCTCGATCACTCAGCCGCAATTGCTGAATGGCCGAACGCGCAAACCAGAGGTTCTCGAATAAGGGGAGGCGATGGCGTGTGATGGTGGTTAGCAGATAGAGCCGGCCTGGCTCTGAAAAGCGCCCTTGGCGCAAGCGATGGTTGCCGTGACGATCCATGTCGACTTCCTTTGAACATTGCATTCACAGGATAGGCGTGGCGATCAAAGGCACCGCCGGTGGATCATTACCGAGTATGACGCGGTGAGGGCTGCGCCCTCAGATCGCGACACAAGGCCGCTCCTACAACAGCTCGCGCCCCAATGTGGTTTCGCGATTTTCCGCGATACCGCAACATGTGGTTTCGCGATTTCCCGTGATACCGCAATTCCATGTGGTTTCGCGGTCCCCTGTAGGAGCGGCCTTGTGTCGCGATGGGCCGCAAAGCGGCCCCCGAGGATCACGACGACAGGTACGAAGACCGGGTCAGACCAAGGCGCAACGCATCCAGGAACTGGGTCCGCTCCCGCGCAGTGATCTTGGCGCTGGCCACCTTGTCACGGTAGTGCGTCATCAACTCCTCCGGCGACAGGTGCACATAGCGCAGCATGTCTTCGATGGTGTCGTGGGTCTCGATACCGGCGTGGTACACGCTACCGTCGGCGTTCTGGTAGATGTTCACCGAGTCGGTGTCACCGAACAGGTTGTGCATGTCACCGAGGATTTCCTGGTAGGCACCGACCAGGAACACACCCAGAAGGTAGTCCTCGCCCTCCTTCACCGCATGCACCGGCATGCTGGTCTCGATACTCTGCTCGTCGACGTACTGGTTGATCTTGCCGTCGGAGTCGCAGGTCAGGTCCTGCAGCACGGCACGGCGCATCGGCTCTTCGTCCAGGCGGTGCAGCGGGATGATCGGCAGTACCTGGCCGATGGCCCAGGTGTCCGGCAGGCTCTGGAACACCGAGAAGTTGCAGATGTACTTGTCGGCCAGCTTGTCGTTCAGCTCGTCCAGCACCTGGCGGTGCGAGCGCTGGCGGGCTTTCAGCGAGTTGTGCAGGCGGCGGCACACGGCAAAGTAGCACTGCTCGGCCAGGGCCTTCTCGGCCAGGCTGATCTTGCCATCGGCATACTGCGCAGCCACGTCACCCATGTAGTGGGTGGCGCGCCAGTAGGTCTCGGTCACCATCTCGATGTCGGTCGGGCCGAGCAGGTCGACCAGCCACTGCACCGTCTCGGGCAGGGCTTCCTTGTTCTCGATGGTCGGCACGTCGTCGTTGTGCTTCTCGACGTCGGTCACCTGGATCACCAGCATGGCGTGGTGCGCGGTCAGCGAACGGCCGCTCTCGGAGAAGATGTGCGGGTGCGGCAAGCCCTGCGCGTCACAGAACTCCTTGAGCATGCCCACCACCACGCCGGCGTAGTCGTCCATGTCGTAGTTGATCGAGCTGGCATTGCGCGAGTGGGTACCGTCGTAGTCCACGCCCAAACCACCGCCAACGTCGATATGGTCGACTGGCAGGCCCAGCGCACGCAGCTCACCGTAGTAACGGATGGCTTCCTTGAAGCCGTGCTGGTAGTCGGCCAGGTTGGCGATCTGCGAACCCATGTGGAAGTGCAGCAGGCGGATACCCTGGTCCAGGCCGGCATCGCGGAAGCGCTGCACCACCGAGATCAGCTGGGCGGCGGACAAGCCGAACTTGGACTTCTCGCCACCGGTGTCGGCCCACTTGCTCGAGGCCAGCGACGACAGGCGCACGCGCAGGCCGACCTGCGGCTTGACCTTGAGCTCGGCAGCCTCATCGATCACCAAGGCCACTTCCGACTCTTTCTCGATGACGATGAACACGTTGTGGCCGAGCTTCTGGCCCATCAGCGCCAGGCGGATGAACTCGCGGTCCTTGTAGCCGTTGCAGACGATGGTGCCGCCCTTCGGCGCCAACGCCAGCACTGCCAGCAGCTCGGGCTTGGAGCCGGCTTCCAGGCCAATGGAGACGTTCTGCGTGGCGATGATGTTTTCCACCACCGCTTCCTGCTGGTTGACCTTGATCGGGTACAGCGCGGTGTACTTGCTCTGGTATTCCAGGCGCGCGATGTTGGCATCGAAGGCGCCGGTCAGCTGGCGTACGCGGTCCTGCAGAATGTCGGGGAAGCGCACCAGCAATGGCAGCGACAGGCCGCTCTGGCGCAATTCGTCGACCTGTTCGAACAGGTCGATCGGTGCGCTTTTGGGGCCGTTGGGGCGTACTTCGACGCGCCCGGCCTCATTGATGGCGAAATAACCAGCGCCCCAATGGCGGATACCATAAACACTGCGGCTGTCGGCCACGGTCCATTGGCTACCATCGTCTTTGCGTGTGCGTCGTACGGACATTCAAGTCCCCTATAGATAAGTCGAAGACACTGCCCCGCAAGGAGGCGGGCGCAGTGTAAAAGCCAAAAATGACGATTCGTCCGTGCCCTGGGGTAGACCCTGGTCACGGCAACGAGTTTAGAAAGCACTGGGCAAAAAATCGCGTGGCCGCATCAGCCGCCGGACTTTTTCGCCTTGAAGCCCTGCTTGGTCAGCTCACCGATCAGCAGTTCGACATGGTCGCCCTGGATTTCGATGACCCCATCCTTCAGAGCGCCACCGGTACCGCAGCGGCGCTTGAGGGTAGAGGCCAGCTCCTTGAGCTGATCGAGCGGCAGCGGCACGCCGGTGACGGTGGTCACGGTCTTGCCGCCGCGGCCCTTGCTTTCGCGGCGCACACGGGCAATGCCATCGCCTTCGGGGATGACCTGCTGCTTGCAGGTACAGGCATCCACCGGCTGGCTACAGTCGGGGCAGTGCCGACCGGTGTCGGTGGAGTAAACGAGACCGCCAAGGGCGGCGAAGGAAGAAGCTTTCTTGGCCACTTTTGTTCCTCTGTGCTGAGGACAAAAACTGGTCGGCCCCAGGGGGTTGAGCCCGACCGCGAAGCCCCACTCTGGCAGGGGCGGCGCTACTGCCGCAAGACCTGCGGCAGCCCGAAAAGGGCGCGCAGTGTAACGATAAATCCGGCTGTTGCTAAGTACTGGAATGCGGCATTTTGCGAATGTTTTGCGACTATTCGCGGGCACGCCCGCTCCCACAGGTACGGCGCCGCTCTAGAACACTGCACTGTCCCTGTGGGAGCGGGCGTGCCCGCGAAAGGGCCGGCACTGCCAAGACAACTATCCCAGGCTGGCTTTATAGCGCTGCAACGCCGCCAACGAGTCCGGGCAATACGGCTTGGTCAGGCTTTCTTGCTCAGCCTGCTCCAGGCCAATGAAGCGTGCCTCGATCACCTCTTCCGGCTGTAACCGCAACGGCGCATCCGACACCGCCGAATACACCGCACACCACAAGTGGTTATCCGGCTGGTCAAAGTAGAACCGCTCATGAAAACGCAGCTCCACACCGTCGATCCCCAGCTCCTCGGCCAGCTCCCGCGCCGCCGAATCGGCATACGCCTCCCCGGCCGTCACCATTCCGCCTGCCGCCACATCCCAGTACCCCGGGTACAGCGCCTTGCTCAGGGTGCGCCGGTGCACGCACAGCTCACCGGCACTGTTGAACAGCAGAATGAACGTGCAACGCCCGATCAGGCCGCGCTCGCGCAGTTCGGCGCGGGGCAAGGCCCCCAGCACCTGGTCGGCTTCGTCCACCCAGGTGACCAGTTCTCGGTCGGAAGCCGCCCGGTGGGCGGCCTCGTTCGGGCTGATCGCCATCATCAACCCTGCGACAGCAGCTGACGCAGGTCGATGACCGCCGCGTTGGCCCGGGAAATGTAGTTGGCCATGACCAGCGAGTGGTTGGCCCACATGCCGAAGCCGCTGCCGTTGAGCACCATCGGGCTCCACAGGGCTTCCTGCGAGGCTTCCAGCTCACGGATGATCTGACGCACGCTGACCGTGGCGTTCTTCTTCGCCAGCACGTCGGCAAAGTCCACCTCGATGGCGCGCAGCAGGTGCGACAGCGCCCAGGCCTGGCCACGGGCTTCGTAGAACACGTTGTCGATCTGCAGCCATGGGGTTTCTACCAGCTCCTCGTCCACCTGCGGCGCCTGGCCGGCGACCAGCGACTCGGTCTTCAGCGTGGTATTGAGCTTGACCCGGCCAACGCTGGCCGACAGGCGCTGCGACAGCGAGCCCAGGCGGGTGGCCACATCACCCAGCCAGTTGTTCAGGTTGTCGGCACGGGTGTAGAAGATCGCGCCCTTGTCGCCGGCAGCCAGACGGGTCTGGTAGCGGGTCAGCGACTTGATGCCCTCTTCGAACTCCGACTCGCTCGATGGCAGGATCCAGCTCTTGTTGTCGAAGTTGAAACGCGGCTCGGCCTTGGCCAGGTCGGCGTCTTCGGTCGACTGCGACTGCGAACGGGCGAAGTCCTTGCGCAGGGCACGGGACAGGTCGCGCACCTGGACCAGCACGCCATATTCCCAGCTCGGCATGTTGTCCATCCACAGCCCTGGCGGGAAGCGGTCGTTGGAAATGTAGCCACCGGGCTTGTTCAGCAAGGTGCCGGCCACTGTCTTGAGGGTTTCGATAGTGGTGTAGCCCACCACCATCTGCTGGCCGGTACGCTCGGCTGCGGCCTGGGCGTTCTGCTGCACCGGGAACAGCTCCGGCTCCTGGCTCCAGTACCAGCCCAGGCCGATACACACCAGCAGGTACAACCCGATCAGGGTCCCCAGGGCACGGCTCCAGAGGCCGCCAAGGTAGCTACGGGCGGCGGCGCCACGGCCGTCGACACGCTCGCGGGGCTCGGCTTTGGCCTCGCGGTTTTTCCAGTCCAGCATGGCTTTGTCCTTAATCAGTCACGACGGTTCAGGGGCTTGGACCACAGGCCTGCGCCAGGGTGCCACGGCAAGCCCGCGTGGCAGCACTATAAAGCAGACACCGCCTTACGCATAAGCGACCAATCGGTCAGCAACTGAATATTCGTTCTGGCCGCTTTGTTGATGCAGCGCACTCACGCGCCTGAAAAGAACTGCTAGCATAGAGCCATCATTGCCCCTGCACACCCCAACCTACAAGTAGCCAGGACATGAGCCAAGCAGCCGAGCCGAGCCCGCTGTGCCCCGCCCAACAGCTGACGCGTAGCGGCCTGCGCAAGGACGACCCGCTCGACCAGGTGCTGCTGCCGCCCCTGCGCAAGCCGGTGTACATCCTGCTGCAGGACCACGAACGTGCCCAGCGCCTGGCCCAGCAACTGGAATTCTTTGGCCTGGTGGCGCAGGCGCTGGCCAGTGCCGCGGCGTTTCTGGCCTCGATCGGCGAATACCCGCCTTCGGCCATCATCATGGATGTCGACTTCAACGGTGCTGGCCAAGGCCTGCTGCTGGCTGCCCAGGTGCAGCAGGGGCTGGCCCGGCATATACCGCTGCTGTTCTTCAGCCACCACGAAACCGACACCCCGACCCGCCTGGCCGCCGTGCGCGCCGGTGGCCAGGACTTCCTCACCGGCACCCTGGAAGCCTCCAGCCTGCTGGAAAAGGTCGAACTGCTGACCAATGCCACCCAGCACGACCCGTTGCGCGTGCTGATCATCGACGACTCGCGCACCCAGGCGCTGTACACCGAGCGCGTGCTGGCCGGCGCCGGCATGCTCACCCGCAGCCTGACCGACCCGATCCGCACCATGGCCGAGCTGGCCGACTTCCAGCCCGACCTGATCATCCTCGACCTGTACATGCCGGCCTGCACCGGCCCTGAGCTGGCCAAGGTGATCCGCCACAGCGACCGTTATGTAAGCGTGCCAATCATCTACCTGTCTGCCGAGGACGACCTGGACAAGCAACTGGATGCCATGAGCGAAGGCGGTGATGACTTCCTGACCAAACCATTTCGCTCACGCCACCTGATCACCACCGTGCGCAACCGCGCCGCCCGCGCCCGGCACCTGAAGGCGCGCATGGTGCGCGACAGCCTGACCGGGTTGTACAACCACACCCACATCCTGCAACTGCTGGAAGACTGCAGCTTCCGCGCCCGTCGCGAGCAGCAGCCGTTGAGCTTTGCCATGCTCGACATCGACCACTTCAAGAAGATCAACGACCGCCACGGCCACCCCATGGGCGACCGGGTGATCAAGAGCCTGGCGCTGTTTCTCAAGCAGCGCTTGCGCAAGACCGATTTCATTGGCCGTTACGGTGGTGAAGAGTTCGCCATTGTCATGCCCAATACCGCGCTGGACGCGGCGCACAAGGTGCTGGACGAAATCCGCCGGCGCTTTGCCGAGATTCTCTACCCGGCGCAGCCGCGGGACTTGCAGTGCACTTTCAGTGCCGGGGTGGTGCAAATGGATGAGGGGTTGGATGCGCTGACCATGGCCAGTGCGGCGGACGAGGCGCTGTATCGGGCCAAGCATGCCGGGCGTAATTGCGTGGTGCGTGTAGAGCCCTGAGTTCTTCGCCTGTACCGGCCTCTTCGCGGGCTTGCCCGCTCCCACAGGGATTACGCTGCATTCAGGTCTGGTAGATATCCTGTGGGAGCGGGCGAGCCCGCGAAGAGGCCAGTACAGGCAATACAGATACAGGCACTGTGCCACTTTTTTTATGGCGCCAACCCCCTGTCGTCATCACCCCGTCACAAAATCGCAATAACTTCAGCCACCGACCTCTCCCCTCCCCGCAGGAAGCTCGCGGCTATGCGCCTGAAGTGGCTGACCAATTTCAACACCCTCTTGCTGGTAACCGTGTGTATCGCCCTGGGCGCCACCCTTTGGTGGTCGCAGCGGGCCCTTGAGCGCCCCTACCAGTTGATGGAGCGCTACCTGGGCCTGTCCCAGCAGTTCCAGAACCAGGCGGCCCGCAACATCCAGGCGTACCTGGGCAGTGGCGATGCCCTGCGCCACGCCGCGGCGATGGAGGCCAACCAGCAACTGCAGGCCGCGCTGGCCGAATGGCCCAGCGAACTGGCCGACAAACTGCGCCCCAGCCTGGACAGCCTGCAAGCCTTTACCGCCGAGGAGCTGCTGGCCGCCGGCAAGCTGGCCGGTGACCCGCAAGCCCTGCTGCTGCAGGCCGAGCGGGAACTGGGTGCCAACTTCGAACAACTGGCCGGCTACGCCCGCGACAGCGGCAGCGCCGACGCCAACCGCTACCTGGTGCCACTGCTCGACGCCACCGTGCACCTCGGTCGCCTGTCGCTGGCCCGGGACAAGCTGGTCAGCAGCGGCCGCCCGGAGCTGGCCGACGAAGTGGAGCGCGAGCTGCAACTGATCCGTGCACAGGCCCAGGCGATCGACGCCTTGCCCTTGCTGGGCGTAACCCGTAGCGCCGAATCCGGTGCCGACGACTTCGCCGCGATGATGGGCCTGGAAACCCAGGCCAGCGCCCAGCAGGAAGACATTGCCGTCGGCCTCAAGCGCGAACTGCAGAGCCTGCTCGGCCGTTACCCGGCCGAACTGCAGCGCACCCGCGAACAGATCGAGCGCCGCGTCGCCCTGGCGGCCAGCACCGGCCAACGCCTGGAGGCCGTGCAACAGGCCATTGCGGCGCTGGAGCCCGAGGTACGCGCCCAGCATGGGAAAATTGCCGGCGAAGTGCGCATCATCCAGGGCCTGATGATCGGCCTGATCCTGCTTATCGCCCTGCTGATCGACACCTTGCAACGCCGCCTGGCGCGCACCCTGACCGGCCTGGCCCCGGCCCTTTCGCGCTGGGCCGAGGGTGACTTCGCCGAGGCCATCGCCCTGGGCAGGACCAACCGCGAACTGCGCGACATCCAGGAATCGCTCAACCGCCTGCGCCAATACCTGGTGGAATTGGTCGGCACCATCCGCCACAACGCCGAGCAGGTGGCTGGCAGCAGCCACGCCCTGGCCGGCATGAGCGCCGCCCTGCATGACGGCGCCGAACGCCAGGCCGGCGACACCGGGCAGATCCGCGATGCCTTGGGTGAGCTGGAAGCAACCATCCAGCAAGTGGCCGGCGACGCCAGTGCCGCAGCCGACGCCAGCCGCGATGCCGGGCGTGCAGTGGAGCAGGGCCAGGCGGTGATCGGCCAGAGCCTGTCGGGCTTGCGTGAGTTGGTCGACGAGGTGCAGGGCAACGCCCGCATGATCGAACAACTGGCGGAGGAGTCGGCCACCATCGGTGGTGTGCTGACGGTGATCCGCTCGATTGCCGAGCAGACCAACCTGCTGGCGCTGAATGCCGCGATCGAAGCGGCCCGCGCCGGTGAGATGGGCCGTGGTTTCGCCGTGGTAGCCGATGAGGTGCGTTCGCTGGCACAGCGCACCACCGGAGCGACCGGCGAGATTCAGGCACTGATCGACCGCTTGCAGCAGGCAGCCAGAAGTTCGGTGGCCGGGATGCGTGCGCAGCTTGAGCATGCCGAGGCCACGGCCAACCAGGCCCAGGCGGCGGACGGGGCGCTGGACGAGATCGTCTGTGCCATTCGCACCATTTCGGACACTGCGGTGCGGATTGCCGATGTCACGGCGCAGCAGAGTGGTGCCGTGAGCGAGATTCGCGACCACAGCGAGCGGATTCATGAGCTGGGTGAGGACAACCTGCAGCGCATTGGCGAGGGGCGCGAGCAAGGCGAGCAGCTGCTGAGCCTGGGTGGTGAACTGAACCGGGCGGTGCGGGCCTTCAGAGTCTAGGTTGGCCTGTACCGGCCTCTTCGCGGGCATGCCCGCTCCCACAGGAACCTCGCTGCTTCAGGCTTTTCGTTGACATGTACCGGCCCTATCGCCGGTACAGGCATCCCATCGAACCCAGCAGCAGCGCGGTCCTTGTGGGAGCGGGCATGCCCGCGAAGAGGCCGGCACAGGCAGCACATGAGCCAGCGGCCATGTGTCGCCCCCGCCACCAGCATGGCCCCAACCTGCACCAACTCCGCTATCATGCCCAGCACGTTCCACCTCGCGAGTCCGCCATGCGCCGCCTGTTTTTCCTGCTGTTCCTGCTGCTGGCCAGCCCTGCCTTCGCCACGGGCCTGCTCGACAACCGCCCCAGCGCCACCCTCGGCGCAGCTTCGCTGGCCAACAACGCCGACTTCCTGCCGGTACACGAGGCCTTCAAGCTCAGCCTGGTCCAGGCCGATGCGCAAACCATCAAGCTGCGCTTCGTCGCTACCGACGGCTACTACCTCTATCGCCACCGCTTCCAGTTCCGCACCGAACCGGCCGACATTGCCCTGGGCACACCAAGCATCCCCAAGGGCGAGGCCAAGCACGATGAGTTCTTCGGTGATGTCGAGGTATACCACGGCGTGCTCGATATCGAACTGCCGCGCAACGACTCGCGTGCCTTCACCCTGCTGGTGGGCTACCAGGGCTGCGCCGACAAAGGCCTGTGCTACCCGCCGGAAACCGAACGCCTGAGCATCGATGGCGAAGGCGGCGCAAGCACCCCGGCCAGCGCTGAACACGCCTGGACCTGGAGGTCGCTGCTGCTGTTCTTCCTCGCCGGGGTCGGCCTGACGTTCACCCCCTGCGTGCTGCCGATGCTGCCGATCCTTTCCGGCGTGGTGCTGCGCGGCCAGGCTGGCGGCCTGCGCGGTTTGGCGTTGTCGCTGGCCTATGTGCTGCCGATGGCGGCCAGCTTCGCGGTACTCGGTGCGTTGATGGGGTTGTTCGGCGCCGGCCTGAACCTGCAGGCGCGCCTGCAATCGGCCTGGGTGCTGGTGCCCTTCGCGCTGTTCTTCGTGGTGTTCGCCCTGGCCATGTTCGGCCTGTTCGAACTGAAACTGCCGCAAGCCCTGAGCAACCGCCTGAACAATGTCGCCAGCCACACCCGGGGCGGCTCGCTGCTGGGCGCGGCAATACTGGGCGTACTCTCCAGCCTGCTGGTTTCGCCCTGTGTGTCGGCGCCGCTGGCCGGTGCGTTGCTGTACATCAGCGCCAGCGGCGATGCCCTGGGCGGCGCATTCAAGCTGTTCGCCCTGGGCCTGGGCATGGGCGCACCATTGCTGCTGGTGGCTACCGGTGGCGCGGCCTGGCTGCCGAAAAGCGGCCCTTGGCTGAACTCGGTGAAGAACGCCATAGGCGTCCTGCTGCTGGGCTTGGCCATCGGTTTGCTCAGCCGTGTGCTGCCAGGCCCGCTGACCTTGCTGCTGGTCGGTTTCCTCGCCGCTGGCGTGGCGCTGTTCCTCGGTGCCCTCGAATTTGTCGTCAAGACCGCGCGCCAGCGCCTGGCCCAACTGCTCGGCCTGGCCTTGCTGGTGTACGCCCTGGCCTGCTGGTACGGCGCCCTCAGCGGCCACGGCGACCCACTGCGCCCGCTGCCGCCGGCAACCCTTGTGGCCACCGGCAACGGGCCGGCGGTGCAGGCGGATAGCTGGCAGACCATCACTACCCCCGCCGCACTGGACGCAGCCCTGGCCCAGGCCAAGGCGGCCGGCCAGCCGGTACTGCTGGACTGGTACGCCGACTGGTGCATCAGCTGCAAGGTGATCGAGCGCGAGGTGCTCACCGCCCCACAGGTGCAAGCGCAACTGGCTGGCTTCAAGCTGCTGCGTTTCGACATCACCGAAAGCAATGCCGAACAACGCAGCCTGCTCGACCGCTACCAGCTGTTCGGCCCTCCCGCCCTGTTGTTCTTTGCCGCGAACGGTAGCGAAATAACCGCTGATCGGGTCATTGGCGAGATAAATGCCGGTGAATTCGCGCAAATTCTGACACGCGTGCGCGGCAAAGTCGGTCTATAACTTCCCGCGAGCTGTGAAAAATCCTGTAATCAGTGACCAAATTTAATTATTTGGTCACATACTTCGCGCGAACCTCGGACATCGTGCTGGCTATTGCCGGGAACTGGACACTTGCCGTCGCTTTACGGCACACTCGCCGCGCTGTGTCGAATTGCCCTACAAATCCAAGGAATCCGCAGATGGCAACGCTACTGGTGCTCCACGGCCCCAACCTCAACCTGCTCGGTACCCGCGAGCCTGGCCACTACGGCGCCGTGACCCTGGCCCAGATCAACCAGGACCTGGAGCAACGTGCCCGCGCCGCAGGCCACCATCTGCAGTACCTGCAGAGCAACGCCGAATACGAACTGATCGACCGCATTCACGCCGCACGCAACGAGGGTGTGGACTTCATCCTGATCAATCCGGCTGCTTTCACCCACACAAGCGTCGCATTACGTGACGCATTGCTTGCGGTGAGCATCCCATTCATCGAAGTGCACTTGTCCAACGTGCACAAACGCGAACCGTTCCGCCACCACTCCTACTTTTCCGATGTTGCCGTAGGGGTGATTTGCGGCCTGGGCGCCAGCGGTTATCGCCTGGCCCTGGAGTCCGCGCTGGAACAACTGGCTGCCAACGCACAGCCCAAATGATGAAAACCCTGGCCTCAGTGGGCCAGGGTTCGAGAGAAACGTTTCAGATACGTTTTTTTGTATTTCGCCCCCTGACCGAACCTTTGGGAGTTGATGATTAATGGATATCCGTAAAGTCAAGAAACTGATCGAGCTGCTGGAAGAGTCTGGCATCGACGAACTGGAGATCAAGGAAGGCGAAGAGTCGGTCCGTATCAGCCGTCACAGCAAGACCCCAGCTGCCCAGCAGTACTTCGCACCGGCTCCGGTAGCCGCTGCCCCTGTTGCTGCCCCGGTCGCCGCTGCCGCTCCGGCCGCTGAAGCCGTTGCCGCTGCCCCGGCCCTGAAAGGCACCGTGATCCGCTCGCCGATGGTAGGTACCTTCTACCGCAAGCCTTCGCCGACCTCGCCGAACTTCGCTGAAGTTGGCCAGACCGTGAAGAAAGGCGACACCCTGTGCATCGTCGAAGCCATGAAGATGATGAACCACATCGAAGCCGATGTTGGCGGTGTCATCGACGCCATCCTGGTAGAAGACGGCCAGCCGGTTGAGTTCGACCAGCCGCTGTTCACCGTCGTTTGAATCGCGGAGAGCCAACGATGTCTGGGAAGCTCGAAAAAGTCCTGATCGCCAACCGCGGGGAAATTGCCCTGCGGATCCTGCGTGCCTGCAAAGAGCTGGGTATCAAGACCGTCGCCGTGCACTCCACTGCCGACCGTGAACTGATGCACCTGGGCCTGGCAGACGAGTCGGTCTGCATCGGCCCTGCATCGTCCAAGGATTCCTACCTGCATATCCCGGCGATCATCGCTGCCGCCGAAGTGACCGGCGCCACCGCGATCCACCCGGGCTACGGCTTCCTGGCGGAAAACGCCGATTTCGCCGAGCAGGTGGAAAAATCCGGTTTCGCCTTCATCGGCCCGAAAGCCGACACCATTCGCCTGATGGGCGACAAGGTTTCGGCCAAGGACGCGATGATCAAGTCGGGCGTACCGACCGTGCCGGGCTCCGATGGCCCGCTGCCGGAAGATGAAGAAGTCGCCCTGGCGATTGCCCGTGACGTCGGCTACCCGGTGATCATCAAGGCCGCCGGTGGCGGTGGTGGTCGCGGCATGCGCGTGGTGCACAAGGAAGAGGACCTGATTTCCTCGGCCAAGCTCACCCGTACCGAAGCCGGTGCAGCCTTCGGCAACCCGATGGTCTACCTGGAGAAGTTCCTGACCAACCCACGTCACGTGGAAGTACAGGTACTGTCCGACGGCCAGGGCAACGCCATCCACCTGGGCGACCGTGACTGCTCGCTGCAGCGCCGTCACCAGAAGGTACTGGAAGAAGCGCCAGCCCCGGGCATCGACGAGAAAGCCCGTCAGGAAGTGTTCAAGCGCTGCGTCGATGCGTGCATCGAGATCGGCTACCGTGGTGCGGGTACTTTCGAGTTCCTGTACGAGAACGGCCGCTTCTACTTCATCGAGATGAACACCCGCGTGCAGGTTGAGCACCCGGTGTCGGAGATGGTGACCGGTATCGACATCGTCAAGGAGATGCTGAGCATCGCCGCTGGCAACAAGCTGTCGTTCCGCCAGGAAGACGTGGTCATCCGTGGCCATGCGCTGGAATGCCGTATCAACGCCGAAGACCCGAAGAAGTTCATTCCGAGCCCAGGCAAGGTGAAGCACTTCCACGCCCCGGGCGGCAACGGCGTGCGTGTGGATTCGCACCTGTACAGCGGTTACTCGGTTCCGCCGAACTACGACTCGCTGATCGGCAAGCTGATCACCTACGGCAAGGACCGCGACGAAGCCATGGCGCGCATGCGCAATGCCCTGGACGAGATCGTCGTCGACGGCATCAAGACCAACATCCCGCTGCACCGCGACCTGGTGCGTGATGAAGGTTTCTGCAAAGGCGGCGTCAACATTCACTACCTCGAGCACAAACTGGCTAGCCAGGAGTGATCGCGTAGTGTGATGTACCGAAACCCCGGACTTGTGCCGGGGTTTTTTATTGCCTGGGGGATCCTGGGGGCGCGTTGCGGCCCATCGCGACACAAGGCCGCTCCTACAGGAGATCGCGCAATCCTTGGGCTGGCGCTGTGCCTGTAGGAGCGGCCTTGTGTCGCGAAAGGGGCGCAACGCGCCCCCAGGACCCTACCCCTTCATCCGCGGCATCTCGATGTGGTGCTCATGCACCCGCCGGTACAAGGTCGCCCGCGATATCCCCAAAGCCCGCGCCGCATCGGCCGGCTTCCAGCGATGGCGGATCAGCGCATCCAGCAGCAACTGCCGGGCCGGACAAGACATGCTGCTTTCCGCCGAAGCGACCACCTCGCCACGTACTTCCTGCGGCAGGTCCTGCACCTGTACCCGCCCGCCCTCACTCACCGCACAGGCATAGCGCAACACCTGCCGCAGCTGGCGCAAATTCCCCGGCCAGCGGTAAACCAGCAGCGCCTGCAGCGCATCATCCGCCAACACCACCTCGACCCCGCAGGCCTCGGCCTCCTCGGCCAGCAACTGGTGAATCAATCCCAAGCGGTCCTCACGCTCGCGCAGCGGCGGCAACTCGAAGCGGGCATTGGCCAGGCGGAAGTACAGGTCCTCACGAAAACGCCCATCCTCCACCATCGCCGCCAAATCGCGGTGGGTCGCGCAAATCACCTGGATATCCACCCGCTCCCGCCGCGCCGCGCCCAGCGGCGCCACTTCACCCTCGGCCAGCACGCGCAGCAACCGGGTTTGCAGGTTCAGCGGCATGTCGCCGATTTCGTCAAGGAACAGCGTGCCGCCATCGGCCTGCTGCAACAGCCCCTGCATGCCTTTGCTGGAAGCCCCGGTGAAGGCCCCGGCCACATAGCCGAACAGCTCGCTCTCGATCAGGCTTTCCGGAATGGCCGCACAGTTCAGGGTGACGAACGGGCCAGCGCGACGCAGGCTTTGCTGATGCAACTGGCGGGCGAACACCTCTTTGCCGGCCCCCGTCTCGCCTTGCACAAGCACCGCCAGGTTGCAGTCCTTGACCCGCGTGGCCAGGCGCAAATGCTGCTCGATGCGGGCGTCCTGGGCCTGGCGCAACGGCTGCGCACGCTGGCGCTGGCGGGGTGCGCTGACCCGGCCGTACAGCCCACCCAGGCCCGGCAGGCGCTGGGCAGACGATGCGTTCACGCGGCGCAGCTGGTCCATGTCGAACAGCTCGCCAATGTGCTCGGGCAAACGCCCCAGGTGCTCCACCAGCCGCTGGCGCGCCAGGCTGTTGATCGCCTGCAGGAGGCCATCGCCATCCCAGGCCAGCAGGTAGTCGGGCTGGCTTTCCACATAACCCGGCGTGCCATGGGCACGCATCACCCAATGGCCCTGGGCACTGTGCATGAAGAAGGCATTTTCGATCTCGCGGGCAGTCTGCTCGACCAGTTGGCGGATCAGGTGCTGGCTGCGGCGGTCGTCCGGCGACTGCAAGGCCGAGACATCCACCACGCCCAGCAACTCGCCCAGCGGGTCGAACACCGGTGCCGCCGTACAGGTCAGGCCAATGAACGCAGCGCGGAAGTGGTCGCGCTTGTGCACCGTGACCGGCGCCTTGCTGGTCAACACCGCCGCCACGCCGCAGGTGCCCTCCTCGCCCTCCGACCAGCACGTGCCCAGGTACAGCCCGGCCTTGCGGCAGTCGTTGCGGATGGCCGACTCGACCCGGTAATCGATGGTGCGCCCCAAGGCATCGGTGAGGAGCACGCAGTAGTCGGCACCGCGCACCCGCTCATGCAGGCGGGCCACGGCATCGCTGGCGATACGCAGGAACAGTTCGGCGCGCTCGCGGCATTCGTTGAGCAGGCTTTGGGACAGGATGCGCGGCCCCTGCTGGGACCCGGGGTCGAGGCGGTACAGCTCCATGGAACGGCGCCATGAATCGAGGATCAGCGGTGGCACCGGCGCCTGCGGCAGGCGGTCGGCATTCTTCAGCACCCTGCTGACGCAGTCGACATGGGCTCGGGAGTTCGCGGCAAGCATTCAGGCCCTCCGGTTCTCGTTGCTGTTTTTATCGTTGTCCGGCCATTAAGCGCTTCCGGGCATGCCCCGACAAGCACTGCGTGATTACCGGCCCGCTTGAGACGCAGCGTCTCAGCGTCTCGGCAAGGTCGGCCCCGCACTGGCACCGGGCGTCTCGCCAGCAGAACCATCAGCACCTGCCTGAGCGTAGTAAAACCGCTCTATTACAGGCATTTCAGCCAATTCAAAAGAAGCTGGCACCGTGCTTGCTCCTGCCCTGGCAAACAAGAATACGAGGTGCGCCATGCCGCTACCCGCCCCGATCGTCGGGATCATTGCCAACCCTGCCTCTGGCCGCGACCTGCGCCGCCTGACCGCCAACGCCGGGCTCTATTCGAGCACCGACAAGGCTTCGGCGATCCAGCGCCTGCTGGCCGCCTTCGGTGCCACCGGCATCGGCCAGGTGCTGCTGCCCAGTGACATGACCGGCATTGCCGCCGCCGTGCTCAAGGCCAGCCAGGGCCCGGTCGCCCGTGACCAGCACTGGCCGGCCATCGAAATACTCGACCTGCCGCTGACCCAGACCGTTGCCGATACCCGCCTGGCCACCCGCCGCATGGTCGAACGCGGTGTGGCGATGATCGCCGTGCTTGGCGGCGACGGCACCCACAAGGCAGTTGCTGCCGAGGCCGGTGACGTACCGCTGCTGACTTTGTCCACCGGCACCAACAATGCCTTCCCCGAACTGCGCGAAGCCACCAGCGCCGGCCTGGCCGGTGGCCTGCTTGCCAGCGGCCGGGTACCGGCCAGCATCGGCCTGCGCCGCAACAAGCGCCTGCTGGTTAAGGTGCCCGAACAACAGCTTGCCGAATGGGCCCTGGTGGAGGTGGCGGTGTCGCCCCAGCGCTTCATCGGCGCTCGGGCACTGAGCCGCAGCGAGGACCTTTGCGAAGTCTTCGCCTGTTTCGCCGAACCCCATGCCATCGGCCTCTCGGCGCTGTGCGGCCTGTGGTGCCCGGTCTCGCGCCAGGACCCGCACGGCGCCTGGGTACGCCTGAACCCCGGCGCCGAGCAGGCGCTGCTGGCGCCGCTGGCACCCGGCCTGCTGCAAGGCTGCGGCATCACCGCCAGCGGCCCACTGACGCCCGGCGTAGCCCATCGCCTGAGCCTGGCCAGCGGCACCCTGGCATTGGACGGCGAGCGCGAAATCGAATTCGCCGAGCACGACACCCCAACCATCACCCTCGATCACCAAGGCCCGTTGAGCGTGGATGTCGAGGCCGTGCTGGCGCATGCCGCCCGCCATCACCTGCTGGCCGTACCGCGCGGCCACCGGTTGCACCCTGCAAACCCGTGTTGAGACAACCCTGGAGAACAACAAGATGTCCAATCAACTCAGTACTGAACAATTGCTGCATGCCTATGAAGTGATGCGCACCATCCGCGCCTTCGAAGAACGCCTGCACGTGGAGTTCGCCACCGGCGAGATCCCCGGCTTCGTCCACCTGTATGCCGGCGAAGAGGCTTCCGCGGCCGGGGTGATGGCCCACCTGCGCGACAGCGACTGCATCGCCTCGACCCACCGTGGCCATGGCCACTGCATCGCCAAGGGCGTGGATGTGTACGGCATGATGGCCGAAATCTACGGCAAGAAGACCGGCGTGTGCGGTGGCAAGGGCGGTTCGATGCATATCGCCGACCTGGAAAAAGGCATGCTCGGCGCCAACGGCATCGTCGGTGCCGGTGCACCGCTGGTAGCCGGGGCCGGGCTGGCTGCCAAGATCAAGGGCAACGACGATGTGTCGGTGGCCTTCTTCGGCGATGGCGCTTCCAACGAAGGCGCCGTGTTCGAAGCCATGAACATGGCCTCGATCATGAACCTGCCGTGCATCTTCGTGGCCGAGAACAACGGCTACGCCGAAGCCACCGCCTCGACCTGGTCGGTTGCCTGCGACCATATCGCCGACCGCGCGGCCGGGTTCGGCATGCCCGGTGTCACCATCGACGGTTTCGACTTCTTTGCCGTGTACGAGGCCGCCGGTGCTGCCATCGAACGCGCCCGCTCCGGGCAAGGCCCGTCGCTGATCGAGGTCAAGCTCAGCCGCTACTACGGCCATTTCGAAGGCGATGCACAAACCTACCGCGCGCCGGACGAAGTCAAGAACCTGCGCGAATCCCGCGACTGCCTCATGCAGTTCCGCAACAAGACCACCCGCGCCGGCCTGCTCACGGCTGCGCAACTGGACGCCATCGACGCTCGCGTCGAGGACCTGATCGAAGACGCCGTGCGCCGCGCCAAGTCCGATCCCAAGCCACAGCCCGCCGACCTGCTCACCGACGTCTACGTCGCCTACCCCTGAGCCGCGGATTACAAGAACAACAGGAGAATCACCATGGCAAGAAAGATCAGCTACCAGCAGGCCATCAACGAAGCCCTGGCCCAGGAAATGCGCCGCGACAATACGGTGTTCATCATTGGCGAAGACGTTGCCGGCGGCGCCGGTGCCCCCGGCGAGGATGACGCCTGGGGTGGCGTGCTGGGCGTGACCAAGGGCCTTTACCATCAGTTCCCGGGGCGCGTGCTCGACGCGCCGCTGTCGGAAATCGGCTACGTCGGCGCCGCCGTCGGTGCTGCCACCCAGGGCCTGCGCCCGGTGTGCGAGCTGATGTTCGTCGACTTCGCCGGCTGCTGCCTGGACCAGATCCTCAACCAGGCCGCCAAGTTCCGCTACATGTTCGGCGGCAAGGCGGTCACCCCGCTGGTGATGCGCACCATGTACGGCGCCGGCCTGCGCGCGGCGGCCCAGCACTCGCAGATGCTCACCTCGCTGTGGACGCACATTCCCGGCCTGAAGGTGGTCTGCCCGTCCTCGCCGTACGATGCCAAGGGCCTGTTGATTCAGGCGATCCGCGACAACGACCCGGTGATCTTCTGCGAGCACAAGCTGCTCTACAGCATGCAAGGCGAGGTGCCGGAAGAGGTCTACACCGTGCCGTTTGGCGAAGCCAACTTCCTGCGCGATGGTGACGACGTGACCCTGGTCACCTATGGCCGCATGGTGCATGTGGCGCTGGAAGCAGCCAACAACCTGGCCCGCCAGGGTATCGACTGCGAGGTGCTGGACCTGCGCACCACCAGCCCGCTGGACGAGGACAGCATCCTGGAAAGCGTGGAAAAGACCGGCCGCCTGGTGGTGATCGACGAAGCCAACCCGCGTTGCTCCATGGCCACCGACATCAGCGCGCTGGTGGCACAGAAGGCCTTCGGCGCGCTCAAGGGCCCGATCGAAATGGTCACCGCCCCGCATACTCCCGTGCCGTTCTCCGATGCATTGGAAGACCTGTACATCCCTGACGCGGCGAAGATCGAGGCTGCGGTACGCAAAGTGATCGAAGCCGCAAGGAGTGCCGCATGAGCCAGATCCATACCCTGACCATGCCCAAGTGGGGCCTGTCGATGACCGAGGGCCGGGTGGACACCTGGCTGAAACAGGAAGGTGACGAAATCAACAAGGGCGACGAGGTGCTGGACGTCGAGACCGACAAGATCAGCAGCAGCGTCGAAGCCCCGTTCAGCGGAGTGTTGCGCCGCCAGGTGGCCAAACCGGATGAAACCCTGCCGGTCGGTGCCCTGCTGGCGGTGGTGGTGGAAGGCGAAGCCGAAGAAGCTGAAATCGATGCCGTGGTGCAGCGCTTCCAGGCCGAGTTCGTCGCCGAGGGTGGCGCCGACCAGGCCCAGGGGCCGGCCCCGCAGAAGGCGCAAGTGGGGGGCCGCCTGCTGCGCTGGTTCGAGCTGGGCGAAGGTGGCACGCCACTGGTGTTGGTGCATGGTTTTGGCGGCGACCTCAACAACTGGCTGTTCAACCACCCGGCGCTGGCTGCCGAGCGACGGGTGATCGCCCTCGACCTGCCGGGCCATGGCGAGTCGGCCAAGGCCCTGCAACGGGGCGACCTGGATGAGTTGAGCGAAACCGTGCTGGCCCTGCTCGACCACCTGGACATCGCCAAGGCCCACCTGGCCGGCCACTCCATGGGCGGCGCGGTCAGCCTGAACGTGGCGCGCCTGGCGTCGCAGCGGGTGGCCAGCCTGAGCCTGGTGGCCAGTGCCGGGCTGGGCGAGGCGATAAACGGGCAGTACCTGCAAGGCTTCGTCGCTGCCGCCAACCGCAATGCCCTCAAGCCGCAGATGGTGCAGCTGTTTGCCGACCCGGCACTGGTCACCCGGCAGATGCTGGAGGACATGCTCAAGTTCAAGCGCCTGGAAGGGGTGGACGACGCGTTGCGCCTGTTGGCATCGGCCATCGCCGACGGCGACCGGCAGCGCCACGACCTGCGCGGGGTGCTCGGGCAGCACCCGGCCCTGGTGGTGTGGGGCGGCAAGGACGCGATCATCCCGGCTAGCCATGCCGAAGGGCTGGAGGCTGAAGTGCTGGTGCTGCCCGAGGCTGGGCACATGGTGCAGATGGAGGCGGCCGAACAGGTCAACCAGCAACTGCTCGCGTTCCTGCGCAAGCACTAAGCCCTTTCCGTGAGCCTGGAGAACAACAATGAATGACCTGAGCCACACCCACATGCGTGCCGCCGTCTGGCATGGCCGCAATGATATTCGCGTCGAACAGGTGCCCCTGCCGGCCGACCCTGCGCCCGGCTGGGTACAGATCAAGGTGGACTGGTGCGGCATCTGCGGCTCCGACCTGCACGAATACGTCGCCGGCCCGGTATTCATCCCGGTGGAGGCACCACACCCGCTGACCGGCATCCAGGGCCAGTGCATCCTCGGCCACGAGTTCTGCGGCCAGATCGCCAAGCTGGGTGAAGGCGTGGAAGGTTTTGCCGTCGGTGACCCGGTGGCTGCGGACGCCTGCCAGCATTGCGGCACCTGCTACTACTGCACCCACGGCCTGTACAACATCTGCGAGCGCCTGGCCTTCACCGGCCTGATGAACAACGGCGCCTTTGCCGAACTGGTCAACGTGCCCGCCAACCTGCTGTACCGGCTGCCGCAGGGTTTCCCGGCAGAGGCCGGGGCGCTGATCGAACCGCTGGCGGTGGGCATGCATGCGGTAAAGAAGGCCGGTAGCCTGCTTGGCCAGACGGTGGTGGTGGTCGGCGCCGGCACCATCGGCCTATGCACCATCATGTGTGCCAAGGCGGCAGGCGCGGCGCAGGTGATCGCCCTGGAAATGTCCTCGGCACGCAAGGCCAAGGCCAAAGAGGTTGGCGCCAGCGTGGTGCTGGACCCCAGCCAGTGCGACGCCCTGGCGGAAATCCGCAAGCTGACTGCCGGGCTGGGGGCGGATGTAAGCTTTGAATGCATCGGCAACAAGCACACGGCCAAGCTGGCCATCGACACCATCCGCAAGGCGGGCAAGTGCGTGTTGGTGGGGATATTCGAGGAGCCTAGCGAGTTCAACTTCTTCGAACTGGTGTCCACCGAAAAGCAGGTGCTGGGAGCGTTGGCGTACAACGGCGAGTTTGCCGATGTGATTGCCTTCATCGCTGACGGCAGGCTGGACATTCGCCCGCTGGTGACCGGGCGGATCGGGCTGGAGCAGATTGTCGAGCTGGGCTTCGAGGAGTTGGTCAACAACAAGGAGGAGAACGTGAAGATCATCGTTTCGCCGGGAGTGCGCTGATTGCACCTCAAAGGCAACACGGAACCTGTGGGAGCGGGCGTGCCCGCGAGCAGGCGACGCGGTGGATGGCACCGGCTTCGCCGGTGTTCGCGGCTAAAGCCGCTCCCACAGGTATTGCGCAAAGTTGAAAGTCCCCGCAAAACCTGTGGGAGCGGGTTCACCCGCGAAGCAGGCGACGCGGTGCCTGGCACCGGCTTCGCCGGTGTTCGCGGCTAAAGCCGCTCCCACAGGTATTGCGCAAAGTTGAAAGTCCCCGCAAAACCTGTGGGAGCGGGTTCACCCGCGAAGCAGGCGACGCGGTGCATGGCACCGGCTCCGCCGGTGTTCGCGGCTAAAGCCGCTCCCACAGGTATTGCGCAAAACTGAAAGTCACCGCTCCCACAGGTTCCGTGCCAGCTTTGGATGCAGTGCAGGCTCGAGAGCTGCGCCAGCACATGCCTTCGCTGTTTCAGGATCCCATTCTGCGTCATACTCGGCAGACCTATTGCCCGGTTCTCGCCATGCGTTCACTGCTCCCCGTCACCCTGGTCCTGCTGCTCGCCGCCTGCGGCGATGGCGAATCGCTGCTCCCGCCGGACGCGCGCCTGCCTGACGGTGGGCGGTATCGGGGGCAGGTGGTCGATGGCCTGCTGCAAGGCGAGGGACGGATCGACTACCCCAACGGCAGCTGGTACGCCGGTACCTTCAAGGACGGCCAATGGCACGGCCAGGGCGAATGGCACGGCCGCAACGGCGAGGTGTACCGCGGCCAGTTCGCCGCAGGGCTGTTCCAGGGGCTGGGTGAGCTGAATACCCCGGGCAGCCACTATGCCGGCACCTTCAGCCACGGCCGCCGCGACGGCGAAGGCACCCTCAAGCAAGCCGACCAGACCTACCGCGGCCAGTTCAAGGACGACCTGTACGAAGGCGCCGGCGAGCTGGAACTGGCCGACGGCAGCCGCTACCAGGGCCTGTTCGCCAAGGGCAAGCCCAACGGTGCCGGGGTGCGCAGCGATGCCAGCGGCAACCAGTTCAGCGGCCACTTCATCAACGGCCAGCTGGAAGGCAGCGGCACCTACGACAGCGTCGACGGCGAGCAGTACATCGGTGAGTTCAAGGACAACCGCCTGGAAGGCCGTGGCCGCTACGAAAATGCCGATGGTGATGTGTGGATCGGCGAATTCAAGGACGGCTCGCTGGTCGGCGAAGGCGAACTGCTGGGCAGCGATGGCAGCCACTACAAGGGCACCTTCGCCGACTGGCGCCTGTCGGGCCAGGGCAGCCTGCAACTGGCCGACGGCAGCAAGTACATCGGTGGCTTCCTCAACGATGCCTACCACGGCCAGGGTCGGCTGATCATGACCAACGGCAAGGTCGAAAGCGGCACCTGGAGCAACGGCGTGCGCGTACGGGACCAGAACGGCAAACTGTTGCCCGACCCGCTGGACCTGGCGCTGCTCAACCAGGGCCGTTTGCTGGACGAAGCGCTGGCCCGGGTACCGCGGTCGGCGCCAGCAGTCCAGCTGTACAGCCTGGTGGTGGGCGGCGATGGCCAGCAGAGCGTGTTCATGCGCGAAGCCGACTACGTCAGCAACATGCTCAAGGTGCGCTTTGGCGCCCGTGGCCAGGTGACCTTGGTCAACCACCGCGATCACATGACCACCCGCCCCATGGCCACGCGTGAAAACCTTACCCGCGCCGCCCGCACCCTGGCCGAGCGCAGCGGCCCCGAAGACCTGGTGTTCATCTACCTCACCAGCCATGGCAGCCACGACCACCAGCTGGTGTTCGACCAACCGCGCCTGCAACTGGCCGACCTGTCCGCCGACGAACTCGCCAGCGCCCTGGCACCGCTGAAGGACCGCGACAAGGTCATTGTCATATCCGCGTGCTATTCAGGGGGGTATATCGCCCCGCTCAAGGATGAGCGCACGCTGATCATGACCGCCGCCCGGGCCGACCGCGTGTCCTTCGGTTGCTCGGAAGAAGCCGATTTCACCTACTTCGGCGATGCCCTGTTCGCCGAAGCGCTGAACCAGACCGACGACCTGAAACAGGCGTTTGAACTGGCGCGCGCCAGCGTTGCCGAAAGAGAACAAAGGGAAGGTTTCGAGGCCTCTGAACCGCAGCTGTGGGCGCCGCCGAATGTGCTTGAGCACTGGCAGCACCTGCGCCGGCAACAGGCCGAAGAAGCATTGCGTAACGCCGCACAGGCCAACGTGGGGGAACAGGCGCAAACGCCCGGCAACCACTAAGCTTGTGTGTAACAAGGGAGAGACATCATGTATTTGACGCCTCAGCATGTCCTGCTTGCCGGTGCCACGGGTCTGACAGGTGAACACCTGCTCGACCGCCTGCTCAACGAGCCCACCATCACCCGCGTACTGGCGCCAACCCGCCGGCCACTGGCCGAGCACCCGCACCTGGAAAACCCGGTAGGCGACCCGGCGGTGTTCCTTCCACAGCTGGCAGGGCGGGTCGATATCGCCTACTGCTGCCTGGGCACCACGCTGAAGCAGGCCGGTTCCGAATCGGCCTTCCGCGCGGTGGACCTGGACATGGTGGTGGCGTTCAGCAAGCGCGCCCGGGAGTTGGGCGCACGGCATCTGCTGGTGGTCAGTGCCCTGGGCGCCGACCCGAAATCGTCGGTTTTCTACAACCGGGTCAAGGGCGAGATGGAAGAGGCACTCAAGGCCCAGGATTGGCCGCAGCTGACCATCGTGCGGCCATCGTTGCTGCTGGGCGAGCGGGTCGAGCCGCGGCTCAGCGAACAGTTGGCTTCGCCGTTTGCCAAGCTGATACCCGGAAAGTATCGGGGGATCGAGGCTTGTACCTTGGCCCGGGCGCTGTGGCGGCTGGCGCTGGAGGAAGAGGACGGGGTGCGGATTGTGGAGTCGGATGAGTTGCGCAGGTTGGGCAAGAAGTAGGCTTTACCTGCCAGGGCCTCTTCGCGGGTAAACCCGCTCCCACAGGAGTTGCACCGATCTCAGGCCTGGTGCAGTACCTGTGGGAGCGGGTTTACCCGCGAAAGGGCCCTTACAGGCCGCCGGTGGCCTGGAAGCCTACACCGGCTGCCGTGAGCAGCGACAACGGTAACAACAGGGTATCGAGCAACATGCTCCCCGGCAGGTCCAGCCCCGGATACGCCGGCGCATCAGCCCCGTAATGATCCCGCGGGCAGCACCCGCCATTGATCACATACAAGTCCAACCGGGTACCGGCATACACCACCGGTGCCCCGGGCTTGTTGGCATCCAGCGTGCGCACCGTGGCGCAGCCACCAAGCAGCACCAGCGCCAGCAAACCCGCCAGCGCTCGCTTCAATCATCCACCCCGAAGTGGTGCTCACCCCAGCGCGGCAACATGTCCTGGGGAATGTTCAGCAGGTTGAGAATGCGCGCCACCACGAAGTCGACCAGGTCGTCGATGGTCTGCGGCTGATGATAAAAGCCAGGCGCCGCCGGCAGGATCACCGCGCCCATCTGCGACAGCTTGAGCATGTTCTCCAGGTGGATGGTGGAGAAGGGCGCCTCGCGCGGCACCAGGATCAGCTGGCGGCGCTCCTTGAGGGTAACGTCGGCAGCACGTTCGATCAGGTTGTTGCAGGCACCGGTGGCAATCGCCGACAAGGTGCCGGTGGAACAGGGCACCACCACCATTGCCGCCGGGGCGCCGGAGCCGGAGGCCACCGGCGACATCCAGTCCTCCTTGCCATACACGCGGATCTGCCCGTCGGCAGCACCGGTATATTCGGTGAGGAAGGCTTGCATCGCCTGTGGCTTGGCCGGCAGCACCACGTCCGTCTCGGTAGCCATCACCAGTTGCGCGGCCTTGGAGATCAGGAAGTGCACCTCGCGGTCCTCACGCACCAGGCAGTCGAGCAGGCGCAGGCCATACTGGGCGCCAGAGGCACCCGTCATGGCCAGGGTGATGCGTTCCGGCCCGCTCACTTCAGTGCCTCGGCCAGCTTGCCGTGCAGGCCGCCGAAGCCGCCGTTGCTCATGATCACTACATGGGTGCCTGGACGGGCCTGGCCCTTGACCCGCTCGATGATCGCTTCGAGGCTGTCGGCCACCACGCTGGGCACTTTGCATTGCGCGGCGGTTGCAGCCAGGTCCCAGCCAAGGTTGGCCGGGGCGTACCAGATCACCTGGTCGGCGTCGTTGACGCTTTCCGGCAGGCCGTCACGGTGGGCACCGAGCTTCATCGAGTTGGAACGCGGCTCGATCACGGCGATCACCGAGGCCTCGCCGACGCGCTTGCGCAGGCCGTCGAGGGTGGTGGCGATGGCGGTCGGGTGGTGGGCGAAGTCATCGTAGATGGTCACGCCCTGCACTTCGGCAACCTTCTCCATGCGCCGCTTGACGCTCTTGAAGGCGCTCAGGCCTTCGATACCCATGGCTGGCACTACGCCTACATGGCGTGCCGCTGCCAGGGTGGCCAGGGCGTTGGCGACGTTGTGCTGGCCAGTCAGCGCCCAGTCCACCACGCCCTGCGCTTCGCCGTCGAACAGCACTTCGAAGCGCGAGCCGTCGGGGCTGAGCAGGCGGGCTTGCCACTGGCCACCTTCGCCGGTGGTCTGCACCGGGGTCCAGCAACCCATGCCGATCACCCGTTCCAGCGCCAGCTCGGTGGTGGGGTGGATGACCAGGCCTTCGCTGGGGATGGTGCGCACCAGGTGGTGGAACTGCCGCTCGATCGAGGCCAGGTCGGGGAAAATGTCCGCATGGTCGAACTCAAGGTTGTTGAGGATCGCCGTGCGCGGGTGGTAGTGGACGAACTTCGAACGCTTGTCGAAGAAGGCGCTGTCGTACTCGTCGGCTTCGACCACGAAGAACGGCGTATCGCCCAGGCGCGCCGACACCGAGAAGTTCTGCGGCACACCGCCAATCAGGAAGCCTGGGCTCATGCCGGCATGTTCCAGCACCCAGGCCAGCATGCTGCTGGTAGTGGTCTTGCCGTGGGTACCGGCAACGGCCAGCACCCAGCGGCCCTGCAACACGTGGTCGGCCAGCCACTGCGGGCCGGAAACATAGGGCAGGCCCTTGTTCAGCACGTATTCCACCGCCGGGTTGCCACGCGACATGGCGTTGCCGATCACCACCAGGTCTGGCGCCGGGTCCAGCTGGGCCGGGTCATAGCCTTGGGTCAGTTCGATGCCCTGGGCTTCGAGCTGGGTGCTCATCGGGGGATAGACGTTGGCGTCCGAGCCGGTGACGCGGTGGCCAAGTTCCTTGGCCAGCACCGCCAGCGAGCCCATGAAAGTGCCGCAAATACCGAGAATGTGAATATGCATGGTCGACCTCGCAAAACATCGAGGCAGGGTAGCCCAGGGCGCGACAAATCGCACCAGATGTTTCGCTCAGTCGGCCCTGGTGATGCCGTGTTTGCGCAGTTTTCGATACAAGGTATTACGGCTGATGCCCAAGTGCTCGGCGACACGGGTGAGGTGCCAGTGTTTTGCCTCTAGCGTCTCCAACAATGCTTGCCGCTCCGCATCCTGTAGGAGCGGCCTTGTGTCGCGATCGGGCTGCGAAGCAGCCCCTGCAAATTGGTCGGCGCGGCTGGGACCCTGGGGCCGCTCTGCGGCCCTTTCGCGACATAAGGCCGCTCCTACAGGGACGGTGCCGTTGCGGAGAATGGCGGGGAGATCAGGGAACATGATCCGGGAGTCTTCGCAAAGTGCCACCAGGGTACGCAGCACGTTGCGCATCTGCCGCACGTTGCCCGGCCAGGCGAAGTCGAGCAGTGCCTGCCGCGCCCTGGGCTCGATATCGATCGGTTCTCCCTGCGCCTCCTGACGCAGCAGAAAGTCCAGCAACTGCGCCTTGTCACTGCGCTCGCGCACCGCAGGCAATGCCACTTCCAGGCCATTAAGCCGGTAATACAGGTCCTCGCGGAAACTGCCCTGCTCCACCCGTTCCAGCAGGTCACGGTGAGTAGCGCTGACAATGCGCACGTCGACCGCCTGCGGCTCGCCACCGATCGGCACCACCTGGCGCTCCTCCAGCACGCGCAGCAGGCGGGTTTGTAGGGCCAGTGGCATGTCGCCAATCTCGTCCAGCAGCAAGGTGCCGCCATCGGCCTGCAGCAGCTTGCCGCGCATGCCTTCCTTGCGCGCACCGGTAAAGCTGCCGCCGCGGTAGCCGAACAGTTCGCTCTCGATCAGGCTTTCCGGGATCGAGGCGCAGTTGATGGCGACGAACCGCTTGCCGCGCCGCTCGCTGGCCTGGTGCACAGCCTGGGCAAAGGCCTCCTTGCCACAGCCGGTCTCGCCGCGCAGCAACAGCGGCACATCGCGCTCGAACACCCGCACGCTGCGGCGGAAGTCGTTCTGCAAGGCCGGGTCGAGCAGGCAGATAAGCGGCTCCACTTCTCGCGCGGGTCGCGGCTGGGCGGCCGGCACCGACCACACCGGTGCGCGCGCCTTGCCACGCAGGCTGGCGAACACCTGGCGCCCGTCCAGGGTATGCAGCGGCCAGGCCGTGCTGCCACCGGGCGTGGCGCGGCTGAACAGTTCGTCGTGGCTGCAAGCGAAAAAGCGTTCCAGCGGTTTGCCCAGCACGCCACCACGCACCGTGCCCAGCAGGTTAAGCGCGCTCTGGTTGGCGGCGCAGATGCGCCCGTCACCGTCGAACGCCAGCAGGCCTTCGCTGAACAGGCCGACCGACTCGGCCTGCAGGTGAAAACGCAGCAGCCATTGCTGTTCGAAATGGCGCAGGAAGTAGCAGCTTTCGATCATCTTCGCCGACAGGTTGACCAGGGCCATGGTGTGGAACTGGCTTTGGCGGGAAACGTCGGGCCGCGCCGAAGACACATCCAGCACTGCCAGCAACTCGCCATGCGGGTCGAACACCGGGCTGGCCGAGCAGGTCAGGCCGG
Organism: Pseudomonas sp. FGI182; assembly: GCF_000511325.1. NCBI lineage: Bacteria > Pseudomonadati > Pseudomonadota > Gammaproteobacteria > Pseudomonadales > Pseudomonadaceae > Pseudomonas > Pseudomonas sp. FGI182. The sequence goes on along the minus strand of NZ_CP007012.1, from coordinate 624,394 downwards.
TGTGGCGACCACGGAAGTGCTCGTTCTGGTGAATGGTCAGTGCCTGGCGTTCGACCAGGCAGGTGCCGATGCCGTTGGTGCCCTCGCGCGCCTCGCTCCAGTCAGCGCCCAGCCACAGCCCGGCGCGCTCGAAGCTGCGCCGCTCGGTCGGCGCGCTGACGCAATTCAGGATCACCCCACGGGCATCGGTCAGCAGCACCGCATGGCCGGCACCGGAAAGCTGCTGGTGCAGGCTGTTCATTTCATGGTCGGCAATCTGCAGCACCTGGCGCAGGCGCTCGCGGCTTTCCAGCAGGCGCCCATGCTCGAGCACCACCGGGGCCTCGATCACCGACGGGTCGAGGTGGTAGTCCTCCAGGCAGCGCAGCCAGGAGCGGGCGATGGAGGGGTCACTGCCGCCCTCCCCGGCCCCACCATGCGCGACGGTATGGACTTGCTGGGCATGGCGACTGAAATGATTGCTCTGCATTGTTGTAGTTCTCCGCAGATAGAGAGTCCCGCCAGCATCCTCCACCCGGGAAGGCTTTGCAATGCACCCTCCGGTTACGTGTCGCAAATGGCACAAAGTGTCACCCCCGCGCGTACCGGCGCTGGCACAGCGACCGTGGGCCAGGCCCAAAGAGCCGAGCCAAGTCATTGATTTGCCTGGTACTCGAAACGCTGGCCCAACCTTTGCTCTACGCTTTCCAACTCCCTAACAAACACAATAGCCAGGAGACACACCATGCGTTACGCACATCCCGGTACCGAAGGCGCGAAGGTTTCCTTCAAGAGCCGCTACGGCAACTACATCGGTGGTGAGTTCGTTCCTCCGGTAAAGGGGCAGTACTTCGAAAATACCTCCCCGGTGAATGGCAAGCTGATCGCTGAATTCCCTCGCTCCACTGCCGAAGACATCGATAAAGCCCTGGATGCCGCCCACGCTGCGGCCGACGCCTGGGGCCGCACTTCAGTGCAGGACCGCTCCAACGTTCTGCTGAAGATCGCCGACCGTATCGAGCAGAACCTCGAACTGCTGGCAATCACCGAAACCTGGGACAACGGCAAGCCGATCCGCGAAACCCTCAATGCCGACATTCCGCTGGCGGTCGACCACTTCCGCTACTTCGCTGGCTGCATCCGCGCCCAGGAAGGCGGCGCCGCGGAAATCAACGAAGGCACCGTGGCGTACCACATCCACGAGCCGCTGGGCGTGGTCGGGCAGATCATCCCGTGGAACTTCCCGATCCTGATGGCCGCCTGGAAGCTTGCCCCGGCACTGGCCGCCGGCAACTGCGTGGTGCTCAAGCCGGCCGAGCAGACCCCGCTGGGCATCACCGTGCTGCTGGAAGTGATCGGTGACCTGCTGCCAAAAGGCGTGCTCAACGTGGTGCAAGGCTTTGGCCGCGAAGCCGGTGAAGCATTGGCCACCAGCAAGCGCATCGCCAAGATCGCCTTCACCGGCTCGACCCCGGTCGGCTCGCACATCATGAAATGCGCCGCCGAGAACATCATCCCGTCCACCGTCGAACTCGGCGGCAAGTCGCCGAACGTGTATTTCGAAGACATCATGCAAGCCGAGCCAAGCTTCATCGAGAAGGCGGCCGAAGGCATGGTGCTGGCGTTCTTCAACCAGGGCGAGGTATGCACCTGCCCGTCACGGGCACTGGTACAGGAGTCGATCTACCCGCAGTTCATGGAAGTGGTGATGAAGAAGGTGCTGCAGATCAAGCGCGGCGACCCGCTGGACACCGACACCATGGTCGGCGCCCAGGCCTCGCAACAGCAGTTCGAGAAGATCCTGTCGTACCTCGACATCGCCCAGAAGGAAGGCGCCGAGTTGCTGACCGGCGGCAAGGTGGAAAAACTGGAAGGCTCGCTGGCCACCGGTTACTACATCCAGCCGACCCTGCTCAAGGGCAACAACAAGATGCGCGTGTTCCAGGAAGAAATCTTCGGCCCGGTGGTCAGCGTCACCACCTTCAAGGACGAAGCCGAAGCCCTGGCAATCGCCAACGACACCGAGTTCGGCCTGGGTGCCGGCGTGTGGACCCGCGACATCAACCGTGCCTACCGCATGGGCCGTGGGATCAAGGCTGGCCGCGTGTGGACCAACTGCTACCACCTGTACCCGGCGCATGCTGCGTTCGGTGGCTACAAGAAGTCGGGGGTCGGGCGTGAGACCCACAAGATGATGCTCGACCACTATCAGCAGACCAAGAACCTGCTGGTGAGCTACGACATCAATCCGTTGGGCTTCTTCTAAACCGGCGCATTTGGGGCTGCTGCGCAGCCCATCGCGACACAAGGCCGCTCCTACAGGAACCGCGTCCCCTTGTAGGAGCGGCCTTGTGTCGCGATGGGCCGCAAAGCGGCCCCAAAGCCACTGGCTCGCTTCCTGCAGTACCCATCACCATCGGCCCGGAACCCGTCCGGCCACCAAGAAAAACAACAGGTGAATCTATGCCAAGCGATCATTCCGCCGGCTCGCCGGCAGGCTCTTCCGTCGACTTCGAAAAAGTCGGCTCGGACTATTTCCAGCAACGTGAACTGAAAAAAGGTGCCGCCGGCTGGGTCCTGCTGGTCGGCCTGGGCGTGGCCTATGTCATCTCCGGCGACTATGCCGGCTGGAACTTCGGCCTGGCCCAGGGCGGCTGGGGCGGCATGTTCCTCGCCACCCTGCTGATGGCCACCATGTACCTGTGCATGTGCTTCTCGCTGGCCGAACTGTCGTCGATGATCCCCACCGCAGGCGGCGGCTACGGCTTTGCCCGCAGTGCCTTCGGCCCCTGGGGCGGCTTCCTCACCGGGACGGCGATCCTCATCGAGTACGCCATCGCCCCCGCCGCCATCGCGGTGTTCATCGGCGCCTACTGCCAGTCACTGTTCGGCATCGGCGGCTGGATGATCTACCTGGCGTTCTACATCGTGTTCATCGGCATCCACATCTTTGGCGTGGGTGAGGCGTTGAAGCTGATGTTCATCATCACCGCCATCGCCGCCATCGCCCTGGCCGTGTTCCTGGTGAGCATGGTGCCCCATTTTGATGCAGCCAACCTGTTCGACATCGCCAAAACGGACGCCGTGGGCGCCAGCAGCTTCCTGCCGTTCGGCTATGTCGGCGTGTGGGCGGCCATCCCCTATGCCATCTGGTTCTTCCTCGCCGTAGAGGGCGTGCCGCTGGCTGCCGAAGAAACCAAGAACCCCAAGCGTGACCTGCCACGCGGCCTGATAGGCGCCATGCTGGTGCTGCTGGCCTTCGCCCTGCTGATCCTGGTGGTCGGCCCCGGCGGCGCAGGCTCCGAAGCACTGAAAGCGTCCGGCAACCCGCTGGTAGAAGCCTTGTCCAAAGCCTACGGCGGCAGCACCTGGATGGGTGGCTTCGTCAACCTGGTCGGCCTGGCCGGGCTGATCGCCAGCTTCTTCTCGATCATCTACGCCTACTCCCGGCAGATCTTCGCCCTGTCCCGCGCCGGCTACCTGCCGCGCAAGCTGTCGGAAACCAACAAGAGCAAGGCCCCGGTACTGGCCTTGGTCATTCCCGGGATCATCGGCTTTGCCCTGTCGCTGACCGGCCAGGGTGACCTGCTGATCCTGGTGGCGGTGTTCGGCGCTACCCTGTCGTACGTGCTGATGATGGCCGCGCACATCACCCTGCGCATCCGCCGGCCGAAAATGGAGCGCCCATACCGTACCCCCGGTGGCATCTTCACCTCGGGCCTGGCACTGGTACTGGCCTGCATCGCCGTGGTCGCCGGTTTCCTGGTCGACCCACGGGTGGTGATTGGCGCCGCAGTGATCTATGCGGTATTAATTGCCTACTTTGCTTTCTACAGCCGCCACCACCTGGTCGCGGGTACACCGGAAGAGGAATTCGCCGCGATCCAGAAGGCCGAAGAGGCCTTGCACTGATCGCCGCCACCCGCCGCGGGGCAACCCGCGGCTCTGGAGAGTCTGTATGGCAAGTTTCGTACACACGGTCGGCCACCTGGTCTACCGCTTCGACAGCCTCAAGGAAGTGATGGCCAAGGCCAGCCCCGCCCGCTCGGGGGACTACCTGGCGGGCGTCGCGGCCAGCAACGACGGCGAACGGGTCGCCGCGCAGATGGCCCTGGCCAATATCCCGCTGACGCATTTCCTCAACGAAGCGCTGATCCCTTACGAAGATGATGAAGTCACGCGCCTGATCATCGACACCCACGATGCCCAGGCCTTCGCCCCGGTCAGCCACCTGACCGTGGGTGGCCTGCGCGACTGGCTGCTGAGCGAAGAAGCCAACGAGGACAGCCTGCGCAACCTGGCACCCGGGCTGACGCCGGAAATGGCCGCCGCGGTGTCGAAGATCATGCGCGTGCAGGACCTGGTGCTGGTGGCACAGAAGATCCGCGTGGTCACCCGGTTCCGTGGCACCATGGGCCTGCGCGGGCGCCTGTCGACCCGGCTGCAGCCCAACCACCCCACCGACGAGCCAGCCGGCATCGCCGCCAGCATTCTCGACGGCCTGCTGTACGGTAACGGCGACGCCATGATCGGCATCAACCCGGCCACCGACAGCATCGCCTCGATCTGCGCCCTGCTGGAAATGCTCGACGCCATCATCCAGCGCTACGACATCCCCACCCAGGCTTGCGTGCTGACCCACGTCACCACCTCGATCGAGGCGATCAACCGTGGCGTGCCACTGGACCTGGTGTTCCAGTCCATCGCCGGCACCGAGGCGGCCAACGCCGGGTTCGGCATCAACCTGAACGTGCTGCAGGAAGGCTACGAAGCGGGCCTTTCACTGAAACGCGGCACCCTCGGGCAGAACCTGATGTATTTCGAAACCGGCCAGGGCAGCGCGCTGTCGGCCAACGCCCACCACGGCGTCGACCAGCAGACCTGTGAAACCCGCGCCTATGCCGTGGCCCGCCACTTCAAGCCGTTCCTGGTCAACACCGTGGTCGGTTTCATCGGCCCGGAGTACCTGTACAACGGCAAGCAGATCATCCGCGCCGGCCTCGAAGACCACTTCTGCGGCAAGCTGCTGGGAGTGCCGATGGGTTGCGACATCTGCTACACCAACCACGCCGAAGCCGACCAGGACGACATGGACACCCTGCTGACCCTGCTGGGCGTGGCCGGGATCAACTTCATCATGGGCATCCCCGGCTCCGACGACATCATGCTCAACTACCAGACCACCTCGTTCCACGACGCGCTGTACGCGCGCCAGACCCTGGGCCTGAAGCCCGGGCCGGAATTCGAGGCATGGCTGGCCCGCACCGGCATCTTCACCCAGGCCGATGGCCGGGTGCGCTTTGGTGACAACCTGCCGCCGGCCTTCCGCCAGGCCTTGGCACAGCTTGCATAGGGATGACCATGGACCACCGCACGCCTACCCCCGACAACCCTTGGCTGGCCCTGCGCAACCTGACCCCGGCGCGCATAGCCCTGGGCCGCACCGGCACCAGCCTGCCGACCGGTGCGCAGCTGGACTTCCAGTTTGCCCACGCCCAGGCCCGCGACGCCGTGCACCTGGCCTTCGACCATGCCGGCCTGGCTACCCAGCTGAGTGACCGCGGGCGCGAAAGCCTGGTGCTGCACAGCGCCGCCAGCGACCGCAACCAGTACCTGCAACGCCCGGACCTGGGGCGACGGCTGAACGAAGATTCGGTTGCCGCGCTGCGCCAGCACGCCCAGGCCAACCCCGGCGGGGTCGACCTGGCCATCGTCGTCGCTGACGGCCTGTCGGCACTGGCCGTGCACCGCCACACCCTGCCATTCCTGGCGCGTTTCGAGGAACAGGCCGCCGCCGATGGCTGGACCAGCGCCCCGGTGGTGCTGGTGCAGCAGGGCCGCGTGGCAGTGGCCGACGAGGTTGGTGAGCTGCTGGGCGCACGGATGACGGTGATGCTGATCGGCGAACGCCCGGGGCTCAGCTCGCCCGACAGCCTTGGCCTGTACTTCACCTATGCACCGAAGGTCGGCCTGACCGATGCCTACCGCAACTGCATTTCCAACATCCGCCTGGAGGGCCTGAGTTATGGCATGGCGGCGCACCGCTTGCTGTACTTGATGCGCGAAGCCTGCCGACGCCAGCTTTCCGGGGTGAATCTGAAGGACGAAGCCGAGGTCCATAGCCTGGAGAGTGAACACAGCACCGGCCAGAAAGGTAACTTCCTGCTCGGCAAAGGGTAAAAAACATGTCACGGAAGGCGGATTGCACTTGCACCGCGCATTGGGCAGCATGCCCTTGAAGGCTGATGGCAATCCGCTGTTTCCCCTAATGGACTCTGAGGGCCGCACATGCGCATCATCAAGGCAACCCTGGAACACCTCGACCTGCTCACGCCGATGTTCGTCAAATACCGTGAGTTCTATGGGCAGCTACCCTACCCTGACAGCTCGCGCAGTTTCCTGGAGAAGCGCCTGAAGCGGGATGAGTCGGTGATCTACCTGGCGCTACCCGATGATGACGACGGCAAACTGCTGGGATTCTGCCAGCTGTACCCAAGCTACTCATCGCTGTCATTGAAGCGGGTATGGATTCTCAACGATATCTATGTGGCCGAGGACTCGCGGCGCATGCTGGTGGCCGACCACCTGATGCGCGAGGCGAAGAAAATGGCCAAGGAAACCAACGCCGTGCGCATGCGGGTGTCGACCAGTGCGGACAATGAGGTAGCGCACAAGACTTACGAATCCATCGGGTTTCGTGAGGATAACGAGTTCAAGAGCTATATCCTGCCGATCAGCCAGGATTGACCTGCACCGGCCTCTTCGCGGGCTCGCCCGCTCCCACAGGTACAGCACAGCCTTAGGAAGCAGTGATATCCCTGTGGGAGCGGGCATGCCCGCGAAAGGGCCGGTACAGGAATACACCCCTGCCGTAACCCCCCGCTACAAACTCGCCGGGCATGTTCCTGACTTAGCCGTATAATGGCCCACCTGTCATGTGTGAAAATTTACCCATCCCCAGGTAACCGAGCCTACGCCCAAGAACACAGGTGCTGTACATGGATTTCAACCCGCTGGACCTTATCCTGCATCTCGATGCCTACCTCGATCTGCTGGTCACCAACTACGGTCCCTGGATCTACGCCATCCTCTTCACCGTGATCTTCTGTGAAACCGGGCTGGTGGTCATGCCCTTCCTGCCCGGCGATTCGCTGCTGTTCATTGCCGGCGCCGTGGCCGCCGGTGGCGGCATGGACCCGTTGCTGCTGGCCGGCCTGCTGATGGCCGCCGCAATCCTCGGCGACAGCACCAACTACGTGATCGGCCGCACGGCCGGCGAGCGGTTGTTCAACAACCCCAACTCGAAAATCTTCCGTCGCGACTACCTGCAGCGTACCCACGACTTCTATGAACGCCACGGCGGCAAGACCGTGACCATGGCGCGCTTCCTGCCCATCCTGCGCACCTTTGCACCGTTCGTCGCCGGCATCGCCCACATGCACTACCCGCGCTTCCTCGGTTTCAGCGTCGCCGGTTCGCTGCTGTGGGTCGGCGGCCTGGTGACCCTGGGCTACTTCTTCGGCAACGTGCCATTCATCAAGCAGCACCTGTCGCTGATGGTGGTGGGCATCATCATCCTGTCGCTGGTGCCGATGATCCTCGGCCTGCTGCGTGGCCGCCTGGGCCGCACGGCCAAGGCCCACTGAAACCTGCAGATGTGGTCGTTCAGCGCCTGGCGGCGCAAGCGCACCCTGGCGCGCTACCCCATCACCCCCCAGCAATGGCAGGCCGTGCGCGAGCGCCTGCCGATGCTGGACGGCATCACGGACGAAGAAGATCGCTGGCTGCGTGAAGCCTGCATCCTGTTCCTGCTCGACAAGCACCTCACCTGCCTGCCCGGCGTCGAGCCGGACGACGAGCAGCGCCTGTTGCTGGCGGCCCAGGCGCAGTTGCCGCTGCTGCACCTGGGCGAGCTGAACTGGTACCAGGGTTTCCACGAAATCATCCTCTACCCCGACGACTTCAAGAGCCCCCAGCGCCACCGCGATGCCAGTGGCGTGGAGCATGTATGGGACGGCGAGCACAGCGGCGAGGCCTGGCAGCAGGGCCCGATCATCCTCGCCTGGAACGGCGTGCTGGCCAGTGGTGGCTGGGAGGCCTACAACCTGGTCATCCATGAACTGGCGCACAAGCTCGACATGCTCAATGGCGATGCCAACGGCCTGCCGCCGCTGCACAGCGGCATGCCCGTGGATGAATGGGCAACCGCCATGCAACAGGCCTATGACGACCTCAACCGCCAGCTGGACGCCAACCCCGACGCCGAAACCGCCATCGACCCGTATGCCGCGGAGAACCCCGCGGAGTTCTTTGCCGTCACCAGCGAGTACTTCTTTAGTGCCCCCGACCTGCTGCAACAGGCTTATCCACAGGTCTACCGCCAGTTGTCGCTGTTCTACCGCCAGGACCCACTGGCGCGCCTGTGCCGGCTGCAGGCCGAACACCCGGAATACCGCGAAAGCCACGCCTGACGGGGCCGCACATCAGGCCAGGCGTGGCATGCCCATGCAGAATGTGCCTATAATCGCCGCCACTTTTTTGGTCAAACACGGGGGCACTGCCCAATGAGCTACAGCAAGATTCCGGCGGGCAAAGACCTGCCGAACGACATCTACGTCGCCATCGAGATCCCGGCCAACCACGCGCCGATCAAATACGAGATCGACAAGGACAGCGATACCCTGTTCGTCGACCGTTTCATGGCTACCCCGATGTTCTACCCAGCCAACTACGGCTTCATCCCGAACACCCTGGCCGATGACGGTGATCCGCTGGACGTGCTGGTCGTTACCCCTTACCCGGTAGCCCCAGGTTCGGTTATCCGCGCCCGTCCGGTCGGCGTGCTGAACATGACCGACGACGGCGGCGGCGACGCCAAGGTCATCGCTGTTCCTCACGACAAGCTGTCGCAGCTGTACGTCGACGTGAAGGAATACACCGACCTGCCAGCCCTGCTGATCCAGCAGATCGAGCACTTCTTTGCCAACTACAAAGATCTCGAGAAGGGCAAGTGGGTCAAGATCGAAGGCTGGGAAGGCGCTGACGCCGCCCGCGCCGCGATCACCAAATCGGTTGCTGCCTACAAGGGCTGATGCCGGTTGCATGAAGAACCCCGCCTCGGCGGGGTTTTTTTATGGCCATTCGTCAGCGACCTTCGTTCGCAGCCTTCTTGTTGAATGACCTGCCTTCGCGGTCGGTTGTAGGAGCGGCCTTGTGTCGCGATCGGGCGCGAAGCGGCCGTAAAACCAGCAAATGCGGTCTCTCAGGTAAATCGTTCGGGATGGTTTTGGGGCCGCGTCGCGCCCCGTCGCGACACAAGGCCGCTCCTACAGCTACCGCGCCAACGTCTGATGCGGTAATAAATCCTACGCAGTCCTACTCCAACGCCCTACAAACAGGCGCTTTTCACACAAGCCCCATCAACATCCGGTTCATATCCTTGCTGGCACCCCGCCGCTACACTCGCCGCCATGAACACATCCGGCGACCGACTCAAAGCCCTCCTCCACGAATGTGGCCTGACCTCTTCCGATTTCGCCGCCCAGCGCAGCGTCACCCCCCAGCACGTCAACAACTGGCTCAAGCGCGGCGTGCCTTTGGCCCGGCTGGACGAAATGGCCGACCTGTTCTGCGTGCATCGTCGCTGGTTGCGCACGGGCGAAGGCCCCAAACACCACAACCCGATCCTGCGCACCTGCCCGCCAGGGCCGGCGCCCGCCAACCCGCGCACGCCGCTGTCGGCGCAAGGCGGCCGGGCACTGAAGGTGCCCTTTTACGAACTGCACAACGGCCTGCTGTCGCCCGTGGCGGGCAAGCACATGTGCCTGCCCGCAAAAGCCCTGAAAGGGTTGGGAGTGCACGCCGACAACGCCATCTGCCTGGCGATGCCCGCCAGCAACATGACACCGCTGATTCCGCTGCAGGCCACCCTGGCCATCGACCTGGGCATGACCCAGGTGTTCGAGGGCGAAACCTATGCCCTGCTGCACAACGGCGTGCTCAGGGTGAACAACCTCAGCCTCGGCCAGCACGGCACGCTGTACCTGCACAGCCATGATCGGCGCAACTATGCGGTCGAACGCTACACCACCGCCCAGCGCCAGACACAAGGGCTGGAGGTTCTGGGCTGGGTGTTCCACTGGTCGCATTTCCGCCAGCAACGGCCCGACTGAAACAACCTGTGCCATTTTTTGCTGGGCATCCTGCGCGCGCCCTTGTATGCTACGCCGCACATTCAGCCCCCGACCGGCGCGAGCCGCGGTCCAGAGGGCTCGGCGATATCCCACACGGGCATCTGCCATCTCTTTCAGGCCCTTGATGGCCACACAGTTAAGGCGATTGCGGCTTACCATAAATTAGTCGGAAGCGTCCCCGAGAAGCCGGCCACAAGCCGGCTTTTTAATGCCCGCCATTCTCATCCTCTGAAACTTTCTGCGGCCTTTCCATCGCCGGGGAATCGCCGCTGCATGAGCGAAAAAAATCTCATTCGCCATTTATCTGACACTATACTAACGCTTATCCGAAAATCGTCGGATAAATGACGTTTCGCGTGGAGCTTTCACCCTCCTGATCTAGGCTCAAGCCATATGGGAGGAGGTGTAGTCCATGCGCAAATTATTGATTGGCTCGTCGATCCTGGCTTGTCTTGTGGTGTTGGGCGGCTGGTTGAGTCGACCGCAGCCGTTGCCGGTCAGGCTGCTGGAAGTTGAGCGGGGGCCGGTGGAGACGGTGGTGGCCAACACGCGCGCGGGTACGCTGAAGTCCTGTCGACGCTCGCACCTGTCCTTCAATGTCGGTGGCCAGGTTGCCGAGTTGCTGGTCAGTGAGGGCCAGCGGGTCCAGCCGGGTCAGGTGCTCATGCGCCTGCGGCAGGACGAGCAACAGGCCAGGCTGCAGGAAGCCGAGGCGCGGCTGGAGGCCCAGCGCAACACCCGCGAACAGCGCTGCCAGCAAGCTCTGCTGGACCGGCGCGACCTTGATCGCCTCGGCCAGTTGGCCGACCGCAAGTTGATTGCCGCCGATCGCCTCGATCAGGCCACGACCAAGGCCAACCTGGCGAAGTTGATGTGCAGTGCCAGTGCCGTGCTGATCCGCGAGGCCGACGCCAGCCTGCAGTTGCAGCGTTCACTGCTGGAACAGACAACCCTGCGTGCACCATTCGCCGGCATCGTCGCAGAAATCAACGGCGAACTCGGCGAGTTCGTCACCCCTTCGCCGCCAGGTATTCCCACGCCGCCGGCAGTCGACCTGATCGACGACAGTTGCCTGTATGTAGAAGCACCGATCGATGAGGTGGACGCTGCCCGGGTTCACCCGGGAACCGCCGTACGGATCAGCCTGGATGCCTTCCGTGGTCAGCATTTCACCGGCCGCGTCAGCCGCATCGCGTCCTATGTGCGCGAACTGGAGAAGCAGGCGCGCACCGTCGATGTCGAGGTGCGCTTCGACCAGCCGCCGGCAGACCTGGCCCTGCTCACCGGCTATAGCGCCGATGTCGAGATCCTCCTGGAGCAGCACGCGGGCGCCTTGCGCATCCCCACCGAGACCCTGCTGGAGGGGCAGCGTGTGCTGCGATATGACCCGAGCGCCCGGGTGTTGCGCGAGGTGCAGGTGCAAACCGGGCTGAGCAACTGGCGCTGGACCGAGGTGCTTGCAGGGCTGGACGAGGACGCACGCATAGTCGCCAGCCACGAGCAGGAAGGGCTCAAGGATACCGTGGCGGTGATCCCGGTGGATGCCGCGGAGAGCGAGAAATGATCCGCCTGCGCGGCGGCAGCCGCAGCTTCCAGTTGGGCGAACAGCAGGTGATGGGGCTGGATGGCCTGGACCTGGACATCGCCGCCGGTGACTACATGGCGGTGATGGGCCCGTCGGGCTCGGGCAAGTCGACCTTGCTGAACATCCTCGGCCTGCTCGACGCGCCGAGCGCCGGCGAATACTGGCTGCAGGGCGAGGCCACGGCGGCGCTGAGCGAGGCGCGCCGCGCCCAGTTGCGCAGCCGGCTGATAGGTTTCGTGTTCCAGTCCTACCACCTGATCGCACGGCTGACGGTGCTGGAAAACATCGAGCTGCCGATGGTCCTCGCCGGCATTGGTGCGGCGCAACGGCGCAAGCGCAGCAGCCAATTGGTGGCACGCCTGGGGCTGGGCGAGCGCATTGCCCACCGCCCGGCCGAGCTATCCGGTGGCCAGCGCCAGCGCGTGGCGATCGCCCGGGCGATGGTCATGCAACCGGCGCTGCTGTTGGCCGACGAACCCACCGGCAATCTCGATAGCCAGGCCGGCGCAGAGGTCTTCAGCCTGCTGGAAGAGCTCAACGGCGAGGGGCTGACCCTGATAGTGGTGACCCACGATGCCAGCCTGGGCGCCCGCGCACAGCGCCAGCTGCACATGCGTGACGGGCGGATCCACAGTATTGCGCCGCAGTGGGCGCTGGCCTGATGCGCGCTGCCGATGCCCTGGGTTTCTGGCTAGGTGCCTTGCGTGGGCATCGCTCACGCAGCCTGATGCTACTGCTGGCCATCGCTATCGGGGTGGTCGCGGTCAACCTGCTCACCGGTCTTGGCGCGGGCGCGCGGGCCTTCGTCCTGAACGAATTCTCGCTGCTCGGGCGCGACATCCTCATCGTTTTCCCGGGGCGCAAGGAAACCACCGGGCGAATGCCGCCGCTCACCGGGCTGACGCCACACGAGTTGACCTTGCAGGATGTCCAGGCCATCACCCGGTTGCCTGGCATCCGCCGGGTCGCGCCGCAGCAGGCCGGGCAGATGGAGGTGATAGTCGGCAACCGCAATCGTGAAGTGCTGACGCTGGGCACCACCCGGGACTTCTTCGCCATTCGCCAACTGACCGTCGTACAAGGCCAACCCCTGCCGACGCTGGACCCTGAGCAGGCCGAGGCCGTCTGCGTGATCGGCGGCAAACTCCGGCGCGAGCTGTTCGGAGCTCGCCCGGCCCTGGGTGAATGGTTGCGCGCTGGCGACCGGCGCTTCCGGGTGGTCGGCATTCTCGGTGAGCGGGGCGAATCGCTGGGGATGGATTTCGCCGAGATGTTGATCATCCCGGTGGCCAGCGCCCAGGCCATGTTCAATAGCGAGGGGTTGTCGCGGGTGTTTGTCGAGGTGCATGGTCCGAGCTTTCTCGACCGTAGCAAGCAGCTGATACTCGCCGCGCTCAAGGAGCGCCACGAGGGTGAGGAGGACGTCACCCTGGTCAGCCAGGACAGCCTGCTCAGCGCCTTCGACCAGATACTCGCGGTGCTGACCCTGGCGGTGGCCGGCATTGCCGCGATCAGCCTGCTGGTGGCAGGCATCCTGATCATGAACGTGACCTGGATTGCGGTGAGCCAGCGCAGCGCCGAGATCGGCCTGCTCAAAGCCATAGGCGTGACAGCGGCGCAGCTGCGCCTGCTGTTCCTCGGCGAGGCGGCGCTGCTGGCCCTGACAGGGGCACTGGCAGGGCTGCTGCTGGCCGAAACCTTGCTCTGGCTGGGGCGCTTGGCGTTCGATCTGCCGCTCTATGCCCCCTGGTGGGCGCGGGCTGGCGCAGTGCTGCTGGCACTCGGCACGGCGCTGTTGTTCGCCTGGCTGCCGGCCGCTCGGGCCTCGGCGCTGGAGCCGGTGGCGGCGCTACGCCCACCGGGGGCGCACTGATGCGCTGGCAAGATGGTTTCCGGCTGACCAGCTCGGCGCTGACCTGCCGCCCGCTGCGCAGCCTGCTGACCCTGCTCGGGGTAGCGATCGGCATAGCCGCCGTGGCGCTGCTCACGGCCATAGGCGAAGGCGTGCGCGGCTATGTGCTGGAGAACTTCTCGCAGTTTGGTACGCGGATCATCACCGTGCGCCCGGGCAAGACCCAGACCAGCGGCCTCGGCGGCCTGCTTGGCAGCGTGCGCCCACTGACCATCAGTGACACCGACGCCCTGCGGCGCTTGCCGCATGTCGAGGCGGCGGTGCCGATCATTCAGGGCAGCGGGAATATCCAGTTCGGTCAACTGAGCCGGCGCAGCGACATTCTCGGTGGCGGCCATCAGATGGCGCAGGCCTGGCGCATGCAACTGAGCCTGGGCGAGTTCCTGCCCCCGGCCCGTGACGGCCGTTCGCCGCCCTATGTGGTGCTCGGCCATCAGCTGCGTACCGAGCTGTTCGGGGCGCGCAACCCGCTGGGTGAGCTGGTCCGCGTCGGCGGCGTGCGTTTCCGGGTGATCGGCGTGATGGCGGAGAAAGGCCAGTTGCTCGGTTTCAATCTCGACGATATTGCCTACATCCCGGTGGACTGGGCGGAAAGCCTGTTCAACCGCACCGGAGTGGTCAAAGCCCATGTGGTGTTCGGCGCAGGTACCACGTCACGGGCATTGAGCCGGCAGATTCGCGAGGTGCTCGGCGAACGACACGGTGCGGAGGATTTCAGCCTGACCACCCAGGACGACATGCTGCGCAGCTTCAACCGCGTTCTCGGCACCCTGAGCCTGGCCATTGGTGCCTTGGGGGGCATTTCGCTGCTGGTCGGCGCCGTCGGCATTCTCACCATCATGACGACCACTGTGGGCGAGCGCACGGCAGAAATCGGCCTGTTGCGGGCGATTGGCGCCAGTCCGCGGCAGGTACTTGGGTTGTTTCTCGCTGAAGCGACACTGCTGTCCCTGGCCGGTGGCCTGCTTGGCCTGCTGTTGATGGGCATGCTGCTGGGGCTACTGCACCTGGCCATGCCGAGCCTGCCCTTGGCGCTGCAACCGCTGTTTCTGCTGCTGGCGCTGCTGCTGGCGGCGATGCTCGGCATTCTCGCCGGCCTTGCTCCGGCCGTGCGGGCGGCCCGCTTGCATCCGGTGGCGGCGCTGCGCATCGAGTAGCGGCCAGGCCAAAGAGCCGCTTGATGGGGCTGCTTTGCAGCCCTTCGCGGGCACGCCCGCTCCCACAGAATACATAGCCCAAAGATTTCGCAGGGCCTTGTGGGAGCGGGTTTACCCGCGAACACCGGCAAAGCCGGTGCCATACACCGCGTCGCATTCTTCGCGGGTGAACCCGCTCCCACAGGGTGCGCGGCGCGCTTACTGAATTTGACCCACCGCAAGCTGACAGAAAAGTAATCTGAAGCTCAGCCAGCTGACAGCGCAGGTCCGCTAGCGTTAAGGAAGATTGTGGGGCTTCTCGACCCACGGGCTGGGGCGTTCAACCGCCTGAACACCAGCAACTTTTCGACTGACTGGACGCAACGGCATGCAAAGCAAAACCACCAGACGCTCCTTCGTCAAAGGCCTGGCCGCTACCGGACTGCTTGGCGGGCTGGGCATGTGGCGCGCGCCGGTCTGGGCCGTGACCAGCCCCGGCCAACCGAATGTGCTGAGCGGCACCGACTTCGACCTCTACATCGGTGAGCTGCCGGTCAACATTACCGGCACTGCACGTACAGCGATGGCCATCAACGGCTCCATTCCCGGGCCCATCCTGCGCTGGCGCGAAGGCGATACCGTCACGCTGCGTGTGCGCAACCGCTTGCAGCAGGACACCTCCATCCACTGGCACGGCATCATCCTGCCGGCGAACATGGACGGCGTGCCGGGCCTGAGCTTCCATGGCATCGCCCCCGACGGCATGTATGAGTACAAGTTCAAGGTCCAGCAAAACGGCACCTACTGGTACCACAGCCACTCCGGTTTCCAGGAGCAGGTCGGGGTTTATGGCGCCTTGGTCATCGATGCGAAGGAGCCTGAGCCGTTCACCTATGACCGGGACTACGTGGTCATGCTCAGCGACTGGACGGATGAAGACCCTGCACGGGTGCTGTCCAAGCTCAAGAAGCAGTCCGACTACTACAACTACCACAAGCGCACGGTGGGCGATTTCGTCAACGATGTGAGCGAAATGGGCTGGTCCGCCGCGGTAGCCGACCGCAAGATGTGGGCCGAGATGAAAATGAGCCCCACCGATCTCGCTGACGTGAGCGGCTACACCTACACGTACCTGATGAACGGCCAGGCCCCGGACGGTAACTGGACGGGCGTGTTCAAGCCGGGCGAGAAAATCCGCCTGCGCTTCATCAACGGCTCGGCCATGACGTATTTCGATGTGCGAATTCCCGGCCTGAAGATGACGGTTGTCGCGGCGGATGGGCAGCATGTCAAACCCGTTGCGGTCGACGAGTTCCGCATCGCCGTTGCCGAAACCTACGATGTCATCGTCGAGCCCGAAAGCGAGCAGGCTTACACCATCTTCGCTCAATCCATGGACCGTACCGGGTATTCCAGGGGCACCCTGGCTGTTCGCGAAGGCTTGCAAGCCCCTGTTCCAGCTGTCGATCCACGGCCAATCATTTCCATGAGCGATATGGGCATGGATCACGGCGACATGGCTGGCATGGACCACGGCAGCATGGCAGGCATGGACCACGGCAACATGGCCGGCATGGACCATGGCGACATGGCTGGTACCAGCGCGCCCATGCAGAGCCACCCAGACTCCGAGAGCGACAACCCGCTGGTCGACATGCAGACCATGACCCCGACACCAAAACTGGACGATCCGGGCATCGGCCTGCGTGACAACGGCCGCCGTGTGCTGACCTATGCGGACCTGCGCAGCACCTTCCCGGACCCGGACGGCCGCGCGCCTGGTCGCACAATCGAGCTGCACCTTACCGGCCACATGGAAAAGTTCGCCTGGTCCTTCGACGGCATCAAGTTTTCCGATGCCGAGCCACTGCGCCTCAAGTATGGCGAGCGCCTGCGCATCACCCTGGTCAACGACACCATGATGACCCACCCCATCCACCTGCATGGCATGTGGAGCGACCTGGAGGATGAAAACGGCAACTTCATGGTGCGCAAACACACAATCGACATGCCGCCTGGCTCAAAACGAAGCTATCGCGTCACGGCAGATGCCCTGGGGCGTTGGGCCTATCACTGTCACCTGCTGTTCCACATGGAAATGGGCATGTTCCGCGAAGTCCGTGTGGACGAATGAACTGGAGATCCGAGATGAGCAAACCAATGAAACGAAGCGCGTTTTTCCTCTCTGCTGCAATGGCCGGCCTGTTTGCCGTTTATGCCCCGTCGTCGTGGTCCGGCGACAACAATCAGCAGCCTGCCGATGCCGCAAAAGCCAAGGGTGCCCAAGGCATGGACCATGGTTCGATGAAGGGCATGGATCATGGCGCCATGAAGGGCATGGACCACGGTTCGATGAAGGGTATGGACCATGGCTCGATGCAAGGCATGGACCACGGCAAGATGATGGAATCCCATGGCAGCGACAAAGCCAAGGCAGGGAAAGATGCTCAATAGCCTGGCACGACCATCGCTGCTGGCATTGACCGTTTCGCTCGGTGTGCTGGGCGCTGCGCCCAGCTTCGCCGCTGAAGAAATGGACCATTCGATGATGGACCACGGCAAGATGGATCATGGCAGCATGCCGGGCATGGACCACGGCGCCATGGATCATGGAGCCATGAACCATGAAGCGATGGACCATTCGAAAATGAACCACGGCTCGACGGATACGCCGACGACCAGCCGTACCCCGATCCCGGTGCTGACCGATGCCGACCGCCAGGCAGCCTTCCCCCCATTGGGCGGGCATCAGATGCACGACAGTGCTATCAACAGTTTCTTCCTGCTGGACCAGCTCGAGTACCAGGATGCCGATGAAGGCAGCACGCTGGCCTGGGATGCTTCTGGCTGGGTAGGCGGCGATATCAACCGGCTGTGGATCCGCTCCGAAGGTGAACGTACCAACGGTGTCACCGAGGATGCCGAATTGCAGCTGCTGTACGGCCGCTCGATCAGCCCATGGTGGGATGTGGTTGCCGGGGTGCGACAGGACTTCAAGCCTGAATCCCCCCAGACCTGGGCGGCGTTCGGTATCCAGGGCATGGCGCTTTACGACTTCGAAGCCGAAGCCACCGCGTTCATTGGCGAGAACGGCCAGACTGCCGCGCGCCTGGAAGGCGACTACGACATTCTGCTGACCAACCGCCTGATCCTGCAGCCGACCGCTGAAGCCAATTTCTACGGCAAGAACGACCCTGTGCGCGGCGTCGGTTCCGGCCTGGCAAATACCGAAGTCGGGCTGCGCCTGCGCTATGAAATAGTCCGCCAGTTCGCCCCTTACATCGGCATCACCTGGAACCGCTCCTACGGCAAAACCGCCGATTTCATCCGCGACGAGGGTGGTGATGTGGATGAAGCGCGTTTCGTGGCCGGTATCCGCATGTGGTTTTGAGAATCAGACATGAAAAGAACAATAACAACGCTTGTTGCAGCAGGCGCGGTGGCCAGCGTGGCCGTGCTGGGTGCTGCGTACTCCGGCCTGGTCAACGTCGGGGCCGATGATCCCCATTTCCCCGCCGTGCATGCCTTTCTGGCCATGGCACGGGACCGCTCGATCGCAGTACGGGCCAGGGACATCGAGGTGCCGGACCTGAAAAATGAAGCGCTGATTGGTACCGGCGCCGGTAACTACAATGCCATGTGCATCGGTTGTCACCTTGCCCCTGGCGTCGAGAAGACCGAGCTCAGCCAGGCTCTGTATCCATCGCCCCCCAACCTAGCCAAAAGCGGGATTGGTGGCGACCCCGCTGCGGCGTTCTGGATCATCAAGCACGGCATCAAGGCCTCCGGCATGCCGGCCTGGGGCAAGAGCATGGGCGATGAATACATCTGGGGCATCGTCGCCTTCCTGGACCAGTTACCCCAGTTGAACGCCGAACAATACAAAACGATGGTCGCGGCCAGTGGCGGCCACCAGCATGGTGGTGGCGAAAGTGAAATGCACAACCATGAAGGCCAGCACCGCGGCAACGTGCCTGGCCACCACGGTGAGCAGGCCTCGGGCGCAGGCCAGCACGATGAGGGGCATTCAAAGGCCCATACTCATCGCGATGGCAAGCAGCACATGCATAAAGACTGAAGGCAGCTTCGCACTGCCTTCAGTTGTCACGCAGGGTACGCAGCACGCGATCCGCCAATGCCAGGCAACTGGTCAACCCCGGTGACTCGATGCCAAACAGGTTCACCAGCCCCGGCACACCATGCTCGGCGGGCGTACTGATGACAAAGTCCGCCGCCGGGTCCAGCGGGCCGCTGATTTTCGGGCGGATGCCGCTGTAGGCCGGTTGCAGGCTGGCGTCGGGCAGGTCGGGCCAATAGCGCCGTACGGCGGCATAGAAGCTGTCGCCGCGCCGGGGGTCTACCGGGTAGTCGATATGTTCCACCCACTCCACATCCGGGCCGAAGCGCGCCTGGCCGCCCAGGTCGAGGGTCATGTGCACGCCCAGGCCGGCGTGTTCCGGTGCGGGGTACACCAGGTGCCGAAATGGCGCACGACCGCTCAGGCTGAAATAGCTGCCTTTGCATAGATAGGCTTTGGGCACATGGGCCGGGTCGAGGCCGGTGATGTGCCCAGCGACTTCAACTGCCGATAACCCAGCGCAGTTGACCAGCCGCTGGCAGGTCAGGCTCATCGGGTCGGCACCGCCCATGTCCAGGCTGAAACCGGCCTCGATCACCCGCACGGCAAGCAGTGGGGTATGCAGTACCAAGGTGGCGCCCGCAGCCTCGGCGTCACCCAGCAGGGCGAGCATCAAGCCATGGGAGTCGATGATGCCGGTGGACGGCGACCACAGCGCGGCGACACATGACAGCGCCGGCTCCAACTCACGCGCCTGGTCGGCGTCGAGCCATTGCAGGTCATCGACACCATTGCGCCGGCCCTGCTCCAGCAGGCGCTGCAAGCCTTCGACCTGGGCCGCATCGGTGGCGACGATCAATTTGCCGAGGCGTTGGTATTCAACGCCTCTGCTGTCGCAATAGGCATACAGGCGTTGCTTGCCCTCGACACACAGCTGCGCCTTGAGGCTGCCATCGGGGTAATACAGGCCGGCGTGGATCACCTCGGAGTTGCGCGAGCTGACCCCGACGCCAATGCCCTCGCCCGCCTCCACCACCAGCACTTCATGGCCAGCCTGGGCCAAGGCACGCGCCACCGCCAGGCCGACCACACCGGCCCCGACCACCACACACTCGATATCAACGCTCACCTGCACCTCGCTTGTCGAAAGGCTTGACTGGCCTGTATTACCCCAGGCGCCACTCTAATCAAGCGGGCGATCAGGTGTATACCGACAGGTTTGCAGCGCCTGTGAGACCGAGCGCCGCCCGCGCGGCGCTTCGCAGCACAAGGCTGCTCCTACATTTGTTTCGGGCCAATATCGCCTGTGCCAGGGGCGCGCGGTCGCCTTGTTTGTGCGACGCGATATCACGGCATGCGCCAAGGCGTTCGCGCGCGAATTACACAGGAAGGACTGGCCCGAAACAGATGTAGGAGCAGCCTTGTGCTGCGAAGCGCCGCGCGGGCGGCGCTCGGTCTGACAGGCGCTGAAACTGCCGCGGCGAACACCTTGCGGCCCTCATGCGACCTAAAGGCAAACGCTCACTGCCCCATGCCCAACTCAGCATCATCCATCAGCGCCTTGGCCATCGCACTCAGGTAGTGTGCAGCCCAGATCATCATCGGCTTCTCATCCATCAGGCCGGTGATGGTCAGTTCGCGGACATAGCCCATCAACTCTGAGGACTGCTCGCGGGCATCGCGGCAGGGGATGCCGGGCTCGATGCGGAACAGTGGGTGGGTGCCATGTTCGCCTTGGTAGAACGTGGTCTTGCCGACAGTGAATTGGGTGTCTTCTGTGGTCATTTTTGAATCCCCTGAAAGTTCTCGACTGCCTGGACGGGCCCTTTCGCGGGTAAACCCGCTTGTGTCTTGATGGGGGATTAGAATTTGGAGTGAGAGCGGTGAATGGCAAGCTGAATGCCGTAGGTGCCTTGAGCACGTGTGGGAGCAAAAGCTGCCATTCACCGTTCCACTTTGGCGAGAGCCCGAACAGTTGGATGCGGCTCTGATCTCGAATCACAAGCGTGGGCCAAGCCAAAGTCCTCTCACTGTGTTGAGTTTAGGAGGTTTTGGTGATGGCTTCCTTCTTGGGTATCGATGTTTCCAGTCTCTCCCTTGATGCTGCGGTGCGGCCACAGGGCATCAAAATGCATTTAAGCAATGATCCAACAGGGTTTGAGGCGCTACTGGAGAGCCTTCGCAAGCTCAGTATCAAGCGCGTCCTGTTAGAGGCGACGGGTGGCTACGAGCGAGATGTCATGTGTTTTCTACAGGACGCTGGCTACAAGGTCATACGCGTCAATCCCAGGCGAGCCAGGTCATTCGCTGACTCTTTAGGCATCAAGGCCAAGACTGACGCCATCGACGCCGAGGTTCTGGCGCACTATGCCGAAGTCATTCCAGATCAACCCTCTCTGCGAGTCAGCCCCGAACGAGCGCTTCTGCGAGAGTTGCTTCAGCAACGTGATCGGATGGTTCAACAGCGAGATGACGACCTGCGGCGCCTGAAGCAGGTGCAATCGACTGCAGTTGCTAACTACCTGAATGCCAACCTGAAACACTTCAAGGCGCAGATCAAACGGGTTGAGTGTGAGATCGAACAGCAAATCGCGATGCTGAACGACGAACGGGTTGCCCAGCTGATCAAAGTGAAAGGCATTGGGATGGTGACAGCGGGCAAACTAATAGCGCTGCTGCCGGAGCTAGGTCGGGTTGAGTCCAGAGAAATTGCCTCCCTGGTTGGGGTGGCGCCCTTCAACCACGACAGCGGGAAATTCATGGGCAAGCGCTCTATCTCTGGCGGGCGATTTGCGGTCAGGCGATCGCTGTACATGGCATGCCTTGTGGCGATGAAATACAACCCAGCACTCAAGGCTCGTTATCAGTCACTGCGGGAGCGCGGAAAACTTCCCAAAGTCGCTATCGTGGCCTGCATGAGAACGTTCATCGTGCGGTTAAATGCCATGCTCAGAACGGGTACATCATGGCTCGATCTAGTGCTACCGCAGCCTGAAGGTACAACGTAAATCCAGAACGCAGCGTGAGCCGCCTGGAAGCGGGCTTGCCCGCGAAGCCAACACCGTGGTGGATGGCACGGGCTTCGCCCGTGTTCGCGGGCAAGCCCGCTCCCACAGGGATCGCGCCAGCTTTTTGAAATTGAGCAAGACAGTTGCTCCCACCTCGACCGCATCGGCCTCGAGCCAGGCGCTATCCCTGTGGGAGCTGGCTTGCCGGCGATGAGGCCAGTACAGGCAACACAAGACAGTTGCTCCCACAGGTACTGTGCAAGTCTTGAAGACTGTGGTGATCCTGTGGGAGCGGGTTTACCCGCGAAAGGGCCCGCCCAGACAACACATCACTCAAGCCTCAGTGCAAAGTCCTGGGCCCAGTGGGCATCTGCACCTGAATCAATGCCGACTCCAGCAAAGCCCGCAGCGTCTCCAGTTCATGCATCGACGTCATCATCAAAACCGACGCCGGCGACTTGGGCTGCAGCAGCATGGCCTGATGCACAACGGTCGCAGCGCACAGCGCATAGTCCGTGGCCTGGATCAGGGTGTCTTCAAGGGAATGAATATCGTGGGGTGGATCGGGGACAATCTTAAGCATGGTGAGGTTCTCAATTGATTGGCTAGAACCGCCACTCATTACTTGCAGTGTGATGGGGGGCGGCCACGTACAGGTCTGCAAGACCGGCAGAGAACGAAACCGGCAGGTTCGAAAACCTCCCGTACGCAGCCACCATAAAGCGCGCGCAATGGCATGCCATTGGCTATTGGTGATCGGTAATCGTTCTCTGAGCGGGCTTGCAGGCCCGGTCGCTGATTTGGCAACGACTGGGCCACACTAGTCCGCCAGGAACACCACCGCAATGGCTCAAGGGCGCTAGGAAGCTATTTCAGAAATGGCCTACGCGCAACGGGAAAAATCTGATTATCAGAAGTCATACCGCGCCCCAACCATCATGCTCCGCGACGGCCCGTAGAAGTTGAACGTCGAGGTCGACCCCACCCGCGACAGGTAGTCCCGGTCGAACAGGTTGTTGATGTTGAAGGTGGCCGTCAGCTTCGAGGTAACCGGATAAGACAGCATTGCATCCACCGTCGCATAGCCTGGCGCGTCGATGCGCACACCGCCGTTCTCGGAATAGAAGTTGCTCATCGCCGAAATACCGCCACCAATGGCCAGGCCGTTCAGCGGCCCTTGGCTGATGGTGTACTTGCTCCACAGCGATGCCTGGTTGCGCGGCATGATGAAGAAGGTGGTTTCGGCATCGCCCTTGAGGGTTTCGGTTTCCATCCAGGTGTAGCCGGCCAGCACTTCCCAGTTCGGCGTCAGCTTGCCGCTCACTTCCACTTCGGCGCCTTTCACACGGGTCTTGCCGGATGCCACAGAGTCAGTGGTAGCGACACCGTCGGCGTCATACACGGTGGTCGCGCGGTTCTTGTCCGTCAGGCGGAACACCGAAAAGCGCGTATTCAGGTCGCCGCCGAAGTAGCTGCTCTTGAGACCGAACTCGTACTGCTCGCCCTCACGCGGCTTGAGCACCCGGCCATTGCTGTCGGTGTCGGACTGCGGCTTGAAAACCTGCGAATAGCTGGCGTACAGCGCATGGTTCTCGGTCAGGTCGTAGACCAGGCCGCCATACGGGGTGAAGTGGCCATCCACGCGCTTGCTGTCGTTGGTGGTGGCGCCGCTGCTGAGGGTAGTGGTGTAGAAATCACCGCGATACCAGCTGAAGCGGCCCCCGGCGATCAGCGCCAGACGCTCGACCGGGCGGAAGGTGACCTTGGAGTACAGGCCGTATTCCTCTTCCTGCATACCGGTCTCGGTGCTGTAGTTGGGCGATGGCTTGGCGAACTGCTTGGGCGAGTATGTGTTGACGTTGATGGCGCCCAGGTTGGTTGTGCCGTTGAGGTACTCGGTGTCGTAGTTCTTGTAGTCGCTGCCGACCACGAATTCGCTGACCTGGCCGAAGGTTTCGAACGGCTGGCTGTAGCTGGCGTCCAGCGAGTAGGTGTCCTGGGTGAAATCGCGGGCGCTGGCGCGCTCGGAGTTTGCGCCAGTGGTGGCGTTGGTCGCGGTGAAGGCGTACAGGTAATTGGTGTCGCGATGCGAGCCACGGGCTGCGACACGGCCATAGCCGCCGTTGTCGAAGCGGTGGGTCAGCTCGGCGACCAGGTCGGTGGTCTTGCCGTCGAAGTAATTCCAGTCGGCCCCCAGGAACTTCGAATGGCTGAAGTCGGGCACTTCGCCGGACAGCGTTGCCGGATAGCCATTGTGCGGGGTGATGTTCTTCACTTCATGAATCAGGCCGAACGACAGGGTGGTGGCGTCGTCCAGGTCGACGTCCAGCGCACCGTAGTAGCTGTTGCTGGTGTTGGCGTTGTAGTCGACCTCGCCATTGGTGTCGTCACGCGAGGCGATGAAGCGCCCGCGCACGCGGCCGGCATCATCCAGCGGCCCGCTCAGGTCGATTTCTTCGTGGTTGGTGTCCCAGGTGCCATAGCTGCCTTCGACGTGCCCCTGGAACTCGGCGGTCGGGCGCTTGCGCACCATGTTGACGATACCGCCCAGTTCGCTGGTGCTGCTGAACAGCCCGGCCGGGCCACGCATGATCTCGACACGGTCGAATGCCGCCAGCGACGGTACTGTACCGAAGATGCTGGCCATGGGCGCCGGCAGGCCGTCGATATTGAACTCGCTGTACTCGTAGCCACGGGCGTAGATCGACGAACGGCCACTGTCGTTGGTCAGGGTTCGCAGGCCGGCGGTGTACTTGGCCAGGTCATCGAGGTGCACGAACTGGCGGTCCTTGACGTAGTCCTGGGTGTAGACGGTGATCGATTGCGGGATGTCCTTGAGCGCTGCGGGGGTCTTGGTGCCCACGGTGGCGGCATCCACGCTGTAGCCGCCAGTTTCTTCCGACGGCAGCATGTCATACAGGCGGTTGCCTTCGATGGTCAATGCCGGCAGGTCAAGCGCGCTGTCCTCGGCAGACGCCTGAGTCGCTACCGTCTCGGCCAGTGCCGACAACGAAAACGGCGCCAACAGCCCCAGCACCAGCCAGCCCCGAACCCGTCGCGAGTCCCCCAAACTTTTGAAACTGCTCATGACACACCCTTTCCCCAAATGGTAGTAATTCGCAAACGAAACAAGTTGCTTTTTGCGAACGATACCGAAGGGAAATCGGGGGTGCAGCAGGATTAACCTTCTTAACACATCCAGGCGTTGCCCTCGCCCTGCCGGCAATGGGATGATTCGTAACTGATACGAATTCTCATTCAAGGCTCGCCGTGCCCACCTCACTCCTCCTAGCCGAAGACGACGCAAGCCTGCGTCAGGACCTGGAACGCCATTTCCTTAACCGGGGTTTCCGAGTGCACGCATGCGCCACCGGCGTCCAGGCCCTGAATGCCATACAGCAATCACAGTTCGAGCTGGTGCTGCTGGATATCATGCTGCCAGGCATCGACGGCCTCAGCCTGCTCGACGAGTTGCGCCAGCAGCAGGCGGTGCCGGTCATGCTGATGTCGGCGTTGGGGGCCGAGCAGGATCGCATCAGTGGCTTTACCCGGGGCGCGGACGATTACCTGCCCAAGCCCTTCAGCCTGGCCGAGCTGGACGCCCGGGTCGATGCATTGCTGCGGCGTGTGGCGTTCGATCGTGGTACGGCGCTGCGTGCCGACGTCGGCGAGGTGATGCTCGACCAGGACCGCCAGGACGTTATCCACAACGGCAAGGCTGCCGGCCTCACCGCGTCCGAATTCCGCTTGCTGGCCACCCTGCGGGCCCACCCTTCCGAAGCCTTGAGCAAACCATTTCTCTACCAGACCGTGCTGCACCGGGCCTACACCCGCCTGGATCGCGGCCTGGATGTGCATGTGTGCAACCTGCGCCGCAAGCTGGCCGACATCGATGCCCAGCACCTGCAGATCCAGGCCGTACGCGGCCAGGGGTACATCCTGGTCGACACGGAAAAAGCCTGATGCGCCGTCATCCCCTGCTATGGAAACTGGCCGTACTGCAGGTTGGCTTCTGCCTGTTGCTGACCTGGCTGATCTGGACCTGGGGCCTGTCGGTGGAGCGCAGTACCTACTTCCTGTCCCAAGCCGACCAGGACTACCTGGCGCGCTTTGCACAGCAAGCCGAACAGGCCTGGGAGCAAGGCGGCGCGGAGGGCGCCGAGGCCTGGCGCAGGCAACTGGAACAGGCCGAGGGCACTTGGGTGGCGCTGGTCGGGCCGCACCTGCAGAGCCTTGGCAGCACCCCACTGAGCGCTGAGGAAGCTAGCCACCTGACTTTCATGCGCAAGCTCGACTGGCCGATGAGCCGGCGCCTGCAGGATGAACTGCCCTACGTCAGCATCGAGTTCCCGCAACACCCCGAGCACGGTCGCCTGGTAATGCAACTGCCCGAACACCTGTTGCCTACCGGCCTGACCCCATGGACCCATGTAATCACCCATGGCGTTGCCCCCACGCTACTCGCCCTGCTGCTGGTTCTGGCGCTGTACCGCCACCTTGTGGTGCCACTGAACCGCCTGCGCGACCGCGCCGACGCCCTGCGTGCCGACGACCTCGACAGCCCGGCCCTGCCCCTGCAGGAGCGGCGCGATGAGCTTGGCGAACTGGCGCAGGCCTTCGAGCACATGGCCGGGCGCCTGCGCCAGAGCCTGGAGCAGCAGCGCCTGTTGCTGCGCACGCTGTCTCACGAACTGCGCACGCCGCTGGCGCGGCTGCGCATCGCCCATGACAGCGGCTTGCCGCCGGCCCAGTTGCGCGAGCGCCTGGACCGCGAGGTCGCCGACATGCAGAAGCTTCTGGAGGACACGCTGGACCTCGCCTGGATGGACACCGAACAGCCCAGCTTGCCGACCGAACCGGTGTTGATGGTTTCGGTGTGGGAAGCCTTGTGCCAGGACATCTGCTTCGAAAGCGGCTGGGACCGCGCCCGCCTGCCCTGCTCGCTCGGCCCCGACTGCGTGGTGCAAGCCCACCTGGACAGCCTGGCCCAAGCCCTGGAAAACCTGATGCGCAATGCCATCCGCCACTCGCCGGCCGAGGGCCGGGTCAGCCTGGATGGCTGGTTGGAGGGCGACTGCTGGCACCTGCGCCTGAGTGACCAGGGGCCCGGGGTGCCGCACGCCGAGCTCGAACGCATCTTCAAGCCCTACCAGCGGCTGGCCGACAGCGGCGCGGGCTTCGGCCTGGGCCTGGCCATCGCCCGCCGCGCCATCGAACTGCAAGGCGGTCGCTTATGGGCCAGCAACGGTCACCCAGGCCTGTGCCTGCACATGACTTTGCCGATGGCCGGGACTGTTTAGAAAGTTAATGCGCTTTACGCTCAATCAGGACTGATTATCATCTTGGCGTTTCTGCCTTGCGCTCCTTGCAAAGCCCTGATGAGACACCTGATGAGCAAGATGACCCTGACGCTGGCTTTGGCACTGGCCCTTGCGGCCCCTGCTGCCCTGGCGCAGCCCGAGCATCAACAGAGGATGGATACCTCGCTGCTGCAGCGCCAGGACCTGGCCTACCGCTTCAGCCAGCTCGACCTGGACTCGGCCGATGGCCAGCGTCATTACCGCTTGTGGGTAGGCAAACCAGACCGCCCGGCGCCAGCGGCGGGTTACCCGGTGCTGTGGATGCTCGATGGCAATGCCGCGCTGGGGACGCTGGACAGCCTGCTGCTGGGCAAGCTTGCCGCCGGCCAGGCGCCATTGCTGGTGGCCGTGGGGTACCAGACCGATCAGCGGATCGAGCGGGTCGGGCGTACCTATGACTACACCCCGGCGTTGCCTGGGCAGGCTGAGCAACTGGACCCGTTGACCGGGCAACCGAGCGGTGGCGTGGACGAGTTCCTCGATCTGCTGAGCGAGCGCATGCGGCCGCTGGTGGCGGGTGTGGCACCGATCGACCTGCAGCGGCAGACGTTGTGGGGGCATTCCTACGGTGGGTTGGCCGTGCTGCATGCGCTGTTCACCCGGCCTGGGGCTTTCAGTGACTATGTGGCGGCCAGCCCTTCGCTGTGGTGGCATGACGGTGCGATCGTGCGTGAGGCGCAGGGGCTTGACCAGCGCTTGGGTAGCAGCCGGCCTCGATTGTTGCTGATGCGCGGGAGTGAGGAGCCGGCTAACCCGCGCATGCCGGTGCAAGGAGATGGAGAACGGGCGACGCGGGAGCTGGTGGCAGACCTGGCCAAGGTGCCGGGGCTGCAGGCACGGTTCGAGCGGATTGACGGGCTGGGGCATGGGCCGATGTTACCGGCTTCGCTGAAGCGGGTAATTGAAGGGATGTCCCGATAACCTGCACTGGCCTCTTCGCGGGTAAACCCGCTCCCACAGAGCCCCCACAGGCTTCACCTTCAGTTGCAACCTGCGCCATCACAGGCTTCATCTTTTCATGGCAACCTGTGCCCCATAGGTTCACTCGATCCCTGTGGGAGCGGGTTTACCCGCGAAGAGGCCGGCACAGGCAGCCCCCCGGTCAGCCCTTCACACACACCACCTGCCGCAAGGTGTGCACCACCTCCACCAATTCCTGCTGCGCGCGCATCACCGCATCGATGTCCTTGTAGGCCATGGGGATCTCGTCGATCACCTCCTTGTCCTTGCGGCATTCTACATGCGCCGTGGCCCGCCGCTGGTCTTCCACGGTGAAGCGGCTCTTGGCCTTGGTCCGGCTCATCACCCGGCCGGCACCATGGCTGCAGGAACAGAAAGATTCCTCGTTGCCCAGCCCTCGCACAATGAAGCTCTTGGCCCCCATCGAGCCGGGAATGATGCCCAACTGCCCTTTCTGCGCCGACACCGCCCCCTTGCGCGTCACCAGCACCTCTCGGCCAAAATGCTGCTCGCGCTGCACATAGTTATGGTGGCAGTTCACCGCTTCCAGGCTGGCCTCGAACGGTTTGCCCAGCGCCTTGCGAGCCGCACCGACCACCGCCAGCATCATCAGTTCGCGGTTCTGCCTGGCGTAGTCCTGCGCCCACTCCACCGCTTCGACGTAGTCGGCGAAATGGCGGCTGCCTTCCTCGAAATACGCCAGGTCCTTGTCCGGCAGGTTGGCCAGGTGCTGGCGCATGTCGGCCTGGGCCAGTTCGATGAACAGGTTGCCGATGGCATTGCCCACGCCCCGGGAGCCGCTGTGCAGCATGAACCAGACGCGGTCGGCCTCGTCCAGGCACACCTCGATGAAGTGGTTGCCGCCGCCCAGCGTCCCCAGGTGATGGCGGTTATTGGTCCTCTCCAGGCGCGGGTACTTGTCGGTGATGGCCTTGAAGCGCCCGGCCAACTGCCCCCAGGCCTTGTCCGCCTTGGCCGGCACATCGGCCCAGGCGCCCTGGTCATGTTTGCCGAAGGTCTTGCCATGCGGCACGGCGTGCTCGATGGCATTGCGCAGGCCATGCAGGTTGTCCGGCAGGTCGCGGGCGTGCAGCGACGTGCGCGCGGCGATCATGCCGCAGCCGATATCCACCCCCACCGCGGCGGGGATGATCGCGCCAACCGTGGGAATGACGCTGCCGATGGTCGATCCCTTGCCCAGGTGCACGTCCGGCATCACTGCCAGGTGCTTGAAGATGAACGGCATCCTGGCCGTGTTGAGCAGTTGCTTGCGGGCGTCGTCTTCCACCGGTACGCCGTCGGTCCACAACTTGACCGGCTTGCCGCCGGCGACCTGGAGAATGTCCATGGGGTTGTTCCTCGAATGCATAGCCGAATGATACCGCCAAAGGTCGTAGAGCCGTGGGTTGCCAGCGAGGTGGCAATGTGCTGTATGCTTGGCGGGTCTTCAGGGCGGGGTGAAAGTCCCCACCGGCGGTAAATCGAAAGATGAGCCCGCGAGCGCCCCGGCCATGCCGGGGGTCAGCAGATCTGGTGAGACTCCAGAGCCGACGGTCATAGTCCGGATGAAAGAAGGCGTCAGGCAGGGGCCATCCGGGCGCCCCTGCGCGCGCATTTTGTTCGCCCCGAGACGTTCATCGATCATTCACGAGGAGCGTTTCATGTCCACCAGGCACCACCCGCAATTCCCCAATGTCAGCGCCGCCATCGCCGCCTTCCAGGCCGGGCGCCCTGTACTGCTGCTCGACGACGACGACCGCGAGGACGAAGCGGACATCATCGCCGCCGCCGAGAACATCTCGCTGCAGACCATGGCCATGATGATTCGCGATTGCAGCGGCATCGTCTGCCTGTGCCTGGACGAGGCCACCGTCGACGAACTGCAACTGGCACCCATGGTGCAGAACAACCAGGCCCGCCATGGCACCGGCTTCACCGTCACCATCGAGGCGGCGGAAGGCATTACCACCGGGGTGTCCGCCCAGGACCGCATCACCACCATTGGCGCGGCACTGCGCTCCACCGCGGACCAGCGCCATATCGTCAGCCCGGGGCATGTGTTCCCGCTGCGCGCCCGCAATGGCGGGGTGCTGACCCGCCGTGGCCACACCGAAGGCTCGGTGGACCTGGCACGCCTGGCCGGGTTGCGCCCGGCGGCAGTGCTGTGCGAACTGATGAACCCCGATGGCACGATGGCCCGTGGCGAGCAGGTGGCGGTGTATGCGCGGCAATACAATCTGCCGGTGCTGACCATCGAGGAACTGGCGCGGTACCGTGAGGCCATGCTGGAGCTGGAAGCAGAGCCAGCCTGATCCCGCACCGGGTTCAAAACTGACACAGTGTCTGTAGGAGCGGCCTTGTGTCGCGATAGGGCTGCAAAGCAGCCCCAGCAATTTGTGCGTCTGCGCTGAAACCCTGGGGCCGCTTTGCGGCCCTTTCGCGACACAAGGCCGCTCCTACAATTGACCGCGTTAAGCGATCGGGTGGCCGGAAGTTTGCTCCCCCCGCCCCGCTCTGCTAGTGTCGCGCCGTTCTGAATGCCACCGAGACAGTCGCCATGGCCCGCAAAAAAGCCTCCCTCGATTTCGAGCAATCCCTCGCAGACCTGCAAGCACTGGTCGAGCGCCTGGAGAACGGCGAGTTGTCGCTGGAAGAGTCGCTGGCCGCCTTCGAGCAAGGCATCGCCCTGACCCGCGATTGCCAGGGCGCCCTGGCCCAGGCCGAACAGAAGGTGCAAATCCTGCTGGAACGCGATGGCGAACTGGCAGCACAGCCCTTCGACGCGGAGCCGGAAGCATGATCGGCACCTACCAGGCCAGCTGCCAGGCGCGGGTCGACGCCGCCCTCGAACCGTTGTTCGTCGCCCCGACCAAGGAACTCGAACGCCTTTACGCCGCCATGCGCTACAGCGTGATGAACGGCGGCAAACGCGTTCGTCCGCTGCTGGCCTACGCGGCCTGCGAAGCCTTGGGCGCCCCGGCCGAACAGGCCAACGGCGCAGCCTGTGCGGTGGAACTGATCCACGCGTACTCGCTGGTGCATGACGACCTGCCGGCCATGGATGACGACGACCTGCGCCGCGGCCAGCCGACCACCCACAAAGCCTTCGATGAAGCCTGCGCGATCCTCGCCGGCGACGGTTTGCAGAGCCTGGCCTTCAGCGCCCTGCTCGACCCGCGCCTGAGCCCGCAGGCCGACAGCATTCGCCTGGCCATGGTCCAGGCCCTGGCCAAGGCTGCCGGCCCGGCAGGCATGGTCGGTGGCCAGGCCATCGACCTGGGCTCGGTTGGCCTGAAGCTGGACCAGCAAGCGCTGGAGTTCATGCACCGGCACAAGACCGGTGCGCTGATCGAAGCCAGCGTGCGCCTCGGCGCCCTGGCCAGCGCCCGCGCCGAACAGACGCAACTGGATGCCCTGCAGACCTATGCACAGGCCATCGGCCTGGCGTTCCAGGTGCAGGACGACATCCTCGACGTGGAAAGCGACACCGCCACCCTGGGCAAACGCCAGGGGGCCGATATCGCCCGTGACAAACCGACCTACCCGGCACTGCTGGGCCTGGAAGCGGCGAAGGCCTACGCGATCGAACTGCGCGACCAGGCGCTGGTCGCACTGCAAGGGTTCGGCGAAAAGGCCGAACCGCTGCGGGCGTTGGCGCGTTACATCGTCGAACGCCGCAACTGATTTGACTGGGGCCGCTATGCGGCCCTTCGCGGGCACGCCCGCTCCTACAGGACAGCGCTGCACCTGTGGGAGCGGGCTTGCCCGCGAAGGGCTGCACAGCAGCCCCATGCGACACCCGTCTGAATGGGCAGTATTTCCTACAATGGGGTAAACTGCCGCGTCTTCACACACCTATAACGACTCGCCTGATGCCCACGACGTTTCAAGAGATCCCCCGCGAACGCCCGGTCACGCCGTTGCTCGACCGCGCTGACACGCCTGCCGGCCTGCGCCGGCTGGCCGAAGCCGACCTGGAGACCCTGGCCGACGAACTGCGCCAGGAACTGCTCTACACCGTGGGTCAGACCGGTGGGCATTTTGGTGCCGGCCTGGGTGTCATCGAGCTGACCATCGCCCTGCACTACGTCTTCGACACCCCCGACGACCGGCTGGTGTGGGACGTGGGCCACCAGGCCTACCCGCACAAGATCCTCACCGGGCGCCGTAACCGCATGCTCAGCCTGCGCCAGAAGGACGGCATCGCCGCCTTCCCGCGCCGCAGCGAGAGCGAGTACGACACCTTCGGCGTCGGCCACTCCAGCACCTCGATCAGCGCCGCACTGGGCATGGCCATTGCCGCCCGCCTGCAGAACAGCGACCGCAAGTCGATCGCGGTGATCGGCGACGGCGCGCTGACCGCCGGCATGGCCTTCGAGGCGTTGAACCACGCCCAGGAAGTCAACGCCGACATGCTGGTGATCCTCAACGACAACGACATGTCGATTTCGCGCAATGTCGGCGGCCTGTCCAACTACCTGGCCAAGATCCTCTCCAGCCGCACCTACGCGAGCATGCGCGAAGGCAGCAAGAAAGTGCTGTCGCGCCTGCCGGGCGCCTGGGAAATCGCCCGCCGCACCGAGGAGTACGCCAAAGGCATGCTGGTGCCGGGCACACTGTTCGAAGAACTGGGCTGGAACTACATCGGCCCGATCGACGGCCACGACCTGCCGACCATGATCGCCACCCTGCGCAACATGCGTGACCTCAAGGGCCCGCAGTTCCTGCACGTGGTGACCAAGAAGGGCAAGGGCTTCGCCCCGGCCGAGATCGACCCGATCGGCTACCACGCCATCACCAAGCTGGAGCCGGCCGACAAACCCGCCGCACCGAAGAAAGCCAGCGGCCCGAAATACTCGGCGGTGTTCGGCCAGTGGCTGTGCGACATGGCTGCCGCCGACAACCGCCTGGTGGGCATTACCCCGGCGATGAAGGAAGGCTCCGACCTGGTCGACTTCAGCGAGCGCTACCCGGAGCGTTACTTCGACGTGGCGATCGCCGAGCAGCATGCCGTGACCCTGGCGGCCGGCATGGCCTGCGAGGGCAGCAAGCCGGTGGTGGCGATCTACTCTACCTTCCTGCAGCGCGCCTACGACCAGCTGATCCACGACGTGGCGGTACAGAACCTCGACGTGCTGTTCGCCATCGACCGCGCCGGCCTAGTCGGCGAAGACGGCCCGACCCATGCGGGCAGCTACGACCTGTCGTACCTGCGCTGCATCCCGGGCATGCTGGTGATGACCCCGAGCGACGAGAACGAGCTGCGCAAGATGCTCAGCACCGGCCACCTGTACAACGGCCCGGCGGCTGTGCGCTACCCGCGTGGCACCGGCCCGAACGCGCCGATCAGTGGTGACCTGAAACCGCTGGAAATCGGCAAGGGCGTGGTCCGTCGCCAGGGCGAGAAAGTCGCCTTGCTGGTGTTCGGCGTGCAACTGGCCGAGGCCATGCAGGTGGCTGAGCAGATCAACGCTACCGTGGTCGACATGCGCTTCGTCAAACCGCTGGACGAGGCACTGGTGCTGGAACTGGCCGCAAACCATGAGCTGCTGGTGACCATCGAAGAAAACGCCATCATGGGCGGTGCCGGTGCGGCTGTGGGTGAGTTCCTGGCCAGCCAGGCGATCGTGAAACCACTGCTGCACCTGGGGTTGCCGGACATCTATGTCGAGCATGCCAAGCCTGCGCAGATGCTGGCTGAGTGTGGGCTTGATGCGGCCGGGATCGGGGCTTCGGTGAAGGCCCGCATGGCCAGGCTCGGGCTTTGAGATTTTGGGGCCGCTTTGCGGCCCATCGCGACACAAGGCCGCTCCTACAGGGACCGCGCAGTTATTTGTAGGAGCGGCCTTGCGTCGCGATCGAGGGCGCAGCCCTCGCAAAAGCTCACTTGGATACTGGCGCGTTAGCCTCGAGCAGCGCACACAAACGCGCCGTAGCTTCGATCATCTGCCCACTAGGCCGCTCCAGGCCTTTGTCTGGCACCACCAGTAAACGATCATCGGCAACCGCGCGCAGTTGCGGCCAGGCCTTCCAACTCTCCAGCTGCGCCTCATCACCCGCCAGAATGACTTGCGGGTTGCGCAGCAGCACAGACTCCACATTCACCTGCGGTGCCGGCTGGGTGAGATCGGCGAAGACATTACGCGCGCCGCAAACGGCCAGGGCATCGCTGACCACCTGCCGGCCACCGAGCGTATACAGCGGTCGATCCCAGACCTGGTAGAACACCTGCAGGGGCTCGTCCCGTCGATACTGCTGGCGCAGCTGCCGCAGCCGGTCACGCAGGGCCTGGGCATACCGATGGCCCTGTTCGGCACGGCCGATACGTTCGGCGATGGCTTCGATCTGCTCGATCAGCTGGTCGATGTCATGGGGTTCTGCGCTGTACGTTGCGATACCCAGGCGCTTGAGCTGGTCGCGTTGGGCCGGCGGCACGCTGCCCGGCCACAGCAGCAACAGGTCGGGGCGCAGGCTGAGCAGGCGTTCGAGGTCCAGTTGCCCCTGGCGCCCCACCGAGGGCAGCTCGCGCAGCGCCGCCGGCCGTTCGCCACCGTCGAGCACACCGACCAGCAGGTCATCGGCCTGCAGTTCGAGCATGATCTCGCTCATCGACGGGGCCAGGCTGACCACCCGCAGGGGTTCGGCGGCCAGTGCGGAACAGACGAACAGCACCAGCAGGCCGGGCAGCAGGCGCATCAGCCGAGCTGGCGTGGAATGCGATAGAGGTACAGCACCACTGCGGTGGACAACGCCAGCAGGATCTGCGGCACCGCCTCAAGGCCGACCAGCACCGACAAGGCGGCGACCCAGGCCGGGAAGCAGGCATACAGCATGGCCAGGCGCCGCACCCGCGCCAGCTCGATCCAGGCGGAGGGCTCTTCGCCAGTGCCGAGCACCTTGGACGTGGCGATGAGGGCGCGCTTGTAGGCACCGAAGCGCGGCAGGCTGAGGAACATGGTCGCCGCACCGGCAATGAACAGTGGCATGGCCAGCACCGAGGCCAGCGCATCACCGCCACCGAAGGCCCAGGCCATCACTGGCAGCGGCACCAGGCCCACCGCCAGGTACTGCCACCAGGCCAGCGCCAGGCGCCGCTTGACCTCGGCGCGGGTCACGCCTGAGGCACCTCGCCCTGGTGCTCGTTACCCAGCATGTGGCCCAGCTTGCCGGCCTTGGTTGCCAGGTAGTAGCGGTTGTGCGGATTGTGCCCGGTGTGCAGCGGTACGCGCTCGGCGACGACGATGTTCATGTCGGTCAGGGCTTTGACCTTGCGCGGGTTGTTGGTCATCAGGCGCAGCGACTTCACGCCCAGGTGCTCCAGCATCGGCAGGCACATGGCGTAGTCGCGCTGGTCGGCGGCAAAGCCCAGGCGCTCGTTGGCCTCGACGGTATCGGCGCCACCATCCTGCAGCTCGTAGGCGCGAATCTTGTTCAGCAGGCCGATGCCACGGCCTTCCTGACGCAGGTACAGCAGCACGCCACGGCCTTCACGGGCGATGGCCTGCAGCGCGGCTTCCAGCTGCGAGCCGCAGTCGCAGCGCTGGCTGAACAGGGCATCGCCGGTCAGGCACTCGGAGTGCAGGCGCCCCAGCACCGGCTGGCCGTCCGCGATGTCACCCAGGCTGAGCACCACGTGCTCACGGCCAGTGGCTTCGTCGAGGAAGCCATGCATGGTGAAGGTCGCGAAGGGAGTCGGGAGTTTAGAGGCGGCAACAAAGACGACGGGCACGTTGTGCTCCTGGAATAAGTTGAAAATTTCTCGTGGGCCGATTGTATCAGCAGGTTGGGGGATGTGGGCTGGCTGAATACCGTGGCTTAAGATCGAAAAGTTCGATGCTTAGCAGAGGTCTGTACTCAATCCTGTGGGAGCGGGCATGCCCGCGAACACCGGCGTAGCCGGTGCCTCACACCGCGGTGGATTCTTCGCGGGCACGCCCGCTCCCACAGGTCAATGCGGCTTGCTATCCGGGCTGAACGGATACGGCTGCTGCCAGTGCTCGAAGATCGGCTTCAACTCGCCACTGCGCACCAGCTCGGCCATGCGCTTGTCGAACAGGTCGCGCAGGGCCTTGGCCTGTGCGTTGCGGGCAAAGGCCAGGTACAGCGGCAGCTCGGCCACATGGGTGCGGCGGAAGCGCTCGGGTTGGGAGGTCTGGCCGAGCACGTAGTCGACCTCGGTCAGCGCATCGATGTAGTAGTCCACGCGGTCATGCTCGAGCATTGGCAAAATGCCTTCGCGGCGCTGGACTTCGCGAAAGTCATGCACATTGGGCAGGTAGCTGCCGAAGTCGTAGCCACGCACCCAGGCCAGGCGGTAATGGCCTATGGTCTGCTGGGTAGGCACGGGCTTGCTGACCAGCCCCAGGGCGTAGATGTGGTCCATGTCGAAGTGCCAGCGCGGGTACAGGTTGTCGTCGTTCTCGTCCTTGTACGAGCCTACCCAGGCGTCAGCCTCGCCACGCTTGACCAGCCCGATCGCACGGCTGTAAGGCGCGCTCTGGGTCACCACCTTGACCCCGGCCGGCTCGAACACCTTGCGCAGCACGTCCCAGGCCACCCCGGTGCCGTCGGCGTTGGTGTAGTCGAGCCACTCTTCGCTGACCAGGTGGATCTGCTTCGGCACACCTTCGGCAGCAGCCGCCCACGGGGCAAGGCTCAACAGCATTGCCAGCAGCACCGTCCTCATGGCCATTCACACGCTCCCTGTATCAGGCAACCGCCCACACCAGAACCTGCATCCCCAGCCAGGCAAACACGCCGGCCAGGATATCGTCGAGCATGATCCCGACGCCCCCATGCACATGGCGGTCGACCCAGCGGATCGGCCACGGCTTGAGGATGTCGAAGAAGCGGAACATCAGGAACCCCGCCAGCAGCCACTGCCAGCCTTCCGGCACCAGCCAGAGGGTTATCCACATGCCGACGATCTCGTCCCAGACAATGCCTTCATGGTCGTGCACGCGCAAGTCATTGGCGACCTTGCCGCAGAGCCAGAAGCCGAACAGCATGCTCACGCCCAGCAACAGCCAGTAGCCCCAGTCGGGCAGCATCTGCCACAGCGGGATGAACGGTATGGCCACCAGCGAGCCCCAGGTGCCCGGCGCCTTGGGCAAGGTGCCGGAACCGAAACCGAAGGCGATGAAGTGCCACGGGTTGCGCCAGACCGAAGGCGGAACGAACTCCGCAGGCACCTGGTTGGGGTGGTCGGTCACGGTGTCTCCCTAAAGTGTTGATAGCCGCGTTGCCGCGGGGTGATGTCCTGGCCCTGCCGGTCGCGCAGGCTGACACCCTGCCCTTCGAGCACCCGCCCGATGACATGGAACGCAGCCAGGCCTTGTGCCTGCAGGGATGGAAGCTCGGCTGGCGGCAAGGTGAACGCCAGCACATAGTCGTCGCCACCGGTCAGCGCCGCCTGCACGGCGGCCTCGGCACCGAGGAACCCCTGCAGAGCGGCTGACACCGGTACCTGCTCCAGGTTCACCTCGAGCGCCACACGGGAGGCCTTGGCGATATGCCCGCAGTCGGCCAGCAAGCCGTCGGAAATATCCAGCGCCGAGGTGGCACGCCCGCGCAGCAGCTGGCCCAGAGCGAACTGTGGCGATGGCGACCAGTAATGATCGAGCAACGGTTGCGCCAGCGCGGCATCGGCCTGGCGCTGGCCCAGCACCAGCGGCAAGGCACCCGCCGCATTGCCCAGCTCACCGCCCACGCACAGCAAGTCGCCCGGGCGAGCCCCGCCACGGCGCAACGCCTGCCCCGCCGGAACCCGGCCGAACACGGTCATGGTGATACTCAGCGGGCCACGGGTGGTATCGCCACCGATCAGGCTCAGCTGGCAGTGGCCGGCCATGCGGTTGAGGCCGCTGGCATAGGCTTGCAGCCAGTCGGCGCTGACCTCGGGCAAGGTCAGGGCGAGGGTGAAACCGATGGGGGTGGCGCCCATGGCAGCCAGGTCGCTGGCCGCCACGGCCAGCGAGCGCTGGCCGAGCAACCAGGGGTCGCACACAGCCGGAAAATGCACCCCGGCAACCAGGGTGTCGGTGGACACCGCCAGTTGCTCGCCGGGGGGAAGGCTCAGCAGGGCGCAGTCGTCACCGATGCCCAGGGCCACGCCTTCACCGCCTTGCGCACAGGGCGCGGCGGCGAAGTAATGGCTGATCAGCTCGAACTCACCCATGGTCCGCAAGCGCCAGGATCAGCGCTTGTTCGCCTTGACTTCTGCTTCGCGCAGGGCCGGGGCGAGCTTGTCCAGCACGCCATTGACGAACTTGTGGCCGTCGGTGGCGCCGAAGACCTTGGCCAGTTCCACGCCTTCGTTGATCACTACGCGGTACGGCACGTCAACGCGCTTGATCAGTTCCCAGGTGGACAGGCGCAGCACGGCCAGCTCGACCGGGTCGAGCTCTTCCAATGCGATGGTCATGCACGGCACCAACGCTTTGTCGATTTCGCCCTTGATTGCCGGGACCCCATGCAGGATCTCGCGGAAATAGGCACCGTCGACATCGGTGAAATCGTTATCGACCCGGAACTGCGCTTCGATCTCGTTCAGCGAATGCTGCGCCATGTGCCACTGGTACAGTGCCTGGGTCGCGAGCTTGCGGGCTTCGCGGCGCTTGGCGCTCTTCGATGGCTTGCCGGCATCCGCAGGTTTTGGATCGCGCGGGTTGAAACGATCGCTTTCGTCGCTAATCACTTGGCCTCCAACTGCGCCAGCAGGCTGACCATTTCCAGAGCGGACAGGGCAGCTTCAGCACCTTTGTTGCCGGCCTTGGTGCCGGAACGCTCGATGGCCTGTTCGATGGAGTCGACGGTCAGTACGCCGAAGGCCACCGGAACACCGAACTCCATGGACACCTGGGCCAGGCCCTTGGTGCATTCGCCCGCCACGTATTCGAAGTGCGGGGTACCACCACGGATCACGGCGCCCAGGGCGATGATCGCGTCGTAGGCGCCTTGCTGGGCGACCTTCTGTGCCACCAGCGGGATTTCGAATGCACCCGGGGCACGGATGATGGTGATGTCGCTTTCGCTGACACCGTGGCGTACCAGGGCGTCAACGGCACCGCTTACCAGGCTTTCGACGACGAAGCTGTTGAAGCGGCCAACCACCAAAGCATAGCGACCTTTGGGGGCGATGAAGGTACCTTCGATGGTCTTCAGGGTCATTCCGATATTCTCATCTTCAAGAGCGAGGCCGCATGCTGGCGGCCTCGACAGGGGTATGGACTCGAGCTGGAGGGCGTCACTGCCGCCTCAAGTCACTCGGAGGGCACGTATTCTACAACTTCCAGATCGAATCCGGATATCGCGTTGAACTTCATCGGCGAACTCATCAGGCGCATCTTGCGCACACCGAGGTCACGCAGGATCTGCGAACCGGCACCCACGGTGCTGTAGGTGGTCGGTGCCTTGGCGGGTGCATCGCCCGCGCTTTCGCGGATGTGCGCCAGCAGTACGTCGCCGTCCAGCGGGTGGCCCAGCAGCAATACCACGCCGCTGCCGGCCTCGGCCACGGCGGCCATGGCGGCGCGCAGGCTCCAGCGGCCCGGTTGCTTGACCAGCAGCAGGTCGCGCAGCGGGTCCATGTTGTGCACGCGCACCAGGGTCGGCTCTTCGGCGCAGATCTTGCCCAGGGTCAGGGCCATGTGCACGTCGCCTTCCACCGCGTCGCGGTAGGTGACCAGGTTGAACTCGCCCAGCTCGCTCTCCACCGGTTGCTCGGAGACGCGCTGCACGGTGCGCTCGTGAATCATGCGGTAGTGGATCAGGTCGGCAATGGTGCCGATCTTCAGGCCGTGCTCGGCGGCGAACACTTCCAGCTCGGCGCGGCGGGACATGGTGCCGTCGTCGTTCATCACTTCGCAGATCACGCCGCTTGGCTCGAAACCGGCCATGCGCGCCAGGTCGCACGCGGCCTCGGTGTGGCCGGCACGGGCCAGGGTACCGCCAGGCTGGGCCATCAGCGGGAAGATGTGGCCAGGGCTGACGATGTCTTCGGCCTTGGCGTCCTTGGCAGCGGCCGCCTGCACGGTGCGTGCGCGGTCAGCGGCGGAGATGCCGGTGGTGACACCTTCGGCGGCTTCGATCGACACGGTGAACTTGGTGCCGAAGCCCGAGCCGTTGCGCGGCGCCATCAGCGGCAGCTTCAGCGTTTCGCAACGCTCGCGGGTCATCGGCATGCAGATCAGGCCACGGGCGTGCTTGGCCATGAAGTTGATGTGCTCGGGCAGGCAGCACTCGGCTGCCATGATGATGTCGCCCTCGTTTTCGCGGTCTTCGTCATCCATGAGGATGACCATTTTGCCCTGGCGGATGTCTTCGACCAGTTCTTCGATGCTGTTGAGCGCCACGCGGCACCCCCTTCTCAATCAGGATTTCAAGAAGCCGTTGGCGGCCAGGAAGCTTTCGGTAATGCCACTGCCCTTGCTCGGTTCGGCGGCCTTGTCACCCAGCAGCAGACGCTCCAGGTATCGGGCCAGCAGGTCGACCTCAAGGTTTACCCGACGCCCTGCACGGTAGTCGGCCATGATGGTTTCGGACAGGGTGTGCGGGACAATGGTCAGCTCGAACTCGGCGCCATTGACCTCGTTGACCGTCAGGCTGGTGCCGTCGACGGTGATCGAACCCTTGTGGGCGATGTACTTGGCCAGTTCCTTCGGTGCGCGCACGCGGAACTGGATGGCGCGGGCGTTATCGCTGCGCGAGATGATTTCGCCGACCCCGTCGACGTGGCCGCTGACCAGGTGCCCGCCCAGCCGGGTGGTGGGGGTCAGGGCTTTTTCCAGGTTGACCTTGCTGCCGCTCTTGAGGTCGATGAAGGCGGTGCGCTTGAGGGTTTCGACGCTGACGTCGGCCCAGAAGCCGTCACCCGGCAGTTCGACAGCGGTCAGGCACACGCCGTTGACGGCGATGCTGTCGCCGAGCTTGACGTCACCCAGGTCGAGCTTGCCGGTTTCGACGTAGACGCGCACGTCGCCACCCTTGGGGGTCAGGCTGCGGATGGTGCCGATGGATTCGATGATGCCGGTGAACATGGGGTCTTCCTCAAAAACGGTTTGCGCGGGGCAAGCCTGGCATTATACGCCGGGCGCCGACAGGGGGATGGCCGTGACCCGCCAGTCATCGCCCACTGCGCGCATTTCGGTAATTTTCAGCCGCGGCGCTTCGCTCATCTTGTCCAGTGGCCAGTCCAGCAGCGGGCGGGCCTGGGAACCGAGGAAAGTGCCGGCGACGAACAGCTGGTACTCGTCGATCAGGCCTTGCCGGGCGAAGGCGCCGACCAGGCCGGCACCGGCTTCCAGCAGGATTTCGTTGACGCCACGGGTTGCCAGGGCCTGCAGCAGCGCCGGCAGGTCTACCTGGCCATTGTCACCCGGCAGGCTGAGCAGTTCGTGGCCGGCAGCGGCATAGCGCGGGTCATCTGCGACAGCGGTCACCACCAGTGCCGGACCAGCCTGGAAGAACGGTGCATCCAGCGGCAGGCGCAGGCGGCCATCGACCAGCACGCGCAGCGGTGTGCGGCTGAGTGCCAGGGCGGTGGTTTCGGCATCCAGGCCCAGCTCGGCGCCGCGCACGGTCATACGCGCGTTATCGGCCAACACGCTGGCGGCGCTGGTCAGTACCACGCTGGAGCGGGCGCGCAGGCGCTGCACCGCCGAACGGGCGGCCGGGCCGGTGATCCACTGGCTTTCGCCACTGGCCATGGCGGTGCGGCCATCCAGGCTCATGGCCAGCTTGGCGCGAACGAACGGCAGGCCATGTTCCATACGCTTGAGGAAACCGGGGTTGAGTGCGCGGGCCTCGGCCTCGAGCACGCCGCTGGCCACTTCGATACCGGCCTCGGCCAGGCGCCGCAGGCCCTGCCCCGCCACTTGCGGGTTGGGGTCCTGCATGGCGGCTACCACCCGCGCCACCCCGGCCTTGACCAGCGCTTCGGCGCACGGCGGCGTGCGGCCATGGTGGCTGCACGGCTCGAGGGTGACATAGGCACAGGCGCCACGGGCACGCTCACCGGCCTGTCGCAGGGCATGCACTTCGGCATGCGGCTCGCCGGCGCGCACATGCCAGCCTTCGCCGACCACCTCGCCATCGCGCACGATCACGCAGCCTACGCGCGGGTTCGGGTGGGTGGTGTACAGGCCCTTGCGCGCCAGCTCCAGCGCGCGGGCCATGTAGTGGGCGTCGAGGATGGCAGCTTGGCTGGGCATGGTCACTCTTTAGCCGGCTCGCGAGCCAGGCGGTCGATTTCTTCGCGGAACTCGTCGAGGTCCTGGAAGCGGCGGTAAACCGAGGCAAAACGGATATAGGCCACTTCGTCGAGCTTGCGCAGCTCGGCCATGACCATCTCACCCACCACCAGCGATTTGACTTCACGCTCGCCGGTGGCACGCAGGCGGCTCTTGATATGCGCCAGCGCAGCTTCCAGGCGCTCGACGCTGACCGGGCGTTTTTCCAGTGCCCGCTGCATGCCGGCGCGCAGTTTTTCTTCGTCGAAGGGTTGGCGCGTGCCGTCCTGCTTGATCAGCCGGGGCAGCACCAGCTCGGCGGTTTCGAAGGTGGTGAAGCGCTCGCCGCAGGCGACGCATTCGCGGCGGCGGCGCACCTGCTCGCCCTCGGCGACGAGGCGAGAGTCGATGACCTTGGTGTCGTTGGCACCGCAAAAGGGACAGTGCATGGTGGCAGGCAACAAAAAAAGGGAGGGCCATGGTAGCGCATCCCACTGGCAAGACAAGCCAAAGGGGTTAACATCCATGGGAAATCTGCCCGTGAAGGACTACCCCATGCACTACCGAGCGCTCGTCGTGCTGTGCTGCGCCGCCCTGCTCGCCGCCTGCGGCAGCGACAGGCCGAAGCCCGACACCCCTCCGGCACCCACGCCAGCCCGCACGGCCAAGCCGGCCGCAGTACTGGGCCCGCTGCCGGCCTACCAGCGCGAGCTGAGCGGCACCTTGCTGGCAATCCCGGCCGGTGCCGACGTGGAGCTGGCCTTGCTGGTCATCGATGAACGCGACCGCCCACAACGCCTGCTGGCCAGCAGCAACCTGACCGGCACCGGCCAGGCCCTGCCTTACCAGCTGCGCTTCAACCCCGAGGCCTTCCCCGCCGGTGCCCGGGTCGAGCTGCGCGGCCGCGCCAGCAGCTCTGGCCAGCTGATCATGCACCTGCCGCCGGTGCGCATTACCCAGGCCCAGACCCAGGCCATCGGCCCGCTGCGTTTCGAGAAGGCGCCGTAAGTGGCGCCAGTCTCCCTACAACAGCCCCTGCAACAGGCCCTCAGCGGCCTGATCGGCGAAGCGCGTCTTGTGGTCAGCGAGCTGCCCGGCTGCGACCTCAAGCTGTGGCTGATCGACGACCAGAACATGGACCGCGCCTTCAGCAGCGAAGAGACCCGGCGCATTCTTGAAGAACCGCCCTACTGGAGCTTCTGCTGGGCCAGCGGCCTGGCCATGGCCCGTTACCTGGCCGAGCACCCGGAATGGGTAGCCGGCAAGCGTGTGCTGGACTTTGGCGCCGGCTCCGGTATCGCCGGTATTGCCGCCGCCCGCGCCGGTGCGCTGGAAGTGGTGGCCTGCGACCTCGACCCGCTGGCACTCGATGCCTGCCGCGCGAATGCCGCGCTGAACGGGGTGGAACTGGGTTACAGCAGCGATTTCTTCGCCGAAGACGACCGCTTCGATCTGATCCTGGTTGCCGACGTGCTGTACGACCGCGCCAACCTGCCGCTGCTGGATGCCTTCCTCGGCCGCGGGCGCCAGGCGCTGGTGGCCGACTCGCGGGTACGCGACTTCAGCCACCCGCTGTACCAGCAGCTGGGCGTGCTGGAAGCGCTGACCCTGCCGGACCTGGCCGAGCCGCACGAATTCCGCCGGGTCAGCCTGTACCACGCCAGCCGCGACACCTTATAGTGGTGTTATCCACGAGTTTGCGAGAGTCGCGATGACCCAAGACACGCCTTACATTTTCGACGCTACCGATGCCACCTTCCAGCAACTGGTTATCGAGAACTCCTTCCACAAACCGGTGCTGGTGGACTTCTGGGCCGAGTGGTGCGCGCCGTGCAAGGCACTGATGCCGCTGCTGGCGAAGATCGCCGAGGGTTACCAGGGCGAGCTGCTGCTGGCCAAGATCAACTGTGACGTGGAGCAACAGGTGGTTGCCCAGTTCGGCATCCGCAGCCTGCCGACCGTGGTGCTGTTCAAGGACGGCCAGCCGGTGGACGGCTTTGCCGGTGCGCAGCCGGAATCGGCGATCCGCGCCATGCTCGAGCCACACGTGCAACTGCCCGCCGCACCCAGCGCATCGCCGCTGGAGCAGGCCAAGGGGCTGTTTGCCGAAAGCCGTTTTGCCGAGGCCGAAGCACTGTTGCAAGCACTGCTGGGTGAGGACAACAGCAATGCCGAGGCGCTGATCCTGTATGCCCGTTGCCTGGCCGAGCGCGGGGAGCTGGGTGAAGCCCAGGTGGTGCTGGATGCGGTCAAGACCGACGAGCACAAGGCCGCGCTGGCCGGCGCCAAGGCCCAGCTGACCTTCCTACGCCAGGCCGCCAGCCTGCCGGAAGTGGCCGACCTGAAAAGCCGCCTGGCGCAGAACCCGCAGGATGACGAGGCGGCCTATCAGCTGAGCATCCAGCAGCTGGCGCGCCAGCAGTATGAAGCGGCGCTGGAAGGGTTGCTGAAGCTGTTCCAGCGTAACCGTGGCTATGAGAACGGGCTGCCGCAGAAGGCGTTG
The DNA here is from genome assembly GCF_000511325.1 of Pseudomonas sp. FGI182. Classification (NCBI taxonomy): domain Bacteria; kingdom Pseudomonadati; phylum Pseudomonadota; class Gammaproteobacteria; order Pseudomonadales; family Pseudomonadaceae; genus Pseudomonas; species Pseudomonas sp. FGI182. Next base: position 579,452 of record NZ_CP007012.1, on the reverse strand, counting down.
CTGCAGGTGTTCGAGCTGCTGGGCGGTGATCACCCGCTGGTCGGCGTGTATCGTCGCAAGTTGTCGGCGGCGATGTTCTGACCTGAGGCCTATTGCGAGGGCTTTGCCCTCGTTCGCGGGCAGCACAGGCAATACAGATTTATCCCACCCAGTGATACACCGGCGCGTCCACGCCACTTTCCACCTTAACTTCACTGCTATGCCGCAAGCGCACCAGCAGCCGTTTACCCGCCGCCGTACTTCCGGCCAGCCCTTCCAGCCGATCCAGCAATTCCGGCCCGCTCATCTGCCCCGCCAAGCGCAACACCTCACGTGCCGCAGTCCATTGCCCGTCATCCTGACGAGTTGTCGCCACGGTTTCCGTTGCTGCATTCTGCGCCACCGCGGGCAATTCGATCTGCCGCCCCAGTTGCGCCCACTCTTCAGGCGCCAGCTCGATGGTCAGATCCACAGGCCAGTCACCAATCTGTCCACGAATTCTCATGCTGCATTCCCTGAACCCAAGTCAATGCCACCATCCTACCCCAACATGAAACCTGCGCCACGCAGGCTGGCAGCATCCGGAAAAGTTGTTATAACATAACCCAATCTTCCCGCCCGCTCCGGAGTCGTCCATGCGTCGCCTGTTGCTCGCCCTGCCCTTCGCCCTGCTGTCCCTGGCCGTGGCCCAAGCCCACGATGATGACCATGATCACGACCACGCCCACGGCACCCTCGGCGCCCACGAGCATGGCGTGGCCAAGCTAAACGCCGTGCTCGATGGCAACACCCTGGAGCTGGAGCTGGACAGCCCGGCAATGAACCTGGTCGGCTTCGAACACGCCGCCAACAGCGACGCCGACAAGGCCAAGGTCGCGGCGGTGCGCCAGCAGCTGGAGCAGCCACTGAAGCTGTTCGGCCTGCCCGCTGCCGCAGGCTGCAAGGAAGACCAGCAGGAACTGGAAAGCCCGCTGTTCGGTGATGCCCCGAAAGCCGACGACGATGGGGACGAGCACGAGCACCAGCACAGCGACATCGGCGCCCATTACCAACTGACCTGCGCCAACCCCGACAAACTGACGCAGTTGGACCTCGCTCCGCTGTTCAAGGCCTTCCCGGCCACCCAGAAGATCAACGTTCAACTGATCGGCCCCAATGGCCAGAAAGGCGTGGAAACCACACCGGCCAAGGCCGCGGTCGCGTTCTGAATGCGCCAGCCGTTGATCGAACTGCATGACCTGGTGTTCGCCTGGCCCGGCCAGCCGGCGCTGCTGGATATTCCGGCATTCCGCCTGGAGGCTGGCGAGGCCCTGTTTCTCAAGGGCCCCAGCGGCAGTGGCAAGACCACATTGCTGGGCCTGCTGGGCGGGGTGAACGTACCGGGCCAGGGCCGCATCCAGTTGCTCGGCCAGGACCTCGGCCGCCTGGGCCAAGGCGCCCGTGACCGCTTCCGGGTCGACCACACCGGTTATATCTTCCAGCAGTTCAACCTGCTGCCGTTCCTCTCGGTACGCGAAAACGTCGAGCTGCCCTGCCGCTTCTCGCGCAGCCGCAAGGCCCGCGCCGAGCAGCGCCATGGCAGTGTCGACCAGGCAGCCAGCACCTTGCTGGCCCACCTGGGCCTGGACGACCCCGCCCTGCTCGCCCGCCGCGCCGACAGCCTGTCGATCGGCCAGCAGCAACGGGTCGCTGCCGCCCGCGCACTGATCGGCCAACCCGAACTGGTGATCGCCGACGAACCGACCTCGGCGCTGGATGCCGACACCCGTGAAGCGTTCATCCGCCTGCTGTTCGATGAATGCCGCGCCGCCGGTGCCAGCCTGCTGTTCGTCAGCCACGACCAGAGCCTGGCGCCGCTGTTCGACCGCCACCTGTCGCTGGCCGAACTCAACCGTGCCGCCAAGCCCCGGGAGGCCTGATGTACCTGCTCCGCCTTGCCCTGGCCAGCCTGGCCAACCGCCGCTTCACCGCATTCCTCACCGCCTTCGCCATCGCCCTTTCGGTGTGCCTGCTGCTGGCCGTTGAACGGGTCCGTACCGAAGCCCGGGCCAGTTTCGCCAGCACCATCAGCGGTACCGACCTGATCGTCGGCGCCCGCTCCGGCTCGGTGAACCTGCTGCTGTACTCGGTGTTCCGCATCGGCAACGCCACCAACAACATCCGTTGGGACAGCTATGAGCACTACGCCAAGGACACGCGGGTGAAATGGGCCATCCCCATCTCGCTGGGCGACTCGCACCGTGGTTATCGAGTGATGGGCACTACCGGCGACTACTTCAGCCATTACCAGTACGGCCGCCGCCAGCACCTGGAATTGAGCCAGGGCCGCGCGTTTGCCGATGATCCGTTCGAGGTGGTGCTGGGTGCCGAAGTGGCCGAGGCGTTGCACTACAAGCTGGGCGACAAGCTGGTGCTTGCCCACGGCGTGGCCGCGATCAGCCTGGTCAAGCACGATGACAAACCGTTCACCGTGGTCGGTGTGCTCAAGCGCACCGGTACGCCGGTCGACCGCACGCTGCATATCAGCCTGGGCGGCATGGAAGCCATCCACATCGACTGGCACAACGGTGTGCCGGCCCGTGGCGCCGGGCGTATCAGCGCCGAGCAGGCACGGACCATGGACCTGCAGCCTGCCGCCATCACTGCGTTCATGCTCGGCCTGAACAGCAAGATCGCGACATTCAGCCTGCAGCGGGAGATCAATGAATACCGCAGCGAGCCGTTGCTGGCGATCCTGCCCGGGGTAGCCCTGCAGGAGCTGTGGAGCCTGATGGGCACCGCGGAGCAGGCGTTGTTCGTGGTGTCGCTGTTCGTGGTGCTGACCGGCCTGATCGGCATGCTTACGGCGATTCTCACCAGCCTCAACGAACGCCGTAGGGAGATGGCGATATTGCGCTCGGTTGGCGCCAGGCCGTGGCATATCGCAGGGCTGCTGGTGCTGGAGGCACTGTCGCTGGCGGCGGTCGGGATCGCTGCCGGGCTTGGCTTGCTGTATGCGGGAATCGCCCTGGCACAGGGGTATGTGCAAGCCAACTATGGTTTGTATTTGCCGCTGGCCATGCCGAGCGCTCATGAATGGACGTTGCTGGCTATCATCCTGGGAGCTGCACTGTTGATGGGCAGCGTGCCGGCGTGGCGGGCCTATCGGCAGTCGTTGGCCGATGGCTTGTCCATTCACCTCTGAGGGCGTGCAATGATCCAATACCTCACTGCCTTCTTCGCGGGCACGCCCGCTCCCACAGGCTCTTCACAAGGTTCGAAGCCTGTGGTGAACCCTGTGGGAGCGGGCATGCCCGCGAAGAGGCCAGCACTGCATACGCTGCTGATCCTGCTGCTCACAGTAGCGATGCCTCTGTGGGCCTCGGAACCCCGCGAACTTGACTGGCCCGCCCTCATCCCCGAAGGCGCCCCGGTCATCCCGCCCCAACTCGCGCCGCTGCACGACATGTCGCAGCTCAGCAACGCCCTGTCCGCCGAGTCCGCCCCACCGGCGCGCCAGCAGGCACCCGACGCCCCGGTGGTAAAAAGCCTCGACGGCCAGCAGATCAAATTGCCCGGCTACATCGTGCCGCTGGAGGTGAGCGAAGAAGGCCGCACCACCGAATTCCTGCTGGTCCCTTACTACGGCGCGTGCATACACGTGCCCCCACCACCCTCGAACCAGATCGTGCACATCTTCAGTGAAATGGGCGTTCGCGTAGAAGACCTCTACCAGCCCTACTGGATCGAGGGAAAGCTGCAGGTTAGAGCCTCCAGCAGCGAACTGGCAGATGCCGGCTACCAGATGGAAGCCGAGAAAATATACGCTTATGAGCTGAGATGAGAACTGTTTCGAATTCGTGACGACGCTTCTTTGAGCTGGGTCAAACTTTCCGTTCAGACGCATCCGTACCATTGGACTACTCGATTACTCACGTCCTCTGGGAGCTTCCATGAACAAGACCTTGCTCGGTGCCTCACTCGTGGCCCTGGCACTCGCCGCCCCTGTCGCCCACGCCCACCAGGCGGGTGATGTCATCGTCCGTGCCGGTGCCATCACCGTTGCCCCCAACGAAAGCAGCGGCGACCTGAAATTCGACGGCAGCAAGGTATCGGGCACCAAGGCGACCTTGGACAGCGACACCCAGCTGGGCCTGACCTTCGCCTACATGCTCACCGACCATGTCGGCCTCGAGCTGCTGGCTGCCACCCCGTTCAAGCACACCGTCGGCGTCAAAGGCCTGGGCGGCGGCCTGGACGGCAAGCTGGCCGACATCAAGCAGCTGCCACCGACCCTGTCGCTGCAGTACTACCCGATGGAACCGACTTCCAAGTTCCAGCCGTATGCCGGCGTCGGCATCAACTACACCCTGTTCTTCGATGAAGACCTCAGCGGCAGCCGCAAGCAGCAGGGCTTCAGCAACCTGAAACTGCAGGACTCGGTCGGCTTCGCCGGCCAGCTGGGCATGGACTACATGCTCACCGAAAACCTGCTGGTCAACGCCTCCGTCTGGTACATCGACATCGACACCAAGGCCAGCGTCGATGGCCCATCCGCACTGGGCTACAGCAAGACCAAGGTCGACGTCGATGTCGACCCGTGGGTGTACATGGTCGGCCTTGGCTACAAGTTCTGACCTGAACACTGCAGGGCGGCTTCGGCCGCCCTCGCGCGTTGCAGCCATAGCCAGTACCCCAGCGCCACCGCGCTGATGCCCATCCCAAGCCCACACACCGCTGCCCAACCCCAATGGGCATACACCCAGCTCGCCAGCACTGCCCCCACTCCACTTCCAAGCGAATAGCAGCACATGTAGGCGCCGATCAACCGGCTGGCCATTGCGCCACGCCCGGCCAGCAGCAGGCTCTGGTTGGTGACATGCACCGCCTGTACGGCAAAGTCCAGCATCAGCACACCCAACCCGAAGGCCATCAGTGAATGCCCGACGAAGGCTGTGGGCAGCCATGACAGCACCAGCAGAACCAGCGCTACCCCGGTGGTGCGATCCCCCAGCCCCTGGTCCGCCAGGCGACCGGCGCGCGCTGCCGCCAATGTGCCGGCAACACCCGCCAGGCCGAACAGACCGATCGCGGTATGGCTCAGCGCCAGTGGTTCGGCACTCAGGGGCATGACCATGGCACTCCAGAGCACGCTGAACGCAGCGAAGATCAACACGCCGAACAGCCCGCGCTGACGCAGCAGCCGGTCGTGCCGGTACAGCCTGAACTGGGCAACGATCAGTGCCCGGTAGCCAGACCGCAGCGACACCGGTTGCCCCACGGGCAGGCTGCGCCACAGCACCAGGGCCAGCAGCATCAGCAGCCCTGCGGCAATCAGGTACACGCTGCGCCAGCCAGCCAGGTCGGCAAGCCCGCCCGAGACCAGCCGCGCCAGCAGAATGCCCAGCACTACGCCGCTGGTGACGGTGCCCACGGCCTGCCCTTGCTGGCCGGGGGCGGCAAGGCTCGCTGCATGCGCCACCATCACCTGCACCATGACCGCCATCAGCCCGGTGATGGCCAGGGCCAGCAGCAATAGCGCCCAGTTGGGTGCCATGCCTACCCCAACCAGCGCCAGGGCCGAGAACAGCAACTGCCCGAGCAACAGGCGCTTGCGGTCGATCAGGTCACCCAGCGGCACGATCAGCAACAACCCCAGGGCATAGCCCGCCTGGGTCGCGCCCACTACCCAACCGATCTGCTGCTGCGCCACGCCCAGGTCAGCGGCCATCGACTCGAGCAGAGGCTGGGCGAAATACACAGTCGCCACAGCCATGGCGCTGGTGATGGCCAGCAGCAGGGTTATCCAGCGTGTCAGTGCAGGGTTCATCGGGCTGGCCTCGTCAATCTGGTTTCGAATTGAAACCACATGCTGGCTATTTAGCAAATGTGGTTTTAATCTGCAACCAGATGATCACGAAAGGCCCCGTCCATGCTCGATGAAAACAATACGCAATGCCCCGTCGCCCGGGCCCTGGCGGTGCTGGGAGACCGCTGGGCGCTGATGATCCTGCGCGACGCCTTCGATGGGCTGCGGCGCTTCAGTGAATTCCAGAAGAACCTGGGGCTGGCGAAGAACATCCTCGCCTCACGGCTGAAGTGGCTGGTGGAAAGCGGGCTGCTGACGCTGCAGCCGGCGTCGGATGGCAGTGCCTACAAGGAGTATGTGCTGACCGAGAAAGGACGATCGGTGTTCCCGGTGGTGGTTGGCTTGAGGCAGTGGGGGGAGCGGTTTCTGTTCGAGGCGGGCGAGGTGCGTTCGGAGTTGGTGGATGGTGATACGGGGCAGGCGCTGGAAACACTGCAGGTGCGGGCCCGGGATGGGCGGGTGCTGGCGGCAGGGGATTGCCTGCGAAAAGTGGTGCGGCATGAGTGATTCTGGGGCTGCTGCGCAGCCCATCGCGACACAAGGCCGCTCCTACAGCGACCGCGCAACCTCGGCCTGGCGCGATCGCTGTAGGAGCGGCCTTGTGTCGCGATAGGGGCGCAAAGCGCCCCAAGCAATTCAGCCCTTGCCCAGAAGCCGCGACAAGCCCTCGACCATCGGCGTTGCCTGCGGAAACTCGAACCGCGCCAACAAGCGCTGGTTATCCGCCCGCGAATGGCGAATGTCACCCGAACGTGCCGCCACATAGCTGACCGCCGGCAAGCTACCCACCACCTTCTCAAGCGCTGCAAGCAACTGGTTGAGCGATGTGGCCTGGTTGAGGCCGATGTTCACCGCCCCCTCCTCGACCTGCGGCTGCTCCAGCGCCTGCACCATCACCTGCACCAGGTCGCCCACGTAGAGAAAGTCCCGGGTCTGCTCGCCATCACCGAACACCGTAATCGGCAAACCCTTCACAGCGCGCTCGGAGAAGATGCTGATCACCCCGGAATACGGCGAGGACGGGTCCTGGCGTGGCCCGAAGATATTGAAGAAGCGGAACACCACCGGCTCCAGGCCATGCTGGCGACGGTAGAAGTCCAGGTACTGCTCACTGGCCAACTTGTCCACGGCATACGGGGTCAGAGGCGCCTTGGGGGTGTCTTCGGCAATCGACTCACCTTCACCATTGTTGCCATACACCGCCGCACTGGAGGCGAACAACACCCGGCGCAGCCCATGCACGCGCATGGCTTCGCACACGTTGAGGGTGCCGATGAAATTGCTCTGGTGGGTCCGCACCGGGTCCTCGACCGAGGCCTGCACCGAGGCCACCGCTGCCAGGTGCACCACGGCACTGCAGCCAGCCGCAACCTGCGTGACCAGACCGGCATCGGCAACATCGCCTTCAACCAGTTCCAGGCGTGGGTGGCCGACCTGCAGGTTGCCCCGCTGGCCTGTGGAAAAGTCGTCGAGAATGCGTACGGCGTAGCCTTTGTCCAACAACGCATCGCACAGGTGGGAGCCAATGAAGCCGGCACCGCCGGTGATCAGGATGGGGGCGTCAGCCATGGCGGTAGAACCGGTCCAGTAGAGGCGGCAGGCCGGCGCGCCAGGCGCGCGGCTTGATGCCGAAGGTATGAAGGATTTTCTTGCAGGCCAGTACCGCGTGCTGCGGCTCTTCGCTGGCATCCGGCCGTGCGGCATGGGCCTGCGGCGTCGGTGCCTGCACAGCCAGCTGGCGGTACTGGCCTGCTTCGGTAAGGATCGCCTGGCCCAGCGCCAGCGGCGTGGTCGCCTCGTTGCCGGCGTAATGGTAGGTGCCCCACAGCGGCGCACTGCAATCGAGTTGCTTGAGCACCGACAGGATCACCCGGGCGGCGTCGTCGACCGGCGTCGGGTTGCCACGCCGGTCATCGGCCAGCAGCAGCTCCTGTGGTTGCTCGGCGCGGGTCAGGAAGCGGCCCAGCGCCCCGTCGATGCTTTCGTCGAGTAGCCAACCAAAGCGCAACAGCACGTGCTGCGGGCAAGCCGCGCGCACGCTCTGCTCGATACGCCACAGGGCCTGGCCACGCAGGCCCAGCGGTACCGGCTCGTCCTTTTCGCTGTAGGCCGTGGCCCGCGAACCATCGAACACGCGGTAGCTGGAAGGCTGCACCAGGGTGATCTGGTGGTGCTGGCACAGTTCCGCCAAGCGCTCCACAGCCCGCTCCTGCTGGGCCAGGCGCTGCTCACTGACCGACTCGGCCTGGAACCAGTCGAAGTAATAGGCCAGGTTGACCAGGGCATCGGGACGATGATCGTCGAGCAGCTGGGTGAGGCTGGCCGGCGTCCAGCCGTTCTCGGGCGGGCGCGGCGCCAGGAATGCGATGTCCTCCTCGGCCCCAAGACGAATCAGCGCTTGCCCGAGGGCATTGCCACCACCCAACAGCATTAGGCGCATACGCATAGAGTCAGCAGATCCGGAGAGGTTGATTGAAGGAAAGGGGCCATTTTGCGGTTTCCTGCCCGGGAAGTCCAACACCGGACCCGTTCGATGCCACAGGCGGTATTGATTCCAAAGTTCCACAGTTCAATACCACCATAGGCAGAAATCTCCTACGACATACCAGGAACGAGCTGACTTCCACGCAACAGCACAACTGCATTGAATAGTTGACTTCCCCACTTGCCAGCCGGGGAGCTTTACAAAAACAAGTACAGGGAACGTTCAATGCCTCGTTCGGAAGTTGCATACCTGGAGTTCAGCCCGGAGCAAAGCAAGGCCATAACCTTTGCAAGCCAGGACAACCGGCGGCTGCTCATCCGTCAATTCGGATACTCCCCCTTCGCAGTACCGTTGGTGCTCGCTGAAGACCCACTGCTCGTGCGTGGCTGATCACAGGAAAACACCCCATGATCGAATTCGACGTAACGCTTGTTCTGACACTCGCACTGGTGGCACTGATGGCCGGCTTTTTCGATGCCATCGCCGGTGGTGGTGGCCTGATCACACTCCCGGTGTTGTTCATTGCCGGTATCGAACCCTTGGCGGCAATTGCCACCAACAAGTTCCAGGCGGCTTCGGCTACGGTTTCGGCTACGTGCGCCTTTGCCCGCAAAGGCATGATCGACTGGAGACGAGGCAGTCCAATGGCTGTCATGTCATTTATCGGAGGGGCATTGGGTGCCTTGTCGATAACTTACGTGCCCAAAAGCGTTCTGCAGGCGTGCGTCCCACCACTGCTGATTCTGATAGCCGCCTACTTTGCCTTCAGCCCAAAGCCGAATGAACAAGCGCGCAAGGCAAAGGTATCGACCAGCCTGTTCTGCGTAGTGGTTGCACCGATCATTGGCTTTTATGACGGTATCTTCGGCCCTGGTGTCGGCTCGTTCTTCATGCTGGCCTGCGTGATCCTCTTGGGCCAGCACTTGATACAAGCCGTGTGCACCAGCAAGCTTTTGAACGCTGCCTGTAACCTGGGCGCATTGTCCGTCTTTTCACTCAGCGGGGCGATCATCTGGCCACTGGCGCTGGCAATGGCGTTCGCGGCTTTTGTGGGGGCTCAATTGGGCGCACGCTGCGCAGTGCACTTTGGCCCGCGGCTGATCAAGCCATTGCTGGTCTGTGTTTGCTGCATCATGGCAATCAAGTTGCTGCTCGACCCAGGCAACCCTGTTGGCGAGTGGTTACATCAACTTGTTCTCTGAAAAAAGCATCACTCGATTTCGAACAGACTGTTACGCAACGGCCCCACGCTGAGGCGCTCACGCACATCGTCATCTATGCGGGGATCATCCGGCTGGTACAGTTTTACCTGCCGGTAGACATTTATGCGATTGATCTCCTCTCCCAGGTAGTCCCACACAACCCGAGTGCAGGCCGGGTTGCGCCGGTCGCCGCTGGATACGCCGGCCTTCAGGCCGTTGAGGCGGGTAATGCGGCTTTTGAAACTGGGGATGAGGATAGTCTGGCTCATCTCATTGAACGTCAGCGACTCGTAATCGACCAGGAACATCCGGTCCTGCAACTGGAACGCCGCTCCCAGATAGCGACAACGCACCTCGGCATGGGGGTTGGTGGCGCTGGAACGCTCCTGGCGTTCCTGGCGTTCGAAAAGGAACTGCCCGCGCTCCTCCCACAGGTGCACCAATGACACCAGGACCGTGCCTGGAACCGACATGCAGTTGGAATACTCCAGGTAGTAACCGCAATAGCGCGACAGGTTCCCCGCATGGGCGTGCAACGGACGGAACAGATCACTGATCGGGTCGCCAGGCTGCTCGGCCGGGGTCGACACGCGAGCACCGATCAGGCGGCTGAACTGCTCGGGTGGCAAATGCAATTCGTAATCTTCGACCCCGAAGAAATCGCCGATGCGCTTGAGGTTGTAGGCCGTCGGGCGGCTCTGCCCGCTCAGGTACTTGTTGAACTGCGCGCGGTTGATCGACAGCTGGCGGCAAACTTCGGAGATAGAGCGGTAGTGGCTGCAGGCCAGCTTGAGGTTGGTAGCGAAATGATCGCTCATGACTCGGGACTCAGGTGACGCGAATGGCGCGATTGTAGCATCAAGTTGCACCAAATCAGAGCAACCCGCGAAATTGTAACCGCTCTTGTCATAGCCAACCATGCGCCCCACGAATAGCGGTGCGCCTGCCGTCCGCTGGTCTTTCCACACGAACAATAAGAATCGAGGTCATTTTCCAATGCTCGAAGTACTCAACGATTTCCTCTCGGGGAAACTTCTCATTGTGCTGATCGTAGGGCTGGGTAGCTACTTCACCATCCGTTCCCGGTTCGTCCAGTTCCGCCATTTTGGCCACATGTTCGGTGTGTTCAAAGAATCGCTGCGTGGCCAGGCAGGCCAGCTGAGCTCCTTCCAGGCCCTGATGCTGAGCCTGGCCGGCCGCGTGGGCGCCGGTAACATCGCCGGTGTCGGCATTGCCGTGACACTGGGTGGACCAGGTGCTGTGTTCTGGATGTGGGTTACCGCACTGGTGGGCATGTCCAGCAGCTTCTTCGAATGCACCCTGGCCCAGGTCTACAAGCGCGCCGATGGCGACGGCCTGTACCGTGGTGGCCCGGCCTACTACATCCAGCACGGCCTCAAGCTGAAAAGCATGGCCATCGTGTTCTCGATCCTGCTGCTGGTCACCTACGGCTTCGCCTTCATCGGCCTGCAGTCGTACACCGTGACCCACTCGCTGCAGAACGCCTTTGCCTTCGACCCCAAGCACACCGGCATCGTCCTCGCCGTGCTGCTGGCCATCACCTTCATCGGCGGCATCAAGCGCATCGCCGCGGTGTCCGACCTGCTGGTACCGGTCAAGACCCTGGCCTACATCGGCGTGACCCTGTACGTGATCGGTACCCAGATCGAGCACGTGCCTGCCATGCTGGAAACCATCTTCAAGAGCGCCTTCGGTCTCGACCCGGCATTCGGCGGCCTGCTCGGCAGCGCCATCGTCATGGGCGTGAAGCGTGGTGTGTTCGCCAACGAAGCGGGCCTGGGCAGTGCGCCGAACGTCGCCGCCGTGGCCGCCGTGAAACACCCTGGTGCCCAGGGCGTTGTCCAGGCCTTCAGCGTGTTCCTCGACACCTTCGTGATCTGCACCTGCACCGCGTTGCTGATCCTGTTGTCGGGCTTCTACACCCCGGGCTTCGAAGGTGACGGCATCGTCCTGACCCAGAACTCGCTGGCCGCCGTGGTCGGTGACTGGGGCCGCGTGTTTGTCAGCGTGGCGCTGTCGCTGTTCGTCTTCACCTGCATCCTCTACAACTACTACCTGGGCGAAAACAGCCTGCAGTTCCTCAGCCGCAACCGCGTGGTACTGATGGTGTTCCGTGGCCTGGTGCTGGCGCTGGTGGTATGGGGTTCGATGCAAGACCTGTCGACCGTGTTCGCCTTCGCCGACATCACCATGACCTGCCTGGCCTTCGTCAACCTGGTGGCCCTGGCCCTGCTGTTCAAGGTCGGCCTGCGGGTGATGCGCGACTACGACGACCAGCGCAAGGCGGGCGTCGACCAGCCAGTGTTCGACTCGGCCAAGTTCACCGACCTGGACCTGGACCGCAATGCCTGGCCTGCCAATCCGCAGGCGGAAACAGCCACTGACAAAGCAGTCGGCCAAGCTCAGACGCAGCGCTGATATCCTCTCCTGCCCAGCCGCCCCGTCCGCGGGCGGCTTTTCTTTCTCCGCTCATCGCTACGGATGCTTTCCATGCGTGCAGTAAAGAATCTTCTCGTTCTCTATACCGGTGGCACCATCGGCATGCTCGAAACACCGGAAGGCCTGGCGCCGGCCGGTGGTTTCGAAGCGCGGATGCGTGAACACTTCGCCCAGTTGGCCGATGCGCCCCAGGTGCAATGGACCCTGCAGGAACTGAACCCGCTGCTCGACAGCGCCAACATGCAACAGCACAACTGGCTGGCGATGCGCGATGCCATCGTCGCAGCGGTAGAGGTGGCTGGCCATGATGGCGTGCTGGTGCTGCATGGCACCGATAGCCTGGCCTACAGCGCCGCGGCATTGTCGTTCCTGCTGCTGGGCCTGCCGGTGCCGGTGCTGCTGACCGGCTCGATGCTGCCGGCGGGTACCGCGGACAGCGACGCTTGGGACAACCTGTGCGGCGCACTGCGCCAGTTCGAACAGGGGCTGGAAGATGGTGTGCAGCTGTACTTCCATGGGCAGCTGCTGCATGGCTGCCGGGCGTCGAAGCTGCGCAGCGAGGCGTTCGATGCCTTTGCCGCGCTGCCGCGTCATCGTGACGGTGAGCGCGCCACGGCGATCCCAGCCGAACTTGGCTACAAGCACCCGCGCCAGCCGGTCAACCTGGCGGTAGTGCCGGTGTTCCCGGGCCTGCAGGCCGGGCACTTGCAGGCACTGCTGGGCAGCGGCGTGCAGGGGTTGCTGCTGGAGTGCTACGGCAGCGGTACCGGGCCGTCGGATGACCAGGCGTTGCTGGATGTGCTGAGCGCGGCACGCCAGCGGGGCGTGATGCTGGCGGCTATCAGCCAGTGCCCAGAGGGGGCGGTGGTGTTCGATACCTATGCGGCGGGTAACCGCTTGCGCGGGGCCGGGCTGGTCAGTGGCGGTGGCATGACCCGGGAGGCGGCGCTGGCCAAGATGGTTGCGTTGCTGGGGGCCGGGCTGGATGTCGACACGGCGGAGCGGTGGTTTGCCCTGGATCTGTGTGGGGAACGGGCCTGATCGACTGGGGCCGCTTCGCGCCCCGTCGCGACACAAGGCCGCTCCTACAGGTACGGCGCAGTCCTGTGTAGGAGCGGCCTTGTGTCGCGATGGGCTGCAAAGCAGCCCCTGTACAAATGATTGGCGGAAGGCAGCGGGAGTCGAACCTGCCCGGGAACGGCTGCCGTCCCCAACCGGGTTTGAAGCCCGGCCGCGCCACCGGGCGCGATTGCCTTCCTTGAACTCAGTGCCTGGCCTGCTGCTGGGCCAGGGCGCTGTCGGCGCGAATGTGACGCTGATCGGCCACCCTCCGGGTCAGGCCGATGCGGTCGAAGTACTCCAGAATCTGCACACTGCGCTTGCGACCGATGCCCAACATATCGCGAAACGCGGCAACCTGCACTATCGGCGTTTCACTGGCCTGCCCCAGCAGCAGCTCTGCCATGCGCTGTAGCGTCGCCTCGGGGTAGAACAGGTCGCGTACCACCTGGTGCACCAGGCCCAGCCGGGCCAGCTTGCGCAGCAACAGGCGCACATCGGCTTCGGCACAATTTTCCTCGCTCGCCAGCGTCCTGACCCAGGGCGGATCGTATTGCCCCGCCAGCAGCTTCGGTTGCAGATTTGCCCATAACGCACTGTCGGCTTCGCTCAGCTGCACCTTGTGATCGGGCAGGTGCAGCCAAGGCCCGCTGCTGGCAATGGCGCCATCCTCGAGCAACTCATCCAGCAGGCTGACAAAAGCGGGCCGCTCCAGCGGCAAGGCAGCAAAGCGGCGCAGGCGGTCGCGGTCCGGGCCGAGCTGGTCGGGCTCCTGTTCATGGAACCGCGCCAGCTGCTCCAGCACCTGGCGCTTGAGCGCCTGCCACCGGGCACTGGCAAACAGCAGTTGGCCCTGCCGCGTGGCCACCACCAGCACGTCTTCCGGCAACTGCCAGGTTTCGCGCAGGCGATTGAACTGCCGCTCCAGACGCTGTGGGTCGATACCCCCTGGTGCGCTGGCGAGCAGTGCCGGCAAGGCCTGCTCCAGGTCCTCGGCATCACGCAGCACATGCAATTGGCGCAGGCGCTCATCGCTGCGGCGCTGACGGCTTGGCGCGAACGGGTCGAGCACCTTGCCGCCCCCCAGGGTGCGCTGGGCACGCTGGTCGCGCAGTACCAGACGGTCGCCGTGTACCGCCTGCAGCGGCGCGTTGAGCAGCAACTGGGCGAACATGCGCTGGCCCGCCGCCAAGGTTTCACCTTCGAGCAAGGCCACCCGGGCGGTTACGTCCTGGGTGCCGAGGTGCACGTGCACAGCGCTGAAATGTTCGAAGGTACGGGTCTCGCCCGGCAACAGGTTCAGCTCGATATCCACCCGCACACTGGGGGCGTGCAGCCACTCGGGCACTAGCCAGTCCCCCCGGCGCACCTGCTCCACCGCCAGCCGTTCGGCAGCGATGTTCAGTGCCACCCGCTGGCCCGCTTCGGCCACCAGCGCGGCCTGGTTCTGCGCATGCAGGCCACGCACCCGCACCGGTTTGCCGGCCTTGCCCAGCAACAAGGTGTCGCCGGCACTTACCCGCCCAGCCAGCGCCGTGCCCGTGACCACCACACCCGCACCGGTAACGGCGAAGGCGCGGTCGACGGCCAGACGGAAACCGCCACGCACGCTGCGCTGGCGCACGCGCTGTTGCGCGGCCAGCACGGCCTGGCGCAGGGCATCGATACCTTCGCCGGTCACACTCGACAACGGAAACTGCCGTGCACCAGCATATGGGCCCGGCGCCAGAAGCTCGCTGACCTGTGCCTGCACTTCGACCAGGCGGGCCGGCTCTACCCGGTCACATTTGCTGATCGCCACCAGGGCCTGAGGGATGCCCAGCAGCTCGATGATCGCCAGGTGCTCTCGGGTTTGTGGCATCACCCCGTCGTCGGCCGCCACCACCAACAGCACCAGGTCGATGCCGTGGGCGCCGGCCAGCATGTTATGGATAAAGCGCTCATGGCCCGGTACATCGATGAAGCCGGTCAGCGCTGCCCCCTCGGTCAACGCCGCATAGCGGTAGCCAAGGTCGATGGTCATGCCACGGGCGCGCTCCTCCTGGCGATGGTCACCGGCCTGGCCGGTCAGGGCCTGGAGCAGTGCGGTCTTGCCATGGTCGATGTGGCCGGCGGTACCAACGATCACTGTACCGGCCCCAATTGCAGGGCAGGCAACTGTGCCAGCCACTGGGCTTCGTCATCCAGCTGGCGCAGGTCCAGCCACAGTGCGTCATCGGCGATACGGCCGAGCACAGGCACCGGCAAGTCACGCAAGGCCCGCTCCAGCACATGCAGGCTGCGCCCGCGCAGCTTCTTCGATACCTGCGGGCGCAGGCACAACGCCGCGCTCGGCAGGCGGGCCACCGGTTGGCTGCCACTGCCAATCATGCCCAACGCCGGTTCCACGCTGACCGCCCATTGTTCGCCGAGGCGGGCCTTGAGCTCTGGCGCCAGGCGCTCGGCCTGGGTCTGGATTTCGGCCTGGCTGCGGGTCAGCAGGCGCAGACTGGGCAGGCGCTCGGCCAGGCGGTCGGGGTTGCGGTACAGCCCCAGCACCGCTTCGAGTGCGGCCAGGGTGATCTTGTCGACCCGCAGCGCGCGCTTGAGCGGGTTCTTCTTGATCCTGGCGATCAGCTCCTTGCGCCCGACGATGATTCCGGCTTGCGGCCCGCCCAGCAGTTTGTCGCCGCTGAAGGTGACGATATCGGCGCCGTCAGCCAGGGCCTGGCGCACGGTCGGCTCGGCGGGCAGGCCCCAGCGGGTAAGGTCAAGCAGGCTGCCGCTGCCAAGGTCTTCAAGCAGAGGCAAGTCATGTTGGTGGGCGATGCGCGCCAGCTCGGCGGTGGGCACCTGGGTAGTGAAGCCCTGGATGCTGTAGTTGCTGCAATGCACCCGCATCAGCAGGCCGGTACGTGGGCTGACCGCGGCCTCGTAGTCACGGGCGTGGGTGCGGTTGGTGGTGCCGACTTCGTGCAGCTTCACGCCGGCGCGAGCCATGATGTCTGGGATGCGGAAGGCACCGCCGATCTCGATCAGTTCACCGCGGGAGATGATCCCCTCCTTGCGCGCGCCCAGGCTGTTGAGCGCCAGCAGCACGGCGGCGGCGTTGTTGTTGACCACGGTGACGGCTTCAGCGCCGGTCAGCTCGCGGATCAGGCCTTCGATCAGGTCGTCACGGTCGCCGCGCTTGCCGGTGGCCAGGTCGAATTCCAGGTTGAGCGGGTAGCGGGCGGCGGTCTGCATGGCCTCGATGGCCTCCTCTGGCAACAAGGCGCGGCCGAGGTTGGTGTGCAACACGGTGCCGGTGAGGTTGAACACACGGCGGACCTGGCTGCGTTGCTGGGTGGCCAAGCGTTCGCCAGAGCGGCCCAGCAGGACTTCAGCGGCCAGTTCGGCGGCACTGAGCTGGCCGGTGCGGGCGGGGTCGCGCAGGTCGTCGAGCAGTTGCCGCAGGGTGGCGAGGACCGCGTCGCGACCGTGGCGGTCGATCAGCGGGAGGCAGGCCGGGTGGCGCAAAAGGGTGTCGATGGAGGGCAGGCGTGGGGTGTCGCTGGCTAGGCTGGAGGACATGCGGTACTACCTTGGACTGATCCGTTGTCTGTACTGGCCTCTTCGCGGGTAAACCCGCTCCTACAAGGGCCGCGCAAGCCTCAAAAGCTGCGCGGGCCCTGTGGGAGCGGGTTTACCCGCGAAGAAGGCGACTCGGTCTTACAGTGTAGACACTCTCCATTACCCGGGTGCGAGCATCAGGTTCGGTGCCAACCGATGGAAGCCCTCCTCGTCCAGGCGAATGTCCAGTGCCAGGCTGGCCAGGTCATCGGCCAGCGGCTCGGCCGCCGCATCGTTTTCCAGGTAGTTCTGCTTCAGGTAGCTCTCGCACTCCGGGCAGCACTCCGCCCGTAGCGGCGCCTTGCCCGGTGCATGGCGGTCATCGTCAAGGCTGGTATAGCGCAGGTCCTTGCTCGACTCGCAGTACACGCATTTGACCCGCACAACATGCCATTCGCAGGCACACAGCGAACAAGCCAGGTAGCGCAGGCCATTGTGCTTGCCGCGGTTGCGCACCACCCCGGCCATCGCCGGCGAACCGCAGGCCGGGCACTGGGCCAGGCTGCCGGCGGGCTTGAGCTCTGGCGCGGGCAGCGCCAGCAACCAGCTGGACCAGGCCGCCTGCAAGGCCGCGCCAATGAACGGCACCAGTGCCGCGGGCACTGCGTCGTACTGGCCGGCGAGCAAGGCGATCCCCCAACCCTTGCGTTGATGGTCGTCACTGCTGCGCAGGGCTTGCAGCGCCTCCCCCAACGGACCGCTGGTGTCCGCGTCGAGGTGCTCGAGCAAAGCCTGCAACCAGACCAGCCACGGCCCTTCACGCACCAGGCTGTCCGCCGCCAGTGGCGGCAAACCATGACTTATGCACAGGCGCTGACGCGCCTCGGCCACCGGCATGCCTGCGGGCGGGTTATCCACAAGCTGCTGCTGGATATGGCACAAACGAGCCACCAGCTTCAGGTATTCGCCAAGGGCATTGCCCTCGGCCAGCTGCTCCAGGCGCGCGGCGCGCAGTTCGAACAGGTTGGCGGGGGGCAGGTGCAGAAACGGCGGCATCACTGCCGACGCTTCGATCTGCCCGGGTTCGAGTATCGTGCTCAAGCGCTCATCCTTCTTTTCGTCCGTGATTGCCCGGCGTCTTGTCACCGGTCACTTCGCGGTACCACAACTCATGGTGCTTGCGCGCCCAGGCGCGGCTGACCCAGCCATGCAGCATGGCGCCGATCGAGCCCTTGATCCAGATGCCGGCGTAGATGTGCACGATGATGCTGAGGGTCAGCACGAACGCCGCCAGGGCGTGGAGCAGAGCGGACAGCCGAATGACCTCGATGCCGAACAAATGGCTGAAGTATGCGCGCCAGATCACCACGCCGCTGACCAGCAGAACCAGCATGCACACCAGCAGGGTCCAGAACAACAGCTTCTGCCCGGCGTTGTACTTGCCGATCGGTGGCACACCCTCCTCCTTGTTGAGCATCACCCGGTCCACGCGGCGCAGCCACAGGCGGTCGTTGGCAGTGATGAAGTTGGCCCGCCAGAAACGCAGCACCAGGCCGAGGAAGAACACGAACATCGCCACCCCGATGAAGGGGTGCAGGATGCGTGTCCACGGCCCACCGCCGAACAGGTTGCTGAGCCAGAACAGCGCCGGATGGAACAGCGCCAGCCCCGACAGACCAGCCAGGACGAACAGGATCGCGACGACCCAGTGGTTGCTGCGCTCGTTGGCGTTGTAGCGCAGGATGGGTTTGTTGTCGTTCATGGTCGCTGCTCCCCTTGCCCACCGGGCTTGGTCGGATCATAGACATGGACCGACGGGTCCACCTGGTGCACGCTTTCATCCGCAGGTGCCGGGTGTTCGTCCTCCTCCACCCGCTGTGGCCCGACCCGCACATAGTGGAAGAACCCGGCCAGCACCGCCGCGCCCATGGCCAGCAGCGCCAGCGGCTTGGTGAAGCCCTTCCACAACCCCACCAGCGGGCTGATCACCGGCTGGTCCGGCAGGCCGGCGTACAGCTTCGGCGTGTCGGCATGGTGCAGCACATACATCACGTGAGTGCCGCCGACGCCGTCCGGGTCGTACAGCCCGGCCTTGTCGTAACCCCGCGACTTGAGGTCGACGATGCGCTCGGCGGCATGCACCTTCATCTCGTCCTTGGTGCCGAACACGATGGCCCCGGTCGGGCAGGTTTTCACGCAGGCCGGCTCCAGGCCCACGGTCACGCGGTCGGAACACAGGGTGCACTTGTACGCCTTGTGGTCCTTCTGCGAGATGCGCGGGATGTTGAACGGGCAACCGGTGATGCAGTAGCCGCAACCGATGCAGTGGTCCTGGTTGAAGTCGACGATGCCGTTGGCGTGCTTGATGATCGCCCCCGGGCTCGGGCAGGCCTTCAGGCAACCTGGCTCGGCGCAGTGCATGCAGCCGTCCTTGCGAATCAACCACTCCAGGTTGCCGTCGTCGCGCTCGTGCTCGGTGAAGCGCATCAGGGTCCAGGTCTCGGCGGTGAGGTCCTGGGGGTTGTCGTAGGTGCCGTGGTTGTGGCCGACCTCGTCACGCAGTTCGTTCCACTCCGAACACGCCACCTGGCAGGCCTTGCAGCCGATGCACTTGGTGGTGTCGATCAGCTTGGCGACTTCCTGCTGCTGGCGTACCGAAGGCGGTACGGTGGTGGTGGCCGAGCGGGCGATGATGTCTTGGCTGGCCATCAGAGTTTCTCCACTTTGACGAGGAACGACTTGGACTCTGGCGTCTGGGTATTGCCGTCACCCAGGAAAGGCACCAGGGTGTTGGTCAGGTAGCCATGCCGCGTAGCCCCGGTGAAGCCCCAGTGCAGCGGTATGCCGATTTGGTGCACAGTCTGGTTGTTGACCTTGAGCGGGCGAATCCGCTTGGTCACCACTGCCACCGCCTCGATGTGCCCGCGCTTGCTCGACACCCGCACCCGGTCACCGGCCTTGATACCTTTCTCGTTGGCCAGCACCTCGCCGATTTCGACGAACTGCTCGGGCTGGGCAATCGCGTTGAGCCGGCAATGCTTGCTCCAGAAGTGGAAGTGCTCGGTCAGCCGGTACGTGGTCGCCGCGTACGGGAACTCGTCGTGCTTGCCGAGGCTGTCCCACACCGAGTCGAATACCCGCCCGGCCGGGTTGCTGGTGGCCTTCTTGTTCTGCGGGTGCAGCGGGTTGATGCCAATCGGCGTCTCGAACGGCTCGTAGTGCTCGGGGAACGGGCCTTCGGCCATCTTGTCGATGGCGAAGAAGCGCGCCACGCCTTCGGGGTTCATGATGAACGGGTTCATCCCCGCCTCGGGCGGCGAGTCGACCTTGAAGTCGGGCACGTCGGTGCCGGTCCAGGCCTTGCCGTTCCACCACACCAGGCGCTTCTTCTCCGGGTCCCACGGCTTGCCTTGCGGGTCGCTGGAGGCACGGTTGTAGAGGATGCGGCGGTTGGCCGGCCAGGCCCAGGCCCAGTTCTGCACCTGGTGCATGCCGTACGGGTCGCTGTTGTCACGGCGAGCCATCTGGTTACCCTGCTCGGTCCAGCTGCCGGCGAAGATCCAGCAGCCGGACGCGGTGCTGCCGTCGTCCTTGAGCTGGCCAAAGCCCGCCAGTTGCTGGCCGGCCTTGAGCACTGCGCCAGTCGGGTCGGTGACGTCGGCCACCGCCCAGCCGTTCATTTCCTTGGCCAGTTCCTCCGGGGATGGCTCTTCAGGGACCTTGTATGGCCAGTTGATGTTCATCAGCGCATCAGGGTAGGCGCCGCCCTCGGCCTGGTAGCGTTGGCGCAGGCGCAGGAACAGCTCGCTCATGATGTGAACGTCGGTGCGGGTCTCGCCCGGGCCGTCGGCGCCCTTCCAGTGCCACTGCAGCCAGCGGCTGCTGTTGACCAGCGAGCCGTCTTCCTCGGCGAAGCAGGTGGTGGGCAGGCGGATCACTTCGGTCTGGATGTTGGCCGTGTCTACATCATTGAACGGCCCGGCGTTGCGCCAGAACTCCGAGGTCTCGGTGGCCAGCGGATCCATGATTACCAGCCACTTGAGCTTGCCCAGGGCCGCGGTGACGCGGTTCTTGTCCGGCAGCGCGGCAATCGGGTTGAAGCCCTGGCACATGTAGCCGTTGACCTTGCCCTGGCCCATCATCTCGAACATGCGCAGCACATCGTAGGCCGGCACGTCGAGCTTGGGCAGCCAGTCGTAGCCCCAGTTGTTCTCTGCGGTGGCATTGGCGCCGTACCAGGCTTTCATCAGACTGACGTGGAACTTGCCGTAGTTCTGCCAGTACGACAGTTGCCCCGGGCGCAGCGGCTTGGAGGCACGCTTGTCGATATAAGCGGCATAGTCCTGCTCGGCATCGCCGGCCAGGGTCAGGTAACCCGGCAACGAGTTGGACAGCAGGCCGAGGTCGGTCAGGCCCTGGATGTTGGAGTGCCCGCGCAAGGCGTTGACCCCGCCACCCGGCATGCCGACGTTACCCAGCAGCAACTGCACCATGGCCGCACTGCGGATGATCTGTGCGCCGATCGAGTGCTGCGTCCAGCCAAGCGCATAGAGGATCGTCATGGTCTTGCCCGGTACCGAGCAGGTAGCGATCTCTTCCCAGATCTTCAACATGGCGTCCTGCGGCATGCCACAGGTCATGCTCGCCAGTTCCGGGGTATAGCGGCTGTAGTGCTGCTTCATCAGCTGGAACACGCAGCGCGGGTGCTGCAGTGTCGGGTCGACCTTGGCAAAACCGTCCTCACCCAGCTCGTAACCCCAGCCGGACTTGTCGGCATACACGCGCTTGGCCTCGTCGTAGCCGCTGAACAGGCCATCCTCGAAGCCATAGTTCTCTTTGACGATGAACGACACGTCGGTGTAGTTGCGCACGTACTCGTGCTGGATCTTGTCGTTGCTCAGCAGGTAATTGATCAGCCCGCCCATGAAGGCGATGTCGGTACCGGTACGGATCGGTGCGTAGTAATCCGCCACCGAAGCGGTACGGGTAAACCGCGGGTCGACCACGATCAGCCGCGCCTTGTTGTGCGCCTTGGCCTCGGTCACCCACTTGAAGCCGCACGGATGCGCTTCTGCTGCGTTGCCACCCATCACCAGGACCAGATTCGCGTTGGCGATATCGGACCAGTGGTTGGTCATGGCGCCACGGCCGTACGTCGGGGCAAGACTTGCCACCGTCGGGCCATGTCAGACACGAGCCTGGTTATCGAACCCCAGCATGCCTGTTGCGCGGACGACCTTGTGGGTCAGGTAGCCAGCCTCGCTGGAGGCGGCGGAAGCAGCGAGAAAACCGGTGGTGAGCCAGCGGTTGACCGTTTGCCCCTGGGCGTTCTTTTCGATGAAGTTGGCGTCGCGGTCCTGCTTCATCAGGTCGGCGACGCGATCGAGCGCCTCGTCCCAGCTGACCCGCACCCACTCCTTGCTGCCAGGCTTGCGTACCTCGGGGTACTGCAGGCGGCTCGGGCTGTGGATGAAGTCCAGCAGGCCAGCGCCTTTCGGGCAGAGGGTGCCGCGGTTGACCGGGTGGTCGGCGTCACCTTCGATATGGATGATGTTCTGTTTGACGTTCTTGCCCGCATCGCCCTGGCTGTACATGATCAGGCCGCAGCCGACCGAGCAGTAGGGGCAGGTGTTACGGGTTTCTTTGGTATGCGCCAGCTTGAAGTGACGCACCTGCTCGGCGAATGCTGGTGTCGGGGCCATGCCCAACGCCGCAAGGCTCGAGCCTCCAAGGCCGACGGCGGCGACCTTGAAGAACTGCCGACGGTTCAGGTCCATCGTGCACTCCTGATCAGGTGGTGGACGCACGGAACATGGCCGGCGCCTCTTGGTAGTCACGGTGGCGGCCAATTGATGGCCGCCAACAGTTAAGACTAGCCAAGAATCGAGAAGGTGCGATGACATGGGTCAGCTGAGGGCGCTGTGTTGCCTGATTCGCGGGTAAACCCGCTCCCACAGTTACTGCACATGCCCGAAGCAGGGCGCTATTCCTGTGGGAGCGGGCGTGCCCGCGAACACCGGCAACGCCGGTGCCATCCACCACCAGCCGATCAGCAAGCCGGCAGGTTGCGCACCACGTTCAGCGCCGCACTGCTCTGGGCCACCGGCATGATCTCGATGGTATTGATGTTCACATGCGCCGGCTGCTCGGCAATCCAGGCCACCGTGGCCGCGATGTCCTCGGGCAGGATGGCCTCCACATCCCGATACAGCGCCTGCACGGCATCCAGGTCACCGTTCAGGCGCACCACCGAGAAATCGGTCCCCGAGCACAGCCCTGGCTCGATGTTGCTCACTCGCACGCGGGTGCCCGCCAGGTCGGCGCGCAGGTTGAGGCTGAACTGGCGGACAAAGGCCTTGCTGGCGCCATACACGTTACCGCCCGGGTAGGGGTAGGTGCCGGCGATCGAGCCGATGTTGATGATCATGCCACTGTCGGCTTCCACCATCTGCGGCAGAATCTTGTGGGTGACCATGGCCAGGCCGGTGATGTTGGTGTCGATCATCCGCTGCCAGTTTTCCGCACTGCTGGCCTGGGCACGGTCCACGCCCAGCGCCAGCCCGGCATTGTTGACCAGCAGGTCGATCTGCAGCGAAGCATCACGAATCTGCTCGACCGCCGTCTCGAGCGACACCGGGTCGGTGACGTCCAGCGCCAGCGGAATGAAATTGACGCCCAGCTCGGCCTCCAGCGCTTGCAGCTTGTCCATGCGCCGGGCGCCACCGATCACGCGGTAGCCTTTGCCGATCAAGGTACGGCAGATGGCGCGGCCAAAGCCCGAGGAGGCGCCGGTTACGAATGCGGTTTTCATCAGTTGTCTCCTATGGAAGGGTCAGGCCAGGTACTTCACGCCCAGGCTGGTGAACAGGCAGAGCATCGAGAACACCAGCGCCTTGCGCACCACTTCGTTGCCCTTGCGTAGGGCCAGTGCGCTGCCCAGGTGGTTACCGAGGATGTTGCAGGCCACCAGCGGCAACGCCAGCAGGTAGACGACCTTGCCGGCAATGACGAAGGCCACCAGGGCGCCGATGTTGGACGCGAAGTTGAAGGTTTTGGAGTTGGCCGAGCTGGAGACCAGGTCCATGCGCAGCAGGTAATGAAAAGCGATGATGAACATGCTGCCGGTACCGGGGCCGAAGAAGCCGTCATAGAAACCGATGGCCAGGCAGGTCAGCGGGACCACGGTGAACAGCATGCGCGATGACAGTTCGCGCTCCTCGACCGGGCGGTCCTTGGGGGTGAGGAAGATGAGGATGCCGAAGGGGATCAGCGCCAGGATGATCTTGCCTACGGTTTCCTGGGAGATCGACACGATCAGGTGCGCCCCCAGGTAGGCACCGAGCAGCGAGAATGGCACGCCGACCAGCGCCACCTTCCAGACCATCTTGCTGTTGGCCAGGAAGTTGCGGATGGCCGCCAGCGTGCCGAGGGTACTGACGAGTTTTTCCTGGCCAAGGGCAACCTGGGGTGGCATGCCAACCAGCAGAAAGCCCGGAACCAGGAACAGCCCGCCGCCACCGGCAATGCTGTCGACGAAGCCGGCAACGAAGGCAATCGCCCCGAGCATGAGGATCGCCAGCAACCAGTGTTCCGCCCAGAAAGCGCCCAGAATTTCCATAGCAAAGTCCATCCAGTGGAGTGTCATGCCAAGCACAACGCGAGTGCGCTTGCCCCAATCAATGCGGTGATTGTAATTACAGCAATTGAATCGATTCAATCATAAATTAAATCGACTCAATAGCGAGGATTACCATCATTACCCGTATCTTGGCTTTCATGCTAGGCTGCGCGCACTTGCAGAATCTGGTGCCATTTCCATGTGGGTCCCTCAATACGGCGATCAAACCCAGCCGGTTTACCTGATGATCGCTAATGCCCTTGAACAGGACATCGAAAGTGGTCGGCTTGCAGCAGGCGATCGCTTGCCCACCCTCAAAGACCTTGCCGAGGCACTGAATGTAACCCCCGGCACCGTTGGAAGAGCCTACGACGAAGCGGCCAAGCGCGGCCTGGTGGTTGGAGAGGTGGGCCGTGGCACATTTGTCAGACAGTTGCGACAGCGGTTATCCACCCCCTCGGCGCCCGCCCCCGTTACTGGCGAAAGCAGCCAGATCGATCTCTCGATCATCAAACCCAACGACGCCCACATGAGTGAGTGGCTGGGTGCGGCAGTCAGCGAGCTGGCCACCTCTTCGGACCTGGGGCAGGTACTCGACTATGTGACAGAGGGTGGTCACACCTCCCACAAACAAGCAGGGGCAGCCTGGATTCAGCGCTGGCTGCCTGATGCTCGCTGGCAACAGGTTGTACTGACCTCTGGCGCCCAGCATGGGCTATTGGTGGCCATCAGCAGCCTGTCGAAGAGCGACGATGTGGTGCTGTGCGAGTCGTTCTGCTACCCAGGGATCATCTCCCTGGCCCACAGCATGGGCCGCCGCCTGCGCGGCGTGGCCATGGACGAGCACGGCCTGATTCCCGAGGCATTGCGCGCGGCGTGCCTGGAGCACCGCCCTTCCCTGCTGGTGTGCGTCACCACCCACCAGAACCCGACCAACTCGATCATGCCCCATGCACGGCGCCAGGCCATCGCCGAGATCGCCCGCGAGTTCGACCTGTTCATCGTCGATGACGATATCTACGGTTTCCTCGAACCCGCACCGGATTACCAGCCACTGGCGGCGTATGCGCCCGAACGCTCGGTGTACCTCACCAGCCTGTCCAAAAGTGTGCTGCCGGCACTGCGCATCGGTTACCTGTATGCCCCACCGCAAACCCTCTCGCGGCTTTCGTCGATGGTACGCAGCAGCGTCTGGATGCCATCGCCGTTGATGGCACAACTGGCCAGCAACCTGATCAACAGCGGCATGGCCGACCAGTTGGTGCGAGAACAACAGGAAGAGGCGGCCGCGCGCCAGCAAATGGCCCGGGAGATCCTTGGCAAGTACAAGATCCGCAGCCAGCCCAACAGCTTCCACATCTGGCTGGAGTTGCCCGAGCCGTGGACCAGCGACGAATTCGCCAACCTGGCGCGTAACAACGGCGTCACGGTTGTCAGTGGCAGCCAGTTCCTGCCAGAACGTAGCCACGCCAGCTGCGGCGTGCGCATCGCCCTGATGGCCCCCAGCCGCCAGGAACTGGGCTTTGCCCTGACCAAGCTGGTCAGCTTGCTGGACTCGCCGGAGCCGCGGTTGTTTTATTGAAGCGCTGGCTTATTGGACCCGCTCTCACCTAACCCTGTGAATTAGCAGGGACCCTGTGGGAGCGGCTTTAGCCGCGAACACCGGCACAGCCGGTGCCATGCACCGCGCTGGATTCTTCGCGGCTAAAGCCGCTCCCACAGGATAAGCGGATCGCTTGCGAACTCGTTCGCACTAGCACCTGAGCTTATCGGGATCAGCCAAACAGGTGCAGCAGAATGGCACCGCACTGCCCACAAAAAAACCCAGGGCAACTGCCCTGGGCTTCTGGTCTTGCTAGACGCCTGATCGCTCCGATCAGAACGGAATATCGTCATCGAAGCTGTCGAAGTCAGCCGCCGGCTGCGGGGCTGGCTGCTGTGGCGCCGGGCGCTGAGGGGCCTGCTGCGGGCGCGGGGCCTGTTGACGTGGCGGGGCCTGGTTGTACTGTTGCTGCTGGCCGCCACCGTAGTTGCCGCCACCCTGGTTGTACGGGTCACCGCCCTGCTGCTGGCCCTGCGGACGACCGCCGAGCAGCTGCATGGTGCCGTTGATGTCGACGATGATCTCGGTGGTGTAGCGCTTGATGCCGTCTTTTTCCCACTCGCGGGTCTGCAGCTTGCCTTCGATGTAGCACTGCGAACCCTTGCGCAGGTATTCGCCGGCGATTTCGGCAACCTTGCCGAACAGCGACACACGGTGCCACTCGGTACGCTCGACCTTCTGGCCCGACTGCTTGTCGGTCCACTGCTCGCTGGTAGCCAGGCTCAGGTTGGTCACGGCGTTACCGTTGGGCAGGTAGCGGACTTCGGGATCCTGGCCACAGGTGCCGACCAGAATGACTTTGTTAACCCCACGGGCCATAACGTTCTCCTAGGCTTCGCACGCCGAAGAGGCCGGGTTCACCAGGCGCTCGAGGGTCGTACGGTCCAAAATTTTCGTATCCAGTTTGATATAGATGGCGGCTTCTTCCGCCACCACGACGGCGTCGGTCACACCTGGCACAGCCATCAGGCGCTCGGTCAGGCCGGCTTCCCGGACTGCCTCTGGCGTCAGCGGCATGCGCAGGCTGGTCACATAGGGCGGCTCGTTCATGCGCAAGGCGACGACCAACCAGATGGCACACAGCACCGCACAACCGAGGAACACCATGTTCAGCCCGCCGTGCTGGAACAACCAGCCGCCGAGGATTCCTCCCAGGGCAGCGCCGAGGAACTGGCTGGTGGAGTAGACCCCCATTGCCGTCCCCTTGCCACCTGCAGGCGACACCTTGCTCACCAGCGAAGGCAGCGATGCCTCCAGCAGGTTGAATGCAGTAAAGAATACCACGGTGCCGATCACCAGTCCGCGCAAACCGTCAGCCCACTGCCAGAAGAACACCTCCACCAGCAGCAACACACTGACCGCCCCGGCCAGCACGCGTTTCATCTTGCGCTTTTTTTCGCCATAGATGATGAACGGGACCATTGCAAAAAATGAGATGAACAACGCGGTCAGGTACACCCACCAGTGCTGCTCCTTCGGTAGACCGCCGCGCTCGACAAAGGCCAGTGGCAATGCGACGAAGCTGGCCATGAGGATGGCGTGGAGGATGAAAATGCCCACATCCAGGCGCAGAAGGTCCGGATGGCGCAGGGTCGGGCCGATGGCTTGGCGCGCCACACCCGACTCACGGTGCTGCAGGATGCTGTGGGTATTGGGCACCACAAAGGCGATCAGCAGGATGCCGACCAGGGCAAGTCCTGCCGTGGCGAGGAACAATCCTGACAAGCCAAAGGCACGAGTCAGCAATGGGCCAACGACCATGGCGACAGCAAACGACAGGCCGATGCTCATGCCGATCATGGCCATGGCCTTGGTCCGGTGCTGCTCGCGCGTGAGGTCGGACAGCAGCGCCATGACCGCAGCGGAAATCGCCCCGGCGCCCTGCAGGATACGCCCGGCGATCACTCCCCAGATGGAGTCGGCCTGGGCCGCCAATACACTACCCAGGGCAAAGATGACCAACCCCAGGTAAATCACCGGCCGGCGGCCGATACGATCGGAAATCATCCCGAACGGGATCTGCAATACCGCCTGCGTCAGGCCATAGGCACCAATGGCCAGGCCGATCAGCGCAGGCGTGGCACCGGCCAGGTCCATGCCGTAGGTGGCCAGCACCGGCAAGACCATGAACATGCCCAGCATACGAAAGGCAAAGACCAGGGCCAGGCCGCCAGCGGCGCGGGTTTCGCTGCCACTCATGCGCTCGTTGTGGGTGTCGTGCATGGATTAATCTCGTGTGAACCGGCGGCGATTCTATCAGTCCGACAGCTTGACGGCATCTACGCGACGCTTTGCCGCGTACTGGCAGCGCGCCGTATACTTCCTTGTTTATGCCCGCCGAGCGAGGCCGCAGTGGACAAGATCCTGATTCGTGGGGCACGTACCCACAACCTGAAGAACATCGACCTGACCCTGCCCCGGGACAAGCTGATCGTGATCACCGGCCTGTCCGGTTCCGGCAAGTCGTCCCTGGCGTTCGACACCCTGTACGCCGAAGGCCAGCGCCGCTATGTGGAATCGCTGTCGGCCTACGCCCGGCAGTTCCTGTCGATGATGGAAAAGCCCGACGTCGATACCATCGAAGGCCTGTCGCCAGCCATTTCCATCGAGCAGAAGTCGACCTCGCACAACCCCCGCTCCACGGTCGGCACCATCACCGAAATCTACGACTATCTGCGCCTGCTGTACGCCCGCGTCGGCACCCCACGCTGCCCGGATCACGATATCCCGCTGGAAGCGCAAACGATCAGCCAGATGGTCGACCTGGTGCTGGAGCGCCCGGAAGGCAGCAAGCTGATGCTGCTGGCGCCGGTGGTGCGCGAGCGCAAGGGCGAGCACCTGGCAGTGTTCGACGAGCTGCGCGCCCAGGGCTTTGTGCGCGCCCGGGTAAACGGCAAGCTCTACGAACTCGACGAACTGCCCAAGCTGGACAAGCAGAAAAAACACAGCATCGATGTGGTGGTGGACCGTTTCAAGGTCCGCGCCGACCTGCAACAACGCCTGGCCGAGTCGTTCGAGACCGCGCTAAAGCTGGCCGACGGCATCGCCCTGGTGGCACCGATGGATGACGAACAAGGCGAAGAGACGATCTTCTCCGCGCGTTTCGCCTGCCCGGTCTGTGGTCATGCCATCAGCGAGCTGGAGCCGAAGCTGTTCTCCTTCAACAACCCCGCCGGCGCCTGCCCGACCTGCGATGGCCTGGGGGTGAAGCAGTTCTTCGACACCAAGCGCCTGGTCAATGCCGAGCTCACCTTGGCCGAAGGCGCGATCCGCGGCTGGGACCGGCGCAACGTGTACTACTTCCAGATGCTCGGCTCGCTGGCCGCGCATTACGGCTTCAGCCTGGAGGAACCATTCGGCCAGCTTTCGGCCGAGCACCAGAAGGTGATCCTTCAGGGCAGCGGCAAGCAGAGCGTCGACTTCAAGTACCTCAACGACCGTGGCGACATCGTCAAGCGCTCGCACCCGTTCGAAGGCATCGTGCCGAACCTGGAGCGCCGCTACCGCGAGACCGAGTCGGCCACCGTGCGCGAAGAACTGGCCAAGTTCCTCGGCACCCAACCCTGCCCGGATTGCCGCGGCACCCGCCTGCGCCGTGAGGCACGGCACGTGTGGGTGGGCGAAAAAACCCTGCCGGCGGTGACCAATCTGCCGATCGGTGAAGCCAGCAACTATTTCGGCGAGCTGACCCTGACCGGTCGCCGCGGCGAGATTGCGGCGAAGATCCTCAAGGAAATCTGCGAGCGCCTGCAGTTCCTGGTCAACGTCGGTCTCGACTATCTCACCCTGGACCGCAGCGCCGACACCCTGTCCGGTGGCGAAGCGCAGCGTATCCGCCTGGCCAGCCAGATCGGCGCTGGCCTGGTGGGAGTGATGTACATCCTCGATGAGCCGTCCATCGGCCTTCATCAGCGTGACAATGACCGCCTGCTGGCCACCCTCAACCACCTGCGCGACCTGGGCAACACGGTGATCGTGGTGGAACACGACGAGGACGCCATCCGCCTGGCCGACTACGTGGTGGACATCGGCCCGGGAGCCGGGGTGCACGGTGGGCAGATCGTTGCCGAGGGCTCGCCGCAGGAGGTCATGGAGCACCCCGACTCGCTGACCGGCAAGTACCTGTCCGGGCGCAAGAAGATTGTCGTGCCGGCCAAGCGCACGCCGCGCAACAAGAAGCTGCAACTCAAGCTCAAGGGCGCGCGTGGCAACAACCTGCAAAACGTCGACCTGGAAGTCCCGATCGGCCTGCTGACCTGCGTGACCGGGGTGTCCGGCTCGGGCAAGTCGACGCTGATCAACAACACCCTGTTCCCACTGGCCGCCACCGCCCTGAATGGCGCAAGCAGCCTGGAAGCGGCGCCGCATGCCAGCATGGATGGTCTGCAGCACCTGGACAAGGTGGTGGATATCGACCAGAGCCCGATCGGCCGCACCCCTCGCTCGAACCCGGCGACCTACACCGGCATCTTCACGCCGATCCGCGAGCTGTTCTCCGGCGTGCCGGAATCGCGTTCGCGCGGCTATGGTCCGGGGCGTTTCTCGTTCAACGTCAAGGGGGGCCGTTGCGAGGCCTGCCAGGGCGATGGCCTGATCAAGGTGGAGATGCACTTCCTGCCGGACATCTACGTGCCGTGCGACGTGTGCAAGAGCAAGCGCTACAACCGCGAAACTCTGGAGATCAAGTACAAGGGCAAGAACATCCACGAGGTGCTGGAGATGACCATCGAGGATGCCCGCGAGTTCTTCGACGCAGTGCCGGCGCTGGCGCGCAAGCTGCAGACGTTGATGGATGTGGGGCTGTCGTACATCAAGCTGGGGCAGTCGGCGACCACCCTGTCGGGTGGTGAGGCCCAGCGAGTCAAGCTATCGCGCGAACTGTCCAAGCGTGACACCGGCAAGACCCTGTACATCCTCGATGAGCCGACCACGGGCCTGCACTTTGCCGATATCCAGCAGTTGCTGGACGTGCTGCATCGCCTGCGCGACCACGGCAATACCGTGGTGGTGATCGAGCACAACCTGGATGTGATCAAGACCGCGGACTGGCTGGTGGATCTGGGGCCGGAGGGTGGCTCGAAAGGTGGGCAGATCATTGCCTGCGGTACGCCGGAAGAACTGAGTACGATGAAACAGTCGTACACCGGGCACTACCTGAAACCGTTGCTGGAGCGGGATCGGGCGTAAGGCCCTGGGGGCGCTTTGCGCCCCTTTCGCGACACAAGGCCGCTCCTACAGCCGATCGCGTAATCTCTGGATTGACGCGTTCAAATGTAGGAGCGGCCTTGTGTCGCGATAGGGCTGCAAAGCAGCCCCAGGCTTTTACATCTGCGACTGCAGGTAGTTCTCGAGGCCAATGGCCTTGATCAGCCCCTGCTGCTTCTCCAGCCAGTAGGTGTGATCTTCTTCGGTATCAGCCAACTGAGCGCGCAGGATGTCGCGGCTGATGTAGTCCTTGTGCAGCTCGCACAGCTCGATGCCTTTGCACAGCGCGCCGCGTACCTTGTACTCGAGCTTGAGGTCAGCCTCGATCATTTCCGGCACGGTGCTGCCCACTTCCAGGTCGTCCGCGCGCATGTCAGGGGTGCCTTCGAGCATGAGGATGCGACGCATCAGGGCATCTGCGTGCTGCGTCTCTTCTTCCATTTCGTGGTTGATGCGCTCGTAGAGCTTGGACAGGCCCCAGTCTTCGTACATACGCGAGTGAATGAAGTACTGGTCACGCGCCGCCAGTTCGCCCTTCAGCAGCGTAACGAGGTAGTTGATTACGTCCGGGTGACCTTGCATCGCCCTGCTTCTCCATGTGAAAACGTCTATGCCACATAGTGTGAACCAGCTTTTGCCTGCGGTCACTGAAAACCGCGCAATTAGAAGCAAAAAATCGGTTAAACAGTAGTGATATTCATTGAAAAACCGCCCAAATGAGGGCGGTTCTTCTTATCACTTCGACTTAGGCGAGATTGATGCCCAAGGCCTTGGCAACCCCTTCGCCATAGGCCGGATCGGCCTTGAAGAAGTATTGCAACTGACGCTGGACCACGTCTTCGCTGACGCCTGCCATGGTGCCGGCAATGTTGTTTATCAGCAGGGCTTTCTGCTCATCGTTCATCAGGCGGAACAGCGCGCCGGCGTGGCTGTAGTAGTCGGTGTCTTCGCGGTGGTCGTAACGGTCTGCGGAACCATTCAGGGCCAGTGCAGGCTCGGCGTGGCGTGGCGACTGCTTCGGTGCATCGCTGTAGCTGTTGGGCTCATAGTTCGGCGCGCTGCCGTAACTGCCAGCGGCCATGGAACCATCACGCTGGTAGCTGTTGACCGGGCAGCGTGGTGCGTTCACCGGCAGCTGCTGGTGGTTGGTACCCACCCGGTAGCGGTGCGCATCGGCGTAGGCGAATACCCGCCCTTGCAGCATGCGGTCCGGCGACAGGCCAACACCCGGCACCATGTTGCTCGGGCCAAACGCAGCCTGCTCGACCTCGGCAAAGTAGTTGAGCGGGTTACGGTTGAGCTCCAGCACGCCCACTTCAATCAGCGGGTAGTCCTTCTGCGACCAGGTCTTGGTCACGTCGAAGGGGTTCTCGTCGCGGCTGGCAGCCTCGGCTTCGCTCATCACTTGGATGCATACGGTCCAGCGTGGGTAATCGCCCCGCTCGATGGCTTCGAACAGGTCGCGCTGGGCGTAGTCCGGGTCAGTACCTGCCAGGCGCGCGGCATCTGCCGGTGCGAGGTTCTTGATGCCTTGCTGGGTCTTGAAGTGCCATTTGACCCAGGTGCGTTCACCCTTGGCATTGATCAGGCTGTAGGTATGGCTACCGAAGCCGTGCATGTGGCGGTAGCCGTCCGGAATGCCGCGATCGGAGAACAGAATGGTGACCTGATGCAGCGCCTCGGGAGAGTGCGACCAGAAGTCCCACATCATCTGAGCGTTCTTCAGGTTGGATTGCGGGTGACGCTTCTGGGTGTGGATAAAGTCCGGGAACTTCAGTGGGTCGCGGATGAAGAACACCGGCGTGTTGTTGCCAACGATGTCCCAGTTGCCTTCCTCGGTGTAGAACTTGACGGCAAAACCACGGGGGTCGCGCTCGGTATCAGCGGAGCCACGCTCACCACCAACGGTGGAGAAGCGCAGGAAGGTTTCGGTCTGCTTGCCAACCTGTTCAAACAACTTGGCACTGGTGTATTCAGTGATATCGCGGGTGACGGTAAAGGTGCCGTAGGCGCCCGAGCCTTTTGCGTGTACGCGGCGCTCAGGAATGTTCTCGCGGTTGAAGTGGGCGAGCTTCTCGATCAGGTGGAAGTCGTCGAGCAGCAGCGGGCCGCGCGGGCCGGCGGAACGGGAATTCTGGTTGTCTGCTACAGGTGCACCGCTGGCGGTGGTGAGAATCTTGCTCATGGGCTCTCCTTATCGGTCTTCAAGCGCCGGCTAATCGGCTCTGGAGAGAGTATTGACGAGCAAGGTTACAAGAACAAATGCATTACATGACTTGTATCAATAGAAATAAACAATACGTCTTGAAACAAAAAACCGGGCACTAGGCCCGGTTCTTTGTAGCAGACAGAACGTCTTACTCAGCAGCTTCTACAGCACCGCCGACCGGACGATCAACCAGCTCGACGTACGCCATAGGAGCGTTGTCGCCAGCGCGGAAACCGCACTTCAGGATGCGCAGGTAGCCGCCCTGACGGGTGGCGTAACGCTTGCCCAGGTCGTTGAACAGCTTGCCAACAGCGGACTTCGAACGGGTACGATCGAAGGCCAGACGGCGGTTAGCTACGCTGTCTTCCTTGGCCAGGGTGATCAGCGGCTCGGCAACGCGGCGCAGTTCCTTGGCTTTCGGCAGGGTGGTTTTGATCAGCTCGTGCTCGATCAGCGACACTGCCATGTTCTGGAACATAGCCTTGCGGTGAGAGCTGGTACGGCTCAGGTGACGTCCACTTTTACGATGACGCATGATTCATTCCTTACCAAACACTACGTTCGGTGATTACGACGATCAGGCGGTCGCCTTGTCGTCTTTCTTAAGACTTGCAGGCGGCCAGTTGTCGAGGCGCATGCCGAGAGACAGACCACGAGAGGCCAGGACGTCCTTGATTTCAGTCAGGGACTTCTTGCCCAGGTTAGGAGTCTTCAACAGCTCTACTTCGGTACGCTGAATCAGGTCGCCGATGTAGTAGATGTTCTCCGCCTTGAGGCAGTTGGCCGAACGTACAGTCAGTTCCAGGTCGTCAACCGGACGCAGCAGGATCGGATCGATCTCGTCTTCCTGCTCGACTACGACAGGCTCGCTGTCACCTTTGAGGTCGACGAACGCGGCCAGCTGCTGTTGCAGGATGGTCGCAGCGCGGCGGATAGCCTCTTCAGGATCCAGGGTGCCGTTGGTTTCCAGATCAATGACCAGCTTGTCCAGGTTGGTACGCTGTTCAACACGGGCGTTCTCGACCACATAGGCGATACGACGCACCGGGCTGAACGAAGCGTCCAACTGCAGACGGCCAATGCTACGGCTTTCGTCTTCGTCGGTTTGACGGGAGTCGGCCGGCTCGTAACCACGACCACGAGCTACAGTGAGCTTCATGTTCAGGGCGCCGTTCGACGCCAGGTTCGCGATTACGTGATCGGGGTTGACGATCTCGACATCGTGATCCAGCTGAATATCGGCAGCGGTAACCACCCCCGAACCCTTTTTCGACAAGGTCAGCGTAACTTCGTCACGACCGTGCAGTTTGATAGCCAGGCCTTTCAGGTTCAACAGGATTTCAATGACGTCTTCCTGAACACCTTCGATCGCGGAGTACTCGTGGAGTACGCCGTCGATCTCGGCCTCGACTACTGCACAGCCAGGCATGGAGGACAACAGGATGCGGCGCAGCGCGTTGCCCAGGGTATGGCCGAAACCACGCTCGAGAGGCTCGAGCGTAATCTTGGCGCGGGTCGGACTGACTACCTGCACATCAATGTGGCGGGGAGTCAGGAACTCATTTACCGAAATCTGCATGGATGCACCTATTTTCTAGCCCTTACTTGGAGTAGAGCTCGACAATCAGGTTCTCGTTGATGTCGGCAGACAGGTCGCTGCGAGCAGGAACGTTCTTGAAAACGCCCGACTTTTTAGCAGCATCCACGTCAACCCACTCAACGCGGCCACGCTGGGCGCACAGTTCAAGGGCTTGAACAATGCGCAGCTGGTTCAGCGACTTCTCGCGAACCGCGACCACGTCACCCGGACGAACTTGGTAGGATGGAATGTTTACAGTCTTACCGTTGACGCTGATCGCTTTGTGCGAAACCAGCTGACGGGACTCGGAACGAGTCGAGCCGAAGCCCATACGGTAGACGACGTTATCCAGACGGCACTCGAGCAGTTGCAGCAGGTTTTCACCGGTTGCGCCTTTTTTCGAGGCTGCAGCCTGGTAGTAACCGCGGAACTGACGCTCCAGAACACCGTAGATACGACGAACTTTTTGCTTCTCGCGCAGCTGGGTACCGTAGTCGGACTGACGGCCACGGCGCTGGCCGTGGATACCTGGGGCTGCTTCGATGTTGCACTTCGATTCCAGAGCGCGAACGCCGCTCTTCAGGAACAGGTCAGTGCCTTCACGACGAGACAGTTTGCATTTTGGACCAATGTAACGTGCCATTTATCTGTCTCCTGATTACACGCGACGCTTCTTCGGCGGACGGCACCCGTTGTGCGGGATTGGCGTCACGTCGGTGATGCTGGCGATCTTGTAGCCGCAGCTGTTCAGTGCACGAACGGCGGACTCACGACCTGGACCTGGACCCTTGACGTTTACGTCGAGGTTCTTCAGACCGTATTCCAGCGCAGCTTGACCAGCACGCTCAGCAGCGATCTGGGCTGCGAACGGGGTGGATTTGCGCGAACCACGGAAACCCGAACCACCGGAGGTCGCCCAGGACAAAGCGTTGCCCTGACGGTCGGTGATGGTCACGATGGTGTTGTTGAAAGAGGCATGGATGTGGGCGATGCCATCAACCACTGTCTTTTTGACTTTCTTACGAGGACGAGCAGCAGGTTTTGCCATGTCTATATTCCTGGGCGATTACTTGCGGATCGGCTTACGCGGGCCCTTACGGGTGCGTGCGTTGGTCTTGGTGCGCTGACCGCGAACCGGCAGACCTTTACGATGACGCAGGCCGCGGTAGCAACCCAGGTCCATCAAGCGCTTGATCTTCATGTTGATGTCACGACGCAGGTCACCTTCGGTGGTGAACTTCGCGACTTCGCCACGCAGGGTTTCGATTTGCTCGTCGCTCAGATCCTTGATCTTAGCGGCTGGGTTTACACCAGCGTCTGCACAGATCTTCTGCGCAGTAGTGCGACCGACACCATAGATGTAGGTCAGCGAGATAACAGCATGCTTGTTATCTGGAATGTTGACGCCTGCAATACGGGCCATTCAGTGGGACTCCAATTGACAGCTACCTACGCCCCGGAAGCCAAGAAATAGGGCGCGAGATAATATCGCTGTAGAAACGAATAATCAACCCAGCAGCACACTAGCTGCTGGGTTTGAAGCGCAGATCACACTCAGCCTTGGCGCTGTTTGTGACGCGGTTCCGCGCTGCAGATCACTCGTACGACGCCTTCGCGACGGATGATCTTGCAGTTACGGCACAGCTTTTTCACCGATGCACGAACTTTCATTACCGACTCCTCGAACCTTAGGGGCGTATCAGCGCAGCAGACCGCTGCCACCGTAGCCTTTCAGGTTGGCTTTCTTCATCAGGGATTCGTACTGGTGCGAAACGAGGTGCGATTGTACTTGGGACATGAAGTCCATCACAACCACTACCACAATCAGCAACGAGGTCCCGCCAAGGTAGAACGGCACATTTGCTGCCACCACCAGGAACTGGGGCAGAAGGCAGACGGCCATCATGTAAAGAGCACCGAACATGGTCAGACGGGTCAGAACGCCATCAATGTAGCGTGCCGACTGCTCACCAGGACGGATACCCGGAATAAAGGCACCGGACTTCTTCAGGTTTTCCGCTACGTCTTTCGGGTTGAACATCAGCGCTGTGTAGAAGAAGCAGAAGAAAATGATCCCTGCACTAAACAGCAGAATGTTCAACGGCTGACCAGGAGCGATCGACTGCGAGATGTCCTGCAGCCAGCCCATACCTTCGGACTGACCGAACCAGGCACCCAGCGAAGCCGGGAACAGCAGAATGCTGCTCGCGAAAATGGCCGGGATAACCCCCGCCATGTTCACCTTCAGCGGCAAGTGGCTGGTCTGCGCAGCGAAGACCTTGCGGCCCTGCTGACGCTTGGCGTAGTGAACGGCGATACGACGCTGACCACGCTCAATGAACACCACGAAGCCGATAATCGCTACTGCCAGCAAACCGATAGCGACCAGGGCGAAAATGTTGATATCGCCTGTGCGTGCAGACTCGAAAGACTGCCCGATTGCTCTCGGAAGACCGGCAACGATACCCGCGAAGATCAACATCGAGATACCGTTGCCCACACCGCGCTCGGTGATCTGCTCGCCCAGCCACATCATGAACATCGCGCCCGCCACGAAGGTGGAGACGGCGACGACATGGAAGCCCAGGCCTACAGAAAACGCCACGCCCTGGTTGGCCAGGCCAATGGACATGCCAATGGCTTGA
Organism: Pseudomonas sp. FGI182; assembly: GCF_000511325.1. Taxonomy (NCBI): domain Bacteria; kingdom Pseudomonadati; phylum Pseudomonadota; class Gammaproteobacteria; order Pseudomonadales; family Pseudomonadaceae; genus Pseudomonas; species Pseudomonas sp. FGI182. The sequence continues at coordinate 542,029 of NZ_CP007012.1, read as the reverse complement.
ACCAGTGCCAGGATAACGGTGCCGTAGCGGGTGTACTGGCTGATCTTGCGACGGCCAGCTTCACCTTCCTTCTTCAACTGCTCCAGTTGCGGGCTGACCGCCGTCATCAGCTGCATGATGATCGATGCCGAGATGTACGGCATGATCCCCAGTGCAAAGATGCTCATGCGCTCGAGCGCGCCACCGGAAAACATGTTGAACAAGCTAAGAATGGTCCCCTCATTCTGCCGAAACAGATCCGCCAGACGGTCTGGATTGATGCCAGGAACCGGGATATGCGCACCTATCCGATAGACGATGATCGCCATGAACAGAAAGCGCAGACGAGCCCAGAGTTCCGACATCCCGCCCTTACCGAGCGAAGAGAGAGCACCTTGCTTAGCCATTTATTCCTCGAACTTGCCGCCAGCTGCTTCGATAGCCGCACGCGCACCCTTGGTGGCTGCGATACCCTTGATGGTGACTGCGCGAGTGACTTCGCCAGACAGCATGATTTTCACGCGCTGTACGTTCTGGCCGATCACGTTGGCATCCTTCAGGGATTGCACGGAGATCACGTCGCCTTCCACCTTGGCCAGCTCGGACAGACGCACTTCGGCGCGGTCCATGGCTTTCAGGGAAACGAAGCCGAACTTCGGCAGACGACGGTGCAGCGGCTGTTGACCGCCTTCGAAGCCAGGAGCGATCGAACCACCCGAACGGGAAGTCTGACCTTTGTGGCCACGGCCGCCGGTCTTACCCAGACCGCTACCGATACCACGACCTGGACGATGCTTCTCGCGACGGGAACCCGGCGCTGGACTCAGATCATTGAGTTTCATCGATTAACCCTCGACCTTCAGCATGTAGTAAGCCTTGTTGATCATCCCGCGGTTTTCGGGAGTATCCTGGACTTCTACAGTGTGACCGATGCGACGCAGACCCAGGCCCTTAACGCACAGCTTGTGGTTAGGCAGACGGCCCGAGACGCTCTTGATCAGCGTTACTTTTACGGTTGCCATGATCAGAAGATCTCCTCGACGCTCTTGCCGCGCTTGGCAGCAATGGATTCAGGAGATTGCATGGCTTTCAGACCCTTGAAGGTGGCGTAAACCACGTTCACTGGGTTGGTCGAACCGTAGCACTTGGCCAGAACGTTCTGAACACCAGCAACTTCCAGGACAGCACGCATTGCGCCACCGGCGATGATACCGGTACCTTCGGAGGCAGGCTGCATGTAAACCTTCGAGGCGCCGTGGGCAGCCTTGGTGGCGTACTGCAGGGTGGTGCCCTTCAGGTCAACCTGGATCATGTTGCGGCGAGCAGCTTCCATGGCTTTCTGGATCGCGGCAGGTACTTCGCGCGACTTGCCACGGCCGAAGCCAACACGACCTTTACCATCACCTACCACGGTCAGCGCGGTGAAGGTGAAGATACGGCCGCCTTTTACGGTTTTGGCAACGCGGTTAACTTGAACCAGCTTCTCGATGTAGCCTTCGTCGCGCTTTTGATCGTTATTTGCCATAACTTAGAACTCCAGCCCGCCTTCACGAGCAGCATCAGCCAGCGCTTTGACGCGGCCATGGTACTTGAAGCCGGAACGGTCAAAGGCAACTTGAGATACACCGGCGGCTTTCGCACGCTCAGCTACCAGCTTGCCAACCTTAGTGGCCGCGTCGATGTTGCCAGTGGCGCCATCACGCAGTTCTTTGTCCAAGGTCGAGGCGCTTGCCAGAACCTTGCTGCCGTCGGCCGAAATGACCTGGGCGTAGATGTGCTGCGAGGAGCGGAACACGCACAGGCGCACGACTTCGAGTTCGTGCATCTTGAGACGTGCTTTGCGAGCGCGACGCAGTCGAGTAACTTTTTTGTCGGTCATTTGCTAGGCCCTACTTCTTCTTGGCTTCTTTACGACGGACTACTTCGTCCGCGTAACGCACACCCTTGCCTTTGTAAGGCTCTGGCGGACGGAAGTCGCGGATTTCAGCGGCCACCTGACCCACCAGCTGCTTGTCGATACCCTTGATCAGGATGTCGGTCTGGCTTGGGGTTTCAGCGGTGATACCTGCTGGCAGTTCGTAGTCCACTGGGTGCGAGAAGCCCAGGGCCAGGTTCAGGACGGTGCCCTTGGCCTGTGCCTTGTAACCAACACCGACCAGCTGGAGCTTGCGCTCGAAGCCTTGGCTTACGCCCTGGACCATGTTGTTCACCAGAGCGCGGGTGGTACCGGCCATGGCGCGAGCTTGCTGGTCACCGTTGCGAGCGACGAAACGCAGCTCGCCAGACTCTTCGGTAACTTCAACAGACGAGTGAACGTTCAGTTCGAGAGTGCCTTTGGCACCCTTCACCGAAAGCTGCTGGCCGGCGAATTTGACTTCGACGCCTGCTGGCAGCTTAACGGGGTTCTTAGCGACGCGAGACATGCCTATCTCCCCTTAGAACACTGTGCACAGAACTTCGCCGCCGACACCGGCAGCGCGTGCAGCGCGATCAGTCATCACACCTTTGTTGGTGGAGACGATAGACACGCCCAGACCGCCACGTACTTTCGGCAGTTCTGCGACGGACTTGTACTGGCGCAGGCCTGGACGGCTGGAGCGCTTCAGTTCCTCGATGACCGGACGGCCTTCGAAGTACTTCAGTTCGATCGACAGGGAAGGCTTGGCCTCACCAGTTACCTGGTAGCCGGCGATGTAACCTTCGTCTTTCAGAACTTTGGCAACCGCGACCTTCAGGGTGGAGGAAGGCATGCTTACGACGGACTTTTCAGCCATCTGGGCATTACGGATGCGAGTTAGCATGTCCGCTAACGGGTCCTGCATACTCATGGGCTAGATGCTCCTGATACAAGAATTATTAGCCTTGCGGCTATCACAACCACCCGAGCGGACAGGGCAAAAAACCCAGGCTCAGGTGAGCCGGTCATTCTAGACACAAGGTAGAAACGAAACAAGCCCCATATAGGGGCTTGTTTGTTGGCGAGGTCACCGGCGGTCGGAAGATTGCTCCCCTTCCGCCGGGATCCAGCCTGCAGCGATTACCAGGAGGCCTTGACCAGACCTGGTACGTCACCGCGCATTGCAGCTTGACGCAGCATGTTACGGCCCAGGCCGAACTTACGGTATACACCGTGAGGACGACCGGTCAGGCGGCAACGGTTGCGCAGACGCGAAGCGGAGGCATCACGTGGCTGCTTCTGCAGGGCGACAACGGCAGCGAAACGCTCTTCAGGAGAGGCGTTCAGGTTGACGATGGTCGCTTTCAGCTCGGCACGCTTTTTGGCGTACTTGGCTACCGTGAGCTGACGCTTCAGCTCGCGGTTTTTCATGCTCTTCTTGGCCATTTTCCTACTCCAATCAGTTGCGGAACGGGAACTTGAAAGCACGCAGCAGAGCGCGGCCTTCGTCGTCCGAACGAGCAGTGGTGGTCAGGGTGATGTCCAAACCGCGCAGAGCATCGATCTTGTCGTAGTCGATTTCCGGGAAGATGATCTGCTCTTTCACGCCCATGCTGTAGTTGCCACGGCCATCGAAGGACTTGGCATTCAGGCCGCGGAAGTCGCGAACCCGAGGCAGGGAGATCGCCAGCAGGCGGTCCAGGAATTCGTACATCTTGTCGCGACGCAGGGTCACCTTGACACCGATCGGCCAGCCTTCACGGACTTTGAAGCCCGCGATGGATTTACGAGCGAAAGTCACGACCGGCTTTTGACCGGTGATCTTTTCCAGGTCGGCAACAGCGTGCTCGATGACTTTCTTGTCGCCGATCGCTTCGCCCAGACCCATGTTCAGGGTGATCTTGGTAACGCGCGGAACTTCCATCACGTTCGACAGCTTAAGTTCTTCCTTAAGCTTAGGAGCGATTTCGTTCCGGTAAATCTCTTTCAGTCGTGCCATGGTCTTCTACCTAGCAGTGTTCAAGCATCAACCGCTTTTTGGGTCGACTTGAAGACACGAATTTTTTTACCGTCTTCTACTTTGAAACCAACGCGGTCAGCCTTGTTGGTTTCGCCGTTGAAGATGGCAACGTTGGAAGCGTGCAGAGGCGCTTCTTTTTCGACGATACCGCCCTGTACGCCCGCCATCGGGTTAGGCTTGGTATGACGCTTGACCAGGTTCACACCACCAACGACCAGACGGTCATCAGCCAGAACCTTCAGCACCTTACCGCGCTTACCTTTGTCTTTGCCGGCGATCACGATGATCTCGTCGTCACGACGAATCTTTTGCATGTCGGATCTCCTTACAGCACTTCAGGGGCGAGCGAGACGATCTTCATGAACTTCTCAGTACGAAGTTCACGGGTCACTGGCCCGAAGATGCGAGTGCCGATCGGCTCTTGCTTGTTGTTCAGCAGAACAGCAGCGTTGCCGTCGAAACGAATGATGGAACCGTCAGCGCGACGAACACCGTGACGGGTGCGCACTACAACAGCGGTCATCACTTGGCCTTTCTTGACCTTACCGCGCGGAATTGCTTCCTTGACGGTTACCTTGATGATGTCACCGATGCCGGCGTAACGGCGGTGCGAACCGCCGAGCACCTTGATGCACATGACGCGACGAGCGCCGCTGTTATCGGCCACATCGAGCATGGATTGAGTCTGAATCATAAAATTTCTCCGACCCCTAGCCCTTAGACTTCAACAGCGCGTTCGAGGACTTCAACCAGTGCCCAGGACTTGGTCTTGGCCAGCGGACGGGTTTCACGGATGGAAACCTTGTCGCCGATCTTGCACTGGTTGGCTTCGTCGTGCGCGTGCAGCTTAGTCGAACGCTTAACGTATTTACCGTAGATCGGGTGCTTTACGCGACGCTCGATCAGAACGGTGATGGTCTTGTCCATTTTGTCGCTGACGACACGGCCAGTCAGCGTACGGACGGTTTTTTCAGCTTCAGCCATGATCACTTACCTGCCTGCTGGTTGAGCACAGTTTTCACGCGAGCGATGTCACGCTTAACTTGCGAGAGCAGGTGCGACTGCCCCAACTGGCCAGTTGCTTTCTGCATACGCAGATTGAACTGGTCGCGCAGCAAGCCGAGCAGTTGCTCATTCAGTTGCTGTGCCGATTTTTCACGAAGTTCATTCGCTTTCATCACATCACCGTCCGCTTAACAAAGGAGGTGGCGAGAGGCAGCTTTGCAGCAGCCAGGGCGAAAGCTTCGCGCGCCAGCTCTTCAGAAACACCCTCGATTTCATACAGGACTTTGCCTGGCTGAATCTGGGCAACCCAGTATTCCACGGAACCCTTACCTTTACCCATACGAACCTCGAGAGGCTTCTTGGAGATCGGCTTGTCCGGGAACACACGGATCCAAATCTTACCGCCACGTTTTACGTGACGGGTCAGCGCACGACGTGCGGACTCGATCTGGCGAGCGGTGAGGCGACCGCGAGCAACAGCTTTCAGGGCGAATTCGCCGAAGCTGACTTTGCTACCGCGCAGTGCCAGACCACGGTTGTGGCCAGTCATCTGCTTGCGGAATTTTGTACGCTTTGGTTGCAACATTTGGCGTACCCCTTACTTAGCAGCTTTTTTACGAGGCGCTGGTGCTTGTGGTTTCAGTTCTTCTTGGCGACCACCAATAACTTCGCCTTTGAAGATCCAAACCTTCACACCGATCACACCGTAAGTGGTGTGAGCTTCGTAGGTGTTGTAGTCGATATCGGCACGCAGGGTGTGCAGAGGCACACGACCTTCGCGATACCACTCGGTACGAGCAATCTCAGCACCGCCGAGACGACCGCTCACCTGGATCTTGATGCCCTTGGCACCAATACGCATGGCGTTCTGTACGGCGCGCTTCATGGCGCGACGGAACATTACGCGGCGTTCCAGCTGCTGAGCTACGCTCTGCGCAACCAGCATAGCGTCGAGTTCCGGCTTGCGGATCTCTTCGATGTTGATGTGCACAGGCACACCCATCTGCTTGGTCAGGTCCTGACGCAGCTTCTCGACATCTTCACCTTTCTTACCGATAACGATACCGGGACGAGCGGTGTGGATGGTGATGCGTGCAGTTTGAGCCGGACGATGAATATCGATACGGCTTACGGACGCGCTTTTTAGTTTGTCCTGGAGGTACTCACGCGTTTTCAGATCCTTCAACAGGTAATCTGCGTAAGTAGCACCGTCTGCGTACCAGACGGAGGTGTGCTCCTTGACGATTCCCAGGCGAATGCCAGTGGGATGTACTTTCTGACCCATCTGATCGACTCCGTTACTTGTCCGCAACCTTGACAGTGATATGGCAAGACCGCTTGACGATGCGATCAGCACGGCCTTTGGCACGTGGCATGATGCGCTTCAGCGAACGCCCTTCGTTGACGAAGACGGTGGAGACCTTCAGGTCATCAACGTCTGCGCCTTCGTTGTGTTCGGCGTTGGCAACGGCCGACTCGAGGACTTTCTTCATGATTTCAGCGGCTTTTTTGCTGCTGAAGGCCAACAGGTTGAGCGCTTCGCCCACCTTCTTCCCGCGGATCTGGTCGGCGACCAAGCGGGCTTTCTGGGCGGAGATGCGAGCGCCCGACAACTTAGCGGCTACTTCCATTTCCTTACCCCTTAACGCTTGGCTTTCTTGTCAGCCACGTGCCCGCGATAGGTGCGGGTACCGGCGAACTCGCCCAGTTTGTGGCCGACCATGTCTTCGTTCACCAGAACTGGGACATGTTGACGACCGTTGTGTACCGCGATGGTCAGACCGACCATTTGTGGCAGGATCATCGAACGGCGCGACCAGGTTTTAACTGGCTTGCGATCGTTCTTCTCCACCGCCACTTCGACCTTCTTCAGCAGGTGAAGATCGATAAAAGGACCTTTTTTCAGAGAACGTGGCACTGTCGTATCCCTCTAGTTACTTGCGACGACGGACGATCATGTTGTCGGTACGCTTATTACCACGGGTCTTCGCACCCTTGGTTGGGAAGCCCCATGGCGATACCGGATGACGACCACCGGAGGTACGACCTTCACCACCACCATGTGGGTGGTCAACCGGGTTCATGGCAACACCACGAACGGTTGGGCGAACGCCGCGCCAGCGTTTGGCACCAGCTTTACCCAGCGAACGCAGGCTGTGCTCGGAGTTCGAGACTTCGCCCAGGGTCGCACGGCACTCAGCCAGTACTTTACGCATCTCACCGGAACGCAGACGCAGAGTCACGTAGACGCCTTCACGAGCGATCAGCTGAGCCGAAGCACCAGCGGAACGAGCGATCTGAGCACCTTTACCCGGCTTCAGTTCGATGCCGTGAATGGTGCTACCTACTGGGATGTTGCGCAGCTGCAGGGAGTTACCGGCCTTGATTGGGGCCAGGGCACCTGCGATCAGCTGGTCGCCAGCGCTCACGCCTTTAGGGGCGATGATGTAGCGACGCTCACCGTCTGCGTAGCACAGCAGGGCGATGTGAGCAGTACGGTTCGGGTCGTATTCGATACGCTCGACAGTGGCTGGGATGCCATCTTTGTCGTTGCGACGGAAGTCGACCAGACGGTAATGCTGCTTATGACCACCACCAACGTGACGAGTGGTGATGCGGCCATTGTTGTTACGACCACCAGACTTCGATTTCTTCTCGATCAGCGGTGCGTGAGGAGCGCCTTTGTGCAGCTCCTGGTTGACCACCTTGACCACGAAACGGCGGCCAGGGGAAGTCGGTTTGCATTTAACGATTGCCATGATGCACCCCTTCCTTACTCAGCACTGCTGCTGAAATCGAGATCTTGGCCTGGCTGAAGGGAGACGATCGCCTTCTTCCAGTCATTGCGCTTGCCCAGACCACGTGCGGTACGCTTGGTTTTACCCAGAACGTTAACAGTCGACACGTTTTCAACTTTTACGTTGAACAGGCCTTCGACAGCTTTCTTGATTTCCAGCTTGGTTGCATCGGTAGCAACCTTGAATACGAACTGGCCTTTTTTCTCAGCCAGAACGGTAGCCTTCTCGGAAACGTGCGGGCCAAGGAGGACTTTGAATACGCGTTCCTGGTTCATCCCAGCAGCTCCTCGAATTTCTTCACGGCCGAGACAGTGATCAACACTTTCTCGTATGCGATCAGACTGACCGGGTCGGAACCTTGTACGTCACGTACGTCGACGTGCGGCAGGTTGCGAGCAGCCAGGTACAGGTTCTGATCAACAGCGTCGGAAACGATCAGTACGTCGTTCAGACCCATGCCGTTCAGCTTGTTCAGCAGATCTTTGGTTTTCGGTGCTTCAACAGCGAAGTCCTGAACCACGACCAGACGGTCGCTACGCACCAGCTCAGCGAGGATGGAGCGCAGGGCTGCGCGATACATCTTCTTGTTGAGCTTCTGCGAGTGATCTTGAGGGCGAGCTGCGAAGGTTACACCACCGCCACGCCAGATCGGACCACGAGTGGTACCAGCACGAGCACGGCCAGTACCCTTCTGACGCCATGGGCGCTTACCGCCACCAGCCACGTCGGAACGGGTCTTCTGCTGCTTGGTGCCCTGACGGCCGCCGGCCATGTAGGCCACGACTGCTTGGTGTACCAGCGTCTCGTTGAATTCGCCACCGAAAGTCAGTTCGGAAACTTCGATCGCCTGAGCGTCATTTACATTGAGTTGCATGTCAGTTTCCCCTTAACCGCGAGCCTTGACAGCTGGACGTACAACCACGTCGCCGCCAGTAGCGCCTGGAACGGCACCCTTGACCAGCAGCAGGTTGCGCTCAGCGTCTACGCGAACTACTTCCAGGGACTGAACAGTCACGCGCTCGGCGCCCATGTGACCGGACATTTTCTTGCCCTTGAACACACGACCAGGAGTCTGGCACTGGCCGATGGAACCTGGGACACGGTGCGACACGGAGTTACCGTGGGTGTTGTCCTGGCCACGGAAGTTCCAGCGCTTGATGGTACCGGCGAAGCCTTTACCTTTGGACTGACCAGTAACGTCTACCAGCTGGCCTGCAGTGAAGAGTTCAGCTTTGATCAGATCGCCAGCCTGGAAATCGCCTTCTTCAAGACGGAACTCCCAGACACCGCGACCAGCGGCAACGTTGGCCTTGGCGAAGTGACCTGCCTGAGCGGCAGTCACACGCGAAGCACGACGCTCGCCGACAGTGACTTGCACTGCACGGTAGCCATCGGTTTCTTCAGTTTTGAACTGGGTGACACGATTCGGCTCGATCTCGATGACCGTGACCGGAATGGAGACACCTTCTTCGGTGAAAATGCGGGTCATACCGCACTTGCGACCGATTACACCAATAGTCATGTTGTAAACCTCATGAGTGTACGGGGCTTTCACCCGCTATGGCCGCCCATTTCAGAGCGTTACACGACCAGACCGAAGTCTTAGCCGAGGCTGATCTGTACTTCCACACCTGCCGCCAGATCAAGCTTCATCAGCGCGTCAACGGTTTTATCCGTTGGCTGGACGATGTCCAGAACACGCTTATGAGTGCGAATCTCGTACTGGTCACGCGCGTCTTTGTTGACGTGCGGGGAGACCAGAACGGTGAAACGCTCTTTGCGGGTAGGCAGTGGAATTGGACCACGCACTTGTGCACCAGTACGTTTCGCGGTTTCCACGATTTCCTGGGTGGATTGGTCGATCAGGCGATGGTCGAAAGCCTTCAACCTGATACGGATTTGCTGATTTTGCATTGGATTTCAGACTCCAGGCTGTTCCCAACGGACGCACTACGCCCGCTAAAAGGAGGCGTGATTCTATAGACGCCCCAATTTAGTGTCAACCCAATAAAAAAAACCCCCGCTGAGCGGGGGTTTTTTCAATCGGTCGAGTGATTACTCGATGATTTTGGCTACGACGCCGGCGCCGACGGTACGACCGCCTTCACGGATAGCGAAGCGCAGACCGTCTTCCATTGCGATGGTCTTGATCAGGGTAACAGTCATCTGAATGTTGTCACCTGGCATTACCATTTCAACGCCTTCCGGCAGTTCGCAGTTACCGGTCACGTCAGTGGTACGGAAGTAGAACTGAGGACGGTAGCCTTTGAAGAACGGAGTGTGACGACCACCTTCTTCTTTCGACAGAACGTAGACTTCTGCGGTGAACTTGGTGTGCGGCTTGACCGAACCTGGCTTGACCAGAACCTGGCCACGCTCAACGTCGTCACGCTTGGTACCACGCAGCAGAACGCCGCAGTTCTCGCCAGCACGACCTTCGTCCAGCAGCTTGCGGAACATCTCAACACCGGTGCAGGTGGTGGTGGTGGTGTCACGCAGACCAACGATTTCCAGCGGATCCTGAACGCGGACGATACCACGCTCGATACGACCGGTAACAACGGTACCACGACCCGAGATCGAGAATACGTCTTCGATCGGCATCAGGAACGGCTGGTCAACGGCACGAACTGGCTCAGGGATGTAGGCATCCAGAGTTTCTACCAGCTTCTTGACAGCGGTAGTACCCATTTCGTTGTCGTCTTTGCCTTCCAGGGCCATACGAGCCGAACCGATGATGATCGGAGTGTCGTCGCCTGGGAAGTCGTAGGTGGACAGCAGGTCGCGAACTTCCATCTCGACCAGTTCCAGCAGCTCGGCGTCGTCTACCAGGTCAGCCTTGTTCAGGAAGACCACGATGTAAGGAACGCCTACCTGACGGGACAGCAGGATGTGCTCACGGGTTTGTGGCATCGGACCATCGGCGGCCGAGCAAACCAGGATCGCGCCGTCCATCTGGGCAGCACCGGTGATCATGTTCTTCACGTAGTCAGCGTGACCTGGGCAGTCAACGTGAGCGTAGTGACGAATGTTCGAGTTGTACTCGACGTGAGCGGTGTTGATGGTGATACCGCGCGCTTTTTCTTCCGGAGCCGAGTCGATCTTGTCGAACTCAACGACTGCCGAACCGAAAACTTCGGAGCAGACGCGAGTCAGAGCTGCGGTCAGAGTGGTCTTACCGTGGTCAACGTGGCCGATGGTGCCGACGTTAACGTGGGGAAGGGAACGATCAAATTTTTCTTTAGCCACGACAGTGAACCTCTTGCCTAAAGGGGATTAGCCTTGTTTTTTAACGAGTGCTTCGACGATGTTCGACGGAGCTTCGGCGTATTTGGAGAATTCCATGGAGTAGCTTGCGCGACCCTGAGACATGGAACGAACGTCGGTTGCGTAACCGAACATTTCTCCGAGCGGAACTTCAGCGCGGACGACACGGCCAGAGACCGACTCATCCATACCCTGGACCAGACCACGACGACGGTTCAGGTCACCCATCACGTCACCCAGGTAGTCTTCCGGGGTTACAACTTCGACCTTCATGATCGGCTCGAGAACCACGCCACCGCCCTTCTGGGCCAGTTGCTTGGTTGCCATCGAAGCAGCGATCTTGAACGCCATTTCGTTGGAGTCGACGTCGTGGTACGAACCGTCGAATACCGCGGCCTTCAGGCCGATCAGAGGATAGCCGGCAACAACGCCGTTCTTCATCTGCTCTTCGATACCCTTCTGGATCGCAGGGATGTATTCCTTAGGAATCACACCACCAACGACTTCGTTGGCAAACACCAGACCTTCGGTGATGTTGCCCTTGTCGTCCTGATCCGGCTCCGAGAAACGGATCCAGCAGTGACCGAACTGACCACGACCGCCCGACTGACGAACGAACTTGCCTTCGATCTCGACGTTGGACTTGGTGATCTTCTCGCGGTACGAAACCTGCGGCTTGCCGATGTTGGCTTCGACGTTGAACTCGCGCTTCATGCGGTCAACGAGGATGTCCAGGTGCAGCTCACCCATACCGGAGATGATGGTCTGACCAGTTTCTTCGTCGGTCTTGACGCGGAACGACGGGTCTTCCTGAGCCAGCTTGCCCAGTGCGATACCCATCTTCTCCTGGTCAGCCTTGGTTTTCGGCTCTACGGAGAGCGAAATCACAGGCTCTGGGAAGTCCATACGCTCGAGGATGATCGGCTTGTCGGCGTTGCACAGGGTGTCACCAGTGGTGACGTCCTTCATGCCGATCAGAGCGGCGATGTCGCCCGCACGTACTTCTTTGATCTCTTCACGCTGGTTGGCGTGCATCTGCACCATACGACCAACGCGCTCTTTCTTGCCCTTGACCGAGTTGATGACGGAGTCACCGGAGGTCAGGAAGCCCGAGTAAACGCGAACGAAGGTCAGAGTACCAACGAACGGGTCGGTGGCAATCTTGAACGCCAGAGCCGAGAACGGCTCGTTGTCGTCAGCGTGACGCTCGTCGAACTGCTCTGGCTTGACTTCGTCCTTCGGCACGTCGATCAGGTCAGGGTGGATACCCTTGATCGCCGGGATTTCGGTCGGAGCAGGCAGGAAGTCGATCACGGCGTCGAGAACCAGGGGAACGCCCTTGTTCTTGAACGACGAACCGCAGACAGCCGGAACGATCTCGCTGGCCAGGGTGCGCGCGCGCAGGCCTGCCTTGATTTCCTCGACGGTCAGCTCACCTTCTTCAAGGTACTTGTTCATCAGCTCTTCGTTGGCTTCGGCGGCGGCTTCAACCATGTTGTTGCGCCACTCGTTAGCCAGCTCGACCATATCCGCAGGAATTTCTTCCTCGCGGTAGGTGGTGCCCTTGTCGTCTTCGTTCCAGTAGATGGCTTTCATCTTGATCAGGTCGACCTGACCCTGGAAGTCGTCTTCTGCACCGATAGCCAGCTGGACCGGAACCGGGGTGTGACCCAGGCGGTTCTTGATCTGGCCGACAACGCGCAGGAAGTTGGCACCAGCACGGTCCATCTTGTTCACGTATACAACACGTGGAACGCCGTACTTGTTGGCCTGACGCCATACGGTTTCGGACTGCGGCTCAACGCCGGAGGTACCGCAGAACACAACGACCGCGCCGTCGAGTACACGCAGCGAACGCTCTACTTCAATGGTGAAGTCAACGTGGCCGGGGGTATCGATGACGTTTACGCGGTAGTTGTCGTACTGACCACGGGAACCTTTCCAGAAGGTGGTAACGGCAGCGGAGGTAATGGTGATACCGCGCTCCTGCTCCTGCACCATCCAGTCGGTGGTCGCGGCGCCGTCGTGCACCTCGCCCATCTTGTGGCTCAGACCTGTGTAGAACAGGATCCGCTCGGTAGTGGTAGTCTTGCCCGCGTCAACGTGGGCGCAGATACCGATGTTACGGTAGCGGTTAATTGCTGTAGTACGAGCCATAAAGCCCTCGCAAAATGATTGATGCTTGAATTAGAAGCGGTAGTGCGAGAACGCTTTGTTGGCCTCGGCCATACGGTGCACGTCTTCACGCTTCTTGACTGCAGCACCCTTGCCTTCAGCAGCATCCAGCAGCTCGCCGGCCAGGCGCAGAGCCATCGACTTCTCGCCGCGCTTGCGGGCGTAGTCTACGAGCCAGCGCATTGCCAGAGCGTTACGACGGGATGGACGAACTTCAACCGGAACCTGGTAAGTGGCACCGCCGACACGGCGGGACTTAACTTCGACCAGCGGAGCGATGGCGTCGAGAGCTTTCTCGAAGATTTCCAGGGGATCGCTGTTCTTGCGTGCTTTGACGGTATCCAGGGCACCGTAAACGATGCGCTCGGCTACGGCCTTCTTGCCGCTTTCCATCACGTGGTTCATGAACTTGGCGAGGATCTGGGATCCGTACTTCGGATCGTCAAGGATCTCACGTTTTGCTGCTACACGACGTCTTGGCATGATAAGCCCTCAAACGGTCTTCAGGTTAGCCCGGGACCAGGTCATTCGACCTACGCCCGACCTTACTCTTATCGACTCAAAAAAATGGATGTCTGCAAACGGCCGATTACTTCGGACGCTTGGTACCGTACTTCGAACGACCCTGGTTACGGCCTTTAACGCCCGAAGTATCCAGAGAGCCGCGAACGGTGTGGTAACGAACACCTGGCAAGTCTTTTACACGGCCGCCACGGATCAGGACGACGCTGTGCTCTTGCAGGTTGTGGCCTTCACCACCGATGTACGAGGAAACCTCGAAACCGTTGGTCAGACGCACACGGCATACTTTACGCAGTGCCGAGTTAGGTTTTTTCGGCGTGGTGGTGTACACGCGGGTGCACACGCCACGACGCTGCGGGCAGTTCTGCAGCGCAGGAACGTCGGACTTCTCGACCGAACGCTTACGCGGCTGACGTACCAGCTGGTTGATAGTTGCCATCTACTAGCTCCACTGATTGTCTTGCGACTCTATTGTCTTGCAAGAAAGCCAAAAATTGGCGAGACGGAGCCTCACCAAATTTAAGGGTACAAAAGTCTAAAGAGGATCTTGCACCCAGTCAAGACGAGGCCCCGGCCCTCCCCGCCCGATCATCGGCAACATTTCATGTCGCCACTGATCGCTCGGGGCTTGCCGGGGCCCTGCCCTGTACTTAGTTACCGCTGGAGTTCAGCGCTTCGGTCAGTGCGGCTTCCACCTCACTGGCGCTCACACGCAGCGGCTTGTCGGCATCACGGCGACGCTTGCGCTCGCTGTGGTAGGCCAGACCAGTACCGGCCGGGATCAGACGACCCACGACCACGTTCTCTTTCAGGCCGCGCAGGTAGTCGCGCTTGCCGGTTACCGCCGCTTCGGTCAGTACGCGGGTGGTTTCCTGGAAGGAAGCCGCGGAGATGAACGACTCGGTCGACAGCGACGCCTTGGTGATACCCAGCAGCACGCGGGTGAACTTGGAGACGAACTTGTCCTCGGCGGCTAGACGCTCGTTCTCTACCAGTACCTGGGTCAGTTCCATCTGGTCGCCCTTGATGAAGCTGGAATCGCCCGACTCGGAGATCTCGACCTTGCGCAGCATCTGACGCAGGATGGTCTCGATGTGCTTGTCGTTGATCTTAACGCCTTGCAGACGATAAACGTCCTGGATCTCGTTGACGATGTACTTCGCCAGCGCGCTCACACCCAGCAGACGCAGGATGTCGTGCGGATCGCTCGGGCCGTCGGAGATAACTTCGCCGCGGTTTACCTGTTCGCCTTCGAAGACGTTCAGGTGGCGCCATTTCGGAATCAGCTCTTCGTACGGATCGCTACCGTCGGTCGGGGTGATGACCAGACGACGCTTGCCTTTGGTCTCCTTGCCGAACGCGATGGTGCCGCTGACTTCAGCCAGAATCGAGGCCTCTTTCGGACGGCGCGCTTCGAACAGGTCGGCAACACGCGGCAGACCACCGGTGATGTCACGGGTCTTCGACGTTTCTTGCGGGATACGCGCGATAACGTCACCAACACCGATCTGAGCACCGTCAGCCACGCCGACGAGGGCGTTAGCCGGCAGGAAGTACTGGGCAGGTACGTCGGTACCTGGCAGGTACAGGTCCTTGCCAGCGGCGTCGACCATCTTGATTGCCGGACGGATTTCCTTGCCTGCGGCAGGGCGATCCTTGACGTCCAGTACTTCAATGTTGGTCAAGCCGGTCAGCTCATCGGTCTGACGCTTGATGGTGATGTTTTCTTCCATGCCCACGAAGGTCACGGTACCTTTCAGCTCGGTAACGATCGGGTGGGTGTGCGGGTCCCACTTGGCGACGATGGCGCCAGCTTCGACCTTGTCACCTTCCTTGACCGAAATCACCGCACCGTAAGGCAGCTTGTAACGCTCACGCTCACGGCCAAATTCGTCGGCGATGGCCAACTCACCCGAACGCGATACGGCAACCAGGTTGCCATCGGCACGCTCAACCTGCTTGAGGTTGTGCAGACGCACCATACCGCCGTTCTTCACCTGGACGCTGTCGGCAGCCGAAGTACGGCTTGCAGCACCACCGATGTGGAACGTACGCATGGTCAGCTGGGTACCCGGCTCACCGATCGACTGGGCGGCGATAACGCCGACAGCTTCACCGATGTTCACCTGGTGACCGCGAGCCAGGTCACGGCCGTAGCACTTGGCGCAAATGCCGTAGCGGGTTTCGCAGTTGATCGGCGAACGCACGATCACTTCGTCGATGCTGTTCAGCTCGATGAACTCGACCCACTTCTCGTCGACCAGGGTACCGGCCGGAACGATGACGTCCTCGGTGCCTGGCTTGAACACGTCACGGGCGATAACACGACCCAGTACACGCTCACCCAGCGGCTCTACAACGTCGCCGCCTTCGATGTGCGGAGTCATCAGCAGACCCTGGTCGGTACCGCAGTCGATCTCGGTAACCACCAGATCCTGGGCAACGTCTACCAGACGACGAGTCAGGTAACCGGAGTTCGCAGTCTTCAGTGCGGTATCCGCCAGACCCTTACGAGCACCGTGGGTCGAAATGAAGTACTGCAGAACGCTCAGACCTTCACGGAAGTTCGCAGTGATCGGCGTCTCGATGATGGAGCCGTCCGGCTTGGCCATCAGGCCACGCATACCGGCCAGCTGACGGATCTGGGCTGCGGAACCCCGCGCACCGGAGTCAGCCATCATGTACATCGAGTTGAAGGACTCTTGCTCGACTTCCTTGCCTTCGCGGTCAATGACCTTCTCTTTCGAGAGGTTGGCCATCATCGCCTTGGACACTTCGTCGTTCGCCTTCGACCACAAGTCGATGACCTTGTTGTACTTCTCGCCCTGGGTTACCAGGCCGGAGGCGTACTGGCTCTCGATTTCTTTCACTTCGTCGGTAGCGGTACCGATGATGCGAGCTTTCTCGTCCGGGATAACGAAGTCGTTAACACCGATCGAAACGCCGGAAATGGTCGAGTAAGCGAAACCGGTGTACATCAGCTGGTCAGCGAAGATTACGGTCTCTTTCAGACCAACCACGCGGTAGCACTGGTTGATCAGCTTGGAGATCGCCTTCTTCTTCATCGGCTGGTTGACCACGTCGTACGGCAGGCCTGCCGGTACAACCTGGAACAGCAGCGCACGGCCGACGGTGGTGTCGACGATGCGGGTGTTCTTGACCACGGAACCATCACGCTCTTTCACGGTTTCGTTGATACGAACCTTGATTTTCGCGTGCAGGGCAGCCTCGCCGGCGCGGAATACGCGGTCGACTTCCTGCAGGTCGGCGAACACGCGACCTTCGCCCTTGGCGTTGATGGCCTCACGGGTCATGTAGTACAGACCCAGTACCACGTCCTGCGACGGAACGATGATTGGCTCACCGTTGGCTGGCGACAGGATGTTGTTGGTCGACATCATCAGCGCGCGCGCTTCGAGCTGGGCTTCCAGGGTCAGCGGCACGTGAACGGCCATCTGGTCACCGTCGAAGTCGGCGTTGTACGCGGCACAGACCAGCGGGTGCAGCTGGATAGCCTTACCTTCGATCAGAACCGGTTCAAATGCCTGGATACCCAGACGGTGCAGGGTCGGTGCACGGTTGAGCAGCACGGGGTGTTCGCGGATCACCTCGGCGAGCACGTCCCACACCTCTGGCAGCTCGCGCTCGACCATCTTCTTGGCAGCCTTGATGGTGGTCGCCAGACCACGCATTTCCAGCTTGCCGAAAATGAACGGCTTGAACAGCTCGAGGGCCATCTTCTTCGGCAGACCGCACTGGTGCAGACGCAGGGTCGGGCCTACGGTAATTACCGAACGGCCAGAGTAGTCCACACGCTTACCGAGCAGGTTCTGACGGAAGCGACCTTGCTTACCTTTGATCATGTCGGCCAGGGACTTCAGCGGACGCTTGTTCGAGCCAGTGATGGCGCGACCGCGACGGCCGTTGTCCAGCAGGGCGTCGACCGCTTCCTGCAGCATGCGCTTTTCGTTGCGCACGATGATGTCCGGCGCCGACAGATCCAGCAGGCGCTTCAGACGGTTGTTACGGTTGATCACCCGACGATACAGGTCGTTCAGGTCGGAGGTCGCGAAGCGGCCGCCATCCAGCGGTACCAGCGGACGCAGGTCCGGCGGCAGCACTGGCAGGACGGTCAGGACCATCCACTCAGGCAGGTTGCCCGAACCCTGGAACGCTTCCATCAGCTTCAGGCGCTTGGACAGCTTCTTGATCTTGGTTTCCGAGTTGGTCTGCGGAATCTCTTCGCGCAGGCGACCGATCTCGTGCTCCAGGTCGATAGCGTGCAGCAGCTCGCGGACAGCCTCGGCACCCATGCGGGCGTCGAAGTCATCACCGAACTCTTCCAGCGCTTCGAAGTACTGCTCGTCGTTCAGCAGCTGGCCTTTTTCCAGGGTGGTCATGCCCGGGTCGATAACAACGTAGCTCTCGAAGTAGAGCACGCGCTCGATATCACGCAGGGTCATGTCCATCAGCAGGCCGATACGGGACGGCAGCGACTTCAGGAACCAGATATGGGCAACCGGCGAGGCCAGTTCGATGTGCGCCATGCGCTCACGACGAACTTTTGCCAGGGCAACTTCAACGCCGCACTTCTCGCAGATCACGCCGCGGTGCTTGAGGCGCTTGTACTTGCCGCACAGGCACTCGTAGTCCTTGACTGGGCCAAAGATCTTGGCGCAGAACAGGCCGTCACGCTCAGGCTTGAACGTACGGTAGTTGATGGTTTCCGGCTTCTTAACTTCACCGAACGACCACGAACGGATCATTTCAGGCGACGCCAGACCGATGCGGATGGCGTCGAACTCTTCGACTTGACCCTGGTTTTTCAGCAAATTCAGTAGGTCTTTCAAGGCCTTTCCTCCTGGCGGAGCAGGGAGCGGGCATTACCTGCCCCACTCCCCTTCGCGTCACGTGTTATTCGGTTTCCAGATCGATATCGATACCGAGCGAACGGATCTCTTTGATCAACACGTTGAAGGACTCGGGCATGCCCGGCTCCATACGGTGATCGCCATCCACGATGTTCTTGTACATCTTGGTACGGCCGTTCACGTCGTCCGACTTCACTGTGAGCATTTCTTGCAGGGTGTATGCCGCGCCGTATGCTTCCAGCGCCCACACTTCCATCTCCCCGAAACGCTGACCACCGAACTGCGCCTTACCACCCAGCGGCTGCTGGGTAACCAGGCTGTAGGAACCAGTGGAACGCGCGTGCATCTTGTCGTCCACCAAGTGGTTCAGCTTGAGCATGTACATGTAACCAACGGTCACAGGACGCTCGAACTTGTTGCCGGTACGGCCATCGAACAGCACCATCTGGCCGCTCTCTGGCAGGTCGGCCAGCTTCAGCATGGCCTTGATCTCGCGCTCCTTGGCACCGTCGAAGACCGGGGTAGCCATTGGCACGCCCTTCTTCAGGTTGTGGGCCAGGGCCAGGATCTCTTCGTCGGTGAACTCGTCCAGGTTTTCCTGACGACCGCCGATCTCGTTGTAGACCTCGGTCAGGAACACGCGCAGTTCAGCGGCCTTGCGCTGCTCTTCGATCATGCGGTCGATCTTCTCGCCCAGCCCCTTGGCCGCCAGGCCCAGGTGGGTTTCGAGGATCTGACCGACGTTCATACGCGAAGGTACACCCAGCGGGTTCAGTACGACATCGACCGGAGTACCGTTGGCGTCGTGCGGCATGTCTTCGACCGGCATGATTACCGAGACGACACCCTTGTTACCGTGACGACCGGCCATCTTGTCACCCGGTTGGATGCGACGACGGATTGCCAGGTAAACCTTGACGATCTTCAGCACGCCCGGTGCCAGGTCATCACCCTGCTGCAGCTTGCGCTTCTTGTCTTCGAACTTGTCGTCCAGCAGACGGCGACGATCGACGATGTACTGCTGAGCCTTTTCCAGCTGCTCGTTCAGTGCATCTTCGGCCATGCGCAGTTTGAACCACTGGCCGTGCTCCAGACCGTCCAGTACTTCGTCAGTGATCACGGTGCCTTTCTTCAGACCCGCGCCACCGTCGACCACCTGGCCGTTCAGGGCAGAACGCAGACGCTCGAAGGTTGCACCTTCGACGATGCGGAACTCTTCGTTGAGGTCCTTGCGGATCTCGTCCAGCTGCATTTTCTCGATGGCCAGGGCGCGGCTGTCGCGCTCGACGCCATCACGGGTGAAGACCTGTACGTCGATGACGGTACCCTTGGTGCCGGTTGGCACGCGCAGGGAGGTGTCCTTAACGTCGCTGGCCTTCTCACCGAAGATTGCGCGCAGCAGTTTTTCTTCCGGAGTCAGCTGGGTTTCGCCTTTTGGCGTTACCTTGCCGACCAGGATGTCGCCAGCGCCGACTTCGGCACCCACGTAGACGATACCGGCTTCGTCCAGCTTGTTCAGTGCGGCTTCACCCACGTTCGGGATGTCCGCAGTGATTTCCTCTGGGCCAAGCTTGGTGTCACGCGCCACACAGGTCAGTTCCTGGATGTGGATGGTGGTGAAGCGGTCTTCCTGAACCACACGCTCGGACAGGCAGATGGAGTCTTCGAAGTTGAAGCCGTTCCACGCCATGAACGCGATGCGCATGTTCTGACCCAGTGCCAGTTCACCCATGTCGGTGGACGGGCCGTCGGCCATGATGTCGCCACGCTGAACCTTGTCACCCTTGCTCACCAGCGGACGCTGGTTGATGCAGGTGTTCTGGTTCGAACGGGTGTACTTGGTCAGGTTGTAGATATCCACACCTGCTTCGCCGGTTTCAACTTCGTCGTCAGCAACGCGAACAACGATACGGCTGGCGTCGACCGAGTCGATCACGCCACCGCGGCGAGCAACCACGCAGACACCGGAGTCGCGGGCAACGTTGCGCTCCATGCCGGTACCTACCAGCGGCTTGTCGGCGCGCAGGGTCGGTACAGCCTGACGCTGCATGTTCGAACCCATCAATGCACGGTTGGCGTCGTCGTGCTCGAGGAACGGAATCAGCGACGCAGCGACGGAAACAACCTGCTTCGGCGAAACGTCCATCAGGGTGACGTCTTCCGGCGCCTTGACGGTGAATTCGTTCAGGTGACGAACAGCTACCAGCTCATCGATCAGCTGCTTCTTCTCGTTCATCGCGGCCGAAGCCTGGGCGATGACGTGATCCGCTTCTTCAATGGCCGACAGGAACACGATGTCGTCGCTGACCACGCCTTCCTTCACCACGCGGTACGGGCTTTCCAGGAAGCCGTACTGGTTGGTGCGGGCATAGGCAGCCAGGGAGTTGATCAGACCGATGTTCGGACCTTCAGGGGTCTCGATCGGGCACACACGGCCGTAGTGGGTCGGGTGTACGTCACGGACTTCGAAGCCGGCACGCTCACGGGTCAGACCACCTGGGCCGAGTGCGGAGACGCGGCGCTTGTGGGTAATCTCGGAGAGTGGGTTGTTCTGGTCCATGAACTGGGACAGCTGGCTGGAACCGAAGAACTCTTTCACCGCCGCCGCAACCGGCTTGGCGTTGATCAGGTCTTGCGGCATCAGGCCTTCGCTTTCCGCCATCGACAGGCGTTCCTTGACCGCGCGCTCGACACGCACCAGGCCAACGCGGAACTGGTTCTCGGCCATCTCGCCGACGCAACGTACGCGACGGTTACCCAGGTGGTCGATGTCGTCGACGATGCCTTTGCCGTTACGGATGTCGACCAGGGTCTTCAGAACCTCGACGATATCTTCCTTGCTCAGCACGCCCGAACCTTCGATCTCGGTACGACCGATACGACGGTTGAACTTCATGCGGCCAACGGCGGACAGGTCGTAACGCTCGGCGCTGAAGAACAGGTTGTTGAACAGGGTCTCGGCAGCATCCTTGGTTGGCGGCTCGCCAGGACGCATCATGCGGTAGATCTCGACCAGGGCTTCCAGCTGGTTGCTGGTGGTGTCGATCTTCAGGGTATCGGAGATGAACGGACCGCAATCGATGTCGTTGGTGTACAGGGTCTCGATACGGACAACCTGTGCCTTGGCGACCTTGATCAGCAGTTCGGTGGTCATCTCGGTGTTGCATTCGGCCAGGATCTCGCCGGTAGCCGGATGCACGATGGCCTTGGCGGTAGTGCGGCCCAGGACGTATTCCATAGGAACGTCCAGCTGCTTGACGCCGGCCTTCTCGAGCTGGTTGATGTGGCGCGCGGTAATACGGCGGCCCTGCTCGACGATGACTTTGCCGGTTTCGTCATGGATATCCATGACTGCAACCTCACCACGCAGACGCTGCGGTACCAGTTCCAGGCTGAGTTTCTCGCCGGAAATGTGGAACACGTTGGTGGTGTAGAAGGTGTTCAGCACTTCTTCAGTGCTGTAACCCAGGGCACGCAGCAGCACCGAGGCCGGCAGTTTGCGGCGACGGTCGATACGTACGAACACGCAGTCCTTCGGGTCGAACTCGAAGTCCAGCCAGGAGCCGCGGTAAGGGATGATGCGAGCGGAGTACAGCAGCTTGCCGGAGCTGTGAGTCTTGCCACGGTCGTGGTCGAAGAACACACCAGGCGAACGGTGCAGCTGGGAAACGATCACACGCTCGGTACCGTTGATAACGAAGGTACCGTTCTCAGTCATCAGGGGGATTTCACCCATGTAGACTTCTTGCTCTTTGATGTCCTTGATCGCTTTGTTCGACGATTCCTTGTCGAAGATGATCAGGCGCACCTTGACCCGCAGTGGGACCGCGAAGGTCACGCCACGCAGGACACATTCCTTCACATCGAAGGCGGGTTCGCCCAGGCGATAGCCTACGTACTCCAGGGCAGCATTGCCGGAGTAGCTGATGATCGGGAATACCGATTTGAAGGCCGCGTGCAGGCCGACGTCGCGGAACTGATCCTTGGATGCTCCCGCTTGCAGGAATTCGCGATACGAATCCAGCTGGATGGCCAGGAGGTAAGGCACATCCATGACGTCCGGCAACTTGCTAAAGTCCTTGCGGATACGTTTTTTCTCAGTGTATGAGTAAGCCATCAGCGTTCCCCAGCTTGGTCACCTGCTTGTTTGGCTTCTCCCGGCGGGAGCAGCCAGAAAATCGTGCAAACCCCTTGGTTTGCGCCACCCACATGGGTGTCTTGCAGCTTGTTATCGGGGCCGGCCTGACCGGCCACCAATAACGGAAAAAGGCCGGTGGCATAAGCCACCAGCCATCAGCCCTTCGCTCAACGCTCGGACTGGAGTCGCAAGGTCGAGATTACTTCAGCTCGACTTTAGCGCCAGCTTCTTCCAGCTTCTTCTTCGCGTCTTCAGCGGCTTCTTTCGAAACGCCTTCAGCGATAACCTGAGGAGCGCCGTCGACTTTCTCTTTGGCTTCTTTCAGGCCCAGACCGGTCAGTTCACGAACGGCCTTGATCACGTTTACTTTCTTGTCGCCAGCTTCGGTCAGAACGACGTTGAACTCGGTCTGTTCTTCAACAGCGGCAGCAGCGCCAGCGGCTGGGCCAGCGGCAACAGCGGCAGCAGCGGTAACGCCGAAGGTTTCTTCCATCGCTTTGATCAGTTCAACAATTTCCAGAACAGTTTTCTGGCCGATTGCTTCGATGATTTGCTCGTTAGTCAGAGACATGACTTCAATCCTGTATTGGGGTGACAGCCTACGCAGCCATCAAATTAAACGTATGATTTTGAAAGAGTTGCGCGTGCCTTAGGCAGCAGCAGCTTCTTTCTGGTCGCGCAGAGCTGCCAGGGTACGAGCCAGCTTGCTGGTTGCACCTTGGATTACGCTCATCAGCTGTGCGATAGCCTCGTCGCGAGTTGGCAGGGTTGCCAGCACGTCGATCTGGTTAGCGGCAAGGAACTTGCCGTCAAACGCAGCTGCCTTGATCTCGAACTTGTCCTGACCCTTGGCGAACTCTTTGAACAGACGAGCAGCAGCGCCCGGGTGTTCGTTGGAGAAAGCAATCAGGGTCGGGCCTTTGAACGCGTCGTTGAGGATCGAGAATTCGGTGCCTTCAACAGCGCGCTTCAGCAGGGTGTTACGTACGACACGTACGTAAACGCCAGCTTCGCGGGCCTCTTTACGGAGTCCGGTCATTGCGCCTACAGTCACACCACGGGCATCAGCCACGACAGCGGACAGAGCGACTTTGGCAGCCTCGTTGACTTCAGCGACGATGGCCTTCTTGTCTTCGAGTTTAATTGCCACGGGTTTACTCCTGGTTTTTACCGTTTCATCTGGCCGGAGCCGGATGTCGTTTTGGTGTCTGATTCGGTAACGAATCGGGAGCACCATCTGCGTGGGCTGGTGTTTTAAGGCTTGCGCCGCCTACGGTCTTGGATAGCCCCCGCCAGGCAGGGACCCCAATTTTTGCTGGTGACGCGACAGGTCGCGCCACCATGTTCTTACACGTTCAGCGAGCTCTGATCGATGACCAGACCTGGGCCCATGGTGGTGCTCAGGGTAACGCGCTTGACGTAGATACCTTTCGAGGAAGCTGGCTTGATACGCTTCAGATCAGCGATCAGGGCTTCAACGTTTTCCTTCAGCTTGCCGGCTTCGAAGCCGACCTTGCCAACGGAGGTGTGGATGATACCGTTCTTGTCGGTACGGTAGCGAACCTGACCAGCCTTGGCGTTCTTGACGGCGCCGGCTACGTCTGGGGTCACGGTACCGACTTTCGGGTTAGGCATCAGGCCGCGAGGACCCAGAACCTGACCCAGCTGACCTACAACGCGCATGGCATCAGGCGATGCGATAACGACGTCATAGTTCAGGTCGCCGCCTTTCATTTCGGCAGCCAGATCGTCCATACCTACGCGGTCAGCGCCGGCAGCCAGAGCGGCTTCAGCAGCTGGACCCTGGGTGAAGACAGCAACGCGAACGGTCTTGCCAGTGCCGTGCGGCAGCACGGTAGCGCTGCGTACGACCTGGTCGGATTTACGCGGGTCAACACCGAGGTTAACGGCGATGTCGTAGGATTCTACGAACTTGGCAGCCGGCAGCGAAGCCAGCAGAGTGGCCGCTTCTTCGAAGTTGTAGGCCTTGCCTGCTTCGATTTTCTCGGCGATTGCCTTTTGGCGTTTGGTCAGCTTAGCCATTACACACCCTCCACGTTCAGGCCCATGCTGCGGGCAGAGCCAGCGATGGTGCGTACAGCAGCGTCCAGGTCAGCGGCAGTCAGATCAGCCTGTTTAGCTTTGGCGATGTCTTCCAGCTGAGCACGGGTAACGGTACCGACTTTAACGGTGTTCGGGCGAGCCGAACCACTGGTCAGGCCAGCAGCTTTCTTCAGCAGAACCGAGGCAGGGGTGCTCTTGGTCTCGAAGGTGAAGCTACGGTCGCTGTAGACAGTGATGATCACAGGAGTCGGCAGGCCGGCTTCTTGACCCTGGGTACGGGCGTTGAAGGCCTTGCAGAATTCCATGATGTTCACACCGTGTTGACCCAGTGCTGGACCAACGGGTGGGCTTGGGTTGGCCTGGCCGGCCTTAACTTGCAGCTTGATGTAAGCCTGAATCTTCTTAGCCATGAGCTACTCCAAAATCGGGTACGAACGCCTGTTGGCTCCCCGGATGACTTGCGTTTTATCCCAGTGACGACAAAACCCCGCAGCACACAGGGCTGCGGGGTATGGGATGCTTCGTCCGCCTAGACCTTTTCGACCTGGCTGAACTCGAGCTCCACCGGAGTAGAGCGACCGAAAATGAGCACCGCTACCTGCAGGCGACTCTTTTCGTAGTTAACCTCTTCGACACTACCATTGAAGTCAGCGAACGGACCATCAATGACTCGAACCACTTCACCCGGCTCGAACAGCGTCTTCGGCTTCGGCTTGTCGCTACCGTCGGCAACGCGACGCAGGATAGCCTCTGCTTCTTTATCGGTGATCGGCGCAGGCTTGTCTGCGGTACCACCAATAAAGCCCATCACACGAGGGGTGTCCTTGACCAAGTGCCAAGTCCCTTCGTTCATCTCCATCTGGACCAGTACATAGCCAGGGAAGAATTTACGCTCACTCTTGCGCTTCTGGCCGTTGCGCATTTCGACGACTTCTTCGGTCGGGACCAGGATCTCGCCGAAACCGTCTTCCATGCCAGCCAGCTTGACGCGCTCGATCAGGGAGCGCATTACATGCTTCTCGTAACCCGAGTAAGCATGCACAACATACCAACGCTTAGCCACGGGACACCTTTAGCCAACGATCAAGGAGACCGCCCAGCCGAGCAGGGAATCAAGACCCCACAGCAGCAGTGCCATAACCAGCACGACAGCCACGACAATCAGCGTGGTCTGGGTGGTTTCCTGGCGGGTCGGCCACACGACTTTACGAATCTCGGTACGAGCTTCCTTCGCCAGCGCAAAGAACGACTTGCCCTTCGCAGTCTGCAGAGCTACAAAGCCCGCGACAGCAGCCAGGACGAGAAGTGCGAGGACGCGATACAGGATCGGGGAGGCGGAGTAATACTGATTACCCACTACGCCGACAACCACCAAAGCCACTACAGCCAGCCACTTGAACAGATCAAAACGCGATTCTTGGGCTTCAGTTTTGGGAGTCATCGAGGAGGATCCTGTGAGAAGAAAGCCATCACACCGAGGTGAAATGGCAGGTCAGGAGGGAATCGAACCCCCAACCTACGGTTTTGGAGACCGTCGCTCTGCCAATTGAGCTACTGACCTGTAACGCTGTATCAGGCCGGCCATTATACCGGCCTGATCAAGTAAATCAACTACTTATTCAATAATTTTTGCTACGACGCCGGCGCCGACGGTACGACCGCCTTCACGGATAGCGAAGCGCAGACCGTCTTCCATTGCGATGGTCTTGATCAGGGTAACAGTCATCTGAATGTTGTCACCTGGCATTACCATTTCAACGCCTTCCGGCAGTTCGCAGTTACCGGTCACGTCAGTGGTACGGAAGTAGAACTGAGGACGATAGCCCTTGAAGAACGGAGTGTGACGACCGCCTTCTTCTTTCGACAGAACGTAGACTTCTGCGGTGAACTTGGTGTGCGGCTTGACCGAACCCGGCTTGACCAGAACCTGGCCACGCTCAACGTCGTCACGCTTGGTACCACGCAGCAGAACGCCGCAGTTCTCGCCAGCACGGCCTTCGTCCAGCAGCTTGCGGAACATCTCAACACCGGTGCAGGTGGTGGTGGTGGTGTCACGCAGACCAACGATTTCCAGCGGATCCTGAACGCGGACGATACCACGCTCGATACGACCGGTAACAACGGTACCACGACCCGAGATCGAGAATACGTCTTCGATCGGCATCAGGAACGGCTGGTCAACGGCACGAACTGGCTCAGGGATGTAGGCATCCAGAGTTTCTACCAGCTTCTTGACAGCGGTAGTACCCATTTCGTTGTCGTCTTTGCCTTCCAGGGCCATACGAGCCGAACCGATGATGATCGGGGTGTCGTCGCCTGGGAAGTCGTAGGTGGACAGCAGGTCGCGAACTTCCATCTCGACCAGTTCCAGCAGCTCAGCGTCGTCTACCAGGTCAGCCTTGTTCAGGAAGACCACGATGTAAGGAACGCCTACCTGACGGGACAGCAGGATGTGCTCACGGGTTTGTGGCATCGGACCATCGGCGGCCGAGCAAACCAGGATCGCGCCGTCCATCTGGGCAGCACCGGTGATCATGTTCTTCACGTAGTCAGCGTGACCTGGGCAGTCAACGTGAGCGTAGTGACGAATGTTCGAGTTGTACTCGACGTGAGCGGTGTTGATGGTGATACCGCGCGCTTTTTCTTCCGGAGCCGAGTCGATCTTGTCGAACTCAACGACTGCCGAACCGAAAACTTCGGAGCAGACGCGAGTCAGAGCTGCGGTCAGAGTGGTCTTACCGTGGTCAACGTGGCCGATAGTGCCGACGTTAACGTGGGGAAGGGAACGATCAAACTTTTCCTTAGCCATCGATACAATCCTCCGCAGAAGAAATAGTCTTGCGCTGATAAAACAAAGGCAGATATTTTCATATCTGCCTTGTTTATATGGAGCTCTTGAGCGGACTTGAACCGCTGACCTCACCCTTACCAAGGGTGTGCTCTACCAACTGAGCTACAAGAGCGAAACACTTTGTGCAAAATCCAGCAAACTTGGAGCGGGTAGCGGGAATCGAACCCGCATCATCAGCTTGGAAGGCTGAGGTTCTACCACTAAACTATACCCGCGGAGCTTGCGGCTCTCGCTAAAACTGGTGGAGGGAGAAGGATTCGAACCTTCGAAGCTCTCGCAACGGATTTACAGTCCGTCCCCTTTGACCGCTCGGGAATCCCTCCAGATGTGGCCGGCATTCTATTTGTCTGCCGTCCTAGTGTCAAGCGTTTTTTCAAATTTTTTCAATCAAATCTGAAACTTAGCTGCTTTGACACCGCTTCCAGTTCTGCCACCTGAGTGGTGTTCCCTGTGAAGCGGGCGCCATTCTATCAAGCTATTCGCCAGTTGCAATACCCTGGCAGAAAATAATTTTGTGTTTTAAGTCTTTGAAATCGTTGGAAAGAGTCGCGAGCACGGTTTGGTCCAGCAAACGCTCGCTTTCCGGGGCAACCTTGAGCCAACGACCATCCGCCCCTGGCAGCTGCCCCACCACCGGCAGCGTGGCAATATCCAGGCTCAACAGGCGCTGACGCAGTGCATCGAGCTGGCCCTGCCCCATCACGCCACCGACCACCAGGCACTCATCCCGGCGCTTGGGTGGCGCCGACACCCCCGTTTCGCGCAACAGGCGGATTTCTTGCTGATTCCCCTTGTACAGCGACAGGGGCGCGACTTCCTTGACCTTCAGCGGGGCTTCCTGCTGGTGCCACACGTAATAGAAGACGTTGAGCACCAGTAACAGCAGAAACAACCAACGCATAGGCACCTCAATCCAATGGGCAGGCCATAGCCAGGCCTACGAAAACCAGGTCAGGCACGACACGCGCCTGGGGCACGGCCTCCCTAACCAGCGGCGCATCGCCACCTGTGAGGAACACCGTGAAATCCTCCCCCCACAACGCACGCGCCTGCTCGAGCTGGGTACGCGCAAAACCTTGGAGCATCAACACGCAACCGCGCTCGACCGCCTCGACCGTCGAGCGACCTGGCGCCAGGCTGGCCAATGCACGCTCGGCCGAGGCATCGTCATAACGGATACGCCGGGTGTGAGTACGCAACTGGCTACGCATCAATGGCATACCTGGGCAGATGTAGCCACCCAGGTGCTCACCGTCCGCCGCAACGAAATCCGCTTTGGCAGCGGTGCCCAGGTCAATGACCAGGCAAGCGCCCTTGGCCAGGTGAAATGCTCCCAGCGCCGCCAACCAACGGTCCATGCCCAGGCGCTGGTAGTCGTCATAGCCATTGCGCACACCCGCCATTTCCTGGGCGGGGTGCGCCACGCGCGCTTGCACGGCAAATGCCTGGGCAATCAGCGCGCAAAGCGCATCGGTTTCTTCCTCACTGCGCACACTTACAATGCGGCAGCCGGTCAGACGTACCGAAGCCAGCGCAGCCACTTCGGCCACCAGCGCCTGATCGGAGTCGACGATACCGCCGCGTTCAATCGCTGCATCAGCGACGTGGATTACCCGCCACTTGATGAAGCTGTTACCGCAATCGAGCTCAAGAATCATCACGCAACCTCAAACTGAGCTCACCACCACTGAAGCTCTTTTCCACCCCGTCCACCTCAAGGCGCAAGCCGCCCTGCCCGTCGACGCCAAGAACCACGCCATCAATACGCGTGCTACCGGCAACCAGAGAAACATTGCGCCCCTGCCAGAGGTGCGCCTGCTCCCATTCTTCCTGGAATGCGGCAAACCCGTAGCGACGATGCCGTGCCAATTCGTGCTGCAATTGCTGACTGAGCAACGCTACCAGCCGGTTACGGTCGACTGCCGCCCCTACTTCGCGGCGCATCGAGGTCCACACCTGGTCGACCTGATCGTTGACCTGCATGTTCACATTGATGCCGATACCCAGCACCACATGACAGACATCTGCCGGGTCACCCACCAACTCCAGGAGGATACCGGTGATCTTCTGCCCGCGAACGAGGACATCGTTGGGCCATTTGAGCCCCACATCCTTAACCCCAAACGCCTGCAGGGTACGCATTACCGCCAACCCCACCACCAGGCTCAAGCCCTCGAGCTGGCGCATGCCGCCATCCACACGGAGTACCAGGCTGTAATAGAGGTTTTCGGCAAACGGGCTGACCCACTGCCGACCGCGACGACCACGGCCGGCGCTCTGGCGCTCGGCCAGGACCAGGAATGGAGCGTTCTGCCCTTCCCCGGCGAGCCGCAGGCCTTCGGCATTTGTCGAGTCGATGGTTTCGTGGATGAAAACGGGCCACTGCTCGCCTTCAGCAAACCCGGCAATCGCTTGTGCATCGAGCAAAGCCAGTGGCGCCGCCAACTGATAGCCGCGCCCACGAACCTTGTGAATGGTGAGGTTCAGTTCGCTCTCCAGGTGCTGCAGCTGCTTCCAAACGGCGCTGCGACTTACCCCGAGGGCCGACCCCAGAGCTTCTCCGGAATGGAACCGACCATCCTTGAGGAGATTCAACAACTTCAGCATGCCAGTCTCGACTTGGAATAAGGCAGGCATGATAGCTATGGGCTGTTGGCTTGCATAGGAAAAGGGCTGCCGGCGGGGTGAAGGCCACTTCCGCAGCATACCCTGGACCCGCGCCATACCTGTGGGAGATTCTATGGTTGTGGGCAATGCTTTTTGCCCCCTTTGCTCATGTATTCGCCTTGAGTCTTCATCAAGGCGAATGCAATTCTGGCCAGCTTTCGGGACAGGATGACAAGGGCCTGAGTGGTTGCCTTACCTGTATTCCGATAATGTTCATACACCTCTTTCCACGCAGCTGTCTTGCTAGCCGCCATGGCTGCATTGTGCAGTAGCCGGCGCACTTCTGAGCAGCCTCGCTTGGTTAAGCATCGGCGTCCGGATTTCTGGCCTGATTCGGCAACTTTCAGATCCATGCCTAGAAAAGCGATGAATGAATCGCTGCGCTTGAAGTCGCCGCGGATGAAGGCGGTGACTAAAGCGACGGCAGTCAGAAAACCAATGCCTTCAACTGCCTGGCAGCGGGCAACCTGCTCGCTCAGCCCCGCTTCTCTAACCAGCGTCTTCAAACGCTTTTGAATCAGCAGATCAAGCGATTCAAAGTGTTTGGCGAAGCTATTGAAGGCGTCCTTGAGGGACGCTTCGTTACCCCAACTCTGGGTCAGACTGGTGCGCGCTGACACCAGTGCTGCTCGGCGTCGGAGAAGGCTCTGAAGCTTGCTGTAGACGGCTGGAGGGGGTGACCAAGGACGAAGCAAGCTGCCCTCACGATCCAGGAAACGGGCTAGCAGGCAGGCATCAGATGCATCAGTTTTGGCACGCCCGCCAATCCCTTTTCGGTAGTTGCTGAGTTGGTACCCATCAACGACATAGACTGCAAAACCCTTTTCGTAAGCCATCTCCACCAGGTCCAGGTGATAAACGTTGGTGGCTTCAACACAGATAGCCGTATTGGCTGGCTGAAGTGCCAGCCACTTGCGGATCTCAGGCTTTGTATTTTTCAACGAGTGTTGTTGAGCGGTTTCCTCGCAATAGCTGACCAGTTCGACCTTGGCGACATCGACGCCAATGATGAACTTCTCTACTCGCATTGCCATCGCCTGAACTCCCACGGTATGGTTTTTGGGCTCGGAGGGGTTTCACCAAGAGGCGCTGGCTTGCTTCTATCGTCGCTTGCAAACGATGCATTCTTTATCGGCGCTTTGGTGAAGGGGTGGGGCGAGTTCTCCCACGGTCTGTACTGCTGTGAACAGTCAGATTCGGCTTTTTCGTCCCACCACCCCTTCGAGTATCACCATACAAGCGGCTTTAGCCGCGAAGCGGGCGACGCGGTGGATGGCACCGACTATGCCGGTGTTCGCGGGTTAACCCGCTCCCACAGGAACCGCGTATGCCTAGGGATTTTCAGGGCCAGAAAGACAAAACCCCTACCTGCATGTGCAGATAGGGGTTTTGCGAAATGAATCTTGACGATGACCTACTCTCACATGGGGAAACCCCACACTACCATCGGCGATGCATCGTTTCACTGCTGAGTTCGGGATGGGATCAGGTGGTTCCAATGCTCTATGGTCGTCAAGAAATTCTGTTGCCAGAATGTCCAGATGGACAGCCCAGCGAATTCGGATATGCGATATTTGTGATGTTGCGAACTTTCGGTTCGTTTCGTCTTCACCACCACAATTTGGCTTCTTACGCGCAAATTGCTTGGGTGTTATATGGTCAAGCCTCACGGGCAATTAGTATTGGTTAGCTCAACGCCTCACAGCGCTTACACACCCAACCTATCAACGTCGTAGTCTTCGACGGCCCTTCAGGGGATTCAAGATCCCAGTGAGATCTCATCTTGAGGCAAGTTTCCCGCTTAGATGCTTTCAGCGGTTATCTCTTCCGAACATAGCTACCCGGCAATGCCACTGGCGTGACAACCGGAACACCAGAGGTTCGTCCACTCCGGTCCTCTCGTACTAGGAGCAGCCCCTCTCAAATCTCAAACGTCCACGGCAGATAGGGACCGAACTGTCTCACGACGTTCTAAACCCAGCTCGCGTACCACTTTAAATGGCGAACAGCCATACCCTTGGGACCGGCTTCAGCCCCAGGATGTGATGAGCCGACATCGAGGTGCCAAACACCGCCGTCGATATGAACTCTTGGGCGGTATCAGCCTGTTATCCCCGGAGTACCTTTTATCCGTTGAGCGATGGCCCTTCCATACAGAACCACCGGATCACTAAGACCTACTTTCGTACCTGCTCGACGTGTTTGTCTCGCAGTCAAGCGCGCTTTTGCCTTTATACTCTACGACCGATTTCCGACCGGTCTGAGCGCACCTTCGTACTCCTCCGTTACTCTTTGGGAGGAGACCGCCCCAGTCAAACTACCCACCATACACTGTCCTCGATCCGGATAACGGACCTGAGTTAGAACCTCAAAGTTGCCAGGGTGGTATTTCAAGGATGGCTCCATGAGAACTGGCGTCCCCACTTCAAAGCCTCCCACCTATCCTACACAAGCAAATTCAAAGTCCAGTGCAAAGCTATAGTAAAGGTTCACGGGGTCTTTCCGTCTAGCCGCGGATACACTGCATCTTCACAGCGATTTCAATTTCACTGAGTCTCGGGTGGAGACAGCGCCGCCATCGTTACGCCATTCGTGCAGGTCGGAACTTACCCGACAAGGAATTTCGCTACCTTAGGACCGTTATAGTTACGGCCGCCGTTTACCGGGGCTTCGATCAAGAGCTTCGCTTGCGCTAACCCCATCAATTAACCTTCCGGCACCGGGCAGGCGTCACACCCTATACGTCCACTTTCGTGTTTGCAGAGTGCTGTGTTTTTAATAAACAGTCGCAGCGGCCTGGTATCTTCGACCGGCATGGGCTTACGGAGCAAGTCCTTCACCCTCGCCGGCGCACCTTCTCCCGAAGTTACGGTGCCATTTTGCCTAGTTCCTTCACCCGAGTTCTCTCAAGCGCCTTGGTATTCTCTACCTAACCACCTGTGTCGGTTTGGGGTACGGTTCCCAGTTATCTGAAGCTTAGGAGCTTTTCTTGGAAGCATGGTATCAACCACTTCGTCGCCTAACGGCAACTCGTCATCAGCTCTCGGCCTTGAAATCCCGGATTTGCCTAAGATTTCAGCCTACCACCTTAAACCTGGACAACCAACGCCAGGCTGGCCTAACCTTCTCCGTCCCTCCATCGCAATAACTGGAAGTACAGGAATATTAACCTGTTTTCCATCGACTACGCTTTTCAGCCTCGCCTTAGGGACCGACTAACCCTGCGTCGATTAACGTTGCGCAGGAAACCTTGGTCTTTCGGCGTGCGAGTTTTTCACTCGCATTGTCGTTACTCATGTCAGCATTCGCACTTCTGATACCTCCAGCAAGCTTCTCAACTCACCTTCACAGGCTTACAGAACGCTCCTCTACCGCGTCATCAAAGATGACACCCGTAGCTTCGGTGCATGGTTTGAGCCCCGTTACATCTTCCGCGCAGGCCGACTCGACTAGTGAGCTATTACGCTTTCTTTAAAGGGTGGCTGCTTCTAAGCCAACCTCCTAGCTGTCTAAGCCTTCCCACATCGTTTCCCACTTAACCATGACTTTGGGACCTTAGCTGACGGTCTGGGTTGTTTCCCTTTTCACGACGGACGTTAGCACCCGCCGTGTGTCTCCCATGCTCGGCACTTCCAGGTATTCGGAGTTTGCATCGGTTTGGTAAGTCGGGATGACCCCCTAGCCGAAACAGTGCTCTACCCCCTGGAGTGATACATGAGGCGCTACCTAAATAGCTTTCGAGGAGAACCAGCTATCTCCGAGCTTGATTAGCCTTTCACTCCGATCCACAGGTCATCCGCTAACTTTTCAACGGTAGTCGGTTCGGTCCTCCAGTCAGTGTTACCTAACCTTCAACCTGCCCATGGATAGATCGCCCGGTTTCGGGTCTATACCCAGCGACTAAACGCCCTATTAAGACTCGCTTTCGCTACGCCTCCCCTATTCGGTTAAGCTCGCCACTGAATATAAGTCGCTGACCCATTATACAAAAGGTACGCAGTCACCTAACAAAGTAGGCTCCCACTGCTTGTACGCATACGGTTTCAGGTTCTATTTCACTCCCCTCTCCGGGGTTCTTTTCGCCTTTCCCTCACGGTACTGGTTCACTATCGGTCAGTCAGTAGTATTTAGCCTTGGAGGATGGTCCCCCCATATTCAGACAAAGTTTCTCGTGCTCCGTCCTACTCGATTTCATTGACAAGAGATTTTCGTGTACGGGGCTATCACCCACTATGGCCGCACTTTCCAGAGCGTTCCACTAATCTCAAATCAACTTAAGGGCTGGTCCCCGTTCGCTCGCCACTACTAAGGGAATCTCGGTTGATTTCTTTTCCTCAGGGTACTTAGATGTTTCAGTTCCCCTGGTTCGCCTCTTGCACCTATGTATTCAGTACAAGATACTCAGCTTATGCTGAGTGGGTTCCCCCATTCAGAGATCTCTGGATCACAGTCTGTTTGCCGACTCCCCAAAGCTTATCGCAGGCTACCACGTCTTTCATCGCCTCTGACTGCCAAGGCATCCACCGTATGCGCTTCTTCACTTGACCATATAACCCCAAGCAATCTGGTTATACTGTGAAGACGACATTCGCCGAAAATTCGCATGTTGCTCTTTCGAGCAGAACTCACAAATTTTACCTTAGCCTGATTAACCAGCAGTGAAACTGGCCATCAGTCTATATCTATCACATATCCGAATTTTTAAAGAACGATCTGACAAAAGTCAGAAATCAACATTCGAACTGAATGTTCATTTCTAAGTTCTGACAAGCTACTGCGTACGGCGAAAGTGGTGGAGCCAAGCGGGATCGAACCGCTGACCTCCTGCGTGCAAGGCAGGCGCTCTCCCAGCTGAGCTATGGCCCCGTATTCTACGGCTGAACCATGTAATGGTAGGTCTGGGCAGATTTGAACTGCCGACCTCACCCTTATCAGGGGTGCGCTCTAACCAACTGAGCTACAGACCTATAACAGGGTCGCGTTACAGCATCGTCTTTTACAATGAATCAAGCAATTCGTGTGGGAGCTCATCAGCAGGCTGATGTCGTCGATTAAGGAGGTGATCCAGCCGCAGGTTCCCCTACGGCTACCTTGTTACGACTTCACCCCAGTCATGAATCACACCGTGGTAACCGTCCTCCCGAAGGTTAGACTAGCTACTTCTGGTGCAACCCACTCCCATGGTGTGACGGGCGGTGTGTACAAGGCCCGGGAACGTATTCACCGCGACATTCTGATTCGCGATTACTAGCGATTCCGACTTCACGCAGTCGAGTTGCAGACTGCGATCCGGACTACGATCGGTTTTGTGAGATTAGCTCCACCTCGCGGCTTGGCAACCCTCTGTACCGACCATTGTAGCACGTGTGTAGCCCAGGCCGTAAGGGCCATGATGACTTGACGTCATCCCCACCTTCCTCCGGTTTGTCACCGGCAGTCTCCTTAGAGTGCCCACCATAACGTGCTGGTAACTAAGGACAAGGGTTGCGCTCGTTACGGGACTTAACCCAACATCTCACGACACGAGCTGACGACAGCCATGCAGCACCTGTGTCAGAGTTCCCGAAGGCACCAATCCATCTCTGGAAAGTTCTCTGCATGTCAAGGCCTGGTAAGGTTCTTCGCGTTGCTTCGAATTAAACCACATGCTCCACCGCTTGTGCGGGCCCCCGTCAATTCATTTGAGTTTTAACCTTGCGGCCGTACTCCCCAGGCGGTCAACTTAATGCGTTAGCTGCGCCACTAAAATCTCAAGGATTCCAACGGCTAGTTGACATCGTTTACGGCGTGGACTACCAGGGTATCTAATCCTGTTTGCTCCCCACGCTTTCGCACCTCAGTGTCAGTATCAGTCCAGGTGGTCGCCTTCGCCACTGGTGTTCCTTCCTATATCTACGCATTTCACCGCTACACAGGAAATTCCACCACCCTCTACCGTACTCTAGCTCGCCAGTTTTGGATGCAGTTCCCAGGTTGAGCCCGGGGCTTTCACATCCAACTTAACGAACCACCTACGCGCGCTTTACGCCCAGTAATTCCGATTAACGCTTGCACCCTCTGTATTACCGCGGCTGCTGGCACAGAGTTAGCCGGTGCTTATTCTGTCGGTAACGTCAAAACAGCAAGGTATTAACTTACTGCCCTTCCTCCCAACTTAAAGTGCTTTACAATCCGAAGACCTTCTTCACACACGCGGCATGGCTGGATCAGGCTTTCGCCCATTGTCCAATATTCCCCACTGCTGCCTCCCGTAGGAGTCTGGACCGTGTCTCAGTTCCAGTGTGACTGATCATCCTCTCAGACCAGTTACGGATCGTCGCCTTGGTGAGCCATTACCCCACCAACTAGCTAATCCGACCTAGGCTCATCTGATAGCGCAAGGCCCGAAGGTCCCCTGCTTTCTCCCGTAGGACGTATGCGGTATTAGCGTTCCTTTCGAAACGTTGTCCCCCACTACCAGGCAGATTCCTAGGCATTACTCACCCGTCCGCCGCTGAATCAAGGAGCAAGCTCCCGTCATCCGCTCGACTTGCATGTGTTAGGCCTGCCGCCAGCGTTCAATCTGAGCCATGATCAAACTCTTCAGTTCAATACTGCTTGGGTTTTTAAGAAACCCTAAACTTGGCTCAGCAATCTCAAATGACTATGTGATTTCTCGCATGGTCACTTGTGATGCTGATAATCTTTGTGACTATCAGTCCGTACTCACAAGCACCCACACGAATTGCTTGATTCGATTTGTTAAAGAGCGTTTGGTTAAGAGCTTTTCGTCTCAACCGAGGCGCGCATTCTACGCTTTCCTCATTTGCTGTCAAGCGTTTATTTTGAAGTTTTTTGCGAGAAACTCGTTTAGCTTCAAACACTTGACTCGCTGCGATCTCTCGTAGCGGGAGGCGAATCATACAGCGTTTAGAAGCGCTGTCAACCACCATCTCAACCGCTATCGATCATTCGATCGTAGCCCTTTCAGCTCTTTCCGAACAACCTAACTTATTGAATTTCAAGAAGTTTGTCGTTCCGATGTCGCTGGAAGTGGGGCGCATTATAAGGGGATTCGAAGGGGCGTCAACCTTTAATTTCAAGAAATTGAAATATCAGGGGAAAAGACCACATCAAGGCCACCAGGTGTTCGCCACAACACCTTCTGCGCCTATGAGATCGAGCGCCGCCCGCGCGGCGCTTCGCAGCACAAGGCTGCTCCTACATCTGTTTCGGGCCAGTCTCTCCTGTGCCTGGTGCGCGCGACCGCCTTGTCTGTTCCATTCAATATCGAAGGTTGCGCCTGCTGCTCTTCATCAATCTCCAGCCATGCACCCAGGGTGCGCGCGCCAATGGCGCAGGAATAATTGGCCCGAAACAGATGTAGGAGCAGCCTTGTGCTGCGAAGCGCCGCGCGGGCGGCGCTCGATCTCATAGGCGCCAGAAAACACAAGGCAGGCACCTCTCAAAGCCAATACCATCTCAAGACAGGCCCATAGCCGCCCTGACGCACCCAACAACCAAAAGCCAAACCCCAAAAACAAAGCGGGGAGGCCTGTCGGCCTCCCCGCTTCTATATAGCTACACCTACCGACTATCACTCAGCCTTGAGGGTAACCCGGGCGAACGACTTCTTGCCCGCCTGGCACACATGGGTAGCACCCAGCGCAAACATGAAGTCACGATCAACCACCGCACCATCGACCTTCACCGCACCACCACTCAGCAAGTCCCGCGCCTGCGCCGAGTTCTTCACCAGGCCAGCCCGGTTCAGTACAGCAGCAATCGGCAGGCTTTCGCCCGCAGCCACTTCGATTTCCGGCAGATCTTCCGGCAGCTCGCCTTCCTTCATACGGTTACCTGCGGCACGGTGAGCATTGGCCGCAGCCTCCTCTCCATGGAAGCGCGCAACGATCTCTTCCGCCAGCTTGATCTTGATGTCGCGCGGGTTGGCACCATTGGCGACGTCGGCACGGAACTGCTCGATCTCTTCCATCGAACGGAAGCTCAGCAGTTCGAAGTAGCGCCACATCAGGGTATCCGGGATCGACACCAGCTTGCTGTACATCACCCCCGGCGCTTCCTGGATACCTACATAGTTACCCAGCGACTTGGACATCTTCTTCACGCCGTCGAGCCCTTCGAGCAGCGGCATGGTCACGATGTTCTGCGCTTCCTGGCCATAGGCGCGCTGCAGCTCACGCCCCATCAGCAGGTTGAACTTCTGGTCGGTACCACCCAGCTCGACATCCGCCTTCAGCGCCACCGAGTCATAACCCTGCACCAGCGGGTACAGGAACTCATGGATGGCAATAGGCTGGTTGGTGGTGTAGCGCTTGTCGAAGTCATCGCGCTCGAGCATGCGCGCCACGGTGTACTGCGATGCCAGGCGAATGAAGTCGGCCGGGGTCAGCTTGTCCATCCAGGTGGAGTTGAACGCGACCTCGGTCTTGGCTGGATCGAGGATCTTGAACACCTGCTGCTTGTAGGTCTCGGCGTTTTCCAGCACCTGCTCGCGGGTCAGCGGCGGGCGCGTGGCGCTCTTGCCGCTCGGGTCACCGATCATGCCGGTGAAGTCACCGATCAGGAAGATGACCTGGTGCCCCAGGTCCTGGAACTGGCGCAGCTTGTTGATCAGCACCGTGTGCCCAAGGTGCAGGTCAGGCGCGGTCGGGTCGAAGCCGGCCTTGATGCGCAGAGGCTGGCCGCGCTTGAGCTTCTCCACCAGTTCCGACTCGACCAGTACTTCTTCCGCACCGCGCTTGATAAGCGCCAGCTGCTCTTCAACCGACTTCATAGACAAACCCGCAAGGCTCAGATTCAGGGGGAGCCAACCATACAAGATCGGCCGTCAATTACAAGTTTCGCAAAGGAATGTGACCCGAACATGGGCTTGCGGCGTCTACGCGCCCTTGCGTGAAAATGGATTTGGTTATATTTTATACAGTTATTTCATCTTCATCATGTCATTCATCTTTTCCATTTCACCTTTTTCAAAGTCACCTTGCCCATGACCAACGAACCGCCTAAAGCGCCCCCGCTTTATCCGAAAAGCCATCTGTTGGCCGCCAGCGGCATCGCCGCCCTGCTCAGCCTGGCCCTGCTGGTATTTCCCTCCAGCGAAGTGGAAGCCAAGAAAACCACCCTCAACCTCGAGCTGGAGAGCCCTGCCGAGCAGTTGAAGGACGAATCCCGCGCTGCGCCCCTGGTGCAGGCAGAAGGTGAGCAAGGCTCGCCATTCGCCCAGATCGAAGAGGCCACCCCCGAGACCCAGAAGGCCGAGCAGGAAGCCCCTGCCGCCGAACCGGTCGTCGAAGCCGCCAAGCAACCCAGCCACCGTGAAGTCACCGTGGCCCGGGGCGATACCCTGTCCACCCTGTTCGCCAAGGTCGGCTTACCGACCAATGCGGTGCACGACCTGCTGGCCAGCAACAAGCAGGCCAAGCAGTTCAGCCAGCTCAAGCACGGCCAGGTGCTGCAGTTCGAGCTCGACAAGGACGGCCAGCTGGCCAGCCTGCACAGCAAGGTCAGCAACCTCGAAACCATTCGCCTGACCAAGACCGACAAGGGCTATACCTTCAACCGCGAAATCAGCAAGCCGGTAGTGCGTACCGCCTACGCCCACGGCGTGATCAAAAGCTCGCTGTCGGCCTCGGCCCAGCGCGCCGGCCTGTCCCACAGCATGACCATGGACATGGCCCGCGTGCTGGGTTACGACATCGATTTCGCCCAGGACATTCGCCCGGGCGATGAATTCGACGTGGTCTACGAGCAGAAGGTAATGGACGGCAAGGTCGTCGGCACCGGTAACATCCTGTCCGCGCGCTTCACCAACCGCGGCAAGACCTACACCGCGGTGCGCTATACCAACAAGCAGGGCAACACCAGCTACTACACCGCCGATGGCAACAGCCTGCGCAAGGCCTTCATCCGCACCCCGGTCGACTTCGCCCGCATCAGCTCGCGCTTCTCCGCCGGCCGCAAGCACCCGATCCTGAACAAGATCCGTGCCCACAAAGGCGTCGACTACGCCGCCCCGCGCGGCACTCCGATCAAGGCAGCCGGTGACGGCCGCATTGAGCTGGCCGGGCGCCGCGGTGGTTACGGCAACACCGTGATCATCCAGCACGGTAACCGCTACAAGACGCTGTACGGCCACATGCAGGGCTTTGCCAAGGGCATCAAGACCGGCGGCTCGGTCAAGCAGGGCCAGATCATCGGCTACATCGGCACCACCGGCCTGTCCACCGGTCCGCACCTGCACTACGAGTTCCAGGTCAATGGTGTGCACGTCGACCCGCTGAGCCAGAAAGTGCCGATGGCCGACCCGATCGCCAGGAACGAGCGCCAGCGTTTCCTGCAGCAGAGCCAACCCCTGATCGCCCGCATGGATCAGGAAAAGGCCACCCTGCTCGCAGCGAACAAGCGCTAAGCCCATGGCGCTCTACCTGGGGGTGATGTCCGGCACCAGCCTCGATGGCCTGGACATCGCCTTGATCGAACAAGGCGAGCAACTCGAACTGCTCGCCACCCACTACCTGCCCATGCCCGGCGACCTGCGCCAGGAACTGCTGGGCCTTTGCAGCAGCGGCCCTGACGAGATCGCCCGCGCTGCACTGGCGGAAAACCGCTGGGCCAGCCTGGCAGGCGAAGGCATCCGCCAACTGCTGGCCAGGCAAGGGCTGCAGGCCGGAGCCATCCGCGCCATCGGCAGCCACGGCCAGACCATCCGCCACGAACCTGCACGCGGCTTTACCGTGCAGATCGGCAACCCGGCGCTGCTGGCCGAGCTTACCGGTATCAGCGTGGTCGCCGACTTCCGCCGTCGCGATGTGGCCGCCGGTGGCCAAGGTGCGCCACTGGTGCCGGCCTTCCATGAAACCCTGTTCAGCCACTTGGGCCAGCGCCTGGCCATTCTCAACGTGGGCGGTTTCAGCAACCTCAGCCTGATCGAACACGACCAGCCAGTCCACGGCTTCGACTGCGGCCCGGGCAACGTGCTGCTGGATGCCTGGATCGAACGCAAGCGCGGCCAGGCCTACGATGCGGATGGGGCTTGGGCTGCCTCGGGCGTGGTGCAAGCCGACTTGCTCAGCGCGCTGCTGGCCGACCCGTTCTTCGCCGGCAGCGGCCCGAAGAGCACCGGCCGCGAAGTATTCAACCTGCCCTGGCTGGATGGCCACCTGACCCGCCTGCCCGCTTACCGCGACGAGGACGTACAGGCAACATTGCTGGAACTGACCGCACGCAGCATCATCGACTCGTTGAGCAACGCCCAGCAAGGCACCGAAGCGCTGCTGGTCTGCGGTGGCGGTGCGCGCAACGGCGCCCTGATGGCACGCCTCGGCCAGTTGCTGCCCGACGCCCGTGTCGCCAGCACCGGCGCCCATGGCGTGGACCCGGACTGGGTCGAAGCCATGGCCTTCGCCTGGCTGGCCCACTGTTGCCTGGAAGGCATCGCTGCCAATCGCCCTAGCGTGACAGCGGCCAAGGGCCTGCGCGTACTCGGCGCAATCTACCCGGCCTGAACGTTACGCCAGAAAGCAAAACGCCGCGCAATTGCGCGGCGTTTTCGTATGGCCAGGCCTCAGATCGAGAACGAGGAGCCGCAGCCACAGGTGGTGGCAGCGTTCGGGTTCTTGATCACGAAGCGCGAGCCTTCCAGGCCTTCCTGGTAATCCACCTCAGCGCCGGCCAGGTACTGGAAGCTCATCGGGTCGACCACAAGGGAAACACCTTCGCGCTCGACGATGGTGTCGTCTTCGGCCACGTCTTCATCGAAGGTGAAGCCATACTGGAAGCCCGAGCAGCCGCCACCGGTGACGAACACGCGCAGCTTCAGACGATCGTTGCCTTCCTCGGAAACCAGGTTCTTCACCTTTTGCGCAGCGCCGTGGGTGAATTCCAAAGCGGTAGGGGTGAAGGTTTCGACGCTCATGTTGATTCTCCCGGCGTGGTAACCGCCATAAAACTCGATGACGCGCATTATCCGCTTTCCCGAGAAAATCGGTCAAGAATTGTGCGGCTTTAGTCGCGACCTACAAAAAGGCCCGCACGACGCGGGCCTTTTTGAACGCTGGCGGCTTACGGCAGCAGGCCCGCGTGTGACAAGCCCATGCGCTCGTCCAGGCCGAACAGGATGTTGAGGTTCTGCACCGCCTGGCCGGACGCGCCCTTGACCAGGTTGTCGATCACCGACAGCACCACCACCAGGTCACCACCTTGCGGGCGATGAACGGCAATGCGGCAGACGTTGGCGCCGCGCACACTGCGGGTTTCCGGGTGGCTGCCAGCCGGCATCACATCGACGAACGGTTCATCGGCGTAACGCTTCTCGAACAGCGCCTGCAGGTCGACCGAGGTGTCGGCGACGGTAGCGTAGAGGGTGGCGTGGATGCCACGAATCATTGGCGTCAGGTGCGGCACGAAAGTCAGGCCGATATCCTTGCCAGCGGCCAGGCGCAGGCCCTGGCTGATTTCCGGCAGGTGGCGATGGCCCTTCACTGCGTAGGCTTTCATGCTTTCGCCAGCTTCGCAGAACAGCGAGCCCACCGCCGCACCACGGCCAGCGCCGCTGACACCCGACTTGCAGTCGGCGATCAGGCGCGACGGGTCGGCCAGGCCAGCTTCCAGCAGCGGCAGGAAGCCCAGTTGGGTAGCGGTCGGGTAGCAACCCGGCACAGCGATCAGGCGCGCCTGGCGAATCTTCTCGCGGTTGACTTCAGGCAGGCCGTATACCGCGTCCTTGAGCAGCTCTGGCGCACCGTGCGGCTGGCCGTACCACTTGCCCCACTCGGCGGCGTCCTGCAGGCGGAAGTCGGCCGACAGGTCGATCACCTTGGTACCGGCCGCCAGCAGTTCGCCAGCCAGGGCGTGGGCTACACCGTGCGGGGTGGCGAAGAACACCACGTCGCAGGCGGCCAGGGTCTTGCTGTCCGGCACGCTGAACGCC
This sequence comes from Pseudomonas sp. FGI182, assembly GCF_000511325.1. NCBI lineage: Bacteria > Pseudomonadati > Pseudomonadota > Gammaproteobacteria > Pseudomonadales > Pseudomonadaceae > Pseudomonas > Pseudomonas sp. FGI182. Next base: position 498,844 of record NZ_CP007012.1, on the reverse strand, counting down.
AGCCCGTCATAGTGGCCGCGCAGGTTCGGGTACATGTCCGCCACTGCAACGCCCGCCTCGGAGCGCGAAGTGATGACCGCCACTTCGGCCTGTGGATGCTGTGCCAGCAGACGCAACAGTTCGACGCCGGTGTAACCCGTGCCGCCGACGATACCGACCTTGATCATAACGCTTGCCCCTTATCAACGAGCCGTCTGGAAAGCGCACGATAATAGGGGCGCAAGGCGCCTGTAACAACTCTTCGGGTGACCCTTCGGGCGCTTGACCACTACTATCTGACGACCGTGAATACCTGAAGGAACTCCCCCATGCTTTACCTATGGATCAAAGCGCTGCATATCGTCAGCGTGGTCTGCTGGTTCGCCGGCCTGTTCTACCTGCCGCGGCTGTTCGTCTACCACGCCCAAAGCCAGGACAGCATCAGCCAGGAACGCTTCGTGACCATGGAGCGCAAGCTGTTTCGCGGCATCATGAACCCGGCGATGATCGCCACCTACGTGTTCGGCGCGTGGATGCTCTACCTCACGCCCGGCTGGCTCAGCCAGGGCTGGCTGCATGCCAAGCTGACCCTGGTCATCCTGCTGACCGTCTACCATCACATGTGCGGCGCCCAGCGCAAGCGCTTCGCCAGCGGCAGCAACACCCGCAGCCACGTCTACTATCGCTGGTTCAACGAAGTGCCCGTGCTGTTCCTGCTGGGTATCGTAATTCTGGTGGTGGTCAAACCGTTCTGACATAGCCACCCGCTCAAGGAGCCTTGCCATGTCGTTACCTGCCTCCCTCGAACAACGCCTGCGCCTGCCCGTGGTTGCCGCTCCGATGTTCCTGATCTCCAACCCCAGGCTGGTACTGGCCTGCTGCTCCAGCGGCGTGGTCGGCAGCCTCCCGGCCCTGAACCAGCGCGACAGCGCCGGCTTCAAGGCCTGGCTGGAGGAAATCGAGGCAGGCCTCGCACAGTTGCAGGCGCCAGCCCCCTATGCCGTCAACCTGATCGTCCACCCGACTAACCCGCGCCTGCAGGCCGACCTGGCGTTGTGCGTGGAACACCGCGTGCCGATCGTCATCACCAGCCTCGGCGCGGTGAAGGAAGTGGTCGATGCCGTGCATGGCTACGGCGGCCTGGTGTTCCACGATGTCACCACCCGCCGCCATGCCGAGAAAGCCGCCGAAGCCGGTGTCGATGGCCTGATCGCCGTTGCTGCAGGCGCAGGCGGCCATGCGGGCACCTGGAGCCCGTTCGCCCTGGCCGCGGAGATTCGCCAGTTCTTCGACAAGACCCTGCTGCTGGCCGGCTGCCTCAACCACGGCCACGAGATCCTCGCCGCGCAAATGCTGGGTGCGGACCTTGCGTACATGGGCACCCGCTTCATCGCCACCGCAGAAAGCCAGGCCCCGAGCGCCTACAAGCAGATGCTGCTCGATTCCCATGCCGCCGACATCGTCCACACCCCGGCGGTGTCCGGCGTCCCCGCCAGCTTCCTGCGCCAGAGCCTGGAACAGGCCGGCTATGACATGAACGCCATCAAGGGCGGCCATGAGCAAGGCAAGCTCAAGCCGATCGACGACGAAGCCAAGGCCTGGAAGACCGTGTGGTCGGCGGGCCAGGGGGTCGGCGGTATAGACGACCTGCCCAGCGCCAGCGCGCTGATCGGACGGCTGCATGACGAGTACCGGGACGCCCTGGAACGCTGCCAGGCCCTGCACGCCCGCACCCTGTAGCAAAAGGCAACACCTTGCCCGGCCAAGCTGTACACTAGGCGCCCTCTTCAGCCCCCAGGAGCCTTGCATGACCCGTTACGCCATGATCACTGGTGCTTCCAGCGGCCTGGGCCTGGCCCTGGCGGAAGCCCTGGCGCGGCGCGGGCGCAATCTGATTCTGGTGGCACGCCAGCGTGAAACGCTGGAACCGGTGGCCATCGAGCTGACCCAACGCTTCGGTGTCGAGGTGCTGTTCCGTGCCTGCGACCTCAGCCAGCCGTTGCGCCTGTCGGGCTTTGTGCTGGAGCTGGAGGAAGGCGAGCGGCGCATCGACCTGCTGGTCAATTGTGCCGGCCTGCGCACCTACGGGCCATTCCTGGCCCATGAGTGGGCCGACGAACAGGACCTGCTTGAAGTCAACGTGCTGGCCCTGAGCCGCCTGTGCCACGCCATCGGTAACCTGATGGCCGTGCAGGGCGGCGGGCAGATCCTCAATGTCGCCGGCCTGGCCGGGGTGGCGCCTGGCCCGTGGATGGCCGCCTATGCCGCCAGCAAGGCCTATGTGCTGAGCTTCTCCCAGGCCTTGCGTGAAGAACTCAAGCGCACCGGCATCAAGGTTTCGGTACTGTGCCCCGGCCCGGTGCGCTCCTCGCGCCGGCGCATTCCGCGGCTGGATGGCAAGCCACGCTGCCTCAGCCCTGAGGAAGTGGCGCTGTACACCGTGCGCGCGCTGGACAAGAACCGTGCACTGATACTGCCCGGCCGTCGCAACCGCTTGCTGGCGTTCGCCCCGCGCCTGCTGCCGCGCTGGCTGGTGCGCAAGCTGGCCGGGGCCATCCACCGCCGCTATTGCCCGGTCGGCATGGAATAGCCACTGGGCGAGCGGCGCCCGGCTGAGTACACTCGGCCCGACCCTCACCATGGAGCAAGTGCTGTGGACGATTTATTCATCAAGATCATCAACCGGGAGATCCCGGCGAAGATCATCTACGAGGACGACCAGGTTCTGGCGTTCCACGATATCGCCCCCCAGGCGCCCGTGCATTTTCTGGTCATCCCGAAAAAGCACATCCGCACCCTCAATGACTTGACCGAAGAAGACAAAGGCTTGGCTGGTCACATCTTGTTCACCGCCCAGCGTCTGGCCAAGGAACTTGGCTGCGAGGAAGGCTTCCGCGTAGTGATGAACTGTAACGAGCAAGGCGGCCAGACCGTCTACCACATCCACATGCACGTGCTTGGCCAGCGCCAGATGCACTGGCCACCGGGCTGATCCACGGCAAGCGACCCTGCCACTATTGCGGTAAACTGTCGGGCACATTCTTGCGGAGGTGCCCGATGGCTACCGAACGTCACTACTCGCCGCTCGACCGCTTGTTGCTGCAGGCCGATACCGCCATGCGCACCTTGCTGCCCTTCAGCGGCCAACCCGCCCGCCCATCGCCGGCCATCGTCCAGCCGGACGTCGACCTGGACGAACAGCAGGCTCGTCATGTTGCCGGGCTGATGCGTATCAACCACACCGGTGAAGTGTGCGCCCAGGCGCTGTACCAGGGCCAGGCCCTGACCGCCAAGCTGCCCGAAGTGCGCAAGGCCATGGAACACGCCGCCGAGGAAGAAGTGGACCACCTGGCCTGGTGCGAACAGCGCATTCGCCAGCTGAACAGCCACCCCAGCGTGCTCAACCCGTTGTTCTACGGCATGTCGTTCGGTATCGGCGCACTCGCCGGGCTGGTCAGCGACAAGGTCAGCCTGGGCTTCGTCGCCGCCACCGAGCACCAGGTGTGCAAGCACCTCGACGAGCACCTGGAGCAGATCCCGCAGGAAGACGAAAAGTCCCGGGCCATCCTCGAGCAGATGCGCATCGATGAGGAACAGCACGCCGAGTCTGCACTGGAAGCCGGCGGTTATCGCTTCCCCGCGCCTGTTCGCTTTGGCATGAGCCTGTTGGCCAAGGTCATGACCAAGAGCACCTACCGTATCTGAAGGCATCACCATGACGGACCGTTTCGACGCCAAGGACCTGGCGCGCGCCGTGCAAGCCGGCATTCTCCAGCCGGGCCAGGACCAGGCCCTGCTGGCTTTCCTGCACCAGCAGCCGGCACAGCGCGGCAGCTTCCAGCTGGCCCATGTGGCTTTCTACTTCGGCGCCATGCTGATCATGGCAGCCATGGGCTGGCTGCTCACCGAAGCCTGGATGCGCATCGGCGACTGGGCACTGCTGGTCATCGCCAGCCTCTATATCCTGCTGCTCACGCTGTTCGCCGTTAACCTGCAACGGCGCGTACAGCCCGTCGCGGCCGGCGTGCTGGCGGCAGTCGCGGTCAGCATCGTGCCATTGGCGACGTTCGCCATCGAACGGCTGGCCGGCTGGTGGCCAATGGATGATGCGCAGGCAAACTATCACCAGTACTACACCTACGTGCAGGGCGGCTGGCTGGCAATGGAAGCAGCCACGGTGCTTGCCGGGCTGTTGATGCTGAGGCTGATCCCCTACCCGTTCATCGTCATGCCGATTGCCGTGGCCTTGTGGTTCATGTCGATGGACCTGAGCGAATGGTTCTTCGGCTCGCCATTCAGCTGGGAACAGCGCCGCGAGGTTTCGCTGTGGTTCGGGCTCGGGTTGCTGGTGGTGTTCGTCGGGGTGGACGGCCGCACCCGCGAAGACTACGCCCACTGGGGCTACCTGGCCGGGCTGGCGGCATTCTGGGGCGGGCTGACGCTGGTAGACAGTGGCAGCGAGCTGGGCAAGGCCCTGTACTGCTTGATCAATATTGCCCTGATGGGTATGGCGGTGCTGTTGCGTCGGCCGGTGTTCATGGTTTTCGGGGCGTTGGGCGTGGCGGCTTACCTGGGGTACCTGTCGTACGAGGTGTTTGCCGACTCGCTGCTGTTCCCGGTGGTGGTGACCTTGATAGGGCTGGGGGTTATCGGGCTGGGGCTGGTTTACCAGAAGCGGCGGGAGCGGTTGAGCCGGGTGATGCGCGGTTGTTTGCCGGGGTGGGTGCGGGCTGCACTGCCGGCGCTTCGCAGCTGAAATTGTCGGGGCCGCTCTGCGCCCCATCGCGACACAAGGCCGCTCCTACAGGTCGTACGCGATCCCCTGTAGGAGCGGCCTTGTGTCGCGATGGGGCGCAAAGCGGCCCCAAAATGTCAGCCTTGACCCAGCTCTACAATCTCGTACCCGTGGGTAATCTCAACCCCGGCACGCTCGAGCATGATCGAAGCCGAGCAATACTTCTCCGCCGACAGCTCCACCGCACGCTTGACCTGGGCCTCCTTCAGCCCACGCCCCTTCACCACGAAGTTCATGTGGATCTTGGTAAACACCTTCGGGTCTTCGCTGGCACGCTCGGCCTCCAGGAACGCCTCGCAGCTTTCCACCGCCTGGCGCGACTTCTTCAGAATGCTGACCACGTCAAAGCTGCTGCAGCCACCCAGGCCCAGCAACAGCATTTCCATCGGGCGCACGCCCAGGTTACGGCCGCCGGCCTCGGGCGGGCCGTCCATCACGACGACATGGCCGCTCCCCGATTCGCCGAGGAACATCGCCTCACCGGCCCACTGGATACGTGCCTTCATCTACCCGGACTCCTGATTTTCGGAAAAGGGTGTCAGCTTAGACCTTGTGCGGCCGTGGGAAAAGCACGAGTCGTGTCGGTTTAGTACCGAAACATCCTGTAGTGTCTGATAAGCTGGCGCCAAATGACTGGCGCTTCCCGCCAGCCGACCTTTATAAAAAGCCTATGCGTCATATCGAACAGGATTTCGTGATGGTTGCTTCCGGCCTACCCGCCAAGATCAAGAACATCGACAAGCTGCTGGTGCACTGCCAGCGCCGTCGCTATACCGCCAAAAGCAACATCATCTGCGCCGGCGACCGGGCCGAGACACTGTCGTTCATCATCAAGGGTTCGGTCACCATCCTCATCGAGGACGATGACGGCCATGAAATGATCATCGCCTACCTCAACAATGGCGACTTCTTCGGCGAGTTGGGCCTGTTCGAACCGGTCGAGGGTGAACAGCAGCGCAGTGCCTGGGTGCGCGCCAAGACCGAATGCGAAGTAGCCGAAATCAGTTATGAGAAGTTTCGCGAACTGGCGCGCCAGGACCCGGAAATCCTCTATGCCCTGGGCAGCCAGATGGCCCAGCGCCTGCGCAACACCACGCGCAAGGTCGGCGACTTGGCGTTCTTCGACGTTACCGGGCGTGTCGCCCGCTGCCTGCTGGAACTGTGCAAGCAACCCGACGCCATGACCCACCCCGACGGCATGCAGATCAAGATCACTCGTCAGGAAATCGGCCGCATCGTCGGTTGCTCACGGGAAATGGTCGGCCGCGTCCTCAAGGACCTTGAAGAACGCAGCCTGGTGCAGGTCAAAGGCAAGACCATGGTGGTGTACGGTACCCGCTAGTCCCTGGGCAGGTCGGCCAGTACCTTGGCATAGGCCTGCGACAGCCGCTCGAACCATGGGGCCGCAGGCGCCACTTCGTGCAAGGCGATGTGCGCATCAGCGCGGCAGCGCTGTTCCAGCTCGCAGCACTCGTTGAAGCGGTTGACCGCCGCCACCATCGATTCACGCTCGTTGTCCAGCAGCAGCGCACCGTGCACCAGCACCACCGGGCGCTTGCCACCCAGCCCCTGGCGCCAGCGCTGGGCGGTGCCCACCAGTTTGCGGCCATTGAGGTTGACGTTGTAGCGGCCATCGCAGAAGGCACCGTCGATTTCGCCCACCGACGCCACCCCACCCCACTCGCGCAGCACGTCACACAGCGGCAGGCACAGGCGCTCGTAGGCGTTTTCGATACGGCCGTGGTCGCCTTCGCTGCGGGGGGCAACATAGACCAGAGCAACGTTCACCGTGGCGTGTGATTGCGGCACCGGCTCGCCGCCGGTTTCGCGCAGCAGCACCGGCCAGCCGGCAATCGCCAGCTCCGAACAGGCGGCTTCGAAATTGTCCAGACGGCTCATGCGCCGGGGCATGACCAGGGCGTGGTCGGTCGGGCGCCAGAACAGCACGCCACTGTCGCGCTCGCCGCGGCAGACGGCGGCCAGCAATTCCTGTTCGGCGTGCAGGCCTTGTTCTACGGTCAGGGCCAGGGGTTGATCGGTCATTGATCCACCTATGTCGTTTTTTTCACCGGCCTCTTCGCGGGCTCGCCCGCTCCCACATGGATTCCACAGATGCCAAAGGCAGTGATCATCCTGTGGGAGCGGGCATGCCCGCGAAAAGGCCATGGCAGGCATACAAAAAAGCCGGCAATAACGCCGGCTTCATCTGATCAGTCCAGTTGCTGAACAGTCTTCTTCACCTGTTCCGGGAAGAACAACCGCTGCAGCTCCAGCCCCGGCTGCTCGGCGCGCATGAACGCCTCACCGACCAGGAAGGAGTAGACCTCGTTGATCTCCATCAGCTCCACATCGGCCCGGTTCAAGATGCCACTCTCGGTAATCGCCAGGCGATCACGCGGAATACGCGGCAGCAGGTCGAGGGTGGTTTCCAGGCTGACCTCGAAGGTGTGCAGGTTGCGGTTGTTCACCCCTACCAGCGGTGTATCCAGGGTTTTCAACGCGCGCTCCAGCTCATCGCCGTCGTGCACTTCCACCAGCACGTCGAGGCCGACATCCTTGGCCGTGGCCGCCAGTTCGGCCATCTTCACGTCATCCAGCGCCGACACGATCAGCAGCACACAGTCCGCGCCCAGTGCCCGGGCCTCGACGATCTGGTACGGGTCGACCATGAAGTCCTTGCGGATCACCGGCAGCGACACCGCCGCGCGGGCCTGCTGCAGGTACTCGTCGGCGCCCTGGAAGTAGTCCACATCGGTCAGCACCGACAGGCAAGTCGCCCCGCCCTTCTCGTAGCTGACGGCGATTTCCGCCGGCACGAAATGCTCGCGAATCACGCCCTTGCTCGGCGAGGCCTTCTTGATTTCGGCAATCACCGCCGGCTGCTTGCGCGCGGCTTGCTCGATCAGGGCCTTGGCAAAGCCACGCGGGGCGTCGGCAGCCTTGGCCAGGGCCTCCAGTTCGGCGAGGCTGACGCGCGCGCTGCGCTCGGCCACTTCCTGAAACTTGCGGGCAATGATCCTTTCCAGCACCGTTGGCACACTCATGCTTCGTTCTCCACCTTGAATACTGCAGTAAAGGCACCCAGCTCCTGCAGCTTCTCCCAGGCCAGCCCGGTGTGCAGTACGTCGTGGGCCAGTTCCACACCGGCTTTCAGGCTCATGGCATGGTCAGCGGCATACAGCGCCGCGCCCGCATTGAGCACGATCATCTCGGCGGCCTTCTGGCCGTTTTCGGTCTTGCGTCGGCCTAGCGCATCGCGGATCAGCTCCAGCGACGCCTGCGGGTTCTCGACGGCCAGGCCGTGCAGGCTCTGGCTCTTCATGCCGAGGTCTTCCGGCTCTACCCAGTATTCGGTGATTTCACCATTTTTCAGTTCGGCGACGAAGGTCGGCGCAGCCAGGCTGAACTCGTCCAGGCCGTCCTTGGAGTGCACCACCAGCACGTGCTTGCTGCCCAGGCGCTGCAGTACTTCAGCCAACGGGCGGCACAGGGTCTGGGCGAATACACCGACCACCTGGTGCTTCACCCCGGCCGGATTCGTAAGCGGGCCGAGCATGTTGAACAGGGTGCGCAGCCCCAGGTCGCGACGCGGGCCGGCAGCGTGCTTCATGGCCGAATGATGGCTTTGCGCGAACATGAAGCCGATGCCCAGGCTGTCGATGCAGCGGGCCACCTGGGTGGGCGTCAGGTTCAGGTAGATACCGGCGGCCTCCAGCAGGTCGGCACTGCCGCTCTTGCCCGATACCGCGCGGTTGCCATGCTTGGCCACGGTGCAACCTGCAGCCGCCAGGACGAACGACGAGGCGGTGGACACGTTGAAGATGTTGGCGCCATCACCGCCGGTACCGACGATATCGACCACACCATCGAGGCTCTGCAGTTCGACCTTGTCGGCCAGCTCGCGCATCACCGACACCGCACCGACGATCTCGTCGATGCTTTCGCTCTTCATGCGCATGCCCATCAGGAAGGCGCCGATCTGCGCTTCGCTGCACTGGCCAGTCATGATCTGGCGCATGACGTCGCGCATTTCTTCGGTTGAAAGGTCCAGCTGGCCGACGATACGGCTCAACGCACTCTTGATATCCATGTTCGATCCTTAGCGGCGGCCGCCGGTCTGCTTGAGGAAGTTGGCGAACAGTTCGTGGCCCTGTTCGGTCAGGATCGACTCGGGGTGGAACTGCACCCCTTCGATATTCAGCGTCTTGTGGCGCAGGCCCATGATCTCGTCGACCGAACCGTCAGCATGGGCGGTCCAGGCGGTCACTTCCAGGCACTCGGGCAAGGTTTCGCGCTTTACCACCAGCGAGTGGTAACGGGTCACGGTCAACGGGTTGTTGAGGCCGGCGAACACGCCCAGGTCACGATGGTGTACCGGGCTGGTCTTGCCGTGCATCACCTGGCGGGCACGTACCACATCACCACCAAAGGCCTGGCCGATGGACTGGTGGCCCAGGCATACGCCAAGGATCGGCAGCTTGCCGGCAAAGTGCAGGATGGCCTCGATGGACACGCCTGCCTCGCTCGGCGTGCACGGGCCTGGAGATACGACGATGCGCTCGGGGTTGAGGGCTTCGATCTGGGCGATGGTCATTTCGTCATTGCGAATGACCTTTACCTCGGCACCCAGCTCGCCAAGGTACTGAACGACGTTGTAAGTGAATGAGTCGTAATTGTCGATCATCAGTAACATCGGGTTAAACCTCTTGAATCTACTGACTTCAGAATTCGAACCTTTCTGCACCAGCCAACAGGCGCGGCTTTGCCACAAGGGGCGGTAGACAGGAAGGCAAACGGGGGCGGGCCGGACGGGCCGGCAGGGGATAAAGTCAGGCGCGCCAACGCCAACGGGCGTGGGCCTTGATTACGCGCATCAAGAGTTTGCTGACGATCAACACAGGATAGGTCTCGCTCATACGTCCCGGCACAGTAGCCTACCGGGGCGGCGGGCGCAATATGCCTGTAAACACGGGGAAACGAATGGACTTGGGAGGGATGCACTGCGATTTGCTAAGGTCGATCGGGTTGTCCTTCATAAAAACAAAGAAAAGGATGTTCACCGATGCGAAAAGCACCGTTATTGCGCTTTACCGTTGCCTCACTGGCACTGGCCTGCACCCAGGCGTTCGCAGCACCCTCGCCCTACTCCAACATGATCGTGTTTGGCGACAGCCTCAGCGATGCCGGGCAGTTTGGCGGGGTGCGCTTCACCAACCGCGATGCCAATGGCAATTATGCGCCAGTGTCACCGATGATCCTGGGCGGGCGGCTCGGTGTGAGCCCGACCGAGCTTGGCCCTTCCACCTCCCCGGTCAATCCGGTGCTGGGCCTTCCCGACGGCAACAACTGGGCAGTCGGTGGCTACACCACCCAGCAGATCCTGGATTCGATCACCACTACCTCCGAGACCGTCATCCCGCCAGGGCGCCCCGGCGCCGGGCTGGTACTGCGTGATAAACCGGGCTACCTGGCCAACGGCCTGCGCGCCGACCCCGACGCGTTGTATTACCTGACTGGCGGCGGCAATGACTTCCTGCAAGGCCTGGTCAACAGCCCGGCCGATGCCGTGGCCGCTGGCGCCCGCCTGGCTGCCAGCGCCCAGGCCCTGCAGCAAGGCGGCGCCCGCTACATCATGGTCTGGCTGCTGCCCGACCTCGGGCAGACACCGAACTTCAGCGGTACGCCGCAACAAAACCCGCTGTCGCTGCTATCCGGCGCGTTCAACCAGTCCCTGCTCAGCCAGCTGGGGCAGATCGATGCCGAAATCATTCCGCTGAACATTCCCGTGCTGCTGAGCGAAGCGCTGGCCAGCCCCGAGCAGTTCGGCCTGGCCAGCGGCCAGAACCTGGTCGGCACCTGCTACAGCGGCGAAGGCTGCGTGGAAAACCCGGTGTATGGCATCAACGGCGCCACGCCAGACCCGACCAAGCTGCTGTTCAACGACTCGGTGCACCCGACCATCGCCGGCCAGCAACTGATTGCCGACTACGCCTATTCGATTATCGCCGCCCCCTGGGAACTGACCCTGCTTCCGGAAATGGCCCACGCCAGCCTGCGTTCCCACCAGGACGAACTGCGCAACCAGTGGCAGACACCCTGGCAGGCAGTTGGCCAGTGGCAAGCCTTCGTTGCCACCGGCGCCCAGGACCTGGACTTCGACGGCCAGCGCAGCGCGGCCAGCGGCGATGGCCGCGGCTACAACCTGACCCTGGGCGGCAGCTACCGCCTGAACGATGCATGGCGCCTGGGCCTGGCCGGCGGCGTGTACCGGCAGAAGCTGGAAGCCGGCGCACAGGACTCGGACTACAAGCTGGACAGCTACCTTGCCAGCGCCTTCGCCCAATACCGCCAGGACCGCTGGTGGGCCGACGCGGCGCTGACCGCCGGGCACCTGGACTACAGCGACCTCAAGCGCACCTTCGCCCTTGGCGTGAACGACCGCAGCGAAAAGGGCGATACCGATGGCGAGGCCTGGGCGGTGTCGGGGCGGCTGGGCTACAACCTGGCGGCCGAGAGCAGCAGCTGGCAGCTGGCGCCGTTCATCAGCGCCGACTATGCGCGGGTGAAGGTGGATGGCTATGACGAGAAAAGCGGGCGCTCGACGGCGCTGGGCTTCGATGACCAGGAACGTACATCACGCCGTTTGGGTGTGGGATTGCTGGGCAGTGTGCAGGTGCTGCCGAGTACCCGGCTGTTCGCCGAGGTGGCGCAGGAGCACGAGTTCGAGGATGACCAGCAGGATGTGACGATGCACCTGACCAGCCTGCCGGCAAATGACTTCACCCTGACCGGGTATACGCCGCACAGCGACCTGACCCGGGCGAGCCTGGGGGTGAGCCATGAAGTGGTGGCGGGGGTGCATTTGCGCGGTAACTACAACTGGCGCAAGAGTGATGAGTTGACGCAGCAGGGGGTGAGTTTGGGCGTCAGCGTCGACTTTTGAATTGATTGGGCCGCGTTGCGGCCCTTCGCGACACAAGGCCGCTCCTACAGGCGATCGTGTTTCCCTGTAGGAGCGGCCTTGTGTCGCGATGGGCTGCAAAGCAGCCCCAATGCCCACTGAATTACTTGGCCGAAGTCTGCTCAGCCAACGCCACCGCGCGGAACATTGCCCGGCGCTTGTTGATGGTTTCTTCCCACTCCAGCGCCGGCACCGAGTCGGCAACGATGCCACCCCCGGCCTGCACATGCAGCTCACCGTCCTTGATTACCGCGGTACGGATGGCAATGGCGGTATCCATGTTGCCGTTCCACGCGAAGTAACCGACGGCACCACCGTAAACCCCACGCTTGACCGGCTCCAGCTCGTCGATGATCTCCATCGCGCGAATCTTCGGCGCACCCGAAAGCGTACCGGCCGGCAGGATCGCCCGCAGTGCGTCCATCGCCGTCAGCCCTTCGCGCAGCTGGCCAGTGACGTTGGACACAATGTGCATCACGTTGGAGTAACGCTCGATCACCATCTTCTCGGTCAGGCGCACGCTGCCGGTCGAGGACACGCGACCGACGTCGTTACGGCCCAGGTCGATCAGCATCAGGTGCTCGGCAATTTCCTTGTCGTCCGACAGCAGGTCGTCTTCCAGCGCACGGTCGGCCTCTTCGGTAGCGCCACGCGGGCGGGTGCCGGCAATCGGGCGTACGGTGACCAGGTTGTCCTCGACGCGTACCAGCACCTCGGGCGAGCTGCCGACCACATGGAAGTCGCCAAAGTTGAAGAAATACATGTACGGCGTCGGGTTGAAGCAGCGCAGCGCGCGGTACAGGTCGATTGGCGCAGCCTTGAAGTCGATCGACATGCGCTGCGACGGCACCACCTGCATGCAGTCACCGGCCAGGATGTATTCCTTGATGCGGCCGACGGCGTTCTCGTAATCCTCGCGGGTATAGCTGGAGCGGAATTCCGGCTCGGCAGCCTGCGGGCCACTCAGGTCCAGGCCACGGCGTGGGGTGATCGGCTGACGCAGGGTTTCCAGCAGGCCTTGCAGGCGTGCCTGGCCCTGTTCGAAAGCCTGCTCTTCAGCCGGGTCGACCAGCACGATCGCGTGCATCTTGCCCGCCAGGTTGTCGAACACCACCACCGCATCGGACACCATCAGCAGGATATCCGGCACACCCAGCGGGTCTGGGTTGGGGCTGGCGCCCAGGCGCTTTTCCACATAGCGCACGCAGTCGTAGCCGAAGTAGCCGACCAGGCCGCCGTTGAAGCGCGGCAGGCCAGGGATATCGGCGACCTTGTAACGGTCCTTGAAGGTTTCGACAAAGGCCAGCGGGTCTTCGACATCGTGGCTTTCCACCTCCACGCCATCCTGCAGGATGCTGACGTGGTAGCCGTGCACACGCATCACCGTGCGCGATGGCAGGCCGATCATCGAGTAACGGCCCCATTTCTCGCCGCCCTGCACCGATTCGAGCAGGTACGAGTTGGGCTGGTCGGCCAGTTTCAGGTAGATCGACAGCGGCGTGTCGAAGTCGGCCAGGGTTTCGCAGGCCAGGGGAATGCGGTTGTAGCCGGCAGCGGCCAGGCGCAGGAATTCTTCGCGGGTCATGGGTAGCCTCGTGGCAAGCAGCAATAGGTCAGGCAAACGGACGGGCCGGCACGCGCCGGCAGGCTGAAGTCAGGCGCGCCAACGCCAACGGGCCAGGGCCTTGATGACTTTCATCCAGAATTTGCCGGTAACCGCCACGGTGGACTCTCTGTCTTGTGAGGCTTGAAGGTCCGCCAACGTTATCCCAGTGGCCGGGTCTGCGCAACCGGGCAGCAATGCGCGCAGGTCGTCGATCACCAGGCTGGGGGCTTCGTCGTGGATCGGCCGGCCGTGGTTGTAGCCGTAGGTCAGGCCCACGCACTGCACACCAGCCGCCTTGGCCGCCAGCACGTCACTGCGTGAATCGCCGACAAACAGCGACTGCTGCGGGGTGACACCGGCCATCTGCATGACGAACAGCAGCGCCGCAGGGTCGGGCTTTTTCTGCGGCAAGGTGTCACCGCCGATGATCCAGCGGAAGTAGTTGCCGATCTTCATCTGGTCCAGCAGCGGGCCAACGAAGCGCTCGGGCTTGTTGGTGATCAGCGCCATTTCCACGCCCTGCTTGCGCAGCCAGCGCAGGGTGTCCTGCACACCGGGGTAGACCACGGTCAGTTCGTGGCTTTCGGCATAGGCGTCCATGAATAGCGCCAACGCCTGGTCGGCCAGCGCATCGTCCACGGCAGCGTGGTCGATGCCACCGGCCAGCGCCCGGCGCACCAGCACCTGGGCACCGTTGCCCACCCAGTGGCGCACCGCCTCCAGGCCGGCAGGCGGACGCCCCAGTTCGAGCAGCATGCGGTCCACGGCGGCGGCCAGGTCTGGCACGGAATCGATCAGGGTACCGTCCAGATCGAACATCACCAGCCTGGGCAGCGCCCCCGGGAACAGCTGCTCGAAGCCGCTCATGGGCGGGCCTGAGCCAGTTCGGCACGCATCCTGGCGATGACTTCCTGGTAGTCCGGGGCGTTGAAGATTGCCGAGCCGGCCACGAAGGTGTCGGCGCCAGCGGCAGCGATCTCGCGGATGTTGTTGACGTTGACGCCACCGTCGATTTCCAGGCGGATATCACGGCCGCTGGCGTCGATCAGCGCACGCGCCTCGCGCAGCTTGTCGAGGGTGCCAGGGATGAACTTCTGCCCGCCGAAGCCCGGGTTGACGCTCATCAGCAGCACCATGTCGACCTTGTCCATCACGTACTTCAGCGCGTCCAGGCTGGTGGCCGGGTTGAATACCAGGCCGGCCTTGCAGCCACCGTCCTTGATCAGCTGCAGCGAACGGTCGATGTGCTGCGAGGCTTCCGGGTGGAAGGTGATGTAGGTGGCACCAGCTTCGATGAAGTCGCCGATGATGCGGTCGACCGGGCTGACCATCAGGTGCACGTCGATCGGGGCGGTGACGCCGTACTTGCGCAGGGCGGTGCAGACCATCGGGCCGATGCTCAGGTTGGGGACGTAGTGGTTGTCCATGACATCGAAGTGGACGATGTCGGCACCCGCGGCCAATACCTTGTCGACGTCCTCGCCCAGTCGGGCGAAATCGGCGGAGAGAATGGAGGGGGCAATAGCGTAGGGCTGCATGGCGCACCTGTTGGCAGAATCACGGTGGCGCGCATTGTAACCCAGGGAAGCGGATGAAGGCTGATTGGTATCAATTGGTGTCCGACACATGGGGGGGCGCTTTGCGCCCCGATCGCGACACAAGGCCGCTCCTACAGGGGATCGCGGCCTCCTGTAGGAGCGGCCTTGTGTCGCGAAAGGAGGGCAAAGCCCTCCCACCGGTCAACCAGGCTGCTGGGTCCTCAGCTTCTCGCTACGCCCACGCAACCACTCCAGGGTCAGCAGCAATACCACCGAGAAGGCAATCAGCAAGGTCGCCGCCGCGGCAATGGTCGGGCTCAGGTTCTCGCGAATACCACTGAACATCTGTCGCGGCAGGGTCGCCTGCTCCGGCCCGGCCAGGAACAGGGTCACCACTACTTCGTCGAACGACGTGGCAAAGGCGAACAATGCCCCCGAAATCACCCCGGGCGCGATCAGCGGCAGGGTCACCCGGCGGAAAGTCAGCAGCGGCGAGGCGCCCAGGCTGGCTGCCGCGCGCACCAGGTTGTAGTTGAAGCCCTGCAAGGTCGCCGACACGGTAATGATGACGAACGGCACGCCCAGTACCGCATGCACCAGAATCAGCGAGGTGAAGCTGTTGCCCATGCCCAGCGGGGCAAAGAACAGGTAGCTGGCCACACCGATGATCACCACCGGCACCACCATCGGCGAAATCACCAGCGCCATCACCAGCGACTTGCCCGGGAAGTCCCCACGGGTCAGGCCGATGGCCGCCAGGGTGCCGAACACCATGGCCAGCACCGTGGCTGCCGGGGCGACGATGATGCTGTTCTTCAAGGCCCGCATCCACTCGGCCGAGCCGAAGAAGTCTTGGTACCACTGCAGCGAGAAGCCCTGCAGCGGGTACACCAGGAAACTGCCACTGTTGAACGACAGCGGCACGATCACCAGCACCGGCAATATGAGGAACAGCAGGATCAAGCCGCAAAGAATGCGCAGGCTGTAGAACCACACCCGCTCCACGGGCGACATGTAAGGGCTCAGCATGACAAGGCTCCTCAGCTCAGGCGCAGGCGGCTGGCGCCGACCAGCCAGCTATAGATCAGGTACAACAGCACGGTCGCCAGCAGCAACAGCCCGCCCAGCGCGGTGGCCATGCCCCAGTTGATGCTGGTGTTGGTGTAGAAGGCCACGAAGTAGCTGACCATCTGGTCATTCGGGCTGCCCAGCAGTGCCGGGGTGATGTAGTAGCCGATGGCCAGGATGAACACCAGCAGGCAACCAGCGCCAACCCCGGCGTAGGTCTGCGGGAAGTAGACCCGCCAGAAACTGGCGAACGGATGGCAGCCCAGCGAGATCGCCGCACGCATGTAACTTGGCGAAATGCCCTTCATCACGCTGTACAGCGGCAGGATCATGAACGGCAACAGGATGTGCACCATCGAGATGTACACGCCGGTGCGGTTGAACACCAGTTCCAGCGGCTGGTCGATGATGCCCATGGCCATCAGCGCGCTGTTGATCAGGCCACCCGACTGCAGCAGCACGATCCACGCCGCCACCCGCACCAGGATCGAGGTCCAGAACGGCAGCAGCACCAGGATCATCAGCAGGTTGCTCTGCCGGGTCGGCAGGTTGGCCAGCAGGTAGGCCAACGGGTAGGCCAGCACCAGGCAGATGGCGGTAATCACCACACCCATCCACAGGGTGCGGGCGAAGATATCCAGGTAGATGGCCTGGTCCGGGGTGGCCTTGGCCAGTTCGCCAAGGTCATCGATGCGGTGGTCGAGCGAAGCCAGCAGGTAGAACGAGGTGACCGTACTGGTGTTGCGGCGGATCGCCTGCCAGTAGGCCGGGTCGCCCCAACGCTCGTCGAGGGCCTGCAAGGCATCTTTATAGGAAGCGGGTTCGCTCTTGAACGGCAGCGCCCGCGCGGTCTTGGCCAACAGGCTGCGGTAACCGGCCAGCTCCATGTTCAGGCGCTTGGAAAGGTCGCCCAGGGTCTGGTTCTTGCGCGACTCGGCCAGGTCCTGGCTCAACGCCTTGTACACGTCCTCGCCCGGCAGGCTCTTGCCATCCCACTGGGTGATGACGCCCACGGTGCGCGGCAGGCCGCCAACCACTTCCGGGTTGCCGACGCTCTTGTACAGCAGCGCCGCGATCGGCACCAGGAACACCAGCAGGAGAAACAGCGCCAGCGGCGCGATCAACGCCTGCGCCTTCCAGCGGTTGACCCGCTCGGCGTGCTTGAGGCGCTGCTTGAGACTTGGACCTGCGCCTTCTTTGAGGGGCACTGCAATGGCCATGGCGAACTCCGCGATACAGGCTGAAATGGGGGCTGCAATGCAGCCCCACACACTGGTCGTTTACTTCTTCGCCGCCCAGGCGTTGAAGCGTTGCTCCAGCTGCTCGCTGTTGTCAGCCCAGAAGGCCACGTCGATCTGCACCTGGTTGGCGATGTTTTCAGGCGTGGTCGGCATGTCCTTCTTCACCGCGTCCGACAGCAGGCTCACGGCCTTGGAATTGGCCGGGCCGTAGGCGATGTTCTCGGAGTAGGTCTTCTGCTGCTCGGGCTGCACGCTGAAGGCGATGAATTTCTTCGCCTCCTCGGCATCCTTGGCGCCTTTCGGGATGGCCCAGGCGTCGAAGTCGTAGATGCCGCCGTTCCACACCACCTTCAGGTTGCTCTCTTTCTGCACCGCAGCGATGCGGCCGTTGTAGGCAGAGCTCATGACCACGTCACCCGAGGCCAGGTACTGCGGCGGCTGGGCGCCAGCTTCCCACCACTGGATGCTTGGCTTGAGTTCGTCGAGTTTCTTGAAGGCGCGGTCCACGCCCTCTTTGGTGCCCAGCACCTGGTACACGTCCTTCGGCGCCACGCCGTCGGCCATCAGGGCGAATTCCAGGGTGTACTTGGCGCCCTTGCGCAGGCCGCGCTTGCCCGGGAATTTCTTGGTATCCCAGAAATCGGCCCAGCTGGTCGGTGCGGTCTTCAGCTTGTCGGCGTTGTAGGCCAGCACCGTGGACCATACGAAGAAGCCCACGCCGCATGGCTGGATGGCACCCGGCACATAGTCGGCCTCATTACCGAACAGGGCCGGGTCGAGTTCTTCGAACATGCCCTCGTCACAGCCGCGGGCCAATTCTGGCGACTCAACTTCCACCAGGTTCCAGGACACGCTCTTGGTGTCGACCATGGCTTTGACCTTGGCCATCTCGCCGTTGTACTCGCCTGCAACGATCTTGCCCTTGCCGGCCTTCTCCCACGGTTCGTAGAACGCCTTGACCTGGGCCGCCTTGTTGGCACCGCCGAACGAGACCACGGTGAGGTCTGTGGCCATGGCCTGGCCAGCGGCGAACAACCCCAGGGCCAGGGCGGTCAGTTTCAACTGCTTGCGCATTATTATTCTCTCCACAGTACAGGGTTGGTGAAGCAATCCATCAATGGGCTTCGGCAATAGGATCGAGCGCGCGGGCGTGCTCCACCTCCCAGCCCAGCGGTACCACATCGCCCACGGCCAGGGCCGGGTCGAGCTCGGCAATCGGCTGTTTCACGAAGAAGTCGCCCTTGCCGCAAACTTCCAGGCGCACCCGCACGTGGTCGCCCAGGTAAATGAATTCGGCCACCCGGCCCGAGAAGCGGTTCACGCAGCTTTCGCTGTGGCCGTTCAGGCGCACGCGCTCCGGGCGGATCGACAGGGTCACCGGCTCGCCGGCCTGGCCGACATTCACCGCCAGCGCCTCGACCCGCTCGCCGCGCGGCAACTGCACCTGGCAGCGCTTGCCATCACTGGCCAGCAAGGTGCCGTTGATGCGGTTGTTCTCGCCGATGAAGTTGGCGACGAAGGTGTTGCAGGGTTCTTCGTACAGCGTGCGCGGGTCGGCGATCTGCTGGATTTCACCCTGGTGGAACACGGCCACCCGGTCGGACATGGTCAGCGCTTCGCCCTGGTCGTGGGTCACGTACACCACGGTCACGCCCAAGCGCTGGTGGATGTGCTTGATCTCCATCTGCATGTGCTCGCGCAGCTGCTTGTCCAGCGCGCCCAGCGGTTCGTCCATCAGCACCAGCTGCGGCTCGAACACCAGTGCGCGGGCCAGGGCCACACGCTGCTGCTGGCCGCCGGACAGCTGGCCGGGGTAACGCTTGGCGAAGGCATCGAGCTGGACCATGTTCAGCACCCGCTTGACCCGCTCGCTGATGTCGGTCTTGCTCAGGTTGCGCACGGTCAGCGGGAAGGCCAGGTTCTCGGCCACGGTCATGTGCGGGAACAGCGCGTAGTTCTGGAACACCATGCCGATGTCGCGCTTGTGCGGGGGCACGTTGTTGATCGAGCGCCCGGCCAGCTGGATTTCACCGGCGGTGGGGGTTTCGAAGCCGGCCAGCATCATCAGGCTGGTGGTCTTGCCCGAGCCGGACGGGCCAAGCAGGGTGAGGAACTCGCCCTTGCGGATATCCAGGTTGAGGTCTTTGACGATCAGCGACTCGCCGTCGTAGCTCTTCTGCACACCACGGAAGCTGACCAGCGTTTCGCTGGTTGCAGCGTTCGACTTCGCCTCGCTCATGCCTGCACCTTCTTGTTGGATGACTGCGTAGGCAAAGACTAGACAAGCGGCAAGCGCCGGAAAATCGGGGGTGCTGAGAGAATGCCATCATCCGGATGGAAGATTTGCTGTAGGGATTCCCCTACAAAGATGGCGGGTTTGGAATGCTCATCCGAGCCACCCGCCAAACCTGTGGGAGCGGGCATGCCCGCGAAGGGGCCGGTTCAGCCATAGAGATCGGCAGGTCAGGCCCTTTCGCGGGCACGCCCGCTCCCACAGGGACCTCGGCAAGTTCCGAGAACAGGCATGTCGCATTCAGACCAGCTTGTGCTCCATCGCGTACTTCACCAGCTCAGCCAGCGAGTTCACTTTCAGCTTCTGCATCAGGCGCGCCTTGTGGGTGCTGATGGTCTTGCTCGACAGCGCCAGCTGCTGGGCGATGTCGTTGACGTTGGCGCCCTGGGCCAGGCGTTCGAACACCGAAAACTCCCGCTCGGACAGCAGCGTGTGCAACGGCCGCGACTCCGTCAGGCCCACTTCGAAGACCATGCGGTCGGCCAGCGCCGGGTCGATGTAACGCCCGCCAGCGGCAACCCGGCGAATTGCGGTCAGCAACAGCGCCGGGTCGCTGTCCTTGGTGGCATAGCCCGCCGCCCCGGCCTTCAGCGCCCGCGCCGCCATCTGCGCTTCATCGTGCATCGACAGCATCAGGATCGCCGGGGCGTCGTGCAACGCGCGGATCCGCGGGATCGCCTCCAGGCCATTCACACCCGGCATCGAGATATCCAGCAGTACCACCTCGCACGGCGTGTGGCGCAGGGTTTCCAGCAACTGCTCGCCGTTACCGGCCTCCCCCGCCACCTGCATGTCCTTGGCCAGGCCAATCAACTGCTTGATGCCCTCACGGACAATGGTGTGGTCTTCAGCCACCAGCACTCGAATCACGATCGCTCTCCTACTCCAACGGTATGGCCACGCTCAGGCTGGTGCCTTCGCCCGGTTCACTGTCCAGCGCCATGCTGCCGCCCAGCATCAGCACCCGCTCACGCACCCCTACCAGGCCGAACGAGGTGGGCCGTGGCTGGTCGCGGCAAAAGCCCTGGCCATCATCGCTGACAGTCATGCGCAATTGCCCGTGCTCACGCACCAGTTCGATCTCCACGCTGTGCGCCTGGGCATGGCGCATCACGTTGGTCAGCGCTTCCTGGAGGATACGGAACAGCCCGGTGGCCTTGGCATCGCTCAATGCTGGCAGATTATCCGGTACTTGCACCAGGCAGGGGATTTGCGTGCGTGCTTCAAAGCGCCGCGCCTGCCATTCGATGGCCGAGGCGATGCCGGCATCGAGAATCGGCGGGCGCAAGGCGGTGGCCACGTCGCGCACCAGCTGGAACAGTTGGGCGATCAGGCGCTTCATGCTGGTCAGGCGCTCGTTCAGGCCCGGGTCCAGCTCGGCGAAGGCCAGCTCGCACATCGACACCTCCAGCTTGAGCACGGTCAGCATCTGCCCCAGTTCATCGTGCACTTCCCGGGCAATGCGGGCCTTTTCTTCCTCACGCACGCTTTCCAGGTGGGCCGACAGTTCGCGCAGCTGCTCCTGGGATTTCGCCAGGGCAAGCTCGGCCCGCTTGCCCTGGGTGATGTCCCACACCACGCCGTCCCACACCACCTGGCCGTTGCCCAGGCGCCGGGTGCTGGCCTTGATGTCGGCCCAGCGCTGTTCACCCTGGCGGGTGAGGATGCGCCCCTGCCAGGACCAGTCCTGGTCGCTGGCCAGGGCCAGGTCCTGCACTCGGTGGTAATCGGCGCGGTCCTCGGGATGTACCAGGTTGCGCAGGCCCATCTGCGGGTGCTGTATCTCGCTGGGCGAATAGCCCACCAAGGCCTCGCTGCCCTCGCTGATGTAGGGGAATTCCAGGTCGCCCTCGGCCGGGTCGCGCTCCAGGCGGAACACCAACCCCGGCACGTTGCCGGCAATGCCCTTGAGCCGCGCCTCGCTTTCGCGCAGGGCCGCCAGGGCGCGGTGGCGCTCGGTGACATCGGCGAGGTAAACCACCAGGTACTCGGAATCACGAAAGCGCAGAAAACTCAGCGACAGCTCGACCGGCAGCAGGCTGTGGTCAGCCCGGCGGCACTGCGTCTCGAACTGGCCGATACCACCCGCCCCGGTGCGCGCGCCCTTCCACAGCTCCAGCCAGCGGTCCATGGTCAGGCTGGGTTCAAAGTCGCTCAGCGGCCGCTCCAGCAGCGCGCCTTCGCCGTAGCCCAGCATGCGCTCGGCGGCATGGTTGGCGTAGCGTACGTGGCTGTCCCAGTTGACCCAGAGGATGCCCACCGTGCTCTGGTCGATGGCGAACTGGCTCAGGCGCAACGCTTCTTCGCGCACCTGCCGCTCCACCAGGCTTTCGCGCGTGGCCAGCAGGCTGCGCTCCAGCTGGCGCTGCTGCCGGCGCAGCCACACCAGGGTGGCCAGCGCGCACAACAGCAGCATGCCGAACAGCAGGGCCAGGTTCTGCCAGAACCCCGTCGACTCGCTCAGGCGTGGGTACTTTGGCTGCAGCCAACGCTGGTGCAGTTGCTCCAGTTCCTTGGCCGGCAGCGCCTGCAGGCCACGCTCGAGCACATCGGCCAGCAGCGGCCAGTCGCGGCGCGAACCGATGCGCAACAGTTGCGGCAGGCCGATATCGCCGACCACCGCCAGCTCGCCGAACTCGCTTTCGCGCGACAGGCGGCTGAGCTGGGCTTCGTCCAGCACTGCGAAACTGGCCTGGCCGCCCACCACCAGTTGCAGGGCCTCGCGCTCGTTGGGCACCCCTTGCAGGTTGAGGTTGCTGTAGTTGCCACGCAGGTAGTCCGCCAGCTGGCTGGGCATGCGCACCGCCACCCGCTGCTCGGCCTCGAGCGTTTCCAGTTCCACGGCCATGGTCCCGGTGCGCGGCCCAACCACCAGTTGCGGCACGCGCATGTAAGGGTCGCTGAACAGCCACAGACGCAAGCTGGCAGGGGTCTGGGTAAGCCCCGGGGCGAAGTCGATTTCGCCGGCCTGCAGGGCATGCTCGAGGCTGGCCTGGTCGGCGAAGTTGCGCCAGGTAAGGTCCAGCCGCAGCGCCTGCGCCAGGCTGCTCACCAGTTCCACGTTGGCCCCGTACAGCTGCTGCAGGCGCCGGTCGAACTGAGCGTAGGGCGCCTGCAACACCAGGCCGACACGCAGGCTGCGGTGCGTATCCAGCCATTGCTGCTGGGCCGGTTCCAGGGCAACCGTGGGCACCGCTTCGGGCCTGGCCAATGCAATCAAGGGCAACCAAAAGCAGCCGATAACCAACAGGCGACGCACTCGCTTCATCTACACGCTCGTCTTGGCAAGGCGGCCATGCAGCATGGCCGTCACGGGCAAATACTATTAGGCTGCCGGTATCATTCTGGCCCTGGGTTGACTCATGTCCACACTTTATCGCACGACGCTGGCAATGTGCTGCCTGGCCTCGATCCTTCCACTCGGCGCCCTGGCCGCCGATGCCGAAAAACCATCCACCACCACCGAGGCACCCGCTGCCCAAGCCCCTCGCCCGCCGCTGCTGGAGCGCAGCCAGGAGGACGCCCAGGCGCTGGAGCGGCTGGTGCCCAAGGCCGAACAGCAGACCCTGCAGGCCGGTGCCGACAGCTTCCTGGCCCTGTGGAAACCGGCCAACGACAGCGACCCGCAGGGGGCGGTCATCATCGTCCCGGGGGCTGGCGAAACGGCTGACTGGCCAAATGCGGTCGGCCCGCTGCGGCAGAAGTTCCCCGATATCGGCTGGCACAGCCTGAGCATCAGCCTACCCGACCTGCTCGCCGACAGCCCGCAGGCGCGGGTCGAAGCCAAGCCGGCTGCCGAGCCGCAGCCAGACAAGGGCGAAAGCGCCCCGGCCAAGGACATGCCGGCCGATGCCAATGCCAACGTCGCCCAGGCCACCGCAGCCGATGCCGACACCGCGGAAAGCACTGACGCCAAACAGGCCAGCGAGCAAACCGACCCGGCCGATGCCGAGCGCATTTTTGCCCGCCTGGATGCTGCGGTGGCCTTTGCCCAGCAGCACAACGCCCGCAGCATCGTGCTGATCGGCCATGGCAGCGGCGCGTATTGGGCGGCCCGCTACCTGAGCGAGAAACAGCCACCGCAGGTGCAGAAACTGGTGATGGTTGCCGCGCAGACACCGGCGCGGGTGGAGCATGACCTGGAAAGCCTGGCGCCAACCTTGAAAGTGCCGACTGCCGACATCTACTACGCCACCCGCAGCGCTGACCGCAATGCTGCCGCGCAGCGCCTGCAGGCCAGCAAGCGGCAGAAGGACAGCCAGTACCGGCAGTTGTCGCTGATTGCCATGCCGGGGAACAAGGCGGCCGAGCAGGAGCAACTGTTCCGCCGGGTGCGGGGGTGGATGAGCCTGTAGGAGCGGCCTTGTGTCGCGAAAGGGCCGCAAAGCGGCCCCAGCGATATCTGTTGCGAAGCTGACTACTTGGGGCCGCTGCGCGCCCCATCGCGACACAAGGCCGCTCCTACAGGCCGCGCCGTTTGCGGATCATGGCATAAGCCTGATGCAGCTCCCGGGTCCGCTCGGTCGCTTCACGCACCTGCGCCTCACTGGCACCAGTGCCCGCCAGCTTGTCCGGGTGGTGCCGGCTGACCAGCCGACGATACGCCTGCTTGACCTTGTCGGCATCGGTATCCGCCTCGACCGCCAGCAAGCGCAACGCCGCCGCATAGGTCATGGCGACCCCTTCCGGACCCGCCGCCTTGCGTGGTTCGTACTCCAGCGACATGGCTTGCACCTGCCGCCGGCTCAGGCCCAGTTTCTGCCCCCAATCCAGCAGCAGTTCACGCTCCTTGTTGCCCATCTTGCCGTCGGCCCAGACCATGCGCCAACAGGCACGCAGGGTGCCCTCGGCCGCATGCGGCTGCTGGCGAATGCGCCGCAGGTGCCCACTCAGCCGGTCCTTGCCCGCCTTGCCACGGTTGAACGCGGCAATCGCACGCAGCCGGGCCGCTTCGGCCAGATCCAGGCGCACCATCTCCTGGCGCGCCTGCTGGATATGCTGCTCGCCCACCCGGCCATCGCACTTGGCCAGGCGCCCGAGCATCACGAACAGCAACTCATCGTCCTGCAAGGCCGGACGCCCGCCCAGGCGCTCACGCATGTCCTCCCAGCCCTGCAAACGCAGGCGGCGGTCCATGGCCTGGCCGAGCAACGCGCCGAGCAAGGCCCCGGGGATGCTGGCAACGGCAAAGCCGGCACCGGCACCAATCACCGTGCTTGGCCACCACATGTCAGGCGCGCTCGCCGATCAGGCGCTCGGCCTCGGCCAGACGCTCGAGCGTACCGACATCAACCCAGAGCCCACGGTAGTGCTCCCCACTGACCTGGCCCGCAGCCATGGCCTTGCGCAGCAACGGTGCCAGCTTGAAGGCGCCAGGCTGGCAGCCTTCGAACAGCGCCGGGTGCAGCACCGAAAGGCCGCTGAAGGTCAGCGTGCCAGGGGCATCATCACCATCGACCACCCGCTCGCCCACCAGGCGGAAGTCGCCGCGGCCGTGATGGCCTGGGTTGTCGACCAGCACCAGGTGAGCCAGGCCTTGCAGGGGAGCCTGCAGGCGCGCGAAGTCGTAGTCGGTCCAGACATCGCCGTTCACCAACAGGAACGGCGCGTCACCCAGCAATGGCAGGGCCTTGAAGATGCCACCGCCGGTTTCCAGCGGCTCGCCTTCGGGCGAATAGCGGATGCTCAGGCCGAAACGGCTGCCGTCACCCAGGTGGTCCTCGATCTGCTGGCCGAGCCAGGCATGGTTGATCACCACCTCGGTGACGCCCGCCGCAGCCAGGGCCCGCAGGTGATATTCGATCAGTGGCTGGCCGGCGACCGGGACCAGCGGCTTGGGGGTGTGCAGGGTCAGCGGGCGCATGCGCTCGCCTTTGCCCGCTGCCAAAATCATTGCCTTCATGCACGCGCTCCGGCCTGCA
The DNA here is from genome assembly GCF_000511325.1 of Pseudomonas sp. FGI182. NCBI lineage: Bacteria > Pseudomonadati > Pseudomonadota > Gammaproteobacteria > Pseudomonadales > Pseudomonadaceae > Pseudomonas > Pseudomonas sp. FGI182. Next base: position 473,442 of record NZ_CP007012.1, on the reverse strand, counting down.
GCTCGGCAATCAGCTCACCCAGCTCCGCCAATTCGGGCCGGCGGCTGATCACTTCTTCTATATAGGCGAAGAAGCGCGGCACGTCGCCCAGGTAACGGGGTTTGCCGTCGCGGTGGCAGATACGGGCGAAGATGCCGATCACCTTCAGGTGGCGCTGCACACCCATCAGGTCGCTGGCACGCTGGAACGCCTCGAAGTCGGCCTGCACCGGGATGCCGGCAGCCTGCGCCTTCTGCCAGTAGTCGCGCAGCCAGCCTTCGACCCGCGCCTGCGGCCAACTGAGGAAGGCGTCCTTGAACAGGCAGGTGATGTCGTAGGTGACCGGGCCGTACACGGCATCCTGGAAGTCCAGCACGCCGGGGTTGGGCGTACTCTGCATCAGGTTGCGCGGCATGTAGTCGCGGTGCACCAGTACCTTGGGCTGGGCCAGTGCGCTTTCGATCAGCAGCTGGCTGATTCGTTGCCAGGTGGCTTTCTGGGCATCGCTGAAGGCCAGGCCAAGCTCACGGCCCACGTACCACTCCGGGAACAACTCGACTTCACGGCGCAGCAGCGCATCGTCGTAGCTGGGCAACGGCGCGTCCATCGGCAGGCGCTGGAACGCCAGCAGCGCGTCGATGGCATCGGCGAACAGGCCATCGGCGTTGTCGGCATCAATGATATCAAGGTATGTCTGGTGGCCCAGGTCACCCAGTAGCAGGAAGCCACGCTCCAGGTCCTGGGCATGGATCAGCGGCACGTGCACGTCGGCGCTGGCCAGCAAGTGGTCGATGGCGACGAACGGTCGGCAGTTTTCCTGCGGAGGTGGTGCATCCATGATCACGAAGCTGTGGCCGGCGCCCTGCCAGCGGAAATAACGACGGAAGCTGGCATCGCTGCTGGCCGCGGTCAGGCTGCCTGCGGGCACTTCGCCCCAGGCGTTTGTTCGGAAAAGATCATTGAGCTGCTCATCGAGCCAGACCGTCAGTTGTTGCAGGCGTACATCGTGTTCAGGCATTACAAGGGTCTCCGACGGCCCTAGCCGTCAAGCGGGTCATGCTTTATTATCCAGCATCTTTTTCAGACCATCGAGAGGCGTGCGGCCCCACACGCGGGCAGATGGCACGCAGGAAGCCCGGACTAATAAGATGGCATTGAAATCCCCCGCGTTTCGTAGAAAGTTTCCGTTGCTGGTAACCGGCGGTTTGCTGGCCCTGCAACCTCTGGCCACGTCTTACGTGGTGGCAGCCGAACAGTTCGACTGCCAAGTGTCCGCCTCCGGTGGTTGGGACTGCAAGCCCAAGACCCCAGCCAACAACCTGCCGCCGCGCCCGGTGCACGAGGGTGCTGCCGTCAGCACCGGCACCGAAGCCGCGAGCGAAGGCGAAACCGCGGACAGGCCGATGCTGGTCACCGAGGCCAAAGGCCGTGGCCTGAAGTCGCGTAGCGAAGACTACAGCCACCTGGACTGGGTTCCGCGTGAAAAGCTCACTGCCGCACAGCTGGCCGAAACCGGCCCGTACTGCGGTGGCGCCTACATCGAGCCAACCCGCCCGGGCATGGCCGACACCACGCCGAAGGACGAGTCGCCGACCTACATCAACGCCAAGGTATCCAAGTACCAGCAGGAGCAGCAGATCGCTACCCTCGCCGGTGACGTGGTGATGCGCCAGGGCAGCATGCAGGCCGAGGCCGACGAGGCCAACCTCTACCAGACCGAAAACCGTGGCGAGCTCAAGGGCAACGTCAAGATCCGTGACAACGGTTCGCTGGTGGTCGGTGACGAGGCACAGATCCAGCTCGACACGGGCGAAGCCCAGGTCGACAACGCCGAATACGTGATGCACAAGTCGCACATCCGCGGCAGTGCCCTGTACGCCAAGCGTGGCGAGAACGCCATCATCCGCCTCAAGGACGGTACGTACACCACCTGCGAACCGGGCAGCAACGCCTGGCAGCTGAAGGGCAACAACATCACCCTGAACCCGGCCACCGGTTTCGGTACCGCGACCAACGTTACGCTGCGGGTCAAGGATTTCCCGGTGTTCTACACACCGTACATCTACTTCCCGATCGACGACCGTCGCCAGTCCGGCTTCCTGCCGCCATCGTTCAGCAGCAGCAGCGACACCGGCTTCATGCTGGTCACGCCGTACTACTTCAACCTGGCGCCTAACTACGACGCCACGTTGTACCCGCGCTACATGACCAAGCGCGGCCTGCTGATGGAAGGCGAGTTCCGCTACCTGACGCCTTCCAGCGAAGGCCAGTTCGGTGGTGCGTACCTCAACGACAAGAACGACGACCGCAAAGACCAGACTGACTACAAAGAACAGCGCTGGATGGTCAACTGGCAGCACAAGGGCGGGCTGGACGAGCGCCTGATGACCGAGGTGGACTACACCGACATCAGCGACCCGTTCTACTTCCAGGACCTGGAATCTGATCAGATTGGTGTTGAAAGCAAGGACATCCTGGATCAACAGGGCGCACTGACATGGCGCGGCGACAGCTACACCGCGCGACTGAACGTGCATGCCCATGAAATGGCGACCATCTCCCAGATCACGCCGTATGACCGCCTGCCGCAGATTACCTTCAATGGCAAGCTGCCGTACGAGCCAGGTGGGCTCAATATTGCCTACGAAACCGAGGCAGTCCGTTTCGATCGTGATCTGAAAGACGACTTCGTATTCAACGAGGATGGCAACCCAGATACCAGCGTTGGCGGCGTGGCGGGTAAACGACTCGACGAAAATATCTTCGGCGTAGCCCGTTCCACGGGCAACCGCTTCAATGTCGCCCCGTCGATCAGCCTGCCGATGGAAGCCAGCTATGGCTACATCACGCCGAAATTGAAGTACATGTACACGCACTATGACCTTGATCTGGACAGCAAGGGCAAGCAAGACCTGATCGATAACCCAGGGCGGATCGATCTTTACGGTGACTTCAAGAGCAATCAGAACCGCGACGTTCCGATCTTCAGCGTCGACAGTGGTTTGTACTTCGACCGCAACACATCGCTGTTCGGCACGAACTACAAGCAGACCCTCGAACCGCGCCTGTTCTATCTCTACGTTCCGTACAAGGACCAGGTGGACATCCCGCTGTTTGACTCCGGCGAGACGCTCTTCAGCTACGATTCCCTGTTCCGTGACAACCGTTTCAGCGGTGTCGACCGTATCGGTGACGAGAACAAGCTGTCGCTGGGTGTGACCACCCGCTGGATCGAAGACAACGGTTTCGAGCGCCAAAACTTCAGCATCGGTCAGGCGTACTACTTCAAGGACCGCAAGGTCCAGTTGCCGGGCATCGACTACCGCGACCGCAAGGATGCGCAGTCCGATGTGTCGCCGTACGCTCTGCTGTACAACTACTATTTCAACCGCGACTGGCGCTTCAATTCGGACTTCAACTGGGACCCGGACAGCCGCAGCACCCGCTCGGGCAGCGCGATGTTCCACTACCAGCCTGAAGACAACCCGAACAAGGTGGTCAACCTCGGTTATCGCTACCGTAACGACACCATCGCCTACGACTCCACGACCGGTACCTGGAAAGTGGGCGGCGGCGACTATGGCACCCCGGGCAGTCCTAACTACGTGAAGGACTACTACAAGATCCAGCAGCATGACTTCTCCGTCATCTGGCCGATCGTTCCGCAGTGGAGCGTCATCGCTCGCTGGCAGCATGACTACAACCGCAACCGCACCCTGGAAGCCATGGGCGGTTTCGAGTACGACAACTGCTGCTGGAAGCTGCGCCTGATCAACCGTTACTGGATCGACTACGACGACTTCAGCCAAGCCCTGCCTCAGAACGAAAAAGGCGACCACGGCATCTTCCTTCAGATCGTCCTGAAAGGCCTCGGTGGTGTAGTCGGCAACAAGGTCGAATCTTTCCTCGACCAAGGCATTCAAGGTTATCGTGAACGTGAAGACCAAGCTTATTGATCGACTGCGCCCGGCGTTGCTGGGCGTTGCATTGCTGAGTGGCGCGGTGCATGCCGCGGTGCAACCTCTTGATCGCGTGGTGGCCATCGTCGACAACGACGTGGTCATGCAAAGCCAGCTGGACCAGCGTGTCCGCGAGGTCCAGCAAACCATCGCCAAGCGTGGCGGCGGCATGCCGCCTGCCGGTGCGCTGGACCAGCAGGTACTGGAACGTCTGATCGTCGAGAACCTGCAACTGCAGATCGGCGAGCGCTCCGGCATCCGCATCACCGACGAAGAACTGAACCAGGCCATGGGCACCATTGCCCAGCGCAACGGCATGTCGCTGGACCAGTTCCGCGCCGCCCTGGCCCGTGACGGCATGTCGTTCGACGACGCCCGCGAGCAGGTCAAGCGCGAGATGATCATCAGCCGCGTGCGCCAGCGCCGCGTGGCCGAGCGTATCCAGGTGTCCGAGCAGGAAGTGAAGAACTTCCTCAACTCCGACCTTGGCAAGATGCAGATGTCGGAAGAGTACCGCCTGGCCAACATCCTGATCCCGACCCCGGAAGCGGCCAACTCGGAAGCCATCCAGGCCGCCGCGCGCCAGGTTGGCGATGTGTACCAGCAGCTCAAGCAGGGCGCGGACTTCGGCCAGATGGCCATTGCCCGCTCCGCCAGCGAAAACGCCCTGGAAGGCGGCGAGATGGGCTGGCGTAAAGCCGGCCAGCTGCCGCCAGACTTCGCCAAGATGCTCAGCAGCATGCCGGTTGGCGAAATTACCCAGCCTATCCGCATTCCCAACGGCTTCATCATCCTCAAGCTCGAGGAGAAGCGTGGTGGCAGCGAGAACGTGCTGCGTGACGAAGTGCACGTTCGCCACATCCTGATCAAGCCGAGCGAAATCCGCAGCGAGGCGGCCACCGAGCAACTGGCCGAACGCCTGTACGAGCGCATCAAGAACGGCGAAGACTTCGGCGAGCTGGCCAAGAGCTTCTCGGAAGACCCGGGTTCGGCGCTCAACGGCGGCGACCTCAACTGGGTTGACCCGAACAGCCTGGTACCGGAGTTCCGCGAGCAGATGGCCAACGCCGCCCAAGGCGAAGTCACCCGTCCGTTCAAGACCCAGTACGGCTGGCATGTCCTGGAAGTGCTGGGCCGTCGCGCCACCGACAGCACCGAGCAGGCTCGTGAGCAACAGGCCATGAACGTACTGCGCAACCGCAAGTACGACGAAGAGCTGCAGACCTGGCTGCGCCAGATCCGCGACGAGGCCTACGTTGAAATCAAGCTGCCTGGCGCTGACCAGGCCGCCCAGTGAAGCCCCTGCGCTTCGCCGTCACCCCCGGCGAGCCGGCCGGCATAGGCCCCGACCTGTGCCTGCTGCTCGCCGCAGACGCCCAGCCCCACCCCCTGATCGCCATCACCAGCCGTGACCTGCTCGCCGAGCGGGCCACGCAGCTGGGGCTGGCCGTCAACCTGCTGCCGGTAGCGCCGGACCTATGGCCCGAGCAGCCGGCGCCAGCGGGTAGCCTGTACGTCTGGGATACCCCCCTGGCGGCCCCGGTAGTGCCGGGCCAGCTCGACAAGGCGAATGCCGCGTTCGTGCTGGAAACCCTGACCCGTGCCGGGCAAGGCTGCCTGGACGGGCACTTCGCCGGGATGATCACCGCCCCTGTACACAAGGGCGTGATCAACGAAAGCGGTATCGCCTTCTCCGGGCATACCGAATTCCTTGCCGAGCTGACCCACACCGCGCAAGTGGTGATGATGCTGGCCACCCGTGGCCTGCGTGTGGCCCTGGTGACCACACACCTGCCGCTGCGCGACATTGCCGACGCCATCACTGCCGAGCGCGTCGAGCGTGTAACCCGTATCCTGCATGCCGACATGCGCGACAAGTTCGGCATTGCCAACCCGCGCATCCTGGTGTGCGGCCTCAACCCGCACGCGGGCGAGGGCGGCCACCTGGGCCGCGAGGAAATCGACATCATCGAGCCGACCCTGGCCCGCCTGCGCACCGAAGGCATGGACCTGCGCGGGCCGCTGCCGGCCGATACCCTGTTTACCCCCAAATATCTGGAGCACTGCGATGCGGTGCTGGCGATGTACCACGACCAGGGCTTGCCTGTACTCAAGTACAAAGGCTTCGGCGCTGCAGTCAACGTGACCCTGGGCCTGCCGATCATCCGCACGTCGGTCGACCACGGCACCGCCCTGGACCTGGCCGGCACTGGCAAGGTCGACACCGGCAGCCTGCGCGTCGCGCTGGAAACCGCCTACCAGATGGCCGAGAACCGACCATGAACGAGCAATACCAACACCGGGCGCGCAAGCGCTTCGGCCAGAACTTCCTGCACGATGCCGGCATCATCGACCGCATCCTGCGTGCCATCAACGCCAAGGCCGGCGAACATCTGCTGGAAATCGGCCCCGGCCAGGGCGCCCTGACCGAAGGCCTGCTGGGCAGCGGGGCACAGCTGGACGTGGTGGAACTGGACAAGGACCTGGTGCCGATCCTGCAGCACAAGTTTGCCGGTCGCAGCAATTTCCGCCTGCACCAGGGCGACGCCCTGAAGTTCGACTTCAACCAGCTGGGCGTGCCACCGCGCAGCCTCAAGGTGGTGGGCAACCTGCCCTACAACATCTCCACTCCACTGATCTTCCACCTGCTCAGCCATGCCGGGCTGATCCGCGACATGCACTTCATGTTGCAGAAGGAAGTGGTCGAGCGCATGGCCGCCGGCCCTGGCGGTGGTGACTGGGGGCGTCTGTCGATCATGGTGCAGTACCACTGCCGGGTCGAGCACCTGTTCAACGTTGGCCCTGGCGCCTTCAACCCGCCGCCGAAAGTGGACTCGGCCATCGTCCGCCTGGTGCCGCACGAAGTGCTGCCGTACCCGGCCAAGGACGCAAAGCTGCTGGAGCAGGTGGTACGCGAAGCCTTCAACCAGCGCCGCAAGACACTGCGCAACACCATGAAAGGCCTGCTCGACAGCGCGGCCATCGAAGCTGCCGGCGTGGACGGCAGCCTGCGCCCTGAACAGCTGGACCTGGCCGCCTTCGTGCGCCTGGCTGACCAGTTGGCTGACCAACAAGCCTGATATCTCCTGTACCGGCCCTATCGCCGGCAAGCCGGCTCCCACAGGTACTCCACAGCCCTCAAAATCTGCGCAGTACCTTGTAGGAGCAGCCTTGTGCTGCGAAGAAGCCAGTAGGGCGAAAGATTTTCTTCGACAGTAATGGCCTCTTCGCAGCACAAGGCTGCTCCTACAGGTGCTGTGCATGCCTTGAAACCCATGCCGGCCAGGTGGGAGCGGGTTTACCCGCGAAAGGGCCGGGACAGACAACACAAATCCCCAAGCCCCTCACCGCTGGCCCTTCCCCCTCTCAATGGCCTAGACTGCATTATTGCGTCAGTTCGCCCAAGGCCCTTGCATGTCCGACCCCCGCTATCAGATCGACGTCAGCGTCGTGACCCGCTACCTCAAAGAACAATCCGACCCCGAAAACAGTCGTTTCGCTTTCGCCTACACCATCACCGTGCAGAACAATGGCTCGCTCAAGGCCAAGCTGCTGTCGCGCCACTGGCTGATCACCAACGGTGACGGCGAGGTCGAGGAGGTGCGTGGCGCCGGTGTGGTCGGCCAGCAGCCCAATATCGACCCGGGCCAGAGCCATACCTACAGCAGCGGAGCGGTCATCAGCACCCGCGTGGGCACCATGCAGGGCAGCTACCAGATGTTCGCCGAAGACGGCAAACGCTTCGATGCCGAGATCGCGCCCTTCCGCCTGGCGGTGCCCGGGGCGCTGCACTGATGGCTACCTACGCCGTCGGTGACCTGCAGGGCTGCCTGCAGCCACTCAAGTGCCTGCTCGAACGGGTCAACTTCAACCCCGCCGTCGACCGCCTGTGGCTGGTCGGCGACCTGGTCAACCGCGGCCCCGAGTCACTGGAAACCCTGCGCTTCCTTTATTCGATCCGCCAGTCGCTGGTGTGCGTGCTGGGCAACCATGACCTGCACCTGCTGGCCGCCTGGCACAACGTCGAACGCCTGAAGAAAAGCGACACCCTGCGCGAGATCATCGAAGCGCCGGACGCCGACCAGCTGTTCGACTGGCTGCGCCAGCAAAAGCTGCTGCATTACGACGAACCCCGTGGCATTGCCCTGGTTCACGCCGGCATTCCACCGCAATGGACCTTGGGCAAAGCCCTGGAGCTGGCCGCCGAGGTCGAGGAAGTGCTGCGCGACGACGAGCGCCTGAAGCTGTACCTGGACGGCATGTACGGCAACGAGCCGAACAAGTGGAGCAAGAACCTCAGCGGCATCGAACGCCTGCGGGTCATCACCAACTGCCTCACGCGCATGCGCTTCTGCACCGCCGAGGGCAAGCTCGACCTCAAGAGCAAGGAAGGCCTGAATACCGCCCCCAAGGGCTACAAGCCCTGGTACGCACACAAAGGCCGACGCTCACGCCACGTGAAGATCATCTTCGGCCACTGGGCCGCCCTGCAGGGGCAGGTCGACGAGCCCGGCATCATCGCCCTGGACACCGGTTGCGTGTGGGGCGGTGCCATGACCCTGTACAACGTCGACAGCGGCGAATACCACCGCTGTGACTGCAGCGACGACGGCAACTTACGCCTCCCCACCCAAACGCCTACACTGAACGATCAATCCTGAAGGAAGCCGTACCCATGAGCGAATTCAAGCGCATCCCTCCCGAACAGGCCTTGGCCCTGCGCGCGCAAGGTGCGGTAGTCGTCGACATTCGCGACCCGCAGGCCTTTGCCGCCGGCCACATCACCGGTGCCAAGCATCTGGATAACCATTCGGTCGCCGAGTTCATCCGCAATGCCGACCTCGATGCCCCAACCCTGGTGGTGTGCTACCACGGCAATTCCAGCCAGAGCGCTGCGGCCTATCTGGTGGGCCAAGGCTTCTCGGACGTATACAGCGTGGACGGCGGCTTTGAGCTGTGGCGCGCCACCTACCCGGCCGAAACCGCCCAGGGCACTGCCGAATAATTTTTTCATTTTTACTGCAGCCCGCGCCCCATGCGGGCTTGCGGCTTATCTGACGAACGGTCGTTCGCAACTTCTCCGCCCCTCGCCCTTGACCTTGCGGATAACCAACTATTCTTAAGCGCAGGCCATCCAGAAAAAGGGGAGAGCCGGTACACCGGCGTGCGGGTCATCGGTAGCGTTACAGGGTGTTCTGGGGGGTATACAGCAATCGGCAACCCCGGTTGCATGCCAGCATCAGCTGACTGATCCGGCGTCGTCTCCACGTATCGAGCGAGGTGACGTCATGAGTATTTTTAGCCACTTCCAACAACGTTTCGAGTCTACGCGCCAGGAAGAACTCTCGCTGCAGGAGTACCTCGAGCTGTGCAAAGAGGATCGCAGTGCCTACGCATCGGCGGCCGAACGGCTGTTGCTGGCCATCGGTGAGCCGGAGCTGATCGACACCTCAACCAACTCCAGACTGTCGCGAATCTTCTCCAACAAGGTTATCCGCCGCTATCCGGCCTTTGCCGACTTCCATGGCATGGAAGAGTGCATCGACCAGATCGTGTCCTACTTCCGCCACGCCGCCCAAGGCCTGGAGGAAAAGAAACAGATCCTCTATCTGCTGGGCCCGGTGGGCGGCGGTAAGTCGTCGCTGGCCGAAAAACTCAAGCAGCTGATGGAAAAGGTACCGTTCTATGCCATCAAGGGCTCGCCGGTATTCGAGTCGCCCCTGGGCCTGTTCAACGCCACCGAAGACGGGGCCATCCTCGAGGAAGAGTTCGGCATCCCGCGGCGCTACCTGAACACCATCATGTCGCCCTGGGCCACCAAGCGCCTGCAGGAGTTCGGCGGCGACATCAGCAAGTTCAAGGTGGTGAAGCTGTACCCGTCGATCCTCAACCAGATCGCCATCGCCAAGACCGAACCCGGTGACGAAAACAACCAGGACATTTCGGCGCTGGTCGGCAAGGTGGATATCCGCAAGCTCGAGGAATTCCCGCAGAACGACGCCGACGCCTATGCCTATTCGGGCGCGCTGTGCCGGGCCAACCAGGGCCTGATGGAATTCGTCGAGATGTTCAAGGCACCGATCAAGGTCCTGCACCCGTTGCTCACCGCCACCCAGGAAGGCAACTACAACAGTACCGAAGGCCTCGGCGCCATCCCCTACTCCGGGATTCTGCTGGCCCACTCCAACGAATCGGAATGGCACACCTTCCGTAACAACAAGAACAACGAGGCGTTCATCGACCGGATCTACATCGTCAAGGTGCCGTACTGCCTGCGCGTCAGCGACGAAATCAAGATCTACGACAAGCTGCTGATCAACAGTTCGCTGGCCAAGGCCCACTGCGCGCCAGACACGCTGAAGATGCTCGCCCAGTTCACCGTACTATCGCGCCTGAAAGAGCCGGAAAACTCCAACATCTATTCGAAGATGCGGGTGTACGATGGGGAAAACCTCAAGGACACCGATCCGAAGGCCAAGTCGATCCAGGAGTACCGCGATGCCGCCGGCGTCGACGAAGGCATGAACGGCCTGTCGACCCGCTTCGCCTTCAAGATCCTGTCCAAGGTATTCAACTTCGACCCGCATGAAGTGGCCGCCAACCCGGTGCACCTGCTGTATGTGCTGGAGCAGCAGATCGAGCAGGAACAGTTCCCGGCCGAGGTGCGCGAACGCTACCTGCGCTACCTGAAAGAGTACCTGGCCCCGCGCTACATCGAGTTCATCGGCAAGGAAATCCAGACCGCCTACCTGGAATCCTACAGCGAATACGGCCAGAACATCTTCGACCGCTACGTGCTGTACGCAGACTTCTGGATCCAGGACCAGGAATACCGCGACCCGGAAACCGGCGAAATCCTCAACCGTATCGCCCTCAACGAAGAACTGGAGAAGATCGAGAAGCCGGCCGGCATCAGCAACCCGAAAGATTTCCGCAACGAAATCGTCAACTTCGTGCTGCGTGCCCGGGCCAACAACAACGGCAAGAACCCAAGCTGGCTGAGCTACGAAAAGCTGCGGGTGGTGATCGAGAAGAAAATGTTCTCCAACACCGAGGACCTGCTGCCGGTCATCAGCTTCAACGCCAAGGCAAGCAAGGAGGACCAACAGAAACACAACGACTTCGTCACGCGCATGGTGGAGCGTGGCTACACCGACAAACAGGTTCGTCTGCTGTCGGAATGGTACCTGCGGGTCAGGAAATCGCAATAAAGCGACAAGCTACCCACCGCGCGCCCAGGGCTGCTATGCCAGCCCTGGGCGGCGGCAGCTGCTTTGCTGCCTTTACGTGCAGCAGCTCGTAGCTTGAAGCGTGCAGCTGTTCCCAGCTACCGGAGGGACCATGAGCTACGTTATAGATCGACGCCTGAACGGCAAGAACAAGAGCACGGTGAACCGCCAGCGCTTCCTGCGGCGGTACCGCGAACACATCAAGAAAGCCGTCGAAGAGGCGGTAAGCCGCCGTTCCATCATGGACATGGAACATGGCGAGCAGATCAGCATCCCGGGGCGCGACATCGACGAACCGGTGCTGCACCATGGTCGCGGGGGCAAGCAGACCATCGTGCACCCAGGCAACAAGGAATTCACCGCCGGTGAACACATCCCCAGGCCACAAGGCGGTGGCGGTGGCAGCGGCCGAGGCAAGGCCGGCAACTCCGGCGAAGGCATGGACGACTTCGTCTTCCAGATCACCCAGGAAGAATTCCTCGAGTTCATGTTCGAGGACCTCGAACTGCCCAACCTGGTCAAACGTCACCTGACCGGGGCAGACACCTTCAAGACCGTGCGCGCCGGTATCGCCAACGAAGGCAACCCGTCACGCATCAACATCGTGCGCACCCTGCGTTCGGCCCATGCCCGGCGTATCGCCCTGACCGGCAGCAGCCGCGCACTGCTGCGCGAAGCGCAGAAGGAACTCGCCCGCCTGAAGGTCGAGGAACCCGACAACTTCACCGATATCCAGGAAGTCGAACACGAGATCGAACGCCTGAAGGCACGCATCAACCGCCTGCCCTTCCTCGACACCTTCGACCTCAAGTACAACCTGCTGGTCAAGCAGCCCAACCCCAGCTCCAAGGCAGTGATGTTCTGCCTGATGGACGTGTCCGGCTCGATGACGCAGGCCACCAAGGACATCGCCAAGCGCTTCTTCATCCTGCTGTACCTGTTCCTCAAGCGTAACTACGACCGCATCGAAGTGGTGTTCATCCGCCACCACACCAGCGCCCGTGAAGTCGACGAGGAAGAATTCTTCTATTCGCGGGAAACCGGCGGCACCATCGTTTCCAGCGCGCTGAAGCTGATGCAGGAGGTCATGGCCGAACGCTACCCGGCCAGCGACTGGAACATCTACGCCGCCCAGGCTTCCGACGGCGACAACTGGAACGACGACTCGCCGATCTGCCGCGACATCCTGGCCAAGCAGATCATGCCGCATGTGCAGTACTACACTTACGTTGAAATCACCCCGCGTGAACACCAGGCGCTGTGGTACGAATACGAGCGCATCGGCGAAGCCTTCCCCGACACGTTCGCCCAGCAGCAGTTGGTATCGGCCGGCGATATCTACCCGGTCTTCCGTGAACTCTTCCAGCGCAGGTTAGCCACATGACCGCCAGAGCACAGAGACGCCAACCTATTTCCACCGGGTCCGAGTGGACGTTCGAACTGATCCAGACCTACGACCGGGAAATCAGCCGCCTGGCCGAGCGTTACGCCCTGGACACCTACCCCAACCAGATCGAGGTGATTACCGCCGAGCAGATGATGGACGCCTACGCCTCGGTCGGCATGCCGCTGGGTTATCACCACTGGTCCTACGGCAAGCAGTTCCTCAGCACGGAGAAGTCCTACAGCCGTGGCCAGATGGGCCTGGCCTACGAGATCGTGATCAACTCCGACCCGTGCATCGCCTATCTGATGGAAGAAAACACCATGTGCATGCAGGCACTGGTAATCGCCCATGCCTGCTACGGCCATAACAGTTTCTTCAAGGGCAACTACCTGTTCCGCACCTGGACCGACGCCAGCTCGATCATCGACTACCTGGTGTTCGCCAAGCAGTACATCGCCCAGTGCGAAGAGCGCCATGGCATCGATGCCGTGGAAGACCTGATCGACTCCTGCCATGCCCTGATGAACTACGGCGTCGACCGTTACAAGCGGCCTTATCCGATTTCCGCCGAAGAGGAGCGGCGGCGGCAGAAGGAGCGCGAGGAGCACCTGCAGCGGCAGATCAATGACCTGTGGCGGACCATTCCGAAGAGTGCCGACAAGGGTAACGAGCGCGATGATGCACGCTTCCCCGCCGAACCGCAGGAAAACATCCTGTATTTCATCGAGAAGAACGCCCCGCTGCTGGAGCCCTGGCAACGTGAAGTGGTGCGCATCGTGCGCAAGATCGCCCAGTATTTCTACCCGCAGCGCCAGACCCAGGTGATGAACGAAGGCTGGGCGACGTTCTGGCACTACACGCTGATGAACGACCTGTACGACGAGGGGCTGATCACCGAAGGCTTCATGATGGAGTTCCTGCAGTCGCACACCAGCGTGGTGTTCCAGCCCGGCTTCGACAGCCCCTACTACAACGGCATCAACCCCTACGCACTGGGCTTTGCGATGTACACCGACATACGCCGCATGTGCGAGAACCCGACTGAAGAAGATCGCCGCTGGTTCCCCGACATTGCCGGCAGTGACTGGCTTTCTACCATCAAGTTCGCCATGAGCAGCTTCAAGGACGAGAGCTTCATCCTGCAGTACCTGTCGCCGAAGGTCATGCGCGATCTGAAGCTGTTCAGCATCCTCGATGACGACCAGCGCGACGACCTGTATGTACCTGCCATCCACGACGAGGCCGGCTACCGGACTATTCGCGAACTGCTGGCGGCGCAGTACAACCTGGGCAACCGCGAACCGAACGTGCAGATCTGGAGCGTCGACCGCCGCGGCGACCGCTCGCTGACCTTGCGTCACCAGCAACACAACCGCAAACCGCTGGGCGACTCTACCGATGAAGTGCTCAAGCACCTGCACCGCCTGTGGGGCTTCGACATCCACCTGGAGACCGTCCAGGGCGAGCAGGTGATGAAGACCCACCACATGCCACCACGCGGCGAGCACGGCGAAAGTGCCGACTACGGCCGCATGGACCTGGCTGTCATCCACCACCTCTAGTGCCACGCCATGAGTGCCGACAGGGTATCCTGTCGGCAGTTATGGAGAGCTGCACATGCACATCTACAAAGTCGGCGGCGCCGTGCGCGACCGCCTGCTCGGCCGCCCTGTCAGCGATATCGACTGGCTGGTGGTCGGCGCCACGGTCGAGGAAATGCACGCCAAGGGCTTTCGCCCCGTTGGCGCTGATTTCCCGGTGTTCCTGCACCCGAAAACCGGCGAGGAATATGCCCTGGCGCGCACCGAGCGCAAGAGCGGGCGCGGCTACGGCGGCTTCACCTTCCACGCCAGCCCCGATGTGACCCTGGAAGAAGACCTGATCCGCCGTGACCTGACCATCAATGCAATGGCCGAGGACGAGACGGGTACGGTGTACGACCCCTATCACGGCCAGAGCGATCTCGATCAGCGCCTTTTGCGCCATGTTTCCCCGGCATTCGCCGAAGATCCATTGCGTGTGCTGCGTGTTGCGCGCTTTGCTGCCCGTTATGCGCCGCTGGGTTTCCGGGTTGCCGATGAGACGCTTGAGCTGATGCGCCAGATCAGCGCCTCGGGCGAACTGCAGGCGCTGACCGCCGAGCGCAGTTGGAAGGAAATCGAGCGGGCGCTGATGGAGGCGCAGCCGCAGGTGTTCTTCCAGGTGCTGCATGCTTGTGGGGCCCTGCAGGAGCTGCTGCCAGAGCTTGATGACGCTCCCCAGGCCCTGGCGGCGCTGGAACAGGCGGCAATGCATGAACGGCCCCTGCATGTACGCTGGGCCTGCCTGCTGCAGTCGCTGACACCGGCCGCGATCAAAGCCATCAACCAGCGCCTGAAGGCGCCGCGGGAGTGCCAGGAGCTGGCGCTGCTGACGGGTGAGTGCCTGAAGCTGGGCAACCAGGCGCAGGAGCTGCCTGCCACGGCACTGCTGGAGCTGTTGCAGAAGTTCGATGTGTACCGGCGGCCACAGCGGTTCGAAGACTTCCTGATCGCTTGCGAGATGACAGCGCTGGGCGAGGGCAAAGCGGGTTATCCACAGGCCGACTACCTGCGAAGGGCAGCGGCGGCGGCGCGGGCAGTGGATGTCAAGCCGTTGGTGCAGGCAGGGCTTACTGGCCAGGCCTTGGGGGAAGCGCTCAAAGGTGAACGGCTGAGAGCGCTCGAGGCTTACAAGCTCGGCTGAACATACCGGCCCTTTCGCGGCTAAAGCCGCTCCCACAGGTACGGCGTTGCTCTCGAGGTTGTCGCTGTACCTGTGGGAGCGGCTTTAGCCGCGAAAGGGCCGGTACAGGCTTACGCGGGAGTCAGCTGCAACCCACGCCACTCAAAGGCAACCGGGGCCAACACCTGATCAATCCGCGCCTCCTGCCACAACTGCGCCATTGTCTTGCCTACCCCCGGATGTACCAGCTCCGGCGCCAGCAGCGACAGCGGCCACAACACAAAGGCGTTCTTCAGGATCTCGGCTCGAGGCAACACCAGCCCATCGAACGTGCCGTGCAGGCCGTCATACATCAGCACGTCGATATCCAGCGGCAGGCCCTTGCGGTCCGGCGCATAGCGACCATTGTCGGCCTCGATGAACTTCAACCGGCGGTCCAGTTCGATCAACGGCAATGCAGTCTGCCCGGTCACCACGAAGTTGATGAATGGCCCGCTCTTGATCCCCACCGCCTGGCTTTCGAACGCCGGCGAACAGCGCATGTCGGTCAGGATGCCCGCCAACGCATCGAGCCCGGCGCACAAGTGCACCTCGCGGTCGATGTTGCTGCCAAGGCCCAGGTAAACCGTGCTCAGAGACATCCGCGCTCGATCTCCACGCCAACACCACCACGGGCCGCCGGCACCGCACCCGGCTTGGTCAGTTTCAACCGCACCCACGGGATGTGGAACTCTTCCATCAACGTCGCCACCAGGCGCTCGGCGAAGGTTTCCACCAACTCGAAACGGGCCTGTTCGGCAAACGCCTGGATGCGCGCCGACACACTGGCATAGTCCAGTGCCAGGTTCAGGTCGTCACCGGCCGCAGCCGGGCGGTTGTCCCAGGCAAAGCTCAGGTCCAGGCGCAAGCACTGGCGAATATCCCGCTCCCAGTCATAGGCACCGATGACGGTATCGACTTCCAGGCCTTCGATGAACACTCTGTCCAAGCACTTCTCTCCACAGCACGACAAGGGCGACTGGCGCCGTTAGAATCAGGGCGTCCTCGCCCGGAATAGTTAGCATGTTTTGGTTACTGGCGTTGCTCGCCTACCTGCTCGGCTCGCTGTCCTTCGCCATCGTCCTCAGCCGCCTTACGGGCAGCCCGGACCCGCGTTCCAGCGGTTCAGGCAATGCCGGCGCCACCAACATGCTACGCCTGGCAGGCCGCAAACTGGCGATCCTGACCCTGCTTGGCGACCTGTGCAAGGGCCTGTTGCCGGTATTGCTCGCCCGCGGTGCCGGGCTGGACCTGCACGCGCAGGCCTGGGTTGGCGTGTGCGCAGTGCTGGGCCACCTGTTCCCGCTGTACTTCCGCTTCCAGGGCGGCAAGGGCGTGGCAACCGCCGCCGGCATGCTCATGGCCCTGTACTTCCCGGCCGCGCTGCTGGCCATCGGTGCCTGGCTGCTGACCTTCTACCTCACCCGCACCAGCTCGCTGGCGGCGCTGATCGCCACACCGCTGACCTTGCCATTGCTGGCCTGGCGCGAGCCAGAGGCCCTGCTGCCGATCACCGTGCTGACAGCGATGATCGTATGGCGCCACCGCAGCAACCTGCGCGACCTGTTCGCAGGCCGCGAACGGCACTTCTAACGCTTAAACCGGCGGCAACTGCTCCATCGGCCAACGTGCCTGCACGCTGATTGCCAGGTCCTGCTTTTGCCCGGCCAACAACCGCTGGCAGCCGGCATAGGCGATCATCGCGCCGTTGTCGGTGCAGAACTGCGGGCGCGCGTAGTACACGTTGCCCTTGATGCTGCCGAGCATGTCCTCGAGGGATGCACGCAGGGCCTTGTTGGCGCTGACGCCACCAGCAATGACCAGGCGCTTGAGGCCAGTCTGCTTCAACGCCCGCTTGCACTTGATGGTCAAAGTCTCCACCACCGCCTGCTGGAATGCCAGGGACAGGTCGCAACGGGTTTGCTCACTGTCGTCGCCGGCATCGCGGCACTGCTGCCAGGTGTTCAGGGCAAAGGTTTTCAGGCCGCTGAAGCTGAACTCCAGGCCCGGGCGGTCGGTCATCGGCCGCGGGAACACGAAGCGGCCAGGCACGCCGCGCTCGGCCAGGCGGGCGATTTCCGGGCCACCGGGGTAGTTCAGGCCGATCAGCTTGGCGGTCTTGTCGAACGCTTCGCCGGCGGCGTCATCCAGGCTCTCGCCCAGCAGCTCGTACTGGCCGATGCCATCGACCCGCACCAACTGCGTGTGGCCACCGGAAACCAACAAAGCGACGAACGGAAACTCCGGCGGGTTTTCTTCCAGCATGGGTGCCAGCAAGTGGCCTTCCATGTGGTGTACGCCAATCGCCGGGATGTCCCAGGCAAAGGCCAGCGCCTGGGCGCAGGAGGCCCCCACCAGCAGGGCACCGACCAGGCCAGGGCCCGCGGTGTAGGCGATGGCGTCGATCTCGGTGGCGACGCAGCCGGCCTCATCCAGCACCTGGCGGATGAGTGGCAGCATGCGCTTGACGTGGTCACGCGAGGCAAGCTCTGGCACCACACCGCCGAACACGCGGTGCAGGTCGATCTGGCTGAACAGCGCGTCGGCCAACAAACCGCGTTCGCTGTCGTATAATGCGACGCCAGTTTCGTCGCAGGATGTTTCCAATCCCAGTACTAGCATGGGTTCGTCCCTTGTGGGGGCTGAATTCGAAGCCGCGCATGATAGTCCCCGTGTCGGATGCCGACCAGCGGTTTTCGATCAGAGGCTTTGCATTCCGGCTTGCTAAGGGTTAACATCCGCAACCCTTGAAAACCGACGTTCTCCAGCACACCTTTGTTTTGCCAGGAGCACGTCTACCCCGGTAATGAATTAAGGTAGCCCTGGATGCCAGCCGTCAAAGTTAAAGAGAACGAACCCTTCGACGTAGCTCTGCGTCGTTTCAAGCGCTCCTGCGAAAAAGCCGGTGTACTGGCTGAAGTTCGTAGCCGCGAGTTTTACGAGAAGCCGACCGCCGAGCGTAAGCGCAAAGCAGCTGCTGCTGTTAAGCGTCACGCCAAGAAAGTTCAGCGCGAACAGCGCCGCGCCGTTCGTCTGTACTAATACAGACGTTCTACGCAAAGCTTCTGCCCTGCCCGGCTAACCGCCGGGCGATGGCAGTGGTCGCTTCAAACTTGAGCAGCTAGCTCAAGGCCCTGCACAAGCTTCATGCGAACTGCACATGGGCAACCTGCCTGAAACGTCAGAGCTGGTCCTCCTTGTTGTATGACCAGACGTGCACGTCCGACTGACGGGCCCTCAGGGGCCGGCGACGAGCACACATTCCCTCGCACTTTCCCAAGCGGCACTCGCCCCATTCGGCGCGTGAGCGATTAGACTTGCCAGCTGCCAGATGACGAGACTGCCATGGCCGGGCTGATTCCCCAGAGTTTCATCGACGACCTTATCAACCGCCTCGACATCGTCGACGTGGTGAGTTCGCGCGTCCAGCTGAAAAAAACCGGCAAGAACTACTCCGCCTGCTGCCCGTTCCACAAGGAAAAGACCCCTTCCTTCACGGTCAGCCCCGACAAGCAGTTCTACTACTGCTTCGGCTGCGGTGCCGGCGGCAACGCCCTGGGCTTCGTCATGGACCACGACAACCTGGACTTCCCCCAGGCCGTCGAGGAGCTGGCCCGCGCCGCCGGCATGGAAGTGCCCCGCGAGCAAGGCCGCCGCGACCACAAGCCGCGCCAGCCAACCGACTCGCCACTGTACCCGCTGCTGGACGCCGCCTCCGAGTTCTACCGCCAGGCCCTGCGCAGCCACCCGACCCGCAAGGCGGCTGTGGATTACCTCAAGGGCCGTGGCCTGTCCGGGGAAATCGCCCGCGACTTCGGCCTGGGCTTCGCCCCACCAGGCTGGGACAACCTGCTCAAGCACCTGGGTGCCGACACTCTGCAGCAGAAGGTGATGATCGATGCCGGCCTGCTGATCGAGAACGCCGAAAGCGGCAAGCGCTATGACCGCTTCCGCGACCGGGTGATGTTCCCGATCCGCGACAGCCGCGGGCGCATCATCGCCTTCGGTGGCCGGGTGCTCGGCGACGACAAACCCAAGTACCTGAACTCCCCGGAAACCCCGGTGTTCCACAAGGGCCAGGAACTCTACGGCCTGTACGAGGCACGCAAGCACAACCGCAACCTCGACGAAATCATCGTCGTCGAGGGTTACATGGACGTCATTGCCCTGGCCCAGCAGGGCCTGCGCAACGCCGTGGCCACCCTCGGCACCGCCACCAGCGAAGAGCACCTCAAGCGCCTGTTCCGCGTGGTACCCAGCGTGCTGTTCTGCTTCGACGGTGACCAGGCCGGGCGCAAGGCCGCCTGGCGCGCCCTGGAGTCGACCCTGTCGAACCTGCAGGACGGCCGCCGCGCGCGCTTCCTGTTCCTGCCCGAAGGCGAAGACCCGGACAGCCTGGTGCGCGCCGAAGGCACCGATGCCTTCATGGCCCGCATCAACCAGCACGCCCAGCCGCTGGCCGATTACTTCTTCGAGCAACTAGGCGTCGAAGCCGACCCGCGCTCGCTGGAAGGCAAGGCGCATATGGCGACCCTGGCCGCACCGCTGATCGAAAAGATCCCCGGCGCCAACCTGCGCCAGCTGATGCGCAACCGCCTGAAGGAAATCACCGGCCTCGACCCGCAGCAGGTCGAGCAACTGGCGCAACACGCCCCGGCCGCCAGCAGCGTGCCGGACTACGACCCTGGCTACGACTACGACGCCATGGCCAGCTACACCCCCGACTACGGCGACATGCCGCAGCACGACTTCGCCCCCGTTCATCAGGAACAGGAGTGGAAGCCGAACAAGGGCGCGGGCAAGAAGCAGTGGAGCGACAAACCCTGGGACAAGAACCGCAAGGGTGGCAAGCCATGGCAGCAACGTGACGAAGCGCCACCACGCGTACCGGCCCCGGTCGAGCCGCCCACCCTGGCCGCCCTGCGCACCCTGCTGCACCACCCGCTGCTGGCCGGCAAGGTGGAGGATGCCAGCCACTTCGCCGACGAAGAACACCTGTACAGCCAGCTTCTGGTGGCACTGATCGAAGCCGCGCAGAAAAATCCTGGGCTAAGCTCAATGCAGTTGATCGCACGTTGGCACGGCACCGAACAGGGGCGCCTGCTGCGGGCTCTGGCGGAAAAGGAATGGCTGATCGTGGCCGACAACCTTGAACAACAGTTTTTCGACACTATAACTAGCTTGTCCGCCCGCCAACGCGAGCGCAGCCTGGAACAACTGCTCAGGAAATCACGTCAAAGCGAATTGACCAGCGAGGAAAAAACCCAGCTCCTCGCCCTGCTGAGCCGGAATGTTCCCGCACAAACGCCGACCTCATCTGGCGCGTGAGGCCCATGCTCGGGTATAATCCTCGGCTTGTTTTTTGCCCGCCAAGACCTTCAGTGGATAGGGTGTTATGTCCGGAAAAGCGCAACAGCAGTCTCGTATCAAAGAGTTGATCACCCGCGGTCGTGAGCAGGGCTACCTGACTTACGCGGAGGTCAACGACCACCTGCCTGAGGATATTTCAGATCCGGAACAGGTGGAAGACATCATCCGCATGATCAACGACATGGGGATCAACGTATTCGAGAGTGCTCCGGATGCGGATGCCCTTCTGTTGGCGGAAGCCGACACCGACGAAGCCGCGGCCGAAGAAGCCGCTGCTGCGTTGGCGGCAGTTGAAACCGATATCGGCCGCACGACCGACCCGGTGCGCATGTACATGCGCGAAATGGGTACCGTCGAGCTGCTGACCCGCGAAGGCGAGATCGAAATCGCCAAGCGTATCGAGGAAGGCATCCGTGAAGTCATGGGCGCCATCGCCCACTTCCCGGGCACTGTCGACTACATTCTCGGCGAATATGACCGTGTCACCACCGAAGGTGGCCGTCTGTCCGACGTTCTCAGCGGTTACATCGACCCTGATGACAATATCGCCGCGCCGACCGAAGAAGTGCCGATCCCGGGCACCAAGGCCGCCGCCGCGAAGGAAGAGTCCGACGACGACGAGGAAGAATCCGAAAGCGGTGACGACGAGGAAGAGGCCGAGAGCGGCCCGGACCCGGAAGTCGCTCGCCAGCGTTTCGGTGCGGTCAACGATCAGCTTCAGGCCACCAACAAGGTCCTGAAGAAGAACGGTCGCGCCCACAAGGAAAGCATCGACGCCCTGCAGGCCCTGGCCGACCTGTTCATGCCGATCAAGCTGGTACCGAAGCAGTTCGAGGTACTGGTAGAGCGTGTTCGTGACGCCCTGAACCGCCTGCGCCAGCAGGAACGCGCCATCATGCAGCTGTGCGTGCGTGATGCCCGCATGCCGCGTGCCGACTTCCTGCGCATGTTCCCGAGCAACGAAACCGACCAGACCTGGAGCGGTGACCTGGCCAAGCGCAACACCAAGTGGGCGGCCGCCCTGGGTGAAAAGGACGCTGCCATCGTCGCTTGCCAGCAGAAGCTGATCGACCTTGAGACCGAAACCGGCCTGACCGTTGCCGAGATCAAGGAAATCAACCGTCGCATGTCGATCGGTGAAGCCAAGGCCCGCCGCGCCAAGAAAGAAATGGTCGAGGCGAACCTGCGTCTGGTGATCTCCATCGCCAAGAAGTACACCAACCGTGGCCTGCAGTTCCTCGACCTGATCCAGGAAGGCAACATCGGCTTGATGAAAGCGGTGGACAAGTTCGAATACCGTCGCGGCTACAAGTTCTCGACCTACGCCACCTGGTGGATCCGCCAGGCGATCACCCGTTCGATCGCCGACCAGGCGCGCACCATCCGTATTCCGGTGCACATGATCGAGACGATCAACAAGCTCAACCGTATTTCCCGCCAGATGCTGCAGGAAATGGGTCGCGAACCGACCCCGGAAGAGCTGGGCGAGCGCATGGAAATGCCTGAGGACAAGATCCGCAAGGTACTGAAGATCGCCAAAGAGCCGATCTCCATGGAAACCCCGATCGGTGACGACGAAGATTCGCACCTGGGCGACTTCATCGAGGACTCGACCATGCAGTCCCCGATCGACGTGGCCACGGTCGAAAGCCTCAAGGAAGCCACCCGTGACGTGCTCTCGGGCCTGACCGCACGCGAAGCCAAGGTGCTGCGCATGCGTTTCGGTATCGACATGAACACCGACCACACCCTCGAAGAGGTCGGCAAGCAGTTCGACGTGACCCGCGAGCGGATCCGTCAGATCGAAGCGAAGGCGTTGCGCAAACTGCGCCACCCGACTCGCAGCGAGCATCTGCGCTCCTTCCTCGACGAGTGATGACAAAACCCCGGCCCAGGCCGGGGTTTTTCTTTTCCGGCCCTGCGCGATCCCTGTGGGAGCCGGCTTGCCGGCGATGGGCTGCGCAGCAGCCCCATTTCCTCATTACCCCCCTTCCGACAGCCAGAACACAAAGCCCGCCCTTCCACCGCACACCTGCAGCAATGCCCGTCTACACTCGACTTCATACCACTTGAATGTGAGGCCGCTATGCCGCTGATGCCGGCCATCCTGTTGCTGCTCCTGATTTTGTGGAACACAGCGGCCGGCGCCCTGACCCTGACAGACGAGGAGAAAGCCTGGTTGGCTGCCCACCCGCAGCTGAGCCTGGGTGTAGACGCCTCTTGGCCACCGTTCGAGTTTCGCGACCAGGAGGGCCGATACCAGGGATTGGCCGCCGATTACATCGCCACGATCCAGCAACGCCTGGGTGTGACGCTCAAACCGGTCGAACCCAGCAGCTGGACCGAGGTACTGGCGCAAGCACGCGAAAGTCGCATCGACCTGCTGCCCGGCATCATGTCCACCCCCGAACGCCAAGGCTACCTGGCCTTCACCCGGCCGTACCTCGACTTCCCGATCGTCATCCTCGCCCACAAAGGCGGCGCACAGCCGCGCAACCTGGACGACCTGTACGGTCTGAAGATTGCCGTGGTCGAAAACTACGCCCCGCACGAACTGCTGCGCACCCACCACCCGGACCTCAACCTGGTGGCCCTGCCCAACGTCAGTTCCACCCTGCAGGCCCTGGCCACCGACGAAGTGGACGCGGTGGTCGGCGACCTCGCCTCAAGCATCTGGAGCCTGCGCCAGCTCAAGCTCGACGGCCTCTACGTCAGTGGCGAAACGCCCTACCGCTACCAGCTGGCCATGGCCGCCCCGCGCGACAAGAAGGTGCTGGTCGGCATTCTCGACAAAGTGATGGCCGACATGAGCAGCGGCGAAGTCAGCCAGATCCAGCAACGCTGGGTGGGCAATGTGGTCGACCAACGGATGTTCTGGTCGGACCTGCTGGTATACGGCCTGCCGGCGGTGCTGGTATTGATGGCCGTGCTGGCAGTGGTCATCCGCATCAACCGCCGGCTCAGTTCGGAAATTTCCCGGCGCATCGCCCTGGAACAGGAACTGCGCAGCAGCGAGTACCACTACCGCAGCCTGGTCGAGAGCCTGTCCGCCATCGCCTGGGAAGCCGACGCCAACGACTTCACCTACAGCTACGTCTCACCCCACGCCGAAGGCCTGCTCGGCTACCCATTGACCGACTGGCTCAAACCCGGCTTCTGGCGCAGCATCCTGCACCCGGAGGATGCCCTCTGGGCCCAGGCCTACTGCGACAGCGAAACTGCCGCCGGGCGCGACCACAGCCTCGACTACCGGGTAATCCGGGCCGATGGCCAGCCATTGTGGGTACGCAACATCGTCAGCATGATCGAGCATGGCCACCAGCCGGTGATGCGTGGCCTGATGATCGACATCAGCGAGACCAAGCGCACCGAGGACGCCCTGCGCCTGTCCGAGCAGAAGTTCGCCTCGGTGTTCCAGCAGTGCCCCGACATCCTGCTGATCGCCCGCCACAGCGACGGCTGCCTGCTGGAGGTGAACGAAGCCTTCGAAGAGCAGATCGGCCTCACCCCGGGCCAGGTAATCGGCCGCACCGCCACCGAGCTCAACCTGTGGGGCGTCGAAGGCACCGGCCCGCGGCTGCTCGAACGCCTGCACCAGGGCGGCATCCGCAACCTGGAAATGAGCTTCCGCCGCAGCAACGGCCAACTGTTCACCGGCCTGACCTCGGCCGAAACCTTCGAACTCGACGGCAACCTCGCGCTGGTGGTAGCGGTACGCGATATCAGCCAGCTCAAGGAAACCCAGGAGCAGCTGCAAATCTCGGAAGAGAAATTCGCCAAGGCCTTCCATGCCTCGCCCGATGGCCTGCTGCTGTCGCGCCAGAGCGACGGCTTGCTGCTTGAAGTGAACGAGGGCTTCTGCCGACTCACCGGCTATGACCTAAGCCCGACGCTCGACCAGACCTCGCTGGACCTGGGCATCTGGGTCGACCTCAACGAGCGCAAACGCCTGGTCGAACAGCTCAATCGCGACGGCTTCGTACGCGACTTCACGTGCCACCTGCGCCGCAGTGATGGGCAGATTCGCCTCTGCGAGCTCTCTGCACGGCCGCTGCCGATTGCTGGCGACGACTGCATGCTGACCATCGCCCGCGACATCACCGAGCGCCACCTGATGCAGGAAAAACTGCAGCTGGCCGCCACCGTGTTCGAGAACACCGCCGAAGGCGTGCTGATCACCGACATCGACCAGCGCATCAGTGCCGTCAACCGCGCCTTCAGCGAAATCACCGGCTACAGCGAGATCGAAGCCCTCGGCCAGACCCCGCGCCTGCTTGCCTCCGGCCAGCACGACAGCGCGTTCTATGTCGCCATGTGGCACCAGCTGACCGACGAAGGCCACTGGCA
This sequence comes from Pseudomonas sp. FGI182, assembly GCF_000511325.1. Classification (NCBI taxonomy): domain Bacteria; kingdom Pseudomonadati; phylum Pseudomonadota; class Gammaproteobacteria; order Pseudomonadales; family Pseudomonadaceae; genus Pseudomonas; species Pseudomonas sp. FGI182. The sequence goes on along the minus strand of NZ_CP007012.1, from coordinate 448,429 downwards.
AGGCGAGATCTACAACAAGCGCAAGAACGGCGAGCTGTACCCCGGCTGGCTGACCATCAGCGCCGTGCGCAACAGAGAGCGCGAGATCACCCACTTCGTCGCCGTGTTTGCCGACATCTCCAGCCTCAAGCACGCCCAGGCCAAGCTCGACTACCAGGCCCACCACGACCCGCTGACCGGCCTGCCCAACCGCGCCCTGTTCGAGAACCGCCTGCAGGCCGCGCTCACCTGCTCGCAGGTGTCCAACCGCAAGGGCGCGGTGCTGTTCCTTGACCTCGACCGTTTCAAGCACATCAACGACAGCCTCGGCCACCCGGTCGGTGACCTGCTGCTCAAGGGCATTGCCCAACGCCTGAAGGAGCAGGTGCGTGATGTCGACACCGTGGCCCGCCTGGGCGGCGACGAGTTCATCATCCTGCTGCCCGGCTTGCACAAACCCAGTGACGCCAGCGCCATCGCCAACAAGCTGCTGGCCTGCTTCAACGCGCCGTTCCAGGCCGGCGAGCACGAGTTCTTCACCAGCGCCAGCATCGGCATCAGCCTTTATCCACAGGACGGCACAGACGTTGCCACACTGATTCGCAACGCCGACGCAGCCATGTACCGCTCCAAGGCCAAGGGCCGCAACCGCGTCGAAGCCTACACCCTCGACCTCACCGCCCAGGCCAGCGAACGCATCGCCCTGGAGCACGAACTGCGCCGCGCCATCGAGCGCAACGAACTGAGCCTGTGCTTCCAGCCCAAGCTCAGCCTCAAGACCCAGAGCCTGGTCGGCGCCGAAGCGCTGATCCGCTGGAGCCACCCGACCTTTGGTGAAGTGCCGCCAGAGCACTTCATCCACCTGGCGGAAGAGAACGGCACCATCCTCCAGATCGGCGACTGGGTACTGGAACAGGCCTGCCGGCAGATGCAGGCCTGGAAGATGCACTACGACCCCTTCGGCCCACTGTCGATAAACCTCGCCGGCGCCCAGTTACGCCACCCCCACCTTGCCCGGCGCATCGAACAGTTGCTGAAGCACTACCAGCTCAAGGCCGGCGACCTGCAGCTGGAAATCACCGAAAACTTCATCATGAGCCAGGCAGAGGAAGCCCTGGCCGTGCTGTACCAGCTGAAGAAGCTGGGCGTGCAGCTGGCCATCGACGACTTCGGCACAGGTTATTCATCGCTGAGCTACCTCAAGCGCCTGCCGCTGGACATCCTCAAGATCGACAAATCGTTCATCCGCGGCCTGCCCGACGACCCCCACGACGCCGCCATCGCCCGCGCGATCATCGCCCTGGGCCGCAGCATGCAGCTGACCATCATTGCCGAGGGTGTGGAAAACCAGGCCCAGCAACGCTTCCTGGCGGCTGAAGGCTGTGAACAGATCCAGGGCTACATCGTCAGCCTGCCCCTGCCCCCGGACGACTTCGCGGCGACGTTTCTTCGCATAGCACTATCGGATCTTTCAGATGGCACAGGTGCGAAACCCTCGTTATAATCCGGCCACTTACTGAGGGCCTATAGCTCAGTCGGTTAGAGCAGAGGACTCATAATCCTTTGGTCCACGGTTCGAGTCCGTGTGGGCCCACCAGAAAACTCAAAGGCCTACGTTGCAGAACGTAGGCCTTTGTCATTTCAGGGTCAGCAGTAGCCATGTTCTCCTGACTAGGGCAACTCCTCTTGCTGGGCTATCCAGCTGTGTATGTACTGAATAACCCGTGTCGCACCTTCGGCAGTTTCCACCAGCTCTATCGGCCGCTCACCACTGAGGAACTGATTGGGCTGCTCCATCCACTTGAACGCTGCCGCCCTGCCTCCGCGTATAGGAATGGCCAAATTCAGAATTTCCTGCAGCAGTTCAGGTTGCCCATACCAGGACTCCGGCTTGGTGGTTGGTTTCCTCCCTGGAATCACTCTCGGTAGCTGACAGGCCGCAAGCTCGCCTGAATTGATGTGCTCCCGCTTCCAGTGCGCAAACTTGATCAGGTCGGTATTCGCCGAGCGGTTTTGCCCCGACGTCGGTACAACCACGCCAATCCGCACATCTGTGTGAGCACGAATCATCTCAAGTGCAGGAGCGATGTCAGTGTCGTTGGTAACGATGACGGCATGGTCAATCTGCCCCGTGATCGAATCATGGTAAGCCTGGAGGGCCAGATTCACGTCGCTCTGTTTCTCCTCCACCTTCCAGGCCTGGATTTCCTGGCACTCACGCGGAGCCTTGTCCGGATCTTCAGGGTCGACGATCTTCACCTTCATTTTATTGACGGCGTAATAACCTTCGATGAGCTCTATTCGACCGTCATGCAGCTTGCGCAAAGCGGTGTGGTAGCGAGCTTGTGACGACACCGAATCGCCAGCACGGGCGACCGACTCGATGATCTTTGCCGTGAAATATTTGATCGAGGGGGATTCCAGGAGCCGCCATGCCCTGATCTGGCCATGGCTGTCCGTGACCAGTATGGAAGGCAAGATGTGCTTTTCAAAGAGAGGCAACAGGTCGAGCCACTTGTACGGTGTGCCGCGCAAGCAGCCGTAGTAGAAGTTGTAGCCGTCGATATAGATACGAGTGCGCAGAGGCTCAGAATCAAGCTTTCTCTGCATTTTTTGCACTCCAGAAACGAAAAAACCGGCTTAAGCCGGCTTTTTCCCCCTCCAACCAGATGGTCATGCCACGCCGGTCGTGAGGGTTAGTTGTTGTCGGCAGTATTGCGCAATGAGGGAGCTGATGCAAGGTGGTAGGCTGGCATCCTCGTCCTCCGAAACACAACGTTCGTGAGAGGGCCATTCTCTGCTCAGGCATGGCTATCTAGACAGCGATAAATCGTTAGATTTTGTGAGCCCCTATCCCACCCTGGACCGCACCTCGACCTGCCGCACCAATCGAGCAGTTCTGCCATTGCGCCCGATGCTTACATGCCGGCGCGGAGGCTGTAGGAGCGGGCTTGTGTCGCGAAAGGGCCGCGAAGCGGCCCCGGGATTTCGGCGCTGATGCAAATGTTGCTGGGGCTGCTGCGCAGCCCTTTCGCGACGCAAGGCCGCTCCTACAACGGGGTCGCGTCAGCATGGCCAACTGTCTACCCTTGCCCTGCTTACCGCAGGCTGGCTAGGCTAGCGGGTCAACCGTAGAGACTCGCCATGTCGGATTCCCGCTCCATCACGCTGGATGAAATCGATCGCCAGCTGATCGCCCTGCTGCAGATAAACGCCCGCGAAAGCGTCGCCACCCTCGCCCGCCAGCTGGGCATCGCCCGCACCACCGTCAACTCGCGCCTGGAGCGGCTGGAGAAGAACAAGGTCATCTCCGGCTATGGCGTACGCCTGGGCCAGCGGGTGATGGGTGGGGGGCTGCAGGCGTATGTGGGGATCAAGGTGCAGCCGCGCTCAGGCAAGGAGGTGGTGCGGCGCCTGAGTGCCATGGGCCAGGTGCAGCAGCTGTGCGCAGTGAGCGGCGAGTTCGACTATGTGGCCTGGCTGCGCACGGATTCGCCCGAGCAACTGGACCAACTGCTCGACCAGATAGGCAGTGTCGACGGGGTGGAGAAGACCACCACGTCGATCATTCTCAGCAGCAAGGTGGACCGCGGGCAGCCGCTCTGAACCTGGCTGGCGGTCAGGCCTCCTGGCCGTCGAGCAGGCCTTCCAGAATCGCCGAAAGGCTTTCGGCGGAATGCTGCATCGACCAGACGATGTCACGGCTGCGCTCGGGGGCGTGATGCTGGGCGTAGTCGGTGGCGATCTGATTGAGGCCACGGGCCAGCAGGCAGGCGTGGACCAAGGCGTCTGCAGCGTCGATGCCGGGGCGTATGGCGAATAATGGCGGGTGGCTGGATTCGCAGTTGCAGAAGGTTTTTTCTGCGGTGGGTTTCAGTTTTTCGGGTTGGTCGGGTAAGCGTTTGGTCATGGTATAGCCTCCAAATCACAAGGGTGATCGGCGGCCAATCGCATCCTTCTCACGGGAATTGGGTGGCAGCCATGCACGAGGTGAGAACCGGCGAACTTGGAGGCGCGTACCCGGCCAGGCAAAGCCTGCCCGCGCACAGCTGCCATAGCAGTGCGCCTCCAGAATGGTCCGCGGGTTCTCACGCCCGATCGCCGAATTTCGGGCGACCCAGTGAAGTTAACGATGAAGCGATTCCCGCGATGCCAGACCGAGGCGATAGGGGGCGTAGGGTAATTCTTTATTTCCCGGCATGGGTGTAGGAACTATCTGATCACACCCTGGTAAGCCCGCCGCACACCCTGTGGGAGCGGGCGTGCCCGCGAACACGGGCGCAGCCCGTGCCATACACCGCGGGGGCTTCTTCGCGGGCTCGCCCGCTCCCACAGGGGGCCGATGCTGTGCTTGAGACGGGTAGGCTTCCTGTCCGTCATAAAGCTATATTGCTTATACATTTCGACGATACAAGCTACATTCAGACAACAATCTGCACCTTAATAACGAACACCCCACTCCCTAAAATGGCCCCCAGGCATCTCCTATACTCAGGCTCCGCCCGCTGCGCAGCCTCTCTGGCAAGGTCACTTCATGAACAAGAAAAACCGCCACCCCGCCGATGGTAAAAAACCCGTCACCATCTTCGGCCCGGATTTCCCCTTCGCCTTCGACGACTGGCTGGAACACCCCGCAGGCCTGGGCAGCATCCCGGCCGAGCGCCATGGTGAGGAAGTGGCAATCGTGGGCGCCGGTATCGCCGGCCTGGTGGCGGCCTACGAGCTGATGAAGCTGGGCCTCAAGCCGGTGGTGTACGAAGCATCCAAGCTGGGTGGCCGGCTGCGCTCGCAAACCTTCAACGGCACCGACGGGATCATCGCCGAACTGGGTGGCATGCGCTTCCCGGTGTCATCCACTGCCTTCTACCACTACGTGGACAAGCTGGGCCTGGAGACCAAACCGTTCCCCAACCCGCTGACCCCGGCCTCGGGCAGCACGGTGATCGACCTGGAAGGCCAGACCTACTACGCCGAAAAACCCACCGACCTGCCCAAGCTGTTCCACGAAGTGGCCGATGCCTGGGCCGACGCGCTGGAAAGCGGTGCGCAGTTCGCTGACATCCAGCAGGCCATCCGCGACCGTGACGTACCGCGCCTGAAAGAGCTGTGGAACAAGCTGGTACCGCTGTGGGACGACCGCACCTTCTACGACTTCGTCGCCACCTCGCGCTCATTCGCCCAGCTGAGCTTCCAGCACCGCGAAGTGTTCGGCCAGGTCGGCTTCGGCACCGGCGGCTGGGACTCGGACTTCCCCAACTCGATGCTGGAAATCTTCCGCGTGGTGATGACCAACTGCGACGACCACCAGCACTTGGTAGTCGGCGGTGTGGAGCAGGTACCGCAAGGCATCTGGCGCCATGTACCGGAGCGCTGCGTGCATTGGCCGGAAGGCACCAGCCTGAGCGGGTTGCATGGCGGCGCACCGCGTACCGGGGTCAAGCGCATCGCCCGCGCTGCCGATGGCCGTCTGGCGGTCACCGACAACTGGGGCGACACCCGTCACTACAGTGCCGTGCTCGCCACCTGCCAGACCTGGCTGCTGACCACCCAGATCGACTGCGAGGAATCGCTGTTCTCGCAAAAGATGTGGATGGCCCTGGACCGCACCCGCTACATGCAGTCGTCGAAGACCTTCGTCATGGTCGACCGGCCGTTCTGGAAGGACAAGGACCCGGAAACCGGCCGCGACCTGATGAGCATGACCCTCACCGATCGCCTCACCCGTGGCACCTACCTGTTCGACAACGGTGACGACAAGCCGGGGGTGATCTGCCTGTCCTACTCGTGGATGAGCGACGCGCTGAAGATGCTGCCGCACCCGGTGGAAAAACGCGTGCAACTGGCTCTGGATGCACTGAAGAAGATCTACCCGAAGACCGACATTGCCGGGCACATCATCGGCGACCCGATCACCGTTTCCTGGGAAGCCGACCCGCACTTCCTCGGCGCCTTCAAGGGCGCGCTGCCTGGGCACTACCGCTACAACCAACGCATGTACGCGCACTTCATGCAGCAGGACATGCCTGCCGAGCAGCGCGGCATGTTCATCGCCGGTGACGATGTGTCGTGGACGCCGGCCTGGGTGGAAGGCGCGGTACAGACATCGCTGAATGCGGTGTGGGGTATCATGAATCACTTCGGTGGCCGCACCCACCCGGACAACCCCGGCCCAGGCGATGTGTTCGACGAAATCGGCCCGATCGCCCTGCCGGACTGAGACAAGGAGGCAGCATGCGCATCGCTCTGTTCCAGGGCGCACCCAAGCCACTGGACGTGCCCGGCAACCTGCAACGGTTGCGCCACCAGGCGCAACTGGCGGCCGAACGCGGCGCCAGTTTGCTGGTGTGCCCGGAGATGTTCCTGACCGGCTACAACATCGGCCTGGCCCAGGTCGAGCGCCTGGCCGAGGCCGTCGATGGCCCGGCGGCCATGGAGGTGGTGGAGATCGCCCAGGCGCACCGCATCGCCATCGTCTACGGCTACCCGGAGCTCGGTGATGATGGCGCGATCTACAACAGCGTGCAGTTGATCGATGCGCACGGCCGCAGCCTGAGCAACTATCGCAAGACCCACCTGTTCGGCGAGCTGGACCGCTCGATGTTCAGCGCAGGTTCCGATCACTTCCCGGTGGTGGAGCTGGATGGCTGGAAGGTCGGCCTGCTGATCTGCTACGACATCGAGTTCCCGGAGAATGCCCGGCGCCTGGCGCTGGACGGCGCCGAGCTGATCCTGGTGCCGACGGCGAACATGTCGCCGTACGACTTCATCTGCCAGGTGACCGTGAGGGCGCGGGCGCAGGAGAACCAGTGCTACCTGGTGTATGCCAACTATTGCGGCTCGGAAGGCGAGATCCAGTATTGCGGGCAGAGCAGCATCATCGGCCCGGATGGCAGCCTGCTGGCCATGGCCGGGCGGGACGAATGCCAGTTGCTGGCGGAGCTGGAGCATGAGCGGGTGGTGCAGGGGCGGGCGGCGTTTCCTTACCTGAGCGATCTGCGCCAGGAGTTGCATCTGCGTAAGGGCTGATGGCCCTTTCGCGGGCACGCCCGCTCCCACAGGGTCTGCGCTGCCTTTCATACCTGCGCCATTCCTGTGGGAGCGGGCGTGCCCGCGAAGAGGCCGGGCCTGCAAACAAATGGGTTAGCATGGACAGCAGTTACCGGAGCCCCCATGCCTGACGCCACCCGCCACCTCACCCTCGCCAACGGCCTACAGCTGACCCTGCGCAACGCCCCGCGCCTGAAGCGCTCGGCCGCCGCACTGCGGGTGCACGCGGGTAGCCACGACGCGCCGACCAGATGGCCCGGCCTGGCCCACTTTCTGGAGCACCTGTTCTTCCTCGGCACCTCGCGCTTCCCCCTGGACGACGGCCTGATGCGCTACGTGCAGGCTCTCGGCGGCCAGGTCAATGCCAGCACCCGCGAACGCACCACCGACTTCTTCTTCGAGGTCCCACCCAGCGCCCTGGCCGGGGGGCTGGAGCGCCTGTGCCAGATGTTGGCCGAGCCAGACCTGGGCATCGAGCGCCAACGCCGCGAACGCGAAGTAATCCATGCCGAGTTCATTGCCTGGTCGCGCAACCCTCAGGCCCAGCAGCAGTTCGCCTTGCTGCAATCGGCAGCGCCCGGCCATCCATTGGGCGCTTTTCATGCCGGTAACCGGCACACCCTGGCCTTGCAGGATCCTGCCTTCCAGCAAGCGCTCGGTGGATTTCACCAGCGCTTCTACCAAGGCGGCCAGGTCACCTTGAGCCTGTGCGGCCCACAATCGCTGGATGAACTGGAATTGCTGGGCCGGCAGCATGCCAAGCTGTTCGCAACGGGTGAACGGGTGCCACAAGCTCTGCCACCGCCTTTATCGACGACCGACACGCACCTGTTGTTCAGCCACGAAAACCTGCCGGCAGGTGCCGAGCAGGCCCTTGAGTTACTGATCGCCTGCCTCGGCGATAGCCGCCCAGGGACCTGGCTGGATGCGCTTCGCCAGCGTGGTTGGCTGCAAGGCTTCAAGGCCGAGGCGCTGTATGCCTTCGCCGGGCAGTTGCTGTGGCACATTGACCTGAAGCTGAGCGAGGACGCCTGCCCAGATGAAGCCGATGCCCTGTTGCAGGGCTGGTTCGGCTTCATCCGCCAGACCGCCCCTGAGCAATTGAGTGCCGAGTTCGAACTGCTGCAGCAAAGCCGAGAACGCAGCGCCAGTGCGCTTGAGCTGGCCCGCCGGGACAGCGCCGGCCAGCCGTTCGCCGGCCTGGACACACAAGGCTTGCAGGCCCTTCGTGCCCTGCTGGAAGGCCTGCCGGGCCGCGCACATGGGCATTGGCAACTGCCCGCCGTCGACCCCTTGCTCCTGGCAGACTTGCCTGATGCCAGGCCGCAGCCGCTGCCAGCGGCACTGAAGGTCAGCGACCAGCTGCCTGGCGCCCGTCAGTACGCGGCGCTGTACCTGCGCTGGCATGCCCCATCCCCCTTGCGCCAGCGCCTGCATGCGCTGCTCGAGCGCGCCTTGCACCCCCTGCAGGAGCGCTGCGAGCGCGTATCGGTGCAGCTGCAGTTCAGTACCGCTGGCGAATATTGGCAACTGCGCTGCGCCGGGCTGCCGGCAGCGGTATTGCGCACTGTGGAACAGGCCTTGGCACTGATGCTCAAGCCCCCGGCAGGAAGCTGGCTGCCGAGTTCGACGCAGCCTCCGGCACTGATCCCCATCCGGGCCCTGCTCAAGCAGCTGCCCGACGCCGTGCTGGGCGCCACGCCTGCACCTGCTCCGGCCTGCACCCTGGCACAGACGCATCTCGACAGCCTGTGGCAGCAAACACGCTGGCACGGCCTGGCTGCCGGCTTCGACGATGCCGCCCTGAACGCATTGGGCACCGTGCTGCAGCACTGCCCTGGCCAAGGCTCGGCGACTGGCCCTCTGCCCGCCTGGGCCAGCCACCGTTGGCAACATGCCGAAGTACCTGGCAGTGAGCATGCCCTGCTGCTGTTCTGCCCACTGCCGGCGGCCATGGAAGCCGCTGGCCGCCTGCTCGCCCAATTGCTGCAAGGGCCGGTTTACCAACGGCTGCGGGTAGAACTGCAACTCGGCTATGCGGTATTCAGTACCTTTCGTCAGGTCGAGGGGGTCGGCGGCCTGCTGTTCGGGGTCCAGTCGCCTCATGCCAGCCAGGTACAGATCCTCGACCACCTGCTCACCTTGCTGCGCCAGGGCGTCACCCTGGCCCCTGCCGCTGGTCAGGCCCTGGCCGGGCAATTCGATGAACCGGCGATGGGCAACGCCGAAGTCGCCGAATGGGCGTGGCAGACATTCCTGGCCACACAACCCGACAGGCTGGATGCGCTGCGCAGGTCTATCCTGAAAACGCGGCAGACGGATCTGGACCAGCTGCTGAGCCACTTGCTCGATAAAGGCTCCACTTGGCTATGCCTTGCCAACGCTGCCGCACCAGATGCTTCCTGGCTGGGTTCCACCCCATGATTGTTACGAAAACCGCAACGGAGTTTTCGAATAATTAACCTTTCGGTACAAATTTTTCTTGTAAGATAGCGCAATCCCAGCCATGGGAACCTCCAGCCAATGGCGGTACCCAAGTAGTAGCTGACAAACCCACCCCCTCATCCGGAAGGAGTAATTCCATGTGGACCAAACCTGCATACACTGATCTGCGCATCGGCTTCGAAGTCACCATGTACTTCGCCAACCGCTAAGCCCGGCTTACGGTTCAACGCCTCGGCCTGCCGGGGCGTTTTCGTTTTTTCGCTACGGTTTCTGCAGAGAGAGTGGCCATGTACATCCAGGTTCTCGGTTCCGCCGCCGGCGGCGGGTTCCCACAGTGGAACTGCAACTGCGTCAACTGCAAGGGCTTGCGTGACGGCACCCTGCGGGCCACGCCACGCACCCAGTCGTCCATCGCCCTGTCCGACGACGGCGTGCACTGGGTGCTGTGCAATGCCTCGCCCGACATTCGCGCCCAGCTCCAGGCCTTTGCGCCGATGCAGCCGGCCCGCGCCCTGCGCGACACCGGCATCAACGCCATCATCCTGCTGGACAGCCAGATCGACCACACCACCGGCCTGCTCAGCCTGCGCGAAGGTTGCCCGCACCAGGTGTGGTGCACCGACATGGTCCACCAGGACCTGACCACCGGCTTCCCGCTGTTCAACATGCTCAGCCACTGGAACGGCGGCCTGCACTGGAACCGCATCGAGCTGGAAGGCAGCTTCGTCATCGACGCCTGCCCCAACCTGCGCTTCACCCCGTTCCCCCTGCGCAGCGCCGCGCCGCCCTACTCGCCGCACCGCTTCGACCCGCACCCGGGCGACAACCTTGGCCTGCTGGTCGAGGACACCCGCACCGGCGGCAAGCTGTTCTACGCCCCGGGCCTGGGCCAGGTGGACGACAAGCTGCTGACGATGATGCACGACGCCGACTGCCTGCTGGTCGACGGCACCCTGTGGGAAGATGATGAAATGCAGCGCCGTGGCGTGGGCACCCGTACCGGCCGCGAGATGGGCCACCTGGCGCAGAACGGCCCAGGCGGCATGCTGGAAGTGCTGGATGGCTTCCCGCGCCAGCGCAAGGTACTTATCCACATCAACAACACCAACCCGATTCTCGACGAAGACTCGCCCGAGCGTGCCGAAGTGCTGCGCCGGGGTGTGGAAGTGGCCTTTGATGGCATGAGTATCGAGTTGTAAAAAGGTCTGCGAGTTGACACAACCCCCGTGGGAGCGGGCATGCCCGCGAAAAATCCAACACGTTGTATGGCACCGGCTTCGCCGGTGTTCGCGGGCATGCCCGCTCCCACAGGGGGCGAGGTGAGCCCAGACTCAGCTATACAGGAGCCAGCCGAATGAGCGACGCACTGCCAATGTCCCCTGCCGAATTCGAGCAGGCCCTGCGCGCCAAGGGCGCCTACTATCACATTCATCACCCGTACCACGTGGCGATGTACCAGGGTCGCGCCACCCGCGAACAGATCCAGGGCTGGGTAGCCAACCGCTTCTACTATCAGGTCAACATCCCGATGAAGGATGCCGCGATCCTGGCCAACTGCCCGGACCGCGAAGTGCGCCGCGAGTGGATCCAGCGCCTGCTCGACCACGATGGCGCGCCCGGCGAGGACGGTGGTATCGAAGCCTGGCTGCGCCTGGGCCAGGCCGTGGGCCTGGACCCGGACCAGCTGCGCTCCCAGGAGCTGGTACTGCCCGGTGTGCGCTTTGCCGTGGATGCCTACGTCAACTTCGCCCGCCGGGCCAGTTGGCAGGAAGCGGCCAGCAGCTCGCTGACCGAGCTGTTCGCCCCGCAGATCCACCAGTCGCGCCTGGACAGCTGGCCGCAGCACTACCCGTGGATCGACCCGGCCGGCTACGAATACTTCCGCACCCGCCTGGGCCAGGCCCGGCGTGACGTGGAGCACGGCCTGGCGATTACCTTGCAGCACTACACCACCCGCGCGGGCCAGGAGCGTATGCTGGAGATACTGCAGTTCAAGCTGGATGTTCTCTGGAGCATGCTCGACGCCATGAGCATGGCCTACGAGCTGAACCGCCCGCCCTATCACTCCGTCACCCAGGAACGGGTGTGGCACAAAGGGATCACCCTATGAGTTTCGACCGTAATCAAGTGCCGAACTGGCGCCCCGGCTACCGCTTCCAGTACGAGCCGGCGCAAAAGGGCCATGTGCTGCTGTACCCCGAGGGCATGATCAAGCTCAACGACAGCGCGGCCTTGATCGGTGGCCTGATCGACGGCCAACGTGACGTTGCCGCGATCATTACCGAACTCGAACAACAGTTCCCCGGTGTCCCGGAAGTGGCCGATGACATCGAGCAGTTCATGGAGGTGGCCCGTGCCGAACACTGGATCGTCCTCGCCTGAATTACCGCCCACGCCCGCAGTCGGCCTGCCGCTGTGGCTGCTGGCCGAGCTGACCTACCGCTGCCCGCTGCAGTGCCCGTACTGCTCCAACCCGCTAGACTTCGCCGCCCAGGGCCAGGAGCTAAGCACCGCGCAGTGGTTCAAGGTGATGGCCGAAGCCCGGGAAATGGGTGCCGCGCAAATCGGCTTTTCCGGCGGAGAACCGCTGGTACGCCAAGACCTCGCCGAACTGATCGGCGAGGCCCGCCGGCTGGGCTACTACACCAACCTGATCACCTCGGGCATCGGCCTGACCGAGGCGCGCATCGCCGACTTCAAGAAGGCCGGCCTGGACCATATCCAGATCAGCTTCCAGGCCAGTGACGAGCAGGTCAACAACCTGCTGGCCGGCTCGAAGAAGGCCTTTGCGCAAAAGCTGGAAATGGCCCGTGCGGTGAAGGCCCATGGCTACCCGATGGTGCTCAACTTCGTCACCCACCGGCACAACATCGACAAGATCGACCGCATCATCGAGCTGTGCATCGCCCTGGAAGCCGACTTCGTCGAGCTTGCCACCTGCCAGTTCTACGGCTGGGCCCACCTCAACCGGCTGGGCCTGCTGCCGACCCGCGCGCAGCTGGAACGGGCCGAACGCATCACCAACGAGTACCGGGACAAGCTCAAGGCCGAGGGCAACCCGTGCAAGCTGATCTTCGTCACCCCGGACTACTACGAGGAGCGCCCCAAGGCCTGCATGAATGGCTGGGGCAGCCTGTTCCTCACCATCACCCCGGACGGTACCGCCCTGCCCTGCCACGGCGCGCGCCAGCTGCCGGTGCAGTTCCCCAACGTGCGCGACCACGACCTGCACCACATCTGGTACGACTCGTTCGGCTTCAACCGCTTCCGTGGCTATGAGTGGATGCCCGAACCCTGCCGTTCCTGCGACGAGAAGGAAAAGGACTTCGGCGGCTGCCGCTGCCAGGCCTTCATGCTCACCGGCGATGCCAGCAACGCCGACCCGGTGTGCGCCAAGTCGGCCGACCACGGCATCATCCTCAAGGCCCGCGAGGAGGCGGAAAGCGCCCAGCTCACCATTGAAGAGATGACCTTCCGCAATGAACGAAACTCCCGTGTCATCGTCCGCGGCTGAGTTCAGCGCGGCCCAGGCAGTTGCCGCCGGCACCGACTTCGCCGAACTCAAGGTCAGCGCCGCGGGGCTGTTCTGGAACGAGTTTCGCCCGGCCGATGGTGCCTGTCGCATCTGGCACTGGCAGTACCAGCAGGCCCGCTGCCTGACCCCCGATGGCTTCAGCGTGCGTAGCCGGGTGTACGAATACGGCGGTGGCAGTTTTTGCCTGGGTGGTGACGGGCTGCTGTTCGTCAACGAAAAGGACCAGCAGGTCTATACCCAGGCCCTGGAAGGCGCGGTACCGCGTGCCCTGACCGATGATGCCAGCTGCCGCTACGGCGATTTGCAGTGGCATGGTGGCCTGGTGCTGGCGGTCGAGGAGCAGCATGGCGAACGGGTCGAGCATCGCCTGGTCGCCCTGGGTGAACAAGCCCGCGAAGTGCTCGCCGAGGGTGCCGACTTCTATGCCTCGCCTACGGTGAGTACCGACGGCCAGCGCCTGGCGTGGGTCGAATGGGACCGCCCGGCACAACCCTGGACCGTCACCAGGCTGATGTGCCGCACACGTGATGCAAGTGGCCACTGGGGGCCCGCGCAATGTGTGGCCGGCGCTGACGAATCGCTGCAGCAGCCGCGCTTCGATAGCGAAGGCCGACTCTACTGCCTGTCCGACCGCAATGGCTTCTGGCAACCCTGGGGCGAGATCGATGGCTGCTGGCAGGCCCTGCCTGCCGAGCCCGCAGACCACGCTGCGGCGCCCTGGCAACTGGGCGCCAGCACCTGGTTGCCACTGGGGCAGCAAAGCTATCTGGCGAGCTGGTTCGAAGACGGCTTCGGGCAACTGGGGCTGCGTACTGCCGATGGTAGCCTGGAGCGTTTCGCCAGCGCCTACACGCGTTTTCGCAGCCTGGCCATGGATGCCGAACACCTGTATGCCATTGCCGCCTCGCCGATTAGCCCGCCGGCGGTCATCGCCATCGCCCGCAGCAACCACGAGGTCAGCGTATTGGCTGGTGGCGCCGAAGTGCTGCCGGCAAGGCATATCAGCCTGCCGCAGTCGATCCACTACGGCAGTGACGGCCAGCGCGCCCATGGCTTCTTCTACCCGGCAGCCCGCTCGCAAGGGGCCGCGCCGCTGGTGGTGTTCATCCACGGCGGGCCGACTTCGGCCTGTTATCCCGTGCTCGACCCACGTATCCAGTACTGGACCCAACGCGGCTTCGCCGTCGCCGACCTGAACTACCGGGGCAGCACCGGCTATGGCCGTGAATACCGCCAGGCCTTGCATCTGCGCTGGGGCGAAAGCGATGTGGCCGATGCTTGCGCGGCGGTGGAATACCTGGCCGGACGTGGGCTGGTCGACAGCCGCAAGGCGTTCATCCGCGGCGGTAGCGCGGGCGGCTACACCACCCTTTGCGCCCTGGCGTTCCATGATGTGTTCCGCGCCGGCGCCAGCCTGTACGGGGTCAGCGACCCGGTTGCCCTGGGCCGGGCCACCCACAAGTTCGAAGGGGACTACCTGGACTGGCTGATCGGCGACCCGCTGCAGGATGCCGAGCGCTATCGCCAGCGTACGCCGCTGCTGCATGCGGGGCAGATCAAGGTGCCGGTGATTTTCTTCCAGGGTGAGCTGGATGCGGTGGTGGTGCCGGAGCAGACGCGGTCGATCCTGGCGGCGCTGCAGGCTAACGGGATAGAGGCCGAAGGGCACTTCTATGCGGGGGAGCGTCATGGGTTCCGCAAGGCGGAGAACCTGGCGCATGCCTTGGAAGAAGAGTGGAAGTTCTATTGCCGGGTGTTGGAGGGCTGAGATTCTGGGGCCGCTTTGCGGCCCATCGCGACACAAGGCCGCTCCTACAGGGATCGGACAAGCCCGAATGTGGCGCTGTACCTGTAGGAGCGGCCTTGTGTCGCGATGGGCTGCAAAGCAGCCCCAAAAATCTCAGCGCTTGGCGATGATGTACACCGCATGCACGATCCCCGGAATATACCCCAGCAAGGTCAGCAAGATATTCAGCCAGAACGCCCCGCCAAACCCCACCTGCAGGAACACGCCCAGCGGTGGCAGGATGATGGCGATGATGATGCGAATAAAGTCCATGCGAGTCTCTCCTGAAGGGGTTACATCAGAGACTAGCCGCCCACCACAGAGGTTCAACAGGCAAAAAAAAACGCCCCGGGCCGAATGAAACAGGCCAAGGGCGATGCGCAGGAACGCCAGACGGTTCGTAGAATTCTCGATGTCACCAGGCCGCTAGGCTGGCATTTCGCGGCGGGCCTGCTGCTGGGCGTGCAGGCGGGCAAAGGCACGGGCCAGGCGCAGCAGCATTTCGTCGATGTTGCCCTTGCTCACGGTCAGCGCTGGCGAAAAACGCACCACATCCGCCTGCGGTGCGTTGAGCAACAGGCCTTCGTGCAGGGCTGCCGCCACCAGCTCGCGGGCCAGGTTTTCTTTCATCTGCAGGGCCCACAGCAGGCCTTGCCCGCGCACTTCGCCCTGGCCGTAGCGCCCGGCCAGCCGGCTCAGGCCTTCACGCAGGTGGCGGCCGTTGTCCTGTACCTGGACGAAAAAGCCAGGCTCCAGCACGGTATCCAGCACGGCCAGGCCGGCGGCGCACATCAGCGCGTTGCCATGGTGGCTGCCTTCCAGTTCGCCAGGCTCGGCGCAGCACGCCGTGCCCCGGGCCAGCAAGGCCGCCAGCGGCACGCCACCGCCCAAGCCCTTGCCCAGGGTGATGATGTCGGCGCGCACGCCGTAGGTTTCCTCGGCCAGCAGCGCGCCACAGCGGCCGATGCCGGTCTGCACCTCGTCGAGGATCAGCAGGATGCCCAGTTCGCGGCACAGCGTTTCCACACCCTTGAGGTATTCCTGCGTAGCCGGGATGACACCTGCCTCGCCCTGGATCGGCTCGAGCATGATCGCCACGGTGCGCGAGTCCACCTCGGCGTGCAGCGCCGCCAGGTCGTTGAACGGCACCTTGCTGAAGCCCGGCAGGCCCGGCTCGCAGCGGTTGCACGGCAGCGGGTCGGACGCCGACAACGCGCCCAGGCTGCGGCCATGGCAGGCCTGGCTGGCGGTGATGATGTGATAGGCGCCGTTGCGGTGCAGCTGGCCCCACTTGCGCGCCAGCTTGATCGCGCCTTCGCAGGCTTCGGCACCGCTGTTGAGCAGGTAGGCCTGGTCGCTGCCGGTGCTCTGGCACAGGCGGTTGACCAGCTCCAGCAGGCCACGGCTGTGGAAGCCCGAGCCCGGGTTGATCAGCGCCTGGGCCTGGTTGCCCAGCGCCTTCACCAGCACGCTGGGGCTGTGGCCCAGGCTGTTGACCGCGCCACCCTGGGTGAAGTCCAGGTAGGCATGCCCTTCGTTGTCCCACAACCAGGAGCCCTGGCCACGCACGAACACCTGCGCTGCGCGTTCGGTGCTGGGCATCAGGCGCTCACGCGACAGCTGCGGCGCTTCCGGCACGATCACCGGCGCACGCTTGGGCTCGGCGACGGCGGCAGGGGCCGGGCGGCGCAGGTTGAACAGGTTCATCAGGGCTCCAACCAATCACGGTAAAGGGCGGCCACGGTGCGGTCTGGGTGCCGGCACTCGATATTTTGCCTTGCCTATCAAAAGTGTTTTTCATCCGGGGTAACAATCGATCGATTCATCGCTGTAACCCGCTGGAATACGGCGATAGACTAGGCCTCGCGAGGGTTTTCGACCATTTCGTTTTTCCAGCATTTTCGATAAGTGTCACTTATGGATTTCCGCCAACTGCGTTATTTCGTCGCGGTGTATGAAGAAGGCCACGTGGGCCGCGCCGCCGAGCGCCTGTCGCTGTCCCAGCCAGCGCTTTCCCAGCAGATCCGCCAGCTGGAGCACAGCCTCGACCTGAGCCTGTTCGAACGCAGCAACAAGCGCCTGCTGCCGACTCTGGCCGCCCACACCCTGTACAACCACGCCCTGCCGCTGCTCGACGGCCTGCAGCGAGCCCACGAGGCCATGCGCAACTTCAAGGGCCAGTCGCTGCGTACTTTGGCCATCGGCGTGCTGCAGACTGTGCGACCGAGCCTGGTGCCGCAGCTGCTCGAACGCCTGCGCAGGGCACAGCCGCACCTTGTGGTGCAGATCTACGAATTGTCGGGGCTGGAGATCGAACGGCGCTTGCTCAATGGCAGCCTGGACATCGGTATCAGCTACCTGCCGCCACGCCAGCCGGGGCTGCATGGTCTGCTGCTGTACGAAGATGAGCTGCAACTGGTCATCCCCGCTACCCACCCGCTGAAGGACTTCAAGAAGGTGTCCATTCGCCAGGCTGCCGAGCTGCCCATGCTGATGCTGGGCGAGGAGTTCCAGATCCGCCAGATCTGGCAGGCGCAGCTGGCCAGCCAGGGGCGTCGGCCGCAGGTGCAGGCAGAGATGAACAACATGGCGGGGATTCTCGACAGCCTGGCCCATACCGCGCTGGCCACCATCCTGCCGGGGCGGGCCAAGGAGGCCGCCGAGGATGACCAGGGGCTGCTGTGGAAGCCGTTGAGCGAGCCGCGGGTACCGCTGAAGGTTGGCTTGGTGTTCCGCGATGCCCAGCGCCAGCAGGCCTCTGTGGAGCTGCTGCGCACGCTGCTGGAGGAGGAGACGGACGCCCGCCTGTTGGGCGCATCACCGCTGGATGTGCTGGGCTGAAAAACACGCGCACAAAGAAAACCCCGCCGAAGCGGGGTTTTCCAGACTGTTTCCCTGTGACATCCGTATCGCCCCGCCATCCTGGCAGGTGGTCCTTCGTCGTCGTCCTTGATCTGTCCTTTGCGCTTCCTGCGCAACGTCCATGTGGTAAAGAATAGCCGTGGATCCAATCTGAGAACAGTGGTGAAAAGTCACCACGTTGTGTAGGAAAAAGCTTACATGGCAGGGGCCGCTTTGCGGCCCATCGCGACACAAGGCCGCTCCTACAGGATCCGCATCGTCATGACGGCCTGCGCGGTACCTGTAGGAGCGGCCTTGTGTCGCGATGGGCTGCAAAGCAGCCCCAAAATCCCTCAAAACTGCTCGGCATCCAGCAGGTACAACGACTCACTCCCCGCCTTCACCGAAGCCACCAGCGAATCCACCCGCGGCAGCAACCGCGCAAAGTAGAACCGCGCCGTACCCAGCTTGCCCGCATAGAACGCTTCATCCCCCTCACCCGCCTGCGCCGCCCGCGCCATCAATGCCCACATGTAGGCATAGGCGACATAACCAAAGGCATGCAGGTACTCGACAGAAGCCGCGCCAATCTCGTTCGGGTTGCCCTTGGCCTGTTCCAGCACCCACTCGGTCAACCCGTCGAGTTGATCGAGACCGGCAGCCAACGGCTTGGCAAATTCATCCAGCTCGCTATCCGCGCTGGCAATGAACTGGCGAATCTCGTCGGAGAACAGCCGGTAGTAAGCCCCACCACTGGCCACCACCTTGCGCCCCATCAGGTCGAGGGCCTGGATGCCGTTGGTGCCTTCGTAGATCTGCGTGATACGCACATCGCGCACCAGTTGCTCCTGCCCCCATTCGCGAATGTAGCCATGCCCGCCGAACACCTGCTGGCCGTGCACCGCGCACTCCAGGCCCAGGTCGGTGAGGAAAGCCTTGGCCACCGGCGTCAGCAGTGCCACCAGCTCTTCGCTGCGCTTGCGCACGGCGGGGTCTTCGCTGTACTTGGCGCTGTCCAGCTGCATGGCCACGTAGCTGGAGAAGGCACGGCCACCCTCGATCAGCGCCTTCATGGTCAGCAGCATGCGGCGCACGTCCGGGTGGACGATGATCGGGTCAGCGGCCTTGTCCTTGGCTTGCGGCCCGGTCGGGGCGCGGCTCTGCAGGCGGTCGCGGGCGTACTCCACGGCATTCTGGTAGGAGCGCTCGGCCGAGGCCAGGCCCTGGATACCAACACCCAGGCGCTCGTAGTTCATCATGGTGAACATGGCCGCCAGGCCCTTGTTCGGCTCACCGACGATATAGCCGACCGCTTCGTCGAAGTTCATCACGCAAGTGGCCGAGGCCTGGATGCCCATCTTGTGCTCGATCGAGCCACAGGTGGCCGGGTTGCGCGCACCCAGGCTGCCGTCTTCATTGACCAGGAACTTCGGCACCAGGAACAGCGAAATGCCTTTCGGCCCCGCCGGTGCGTCCGGCAGCTTGGCCAGCACCAGGTGGATGATGTTCTCGGTCAGGTCGTGCTCGCCGCCGGTGATGAAAATCTTGGTACCGCTGACCTTGTAGCTGCCGTCGGCCTGGGGCTCGGCCTTGGTGCGGATGATGCCCAGGTCGGTACCGGCGTGCGGCTCGGTCAGGCACATGGAACCGGCCCACACGCCGGCGTACATGTTCGGCAGGTACTTTTCCTTCAGCGCTTCACTGGCGTGGGCATTGATCGACAGGCAGGCGCCAGCAGTCAGCATCGGGTACAGGCCGAAGGACAGGCTGGAGGCGTTGACCATTTCCTCGACCTGGGCCGAGATGACCTTGGGCATGCCCATGCCGCCGAACAGTGGGTCGCCGCCCACGCCCACCCAACCGCCTTCGGCATAGGTGTTGTAGGCGTCGATGAAACCGGCCGGTGTGCGCACTGCGCCGTTGTCCCAGTGGCAGCCCTCTTCATCCGCGGCGCGGCTGAGCGGCGCAATGGATCTGGCAGTGACCTTGCCAGCTTCTTCCAGCACCGCCATGGCCGTGTCGGCATCGACAACCTCGGCCAGCCCGGGCAACTGCGCCCACTGCTCGGCCACGTTGAACACTTCATTCAGTACGAAGCGCATGTCGCGCAGGGGCGCTTTATATTCAGCCATGACAACCTCTCGCTAGTCGGGTCGGGGCGGTCTCGGGGAACCGCGACACTGGGTTGCAGGCAGTGTAACCGAACAACTTTTACGAGACATAGGGTCATCACTAGACCGTACAGTCTATTTCGGTCACGCCGTGCGTACTGCCCCTCGCTGCGATTGTTGCCCATGCACCATGACACAATTGCGCCCCGCGCCCTTGGCGCTGTACAGCGCCTGGTCGGCGGATTTCAGCACGGCTTCGGGGTTACGATGATCGGCCTGGCGCTCGGCCACGCCGATGCTGATGGTGACCGACACCGTGCCGCCACTGCTGCCCGCCCGCCGTTGGCGCCCGGTGGTATCGTCCTGCGGGCGGTTGTGCTGGTCGCGCAGGTGCATCACGTAGTTGGCGATCACTTCGCGCACGGCCTCCACGTGCGGCACGCATTCCTCGGCGGTCTTGCCAGCAAACACCAAGGCGAATTCCTCGCCGCCATAGCGGTAGGCGCGGCCACCCCCGGTGACCTTGGACAGGCGGCTGGCAACCAGACGCAGCACCTGGTCGCCGACGTCGTGGCCGTGGGTGTCGTTGAATTTCTTGAAGTGGTCGACATCGGTCATGGCGATCACATAGTTGCGCCCCAGGCGCTGCATGCGCTCGTTCAGCGCACGGCGCCCCGGCAGGCCGGTCAGCTCGTCGCGGAAGGCCATCTGGTAGGCCTCGTGCGCCACCGCTGCGGCGATCATCAGCATCACCTGGCTGCACATGATGTTCAGGGTGAACGGCAGAATGAAGGTTTGCGGCAGCATCCAGAAAATGCCCAGCAGGCCCATCACCTGCGCAGCATGCAGCGGCCGTGGCGCACGCAGGTATTGCACCACCAGCAGGATGAATACGCCGAGGAACAGCGGGTAGACCATCTGGATCAGGCTCATCCACTGGCCATGCAAGGTTGGCCAGCGGATTTCCGCCAACCAGGTCAGTAGCGCTTCGGGGTAGCTTTGCTCCAGGGCCACTGCCACGCTGCCCACGGCAAACAGCACGGCGCCACGGGCGACCAGGTCCTGCAGCAGGTGGGTGCGCTCCTGCCAGGCACCATACAGCCCGAACAGGGTGGGCAGCAGCAGGCACACCAGGTGGAAGATCACCGCCGCGTCCTCGCGCACGCGGCCATGGTCACGGTAGAAGTCGGTCTGGGTGTCGAGCAGGTAGTAGGCGATGTACACAGTGAGCATCAGGAACAGCTCGCGCTGGCGACGGTACACCGCACAGTAGGCTCCGCCCAGCAGCAGGACCAAGGTGGGCAGGACGTTGAACAGCGATGTGAAAAAGACACTGAGGTCTCTCACATAGGCCGCGGCGAGGCCTGCCAGCAAAAGAATCAGCGAAGGCAGGAAGTGGCTCGCGCGAACAGCGTTAAAACGAAACAAGGGTAATCTCCAACCCGGCAGATCAATGGTGGCATTGTGCCCTTACTTCATCGGCAGTGCACATGAACAGTTGAATTTCGAATCAGACTCGATTCCGTGTAGGAGCGGCCTTGTGTCGCGATCGGGGTGCGAAGCAGCCCCAGGATTTCTGCCACAGCAAAGATTGCTGGGGCTGCTTTGCAGCCCATCGCGACACAAGGCCGCTCCTACAAGGGACCGCGCTGGACCTGAAGAAATAAAAAAACCCGCCTGCCGGTGAGGGCAGGCGGGTTTGGTTTACAGCGGCAGGATCAGTACGACAGGCCGAAGTGCTCTTCGTCCATCGCCATCAGGTTGTTGGCACCCGACAGCATGGTCGCCACGTGGGTACGGGTACGCGGCAGGATGCGCTGGAAGTAGAAGCGCGCGGTCTGCAGCTTGGCGGTGTAGAACGCTTCTTCGCTGGTGCCGGCAGCCAGTTTCTCGGCCGCCAGGCGGGCGATGTCGGCCCAGAAGTAGGCCAGGCAGGCGTAGCCGGAATACATCAGGTAATCGACCGAGGCCGCACCTACTTCTTCGCGGTCCTTCATGGCGGCCATACCCACTTTCATGGTCAGCTCGCCCCATTCCTTGTTCAGCGCCGCCAGCGGTTCGACGAACTCCTTGACCGCTTCGTTGCCTTCCTGCGCCTGGCAGAACTTGTGCACGATCTTGGTGAAGCCCTTCAGCGCTTCGCCCTGGGTCATCAGCACCTTGCGGCCGAGCAGGTCCAGGGCCTGGATGCCGGTGGTGCCTTCGTACAGCATGGAAATGCGGCTGTCGCGCACGTTCTGCTCCATGCCCCACTCGGCGATGAAGCCGTGGCCACCGTAGATCTGCACGCCGTGGTTGGCGGCCTCGAAGCCGACCTCGGTCATGAACGCCTTGGCGATCGGGGTCAGGAACGCCAGCAGGGCATCGGCCTTCTTGCGCTCTTCTTCATCCTGGCTGTACTTGACGATGTCCACCTGCTTGGCAGTGAAGTACACCATCGCGCGGTTGCCTTCGGCGAAGGCCTTCATGGTCAGCAGCATGCGACGCACGTCCGGGTGGACGATGATCGGGTCAGCAGCCTTGTCCGGTGCTTTCGGGCCGGTCAGGGAGCGCATCTGCAGGCGCTCACGGGCGTACTTCAGGCCACCCTGGAACGCTACTTCGGCGTGGGCCAGGCCTTGCAGCGCGGTACCCAGGCGAGCGGTGTTCATGAAGGTGAACATGCAGTTCAGGCCTTTGTTGGCCGGGCCGATCAGGTAGCCGGTAGCGCCGTCGAAGTTCATCACGCAGGTGGCGTTGCCGTGGATACCCATCTTGTGTTCGATCGAGCCGCAGCTCACGCCATTGCGCTCGCCCACACCGCCTTCGGCGTTGGGCAGGAACTTCGGCACGATGAACAGCGAGATGCCCTTGGTGCCAGCCGGTGCGTCCGGCAGGCGGGCCAGGACGATATGGACAATGTTGTCGGCCATGTCGTGCTCACCGGCCGAAATGAAGATCTTGGTGCCCGACACCTTGTAGCTGCCGTCTGCCTGTGGCTCGGCCTTGGTGCGCAGCATGCCCAGGTCGGTACCGCAGTGCGGCTCGGTCAGGCACATGGTGCCGGTCCACTCGCCGGATACCAGCTTGGTCAGGTAAGTGTGCTGCTGCTCGGCAGTGCCGTGCGCAGAGATGGTGTTCATCGCGCCGTGCGACAGGCCCGGGTACATGCCCCACGACCAGTTCGAACCACCGACCATTTCGCTCAGGGCCAGGCCCAGCGACTCCGGCAGGCCCTGGCCGCCGTGCTCGACGTCATGCGCCAGGCTCGGCCAGCCGCCTTCGACGAACTGCTGGTAGGCCTCTTTGAAGCCGGTAGGGGTTTTCACGCCCGATTCGCTCCAGGTGCAACCTTCCTGGTCTCCCACGCGGTTCAGCGGCGACAGCACCTGCTCACAGAACTTCGCGCCTTCTTCGAGGATCGCGTCGACCATGTCGGGCGTGGCGTCCTGGCAACCCGGCAGGCTCTGATAGTGCGCCTCATAGCCGAGCAGCTCGTCGCGAACGAAGCGGATATCACGCAAGGGGGCTTTGTAATCAGGCATTGCGATGAACCTCTAGGTGAGTTCTGTGGGGTGACCCGCACTTGGCGGCCGTCGATCAAACAGTTGTTTGAAACTTACGTTTAGCTCCGCCTTATGTCAAGGATGGACTATGGTGCCATTTACGCCACGAAAAATGGCATTCACGCCAACCCTAGGAAAAAGATGCCCCTGTGGGAGCAGTGGGAGCTGTGGGAGCTGTGGGAGCGGGCGTGCCCGCGAATGGGCCAGGCCAGGCAGTAGAAGGTGTGCCTGATCTGACGCATTCGCGGGCATGCCCGCTCCCACAGCTCCTACAGGGTGTGTGTGTAATTCGAGTGAGCGCCCGGTCAGGCGTAGGTGTCGATGATCCGGCC
The DNA here is from genome assembly GCF_000511325.1 of Pseudomonas sp. FGI182. Classification (NCBI taxonomy): domain Bacteria; kingdom Pseudomonadati; phylum Pseudomonadota; class Gammaproteobacteria; order Pseudomonadales; family Pseudomonadaceae; genus Pseudomonas; species Pseudomonas sp. FGI182. The sequence goes on along the minus strand of NZ_CP007012.1, from coordinate 424,808 downwards.
GAGCATTTCGTCGGATGCCTTGACGACCTTTGCGCCAAGCTCGACTTCAAGTTTGCCCACCGCCAGCTGCACGGTGCTGGTGGCCAGGTCCATCTGCTGGCTGCGGTCGACCGCGCGCAGGCGTTCGGCCTGAAAATCGCTGGACTGGCTAGTGGCGGTACGTTCGGCGGTGGTATTGGCGATCTGGCTGGCGGCCTGATCGACGCGGTTCTGGCCGGTCTGGATTGCGCTCAGGCCCGCGTAGTAGGCGGAGCTACCGGTGATTTCCATGTCAGGACTCCATTGACGCTGGATGACGAACAGGCCCAATTAAAGCAGGCCAGGGGTGAAAAGGCCCGTTTAAATCCCTAATGGCCTGGTGCCATTTGATAGGCCTTGGGTATTCCTGTACCGGCCTCTTCGCGGGCTTGCCCGCTCCCACAGGGACCGCACAACACCTGAGCCCCACGCTGTACCTGTGGGAGCGGGCAAGCCCGCGAAAGGGCCAGACCTGCAAACGGCTAATCCAGCAGGTCCAGCTGCAAATGCTCAGCCACCATGTCGGCACTGGCCTGCTTCAACTTGGGCACCCGCCCCAGGCAAGGCGCCGGCAAGCGTTCGGCCAGGCTGGCCAGGTTCTCTTCCAGGCGGGAAGTACGCGGCTCGATGATGTTTGCCACCCACCCCGCCAGTTGCAGCCCGTCACGGGCAATCGCCTCGGCGCTGAGCAAGGCGTGGCTGATGCACCCCAGCCGCACCCCCACCACCAGGATCACCGGCAGCTTGAGGGCAATGGCCAGGTCGGACAAGTTGGCTTGCCCCGACAACGGCACGCGCCAGCCTCCGGCCCCCTCGATCAGGGTGAAGTCGGCATTTTGCTGCAGCACATTGCGCATCGCTGCCAGCAACTCCGGCACGGCAAGCGTTACCCCGGCCTCGCGCGCCGCCACATGGGGTGCGATAGCCGGTTCGAAGGCAAACGGGTTGACCTGTTCGTAGGGCAGCTTGATCGTGCTTTCATCGATCAGCGCCTGAGCGTCACTGTTGCGCAAGCCTTTGGGCGTCATCGTGCAACCGGAGGCCACCGGCTTGGCCCCCAGCGTGCTCATGCCCTGCGACCGTGCCGCATGCAACAGCCCGGCAGCGATGGTGGTCTTGCCAACATCGGTATCGGTACCGGCAATGAAATAGGCCTGGCTCATCTCGCTCCCCTTACGCCTGTGGCTTGCGCAACACACCATAGACCACCTGGTAGGTGGCTGGCAGCCCTTCGGGCTGGCGAAATGCCTCATAGGCCTGCAGCAGGCCCTGCATGCGCGCCCGGCCGGTAAGCCCGGAAGGCCGGCCAGGGTTCAGGTTGTGGGCACCGAGGGCCTTGAGTTCATGGGTCAGGCTGCGCACATCCGGGTAGTAAAGCACGTGCGGGCAGCGCTGCAGCCCAAGCTGTTCGAAGCCGCTGGCGGCGCACAGACGCTGATAGTCCTCGAAACGACGGAAGCGGTTCACGTGCACCAGGCCATCCACCGCCTGCCAACTGGCGCGCAGTTCATCGAGGGTACCCACACACAGGCTGCTGAAGGCCAGCACGCCGCCCGGGCGCAACACTCGCAGCACTTCTGCCAGCACGCTGGCGAACTGGTCGCACCACTGCACGGCCAAGCTGGTAAACACCAGATCGACACTGCCATCACGCAGCGGCAAACGCTCGGCGTCACCGGCCACATGATAGTGCGCCCCGCCCTGTTCGTTACGAGCATGGCGCAGCATGCCCTCGGCGATATCCACAGCCACGCCGCTGGCCTGGGTGAAACGCTCGGCCAGCGCCCGGCTGAAATGGCCGGTGCCGCTGCCCAGGTCCAGCCAGCGTGACGGCTGCAGGCCTTCCGGCAACTGCTCCAGCAAGCTCGAACCCACCGCACGCTGCAAGGCTGCCACGCTGTCGTAGCTGGCTGCAGCGCGGGAGAACGAGGCCGCTACCTGGCGCTTGTCGGGCAGCGCGCCGGGCAGGGTCGGACGGGAAAGGTCAGTCATCGCCACTCTCATGCAGGAAACTCTTGATGCCCGCCGCCAGTTCCTGCGGGTACTCCAGCAGGAACGCGTGGGAACTGTCTTCGACCAGGCCCACTTCCACATCGGGCAGCAGCTCGCTCAGCGCTTTTGCCGCCTCTGCCGGCACCAGCGCATCGCTACCGGCGAACAGGTGCAACTGCGGGCCACCGTAGGCCTGCAGTGCTTCGCGGGTGTCCAGCTTGGCCAGCACCTCAAGGCCGGTGGCCAGGTACAGCGGGTCGGTGTCCGGTACGCCGACACCCAGCTGGCGCAGCAGAGTACGCGGTTGCAGGGCACCGTCGCTGCATAAGGTACGGAAGCGCTTCAGGGTGACCTGGGTATGGCTGCGGCAGCCGTCGAGGAAGGTGCCGAAAGTGTCTTCGGCCATGCCGTGGGGCCAGTCGGGGCGAGCCACGAAACTGGGGTTGCTGGCCAGGGTCAGCAGGCCGCAGCAATGGTCGCCGCGCTTGTGCGCCAGCGCGCTGGCCAGCATGCCGCCTAACGACCAGCCGCCCAGCCAGACATCGCTCGGCAGCTTGCGGTCGAGGTGGTCGACCCAGGCCTGCACATCGCTGTCGGCCAGTTCCGGCAAGGGCATCAGCTCTACCTGCAGGCGGGCGTCCTGGGCACGCAGGCTGGCGGCCAGCGGCTCCAGAGAAGCAGTGCCCAGGCCCCAGCCGGGCAACAGAACAAGTCGATTACGCATCGGCGCTCTCCAATTGTGGATAACACTCGGCCAATGCATTCAACAATAGCTGCACCTGCGCCTCGCTGTGCGCGGCGCTCAATGTCACCCGCAGGCGTGCGCTGCCCGCCGGCACGGTGGGCGGGCGGATGGCCGTCACCAGCAAGCCGCGTTCGCGCAGCATGCGTGACAGGCGCAGGGCCTGTGCGCTGTCACCGATGACGATCGGCTGGATCGGCGTCGGGCTGTCCATCAATGCCAGGCCGATCTGCTGCGCGCCTTCACGGAACTGGCGAATCAGCGCGGCCAGGTGCTCGCGGCGCCAGGCCTCGCGGCGCAGCAGTTCCAGGCTCTTGAGGGTGGCGCAGGCCAGCGCCGGTGGCTGGCTGGTGGTGTAGATGTACGGGCGGGCGAACTGCACCAGCGCCTCGATCAGCTCTTCGCTGCCGGCCACAAAGGCACCAGCGGTACCACAGGCCTTGCCCAGCGTACCGATCAACACCGGCACATCTTCAACGCCCAGGCCGAAGTGCTCGACGATACCGCCACCCTGGGTGCCGAGGGTGCCCAGGCCATGGGCATCATCGACCATCAGCCAGGCACCGCGGGCGCGGGCGACATCGGCCAGCGCCGGCAGTTCGGCCAGGTCGCCGTCCATGCTGAACACGCCATCGGTCACTACCAGGGTATTGCCGACGGCCTTGTCCAGGCGGCTGGCCAGGCTGGCCGGGTCGTTGTGCAGGTAGCGGTTGAAACGGGCGCCGCTGAGCAACCCGCCATCCAGCAGCGAAGCGTGGTTCAGGCGGTCCTGCAGCACCGTGTCACCCTGCCCCACAAGCGCGGTGATGGCGCCCAGGTTGGCCATGTAGCCGGTGGAGAACAGCAGCGCGCGCGGGCGCCCGGTGAGTTCGGCCAAGGCCTCTTCCACCTGGTGGTGCGGCGTACTGTGGCCGATCACCAGGTGCGAGGCACCGCCACCGACACCCCAGCGCTCGGCGCCGGCCTGCCAGGCGGCAATCACCTCGGGGTGGTTGGCCAGGCCCAGGTAGTCATTGCTGCAGAAGGCCAGCAAACGCTGACCATCGACCACCACTTCCGGCCCCTGCGGGCTTTCCAGCAGTGGCCGCTGCCGATACAGGTCTGCGGCGCGCCGTTCGGCCAGGCGCGCCGCCAGGTCGAAGGCCATTTCAGGCTGTCGCGGCGTTGTAGAACATCTCGCTGCTGCGCTGCTCGACCAGCGCCTGCTCGATGGCCGCCTGGTGCACTTCGTCGGCGTGCTCTTCACGCGCTTCGGGCTTGATGCCCAGGCGTGCGAACAGCTGCATGTCCTTGTCGGCCTGCGGGTTGGCGGTGGTCAGCAGTTTTTCGCCGTAGAAGATCGAGTTGGCGCCGGCCATGAAGGCCAGGGCCTGCATCTGCTCGTTCATCTGCTCGCGGCCGGCGGACAGGCGCACGTGCGACTTGGGCATGAGGATACGGGCCACGGCCAGCATGCGGATGAAGTCGAACGGGTCGACGTCTTCTTCCTCGGCCAGCGGCGTGCCGGCCACCTTGACCAGCATGTTGATCGGCACCGATTCCGGGTGCTCGGGCAGGTTGGCCAGCTGGATCAGCAGGCCGGCGCGGTCGTCCAGCGACTCGCCCATGCCGAGGATGCCGCCGGAGCAGATCTTCATCCCGGCATCGCGCACGTAGGCCAGGGTCTGCAGGCGCTCGCTGTAGGTGCGGGTGGTGATGATGCTGCCGTAGAACTCCGGCGAGGTGTCGAGGTTGTGGTTGTAGTAGTCCAGGCCGGCCTGGGCCAGGGCCTTGGTCTGCTCCTGGTCGAGCTTGCCGAGGGTCATGCAGGTTTCCAGGCCCATGGCCTTGACGCCTTTGACCATCTCCAGCACGTAGGGCATGTCTTTGGCCGACGGGTGCTTCCACGCCGCGCCCATGCAGAAGCGGGTAGAACCGATGGCTTTGGCGCGGGCGGCTTCTTCCAGCACCTTCTGCACTTCCATCAGCTTCTGTTTTTCCAGCCCGGTGTTGTAGTGGCCGGACTGTGGACAATATTTGCAATCTTCCGGGCAGGCGCCGGTCTTGATCGACAGCAGGGTCGAAACCTGCACGCGGTTCGGGTCGAAATGCGCGCGGTGCACGGTCTGCGCCTGGAACAGCAGGTCATTGAACGGTTGCTGGAACAGCGCCTTGACCTCGGCCAGGGACCAGTCGTGACGTGTTGTTGCAGTTGTGCTGGCGCTCATTGGCGTTTCCTTGTTTAGGCTGAAGCAGGCGCCGGGACAGGAAAGCCCGCCAGCGCATCACGGATAGCTCGCATAGTCATGGAAGGCCTATGAACTGTCAACCACACTGGAAAAGACTGGTTTACAAGTGCTCACTTATTAACCAATCGTGTTTACTGTGCGATGAACCTGCCGAGCAGGCCTACCCGCTGTGCGTCGCCTGCGAGCAGGAACTGCCCTGGCTGGGCGATCATTGCCTGCGCTGCGCCCTGCCGTTGCCCATGGCCGGCCTGACTTGCGCTCAGTGCCAGCGCCGCGCACCGGCCTTCGAGCAGGTGCTTGCACTGTGGCATTTCGGCTTTCCGGTGGACACGCTGATCAGCCGTTTCAAGCACAACCGCCAGTGGCCCTTGGGGCACCTGATGGCCGAATTGCTCGCGCATGGGCTGCTGCACTGCTTTACCGAAGGGCTGCCGCGCCCCGACCTGTTGTTGCCTGTACCCTTGGCCAAACGTCGACTACGGGAGCGGGGTTTCAACCAGGCAGGGATGCTCGGGCGCTGGCTTTCGTCGCACGTGGGGGTACGTTGCGACGAGCGGTTGCTGCTGCGCACACGGGAGACACCTGCGCAGCAACAACTGGACGCCAAGGCCAGGCGACGCAACTTGCGCCAGGCGTTTACCGTCACGGGCAAGCTGACGGGCAAGCACGTCGCCATTGTCGATGACGTGTTGACCACCGGTGCTACCGCGCAGGCGGTTGCCCAAGTGCTGCGCAAGGCCGGTGCACGGCGGGTGGATGTGTATTGCCTGGCGCGCACGCCCAAGCCGGGGTATGTATGAGCAAGCGCGGATCGCCCGGTGTAGGAGCGGCCTTGTGTCGCGATCGGGCTGCGCAGCAGCCCCAGCGATATTTGCCAAGGCATGAATCGTGGGGCCGCTTCGCGCCCCTTTCGCGACACAAGGCCGCTCCTACAAACTATCCACCCTCAGGCCCCCACAAGACCGAATGCCCATGTCCCTGCCCCCCCACCTCACCCAGCACATCGCCCGCCGCCCCCAGCGCATCGCGCTGCTGCAGCACATTGCCGAAGAAGGTTCGATCACCCGCGCCGCCAAGGCCGCGGGCATCAGCTACAAGGCCGCCTGGGATGCAATCGACGAACTCAACAACCTGGCCAGCCAGCCCTTGGTCGAGCGCAGCACCGGTGGCCGTGGCGGTGGCGGTGCGCGTTTATCGACGGAAGGCGAGCGGGTGCTGCGCCTGTATCAGAGGCTGCAGACACTGCAGGCGCAAATCCTTGAAGCAGCCGAAGAGTCCAGTGACCTGGACCTGCTCGGCCGGCTGATGCTACGCACCAGCGCGCGCAACCAGTTGCAGGGCCAGGTCAGTGGCCTGCGCCGCGAGGGACGGCATGATCGCGTCAGCCTGGCGTTGGGCGGAGGGTTGGAGATCGAGGCGCTGATCACCCACGACAGCACCGCACGGCTGGAGCTGACGCTGGGGACGACGGTAGTGGCGCTGCTCAAGGCAGGGTGGGTGAGGTTGCTGGCCGACGACGAACAGGCCGAAGCGGGGAGTAACTGCCTGCGGGCGACAGTGGAGGAGGTACTGGTGGAGGCTGATGGGCCTGGTGAGGTCCGGTTGGCGTTGGGGAATGGGCAGACGTTGTGTGCGTTTGCCGAGACGGATTGGTTGGCTGGCCAGCGGGTGGCAGCAGGCAGTTCGGTGCGGGTTCAATTTCATCCCTCTTATGTATTGCTTGGGATTCCTGCATAGCCTGGCCGCCAGGGAAACGATGCACCTGTGGGAGCGGGTTTACCCGCGAAGAGGCCGGTACAGGCATAACGCGCTACCATGGCCCCCACGCCGCCTACCCCCGGAGCCACCATGTCCCACCCCTTCGACACCCTCACCCCCGACCTGGTCCTGGACGCCGTGGAAAGCCTGGGCTTTCTCAGCGATGCCCGGGTGCTGGCGCTGAACAGCTACGAAAACCGCGTCTACCAGGTGGGCATCGAGGGCGCGCAACCGCTAGTCGCCAAGTTCTACCGCCCAGGCCGCTGGAGCGACGCGGCCATCCTCGAAGAGCACAGCTTCACCGCCGAACTGGCCGACTGCGAAGTGCCGGTGGTCGCCCCGCTGCAGCACGACGGCCGCACCCTGTTCGAACACCAGGGCTTCCGCTTCACCCTGTTCCCCCGCCGCGGCGGCCACGCGCCAGAGCCGGGCAACCTCGACCAGCTCTACCGCCTCGGCCAGTTGCTCGGCCGCCTGCACGCCGTGGGCGCCAGCAAACCGTTCGAGCACCGCGAAGCGCTGGCTGTGGACAACTTCGGCCATGCCTCGCTGAATACCCTGCTGGAAGGCGACTTCGTCCCCCGCGAACTGCTGCCGGCGTTCGAATCGGTGGCGCGCGACCTGCTCAAGCGGGTGGAGGACATCTATGCCCGCACGCCGCACCAGCTCATCCGCCTGCATGGCGACCTGCACCCCGGCAACCTGATGCACCGCGACGAGGTGTACCACGTGGTCGACCTCGACGACTGCCGCATGGGCCCGGCGGTGCAGGACCTGTGGATGATGCTGGCCGGCAGCCGCGAGGAACGCCTGGGGCAACTGGCCGAACTGATCGACGGCTATAACGAGTTCCACGACTTCGACCCGCGCGAGCTGGCCCTGATCGAGCCCCTGCGCGCCCTGCGCCAGCTGCACTACAGCGCCTGGCTGGCGCGGCGCTGGGACGACCCGGCGTTCCCGCCCAGCTTCCCCTGGTTCGGCCAGCCACGCTATTGGGGAGACCAGATCCTCGCCCTGCGCGAGCAAATGGCCGCATTGGATGAACAGCCGCTGAGGTTGTTCTAGAACTTGCATCAAAAAAGATTTAGCTAGCAAACGCCGTATCACGCAAGCCGGCATCCGGGATGGCGGCATGCTGCCCTGCAACTTCCTTAGATGCTGGACCTAGTATTTTTGCCAGTAGGCAAGGTGGGAGGCTGAGTGTAAAAAATCTTAGGTCAGCGTGGGACTATTAGCAGTAGGTCAAACAAACTGGGCATTTGCTGAGCAGACGCAGCGTCCGGCCAAGTCCCCTTTGTCGAAGCGGCCAACTTAGGGGCATAAGCTCACGCAGATACATACCTTACAAAACCGGCTCAAGGCGATAAATTTATGAATAACTCGACTAACCAATCGCTCGAAAAGCTCCTGGAAGAACTGGGTACGGCACGGAAAAACTTTGGATACCCCGTAATCGTGGCTTTCGATAGAAAAACTTCAAACAATGTATTAAAACAAGAGTTTATTGAGCGCTACTCCGGCGGGCTATTCATAGACCCAATGAACAGTGAAATTGATATTGAAGCAGGTGTTTCCTATCACCAGCTTGAGGATTTTTGCCTGGATGAGCCCCGGCTATCCTTTGAGAATGCAGACCTCAGCGGCTCTAAAGCCGTGCTGATGATGCGGGCCGTGCGAGGCAAACAGATTCAGTTAAGCCAACCGATAGGCAGCACACGCAGGCGGGTCACTCGGTTGGCAGAGGCGACGCCTGTCAATGGCCCATCCCTGGTATACGATATTGAGTTGAATAGTCTGAAGGGGGAGGTTTCGCAGGAAGGCCAGGTTTATTTCAACCTTGCAGCAGGCAAGAATTATGCTTTCTATGGCGGATCAACACAGTTTGAACTGGACAAACTTGGTGACCATTTCAAGCAATACTTTGAAGGCTACGATGAAACCCCTGGAGACAGAGATATCATCGAATACACCTTGGGCCAAATTGCTCACGTGCAGGGTTCGCCACTGAAGCCAAACAAATTTGCGATTCGCACCCACAGCGCATCCAAAAACACAATACACTCTGGCGACGGCGCAGTCGTTTTATTCGTCGAGCTAGAAGGATTCAACAGTGAAAATGCTGCCCCGCCAGACGAAAACACAAAGCTTCCTTATCTTTTACCGAACGGATATAGCGCCAATGTGCTTGTCAACACCGACTTCCTCGCACTGAACATTATCGCCGCCCAAATAGAAGCACTTCCGGAGAACAGGTTTCAACTGAAGCTCAAACTGGAGAATGCTGAAAAACTTAAGTATCGAGCAGAGGGGACAATAATATTTCAAGAGGCGCCACTGCACCAACCCGGCTCTCAGCTTTACATCAACGAAGTCAAGTGGATTGCACCAGAAGAACATGACGCAAATAATGGACTCACTTTAGAGTTCATAAATAATAGGCTCACTTTAAATTTCACTGGACACATGCAGGCAGATGTCAGAGTGAAGCCTAAGGATAGGGACTGGATACGGGGCACCGTTACACTCAAATGGCGTATGCTCACCAAATACAAAGTTGAACTTGCCGAGGTCGACGGCAACCGCAAAATGGTACTTATCGATGATAGCGACCACGATGTAGAATTTAATCTGAATTATGAATGGTCCCGGGAAATAGAAGCCGCTTTCGATGTATTTTTAATTTCGACAGAACAAGTAGAAAAGCAATATCTATCTTATTTCCATGGCCCATTCTCCACATTGCGCCACACCCTCACGAACCTCCATTTAGAGGTCGAAACCTTCATCATGTCATCGCTACTGTTCCGCAATTCGCAGATCGCTATTGATTCCCTGCACCAGCCAAATGATTTTATCACCCTAGGCCAATTGGCTGAAGACCTAAACAAATTCTCTATCACGCCAAGCGAAAATGGTGAAATAAGCGTACTGGCCAACGAGAAAATATTCTTCAAAACTAAACCCTACCTCCAGGACGTCAAATGGAGCGTACGTCACCTCCCTGATTACACCGGTGATGACCTCAAAGGGGAAATCAACGAAAACACGGGCGTATACACCGCACCTGCTGCCGATAAATTCAAAGGTAGCCACATCAAGGTCATGGTTAGCGCTCAAAAAGGCACTCACATTTCTCATGTTCTCGTGAGCGTTTTGCGAACCACTATCCATGTGTACCCCTCCATCGCTAGCGTAAACATAGGGTCCTATGCCGATATAATTGCTGGCGAAATAAATGGAAAAGACATCAGCATGAAAGTCGAAGGGCTCGGTGATTTCGCCGACTCCTCCAAACCCGACCCTCTGGCGCAGGTAACCAAAACGTACGTCGCCCCCAAGCAGGTGCCAGAATGGGAAGAAGGCATGCCCAAAGTTGATAAGGTACTGCGTCTTGATAAAGTAGTGGTCAGCAGTGGGACTGCCACCAATACCGTCCATATACTCCTGCCTGTTGCAATGGATGGCCCTTATTGGCTGAAGCCGAAGCAGGGACAAGCGGGTGTGGAGTTTGAGTTCTGGAGGAAACCCTCAGGCAAGCCGGAAGAGCAAGTAGCAAAGGAAGAAACCTCATGGCATGTGCGTGTCGGCAATGGCACAATCGACGACGGTGTTTACACGCCACACCCTTCCAAGCCGGATGGTGAGTACATTGTCATCGTGGCGATCCACGAGGACCAAATCATCGATCTATACGCCAGTATGATTGTGCCCATTCCCTTTGTTAGTGCTGAAAAATTCCTGGCGCTTTATGCGTCTGTTGAAGCTAGTGACAATTCGCGTAGGGCGCGCATCAACCGGAAGTGATCGGTTGGGCGTGCATTTGACGGCCAGATTCTCCATGCCGTTGACGCCGAAAACCAGGGCCATGCCCTGGTTTTCGCGTTTCATAAGTGCCTGCACAACTCGCCAACGTGTGCTGAAATAGCCCAGCGCTTCATTTAGCTACCTAAGCAAGGATTCTGCATGCACGCCGCAAACCCGCGTCGCGGGTACCTACTGGGCCTCAGCGCCTACATCATCTGGGGGCTGTTCCCCCTGTACTTCAAGGCAATCCAGAGCGTCCCGGCGGTGGAGATCATTGTCCACCGGGTGCTCTGGTCGGCTTTGTTCGGCTCGTTGTTGCTACTGGTGTGGAAACACCCAGGCTGGTGGCGTGAACTGCGTGACAACCCGCGCCGGCTGGGCATTCTGGCCCTGAGCGGGGCGCTGATCGCCGGCAACTGGCTGACCTACGTATGGTCGGTGAACAACGGGCGCATGCTCGAGGCCAGCCTGGGTTACTACATCAACCCGCTGATCAATGTGCTGCTGGGGATGCTGATTCTCGGCGAGCGCCTGCGGCGCCTGCAGTGGCTGGCCGTGGCCATGGCCGCCGTGGGTGTGGCCCAGCAGGTGTGGCAGGTGGGCAGCCTGCCGTGGGTGTCGCTGGTGCTGGCGCTGAGCTTCGGCTTCTATGGGCTGATTCGCAAACAGGCACCGGTCGCGGCACTGCCGGGCCTGGTGGTGGAAACCTGGATGCTGGTACCGCTGGCCCTTGGCTGGCTGTTGCTGCACCCGGCGGCGACAAGTGCCCAGGGCGCGTTCTACACCAGCAGCGAAGCGTTGTGGCTGATGGCTGCGGGGCCGGTGACACTGGTGCCGCTGGTGTGCTTCAACGCTGCCGCGCGGCACTTGCCGTACACCACGCTGGGCTTCCTGCAGTACCTGGCGCCGACCTTGGTGCTGCTGCAGGCGGTGCTGCTGTTCGATGAGCACTTGTCGTCGAGCAACTTGGTGGCGTTCATGTTCATCTGGGCGGGTTTGGCGATTTACAGCGTCGATGCGTGGGTCAGTTTGCGCAAGCGCAGCTGATCAAAAAATGATCAGAATTCTGCAGGCCTTGTAATTCGTGGCCTGCAGACACATCTCCAAAGGTTATCCACATCCTCGTCCCCGTGCTTTGTGCACAAGCTGCTGATTTTTGGGTGTTTTTTGATCAAAGCCTTGTAAGGCGCGCGCGGCCTGGGCTGGAGAGGGGAACCCCCAGGTTATCCACAGGGCCTTCCCCGTGATATCGGGATAACCGTAGGGGGCTGCTTTGCAGCCCATCGCGACACAAGGCCGCTCCTACAGGGGAACGCGTAACCTTGTAGGAGCGGCCTTGTGTCGCGATGGGCCGCGAAGCGGCCCCGGCAATCTCGGATCAATCCTCCGCTCGCAGTTGCAACTCAACCATCAGGTCATCCGCCAGGCTCTCCAGTCGCTGCTGTAGTTCTTCGAGCGGCAGAGTCAACGGCAAAGCCAACAACGCATCTGCATGAAACAACGGCTCGCTGCTCATCGGCGCCGGCCGCACTTCTGTTGAAAACCGCTCGACGTTCACCTGCAATTCAGCCAGCAGGCGGGTGATATCACGCACGATCCCCGGCCGGTCATTACCTACCAGCTCCATGGCAATCGGCTTCCAGGTGCACGACGGCTCGATTCCGCTCTCGGCAATCAGCACGCGAATGTCATAGCGGACCAACCCCTGCAGCGAAGCCACCAGCTCGTCGTAGTTTTCCGCCGGCACCGCCACCCGCAGGATGCCGGCAAACTGCCCGGCCATGCGCGACATGCGGCTTTCCAGCCAGTTGCCACTGTGGTCGGCGATGCACTGGGCAATGCGCTCGACCTGGCCGGCCTTGTCAGGGGCAATCACAGTCAGTACAAGATGATCCACAAGCCCTTCCTCGTGTCGGACCGCGCCGTGCGGCAGAAAATCGGGGGATCGACTCAGTATAGGCAAGGCGCGGCAACCTGCCGCAGGGCAATCCGCATAACGAATCGTGTACTGTTTCAAGATTTATCTGGAACAATCCACCTGTTTTTTGCGAACATACTCACTCCCAGCGTGACCATACGCGACCAACGGGTCGCATAACGGCGCTTTTAGTCTGATTTTGCCCCGCCTACTGCTTCATGTAGTATCCCGTGGCGCGGACTACAAAACGTCGTTTGGATGTCTGCCAAGGCGCCTGTGAAAATACGCACACTGTCTGCCAGCCGGTCTGGCAGGCCGCACCCAGCCGCGCTCGGGGCTTTACTCGGGGGCATGCACTGGTGCCGTGTTTAGAGAAGCGCTACAGGCTTAATACAGAAGAGCGAAATAGCTGAGCAGAGTGAGGCAAGCAATGACTGGATACGTTCAAGTCGGTGGCCTTCAGGTCGCCAAGGTCCTGTACGACTTCGTGAACAACGAAGCCATCCCAGGGACCGGCATCGTCGCCGAGCAGTTCTGGGCGGGTGCAGAGAAGATCATCAATGACCTCGCTCCAAAGAACAAAGCCCTGCTCGCCAAGCGCGACGAGCTGCAAGCCAAGATCGACGCCTGGCACCAGGCACGCAAAGGCCAGGCCCACGACGCCGTAGCCTACAAAGCATTCCTCCAGGAAATCGGCTACCTGCTGCCACAAGCCGGCGATTTCCAGGCCACCACCCAGAACGTGGACGAAGAAATCGCCCACATGGCCGGCCCACAGCTGGTCGTACCGGTGATGAACGCCCGCTTCGCCCTGAACGCCGCCAACGCCCGTTGGGGTTCGCTGTACGACGCGCTGTATGGCACCGATGCCATCAGCGATGAAGGCGGCGCCGAGAAAGGCCAAGGCTACAACAAGGTACGTGGCGACAAGGTCATCGCCTTCGCCCGCGCCTTCCTCGACGAAGCCGCGCCACTGGCGGCCGGCTCGCACGTCGACTCCATTGGCTACCGCATCGAAGGCGGCAAGCTGGTAGTTGCCCTGAAAGGTGGCAGCAACAGCGGCCTGCGTGACGACGCCCAGCTGATCGGCTTCCATGGCGATGCCGCCGCGCCGACTGCCGTGCTGCTCAAGCACAACGGCCTGCACTTCGAAATCCAGGTCGACGCCAGCACCCCGGTCGGCAGCACCGACGCCGCCGGCGTGAAAGACATCCTGATGGAATCGGCGCTGACCACCATCATGGACTGCGAAGACTCGGTTGCCGCCGTCGACGCCGACGACAAGGTGATCGTCTACCGCAACTGGCTGGGCCTGATGAAAGGCGACCTGGCCGAAAGCGTGAGCAAAGGTGGCAAGACCTTCACCCGCACCATGAACCCGGACCGCGAGTACGCCGCGCCCAACGGCGGCAGCGTGACCCTGCACGGTCGTTCGCTGCTGTTCGTGCGCAACGTTGGCCACCTGATGACCAACCCGGCGATCCTCGACGCCCAAGGCAACGAAATCCCCGAAGGCATCCAGGACGGCCTGTTCACCAACCTGATCGCCCTGCACAACCTCAATGGCAACACCAGCCGCAAGAACACCCGCAGCGGCAGCGTGTACATCGTCAAGCCGAAGATGCACGGCCCGGAGGAAGTAGCCTTCGCCGCCGAGATCTTCAGCCAGGTCGAAGACCTGCTGGGCATGAAGCGCAACACCGTCAAGGTCGGCATCATGGACGAGGAGCGCCGTACCACGGTCAACCTCAAGTCGTGCATCAAGGCCGCAGCCGAGCGCGTGGTGTTCATCAACACCGGCTTCCTTGACCGCACCGGCGATGAAATCCACACCTCGATGGAAGCCGGCGCCGTGGTGCGCAAGGGCGCCATGAAGAACGAGAAGTGGATCGGTGCCTACGAGAACAACAACGTCGACGTTGGCCTGGCCACCGGCCTGCAAGGCCGTGCGCAGATCGGCAAAGGCATGTGGGCCATGCCCGACCTGATGGCGGCCATGCTCGAGCAGAAGATCGCCCACCCGCTGGCCGGTGCCAACACCGCCTGGGTGCCGTCGCCGACCGCCGCCACCCTGCATGCGCTGCACTACCACAAGGTGGACGTACAGGCGCGTCAGCGTGAACTGGCTTCGCGTACCCCGGCGTCGGTGGACGACATCCTGGCCATCCCGCTGGCCGCCGACACCAACTGGTCGGCCGAAGAGATCCGCAACGAACTGGACAACAACGCCCAGGGCATCCTCGGCTACGTGGTGCGCTGGATCGACCAGGGTGTGGGTTGCTCGAAGGTGCCGGACATCAACAACGTCGGCCTGATGGAAGACCGCGCCACCCTGCGCATCTCGGCCCAGCTGCTGGCCAACTGGCTGCGCCATGGCGTGGTCAGCCAGGAGCAGGTGCTGGAAAGCCTCAAGCGCATGGCCGTGGTGGTCGACCAGCAGAACGCCGGCGACGCCCTGTATCGCCCGATGGCACCGCACTTCGACGACAACGTCGCGTTCCAGGCTGCGGTAGAGCTGGTGGTGGAAGGTGGCAAGCAGCCGAACGGCTATACCGAGCCGGTACTGCACCGCCGTCGCCGCGAGTTCAAGGCGCGTAACGGGTTGTAAGCGACATCTGCGACAGGGGGCCGCTTTGCGGCCCTTTCGCGACACAAGGCCGCTCCTACAGGTACCGCGCAAGGCTGAGGTCTGGCGCAGTACTTGTAGGAGCGGCCTTGTGTCGCGAAAGGGCTGCAAAGCAGCCCCACTCCTGCACTACTCGATCTTCAGTTCTTTCTTCACCAGCTCCAGCAGCCTGTCCAGATCAACCGGCTTCAGCAGAAAATCCACAACCCCCAGGTGCATCACGTCCACCGCCTCTTTCACATCGGTGTCACCCGACACCACGATGATCGACAACGCCGCCCGTTCCGACTCGCGAATCTGCCGGATCAGGTCCAGGCCATCCTCGGGCTGCATGCGCAAATCCGTGATCATCAAGCCGATTCGTTGCTGGTAGTGCAGGTATAGCCTGGCTTCCTCGGCCCCATCCGCTCCGACACAGTCGATCCCCCGGCTTTTCAGGTACAGGATCAGCGCCTCACGGTTCACTGCATTGTCATCCACCACCAGCACCAACGGCTTGGCAGCCACAGGCGCACTTACGACTGCCAATGCCTCGCGCTCGGCGTCGCTCAGGATGTCGTGTTGCTCAGGCATGCTCATCTCGTCAAAAAAATTCCGCTTCAGCATTAGGACCGCAGAACTTGCGTAACCCGGCTGGCCTTTCGTCGGGTCTTTGACAGGGGCGCTCATAGACTTACGTCCAATGGGCACCACCCCGCCGCAAGCCGACCATGGAGGCAGAGAACAACATGGCCGGCACCTATATATAGATATATATAGTTCGGCATAGCGATACGGTCAGTTTCATGAGCAAAAAGGACGCCTACAGCCAGGCGGGCAGGACAGCAGTGCTGCAGAACATCCAGGGCACCCTGCAGTTCCTGCAGCGTTTTCCGCCGTTCAACCAGATGGAACACAGCCACATGGCCTACCTGGTCGAACAGTGCCAGCTGCGCTTCTATGCCAGCGGCGAAAGCATCGTCAAACCTGCCGACGGGCCGGTCGAGCACTTCTACATCGTCAAGCAGGGCCGCGTGGTGGGTGAGCGCCAGCACCTGGTCAAGCCTGGTGTGGAGACCACCTTCGAAATCACCAGCGGCGAATGCTTCCCGCTGGCTGCCCTGCTCGGCGAGCGAGCGACCCGTACCGAGCACCTGGCCGGTGAGGACACCTTCTGCCTGCAGCTGAACAAGGCCGCGTTCATCCGCGTGTTCTCGATGTCGGAAGTGTTTCGGGATTTTGCCCTGCGCGGGGTCAGCAGCCTGCTCGACCAGGTCAATCAGCAGGTACGCCAGCGCGCGGTGGAAACCCTCGGCACCCAGTATTCGCTGAACACGCCACTGGGTGAACTGGCCATGCGCCACCCGGTGGTGTGCAGCCCCGACACGCCCCTGCGCGACGCCGTGCGGCTGATGCACGAGCAGCAGGTCGGCAGCATCGTGGTGGTCGACCCGCAGCGCTACCCCACCGGTATCTTCACCCTGCGCGACCTGCGCCAGGTGGTGGCGGCGGCCGATGCCGACCTGGGCGCGCCCATCGCGCGGCACATGACCGCCCAGCCGTTCTACCTCAGCCCCCAGGCCAGCGCCTTCGACGCAGCCATGGCCATGACCGAGCGGCATATCGCCCACGTATGCCTGGTGGAAAACCGACGCCTGTGCGGTGTGGTTTCGGAGCGCGACCTGTTTTCCCTGCAACGGGTCGACCTGGTGCACCTTGCGCGCACCATCCGCCATGCGCCACGCCTGGATACCCTGGTCTCGCTGCGCGGCGAAATCAGCCAACTGGTCGAGCGCATGCTGGCCCATGGCGCGTCCTCCACGCAGATCACCCAGATCATCACCCTGCTCAACGACCACACCGTGTGCCGGGTGATCGAACTGGCGCTGGCCGAGCGCGGTGACCCGGGCGTGCCGTTCAGCTGGCTGTGCTTTGGCAGCGAAGGGCGACGTGAACAAACCCTGCACACCGACCAGGACAACGGCATCCTCTTCGAAGCCGCCGACGGCGCCGAAGCCGACGCCATCCGCGCCCGCCTGCTGCCGCTGGCGCAATACATCAACCAGTGCCTGGCCCAGTGTGGCTTCACCCTGTGCAAGGGCAACGTCATGGCCGGCAACCCCGAGCTGTGCCTGTCGCGCAGTGAGTGGGCGCGGCGTTTTGCCGGTTTTGTCCGCGAAGCCAGCCCGGAGAACCTGCTGGGTTCGAGCATCTATTTCGACCTGCGCGTAGTGTGGGGAGACGAGCAAGGTTGCGAGCAGCTGCGCCAGGGCCTGCTGGACCAGGTGGCCGACAACCGCATCTTCCAGCGCATGATGGCTGACAACGCCCTGCGCCAGCGCCCGCCGGTGGGCCGCCTGCGCGAGTTCGTGCTGACCCGCCAGGGCAACGACAAGGCCGCCACCCTCGACCTCAAGGTCCAGGGCCTGACGCCCTTCGTCGATGGTGCCCGGCTGCTGGCCCTGGCCAACGGCATCGGTGCCTGCAATACCCTGGAACGCCTGCGCCAGCTGGTGGCCAAGGGCGTAATCGAAGCACTGGACGGCGCAGCGTATGAAGAGGCCTACCACTTCATCCAGCAAACCCGCATGCAGCAGCACCAGCGCCAGACCCGCGACAACCTGCCCTATTCCAACCGCCTGGACCCGGACAGCCTCAACCACCTGGACCGGCGCATCCTGCGCGAGTCCCTGCGCCAGGCCCAGCGCCTGCAAAGCAGCCTGGCCTTGCGGTACCAGCTATGAGCCTGTTCGCCTGGCTGCGCCCCAGTGCGCCCGAACTGGACCATGCCACGCGCCAGCGCCTGGCCCGGCTGCCCAAGGCCGCGCCCCTGGGGGTGTGTACCCTGCGCGAGCAGCGCTGGGTGGTGCTCGACCTGGAGACCAGCGGCCTGAACCCCAACCGTGACCAGGTGCTGTCGGTTGGCGCCGTGGCCATCGAAGATGGCGCCATCGACTTTGCCCAGCAATTCGAACGCACCCTGCACCGGCCTTTGCAGAAGACCAACGCCAGCGTGCTGATCCATGGCCTGGGCCCGAGTGCCCTGGCTGCCGGTTGCGACCCGGCCGAGGCGTTGCTCGACCTGCTCGACTTCATTGGCAATAGCCCGGTGCTGGCATTCCACGCGCCGTTCGACCAGCGCATGCTGGCCCGTGCACTGAAGGAAAGCCTGGGCTATCGCTTGCACTCGCCCTTCCTGGATGTTGCCGAACTGGCACCGATGCTCAACCCCGACACAGTGCTGCGCGAGGCCGGGCTGGATGACTGGGTGGCGCGGTTTGGCCTGCAGGTAGAGGAGCGCCATCATGCCAGCGCCGATGCCTTGGTGACCGCCGAGCTGGCGCTGATCCTGTTCAGCCAGGCCCGGCGCCAGCAGCTGGACAGCCCGCTGCAGCTGGAGCAGCGGCTGCGCGGCTGGCGGCGGCGGAAAGCGCACAATCACGGCCTGTGAAGATCCTGTAGGAGCGGCCTTGTGTCGCGAAAGGGGCGCGCAGCGGCCCCACATTTTCAGCTTCGCCGCAGATATGGCCGGGGCTGCCATGCAGCCCTTTCGCGACGCAAGGCCGCTCCTACAACGACCGAGTTGCTGAACGGCCACCTGCCGTTTCCATGATGGCCATCCGATAAGCGTCCATTGCACCCACCCCCTCCCCTCTGCAACAATCGCGAATAATTATCGTTAGTTAATGCATTCGTTCCGGGGGGACGCTGCTTGTCTTCTGCACAGAGCCCACACGCCGATCTGGTCGGTGCGCTGTACCGCGACCACCGCGGCTGGCTGCTCGCCTGGCTGCAACGCAGCATGGCCTGCCGCCAACGTGCCGAAGACCTGAGCCAGGACACCTTCGTGCGCCTGCTCGGCCGTGAGCAACTGGATACGCCCCGCGAACCCCGCGCGTTCCTGGCCGCCGTGGCCAAGGGCCTGATGTTCGACCACTTCCGCCGCGCCGCGCTGGAACAGGCCTACCTGGCCGAACTGGCCCTGATGCCGGAAGCCGAACAACCTTCCCCGGAAGTGCAGCACCTGATCCTCGAGGACCTCAAGGCCATCGACCGCCTGCTCGGCAAGCTGTCGAGCAAGGCCCGCGCAGCATTCCTGCACAATCGCCTGGACGGTATGAGCCATGCCGAAATCGCCGAGCGCATGGGGGTTTCGGTGTCGCGGGTGCGCCAGTACATCGCCCAGGGCATGCGCCAGTGCTACGTGGCCCTGTACGGGGAGCCGACGTGAGCAGTGCACCGGTTTCGTCCCGGGTGCTGGAAGCCGCCATTGCCTGGAAACTCAGCCTCGACAACGGCAGCGGCACACCCGACGAGCGCAGCGAATTCATGCGCTGGCATGCCGCCAGCGAGGAGCACGCCCGCGCCTGGCGCCAGCTCGGCGCCATGGACCAGCGCGTGAGCGCCGCTGCCGGCCCGGCACGCCAGGCCCTGCTGCAATCGCGCGCCGGCCTGCGCCGACGCATCGGCAAGGTCGGCGGCGGGCTGGCCGGCATGTTTCTTTTGGGCTCGCTGCTGGCCTGGGTCGGCGCACCATCGCTGGCACCGAGCTACTGGCTGGCCGACCAGCGTACCGCCACCGGCGAACTGCGTACCCTGCGCCTGGAAGACGGCACCTTGCTGAGCCTGAACAGCCACACTGCCGTGGATATCGACTACGCCGGCGAGCAACGGGTGATCGTGCTGCACCAGGGCGAGATTTCGGTCGAAACCGGCCACCAGGACCCGCGCCCGCTGCTGGTGCGCACCGACGATGGCCGCCTGCGCCCATTGGGTACGCGCTTCCTGGTACGCCGCGAGGACGACGGCACGCGCCTGGAGGTGTTGCAGGCCTCGGTCGCCGCCATGCCGCTGAACAGCGGCGACGAACAGGTGCTGCGCGAAGGCCAGCAGGTGCTGATGAACGCCAACGGCCTTGGCCGGATCGGCACGGTGCCAGCCGGTGCCGACGCCTGGACCCGCGGCATGCTGGTGGTGGACAACGTGCGCCTGGCTGACCTGCTGGCCGCGCTCGGCCAGTACCGCAGCGGTTACCTCGGGGTGGACGACCAAGTCGCCGACCTGCGTGTGACCGGCAGCTTCCCGCTGACCGACACCGACCTGGCGCTGTCGTCGCTGGTGCCGGCACTGCCGGTGAAGGTCGAGCGGCATACGCCGTGGTGGGTGACCGTCGTTCCCAAGTAGGCCTGCACCGGCCTCTTCGCGGGTAAACCCGCTCCCACAGGATTGCACCAGCCTCAAAGCCCCCGCGATCCCTGTGGGAGCGGGTTTACCCGCGAAAGGGCCGGTACAGGCAAAAACCAATTTCAAATAATTCTCAATTTATTTCAGATTCGCCCTGTCACTTTTCAAATCTCGCTCGGCAAGGAAGCAGAAAGCACTTATCCGTCGAGGAGCCGCTGCATGTCCCGTGCTGTTGATCGTATCCTGCGCCCCAGCCTGATGGCCCTGGCCATCGCCGTGGCCGCGCCATTGGCCAGCCCTGCCCTGTTCGCCGCCGAGCAATCCGCTCAGCGCGCCTACGACCTGCCCAGCGCCCCGCTGGCCACCACTCTCAACCAGATCGCCAGCCAGGCCGGCATCACCCTGGCCATCGACCCGGCACTGGTCAGCGGCCGCACCTCGGCCCCGGTGAGCGGGCAGTACGATGGCCTTGGTGCCCTGCAGGCCGCCCTGCGCGGCACCGGCCTGCAGCTGCAGCAAAGCAGCGTGGGCAGCTACAGCCTGGTGGCTACGCCGGAAGGGACACTGGCGTTGCCGGAGACTGCGATCAATGCGACTTCCAACTATGAAAGCGCCTGGGGGCCGGTAGAGGGTTACACCGCGACCCGGACAGCGGCTGGCACCAAGACCGACACCGCCATCGCCGAACTCCCCCGCTCGGTAAGCGTGATCACCCGCCAGCAGATGGAAGACCGGCCGGTGCTCAGCCTGAACGATGCCCTTCGCTACACCGCTGGCGTGCAAAGCAGCGGCTATGGCTCCGACTCGCGCAGCGACTGGTTGCTGGTACGTGGTTTTGAGCCTACCCAGTTCCTCGATGGCCTGCCATTGCCCAAGGGCAACTACGCCACCCCAAAGATCGAACCCTGGAACTTGGAGCGCATCGCCGTGCTGCGCGGCCCGGCTTCTTCGGTCTACGGCCAGACTCCACCAGGCGGCCTGCTGGACATGACCAGCCGTCGGCCGCAATTGGAAAGCAGCCACGAAATCGAAGCCCAGGTTGGCAGCAACAACCACAAGCAGATCAACTTCGACAGCACCGGCAAGCTCGACGATGCAGGCCAGTTCCTGTACCGAGTGAGCGGCACCGTGCGTGACAGCGGTGCGCCGGTAGACCACATCCCGGACAAGCGCTACAACATCGCGCCCAGCCTGACCTGGAACATCAACGACGATACCAAGCTGACGTTCATCAGCCAGTACACCCGCGATGACACCGGCATCACCGGCCAGTTCCTGCCACTGCAAGGCACCAAGCTGGATAGCCCCGCAGGCAAGATTTCGCACCACAAGAACCTGGGCGACCCGGATTGGGAGTCCTACGACCGCACCTACTACCACCTGGGCTATGCGTTCGAGACCCGCCTGAACGATACCTGGCAGTTCCGTCAGAACCTGCGCTACGCGCGTAACGAACTGGACTTCAAGGGCATTACCGCCGGTGGTTCGATCTGGCCAGCCGGCCCGGACGAAGCTGTCAGCGCCGATGGCACCGTGCAACGCACCGCCGGTATCGTCGAGGAGGACATCTCCCAGTTCGCCCTGGACAACAACTTCCAGGCCGACTTCCAGACCGGCCAGGTTGCCCATACCCTGCTGCTGGGTCTCGACCACCAGCGCTCGGACAGCAATGCCCGCTGGCGCTGGGGCTCGGCGGGTGTGCCACCGAGCAATATCCACAACCCAATCTACGGTCAGGATTTCTCGAACGTTCAGTACTTCGACATGTACGACTACGACCAGAAAACCCAGCAGACCGGCCTGTATATCCAGGATCAGATGGCTCTGGACAACTGGCGCCTGACCCTTGGTGGCCGTGAGGACTGGGTGCACACCGGCACCACCTTCCACAACAAAGGCGACGCCACCAACACCCAACGCGACAAGAAATTCAGTGGTAACGCAGCACTCAGCTATGTATTCGATAACGGCCTGACGCCTTACATCTCCTATGCCGAGTCGTTCCAGGCCGCCACCGGCTCCACCGTCAACAGCACCGATGCCTTCAAACCAACCGAAGGCAAGCAATACGAACTGGGCATCAAGTACCAGCCTCCAGGCAGCAATAGCCTGTTCACCGCTGCTGTGTTCGACCTGACACAGGAGAACATGTCGGTGACCGAGGGAGGTGTCACCCGCCAGGTAGGCGAAGTGCGCGTAAAAGGCCTGGAGTTGGAGGCTACCTCGGATGTGACCGAGAACCTCAAACTGGTGGGCTCGTACACCTACAACGACAGCGAAATCATCAAAGGCACCAGTGACGAGAAAGGCAAGCGCATGGCGCAGGTGCCGCGCAACCAGGCTACTGCCTGGGCTGACTACACCTGGCACAGCGGACCACTGGATGGGTTTGGGGTCGGCGTTGGCGTGCGCTACGTGGGCGACACCTACGGTAATACCACTAACACCGATTGGGGGCATGTTGGGTCCTACACCGTGTACGACGCTTCGGTGCACTACGACCTGGGCCGCCTGAACAGCACCCTCAAGGGGGTGACCGTAGCCGTGGATGCGAAGAACCTGTTCAACAAGGACTACTTGTCTACCTGTGACGGGTACTACTGCTACTACGGCGACGAGCGCAACGTGGTGGCCAGTGTCAATTACAAGTTCTGAGTGAGCCGGGCCATTCGCAGCACAAGGCTGCTCCTACAAAGGCCAACGCGGTCCCTGTAGGAGCGGCCTTGTGTCGCGAAAGGGCTGCGCAGCAGCCCCAGCTTCCAACAGGCAAAAATCGGTACCGTGATGAAAAGCCCAACCATCCGCCGCTGGTCGGTGATCCACACCTGGAGCAGCCTGGTCTGCACCCTGTTCCTGCTGTTGCTGGCAGTCACCGGCCTGCCGCTGATCTTCCACCACGAACTCGAACACCTGCTCGGCGACGCCCCCGAACTGCAGGAAATGCCGGCCGATACACCACACCTCGACCTGCAGCAGTTGGTAATCAAGGCCGAGCAGCACCGCCCCGGCGAGGTCATGCAGTACTTCGGCTACGACGAGGACGAAGCCAATGGCGTAGTGGCCATAACCGCCGCCACCGCCGGCACCGAGCCCAATTCGTCGCACACCTTCATGCTCGACGCCCGCACCGGTGAAGCCGTGGCCATGCCGGCAGCCAACGGCGGCTTCATGATGACCATGCTGCGCCTGCACGTGGACATGTTCGCCGGCCTGCCCGGCAAGCTGCTGCTGGCCTTCATGGGCGTGCTGTTCGTCGTGGCGATCATCTCTGGCACCGTGCTCTATGCACCGTTCATGCGCCGCCTGGACTTCGGCACGGTGCGCCACGGCAAATCCCGTCGCCTGCGCTGGCTCGACCTGCACAACCTGATCGGCGTGGTCACCTTGGCCTGGGCTCTGACGGTAGGCGTGACCGGTGTCATCAGCGCGCTGTCGGACCTGGTCATCGCCGCCTGGCGCAACGACAGCCTGGCCGCCATGGTTGCCCCATACCGTGATGCCCCACCGCTCACCGAACGCGCCCCGGCCACCCACCTGCTGACCATCGCCGAACAGGCCGCCCCCGGCATGCGCCCGGACTTCATCGCCTTCCCCGGCACACGCTTTTCCAGCGAGCACCACTATGCGGTGTTCATGAAGGGCGCCACGCACCTGACCTCGCACTTGCTCACGCCCGTGCTGATCGATGCGCGAACACTGGCGGTGACCGCCGTCGGCGAACGCCCCTGGTACATGGATGCCATGGGCCTGTCGCAACCACTGCACTTCGGCGACTACGGCGGCCGGCCAATGCAAATCCTGTGGGCGCTACTCGATGTGCTGACCATCATCGTCCTCGGCAGCGGCTTGTACCTGTGGTGGGGCAAACAACGCACGAAGCGGGAGGCGCGGGCATGAGCCACAAGTCACAGCCGACCTGGCGCATCTTCATCTGGCCGATGGTCGTGGCCTTGCTCACTGCCGTGGGGCTGTTTGCCGCCTTGCTGGGGGACGGGGTCTGGGACAGCCTGGCCTGGCTCGGCCTGGGGGTGTCGGCGGCTCTCGGCCTGCAAGGTTTCTACGCTCGTCCACGGCAGTAACCGGGTAATACCCGCACCCTCTTTTGCCGCGACATGGTTGGCTGCCATTTTCCAAGGAGCCATACCATGACACCTTTGCAGCGCCTCGAAGCGCTCGATCAACAACTCATCGCCCTTGAGCAAGGCAAACCCGAACTGGCGGGCGAAACGGAACCGGCCGCCCTGCGCCAGCGTTTTTTTGGTGACCTGGCAGCGTTCTGGAACGACCCTGTCGAAACAGGCCACAGCCGCGTCCGGCAACTGCGCGAACTGCGTCATGAGCAACTTCTGGCCGAACTGGAACTGCGCCTCGCCGACCAGACCCTGGACTACAGCCACATCAGCCTGCTGCGCACCTCCCTGGAGCTGCCGCTCCCCTGGCAGCGCAACCACCTGCCAGACACCCACCGGGCGCAGGTTTATCGGCCGGTATTCAACCGTTCAAGCCCCCATGGCCGGTTGCCGTTACCCGGCGTGCTGGTATTGGTGGCAGAAGCACCGGAAGGGGCCGTTGCCGAGCCTGCAACAGCCACAGGCCAGGCACTGCTGTGCAGCGTGTCTCATGGCGTTGAAGGCTTCGCCAACCTGGCCGAACTGCACAGGGAGCTGTGCGAGCGCCTGGACGACCCCATGCAAAGCCGGCCAATGCTGCAACTGCTACCCCGCCTGCAGGACCAGGAACTGGTCCGGTGTGCCGACCGGCTGCGCTACGAGTGGTTTACCGGCGACCTGGTCGAACAACAGGCCACTGACGTGATCGACGCGCAGCATCAACGGCTCACCATCGCCTGGCACGCCGCCTGGGCGCTTGACCAGAACCCGGATCTGCCGGCACTGAAAAGCATCCTGGCCAAACAGCAGTCACTGACCGCTCTCATGGGCAGCCAATATGCGTTGTCCACCCGTTATGCGCTATTGCTGGAAAAACACCTGCCCGCCTGGCTGCGCCAGAGCTCCACGCAAAGCCTGACGCACATCATGCAAACGATCCAGGAGCTCGCCGGGGCCATCACCCAGGCTGCTGCACCCGGCCTTTTGACCCTGGAGGCGTTCGGCAATCGGCATCACCTGTTGGCATGGGTGCGCGAACGCCTTGGCAAGGCGCTGCGGCGCGAATTCTCCATCGACTTGCCTGCCGAAAAAGTCTGCATAACCGTCACGCTTGCACACCGCACCGGCCCGCTGATCAACCCGCTGGCACCTTCGGGTTACGTGGCCGTTGCCAACCGTCGCCATGTCGGTGGCACCATCGAACTGGTAACCACCACCTACCGCCTGGACGAGCTGGCCCTGCTGAACATCGGCTGGTTCGACGTCGATTACTGGCTGACTGCCCGAATACACCACGAAGACGGTTCCACGCTGGAGTCAATATCCGCAGAAGGGGTAAAGCGCCTGGTGCGCGAGCTTGACGCCGGCAGTGGTTACATCCGCTACCTGCGAACCCACCTGCTGGAGTCTCCAGGTGCGCGCTGGCGCATGCAATGCCACGGCAACATGAACCGCGCCCGCATGCGCGCCGAGGCGGCCAAGGCCCGCTATGCCAGGCACTTTCTGAACGATACCCACGAGCGAGGCTATCGCTGGGTCAAAGCCGTCACCGACCACCCCGACAACAATTGGCGCCCTACCATCGACGAGCATCGTATCGCGGTGCGCCAACTGATCATCGACGGGCACACGCTGCAAGGGGTACTGCTGCTCAATGCCGAGAGCGACAACCAGCCGTCGCTGGTGCTGTATACACCGGACGCTCCCGACCGGCGCGCATGGCGTGAATACCCCGATACCCGGGCGCTGCTCAGAACCCTTCGCAGCACGCCTGCCTTGCGAAAATACCTGATCCAGCGCGCGCCTCTGGCTGATGGCAAGCGGCTCGACAAATTGGTGCGCAAGGGCCGCCTCGGGCCATATGTGCAAAAGCCGATGATCAACGGCAACCTCTTCGATGCCCTTTACAAGGCCCAGGTCCACGCCATGATCGCCGAGGCCGATACCAACAGCCGCAGCAACCGCGAGCTGCTCGGCGAGTACGGGCTGTCGACGCTGCGCCTGGTTCTCGACATGATCAGCCTCGTGCTACCGGCCCCGACAATGTCAGCCCTGGCCTTCGGCCGTATGTCGATTTCGCTGTGGGACGGCTTCGAAGCCCTGGAAAAAGAGGATTACGCAGCAACCTTCCACCACGCCATGGCCGCTTTGAGCCACAGCGCCGACGGGTTGTCCAGTTTCGCTGGCTCGCCCCTCATGCGCCGGGCGATGCGCGGCCTGCCACCGCAACCCCCGCGCCCACTGCCGAAAACCCACGAAGCGGCCGTGGACGTGAGCAAGCTGCGCTACCGGATCGATGGGGTTCATGGCGAGGAAGTGTACGAACAGATCAACAGCGTGCCAGGCCCGGACCGTTACTTCGTCAAGGACAGCCAGGGGCGGTTGTACAACGTCCACTTCGACGGCTATCGCTGGCGGGTGCTCGACCCCAGGCAGCCGGATGCCTACGCGCAGCTGCCGATCAAACGGCTGCGCAATGGCAATTGGGTGGTCGATTCCACCGTGCTTTGGCATGACGGGTTGCCTGACGTAGCCCAGCTGTTGGAAGAGGTACGTCTGCAACCGCCGCTCGAGGGCGAACCGGTGGCAGGGGAAGCCGACCTGCACGACGCCGGGGGGCAACTCTATCTGCAGCTGGGTGAACAGCAGTTGCCGGTTCGTCGGCACCTGCTCGCCGGGCATTACCATCTGCTGCTGCCCGAGAAGGCACTGGGCGCAGTCCACGCCTGGGCAGTACTGCGCCAACAGGGCGGCCAATGGCGCATTCGCGTGCGCCAGCCAGGCCGCAGCAGCGACTGGCTGGCACTGCCGGCGGATTACTCGGCCAGCTTGGGCAGCAGCCGGTCCAGCCGCTGATGCAAGGCACTGCCACTCGGCCAGTTGCGCAGCAGCCGCGCCCGATCACGGGCGTAGGCCGGGGCGAAGCTGAGCTGGGTGGCGTGCTGGCACATGGCGTCGAGGTCGATCAGCGACCACTGGCCGTTGTGCCAGAACAGGTTGTGGCCCTTGAAGTCGCCGTGGCTGATGCGCTCGCGAATCAGTTGCTGCATCACATGCACCAGGGCATCCACCTGCTCCTCGGGCGCATCGCCGTTATCCACGTAGGGCGCGAAGCATTCGGCCAGGTCCGGGCCATCGACATACTCGGTGACCAGGTAGGCACGGCTTCGCAACCCCATCACCCGCTGCTCCAGCACCGCGAGTGGACGCGGCGTGGCAATGTCGAGGAATTCCAGGCGGTGGCCTTCGATCCAGGAATGCCAGGCCCGGCTCGGGCGCCAGAAGCGCTTGAACCAGTGCGCGGTGTTCTTGATGTTGTAGCGTTTGAGCACCAGCGTGCGGCCGCCAACCTCGATGCGCGCCACACTGGCCGCACCACCGGTCTTGTACAGGTGGCCCTGGTCGATCAACGCGTCGGCCTGCTCCAGCACCGGCAACATGGCTTCGACCTCGTCGCGGCGGACTGCCCGCAAGCCCGAAAGGCTGCGCTCGACACTGAACAGGCTGCATTCACGACCAGCCTTTTCCAGGTAATCCTTCTGGCGCCAGCTGCGCACCTTGTCCACCTGCTTCTGCAAGGCTTCCAGCGGCAGCGCATGCTCGGCGTTGGCCAGCAGGTAGTGCACCAGCAGTTCTTCGATGAACGGCTCCAGGCGCTTGGGTAGCTGGGCGAAGAATACCCCCAGGTTTTCCAGCACACGTGGGCGCGACAGCTGCTGGCCAGGCGTTTCGGCCTTGATGCCGGCGCCGTCGATCAGGTACAGCTTGCCGCCGTGGCGCAGCAGGTTGTCCAGGTGCAGGTCTTCCTGCCACAGGCCCCGGGCGTGCATGTGCGCCACTGCGGTGAGCGCCTCGCCCAGCACCAGGTGCTGCTCGTCGGCCAGTACCGGCAAGCTCTCCACGGCCGCCCAAGCATCGGCCAGGCTTTCGGCGCCGTCGAGGAATTCGAACAGCAGCCAGCCGCCCTCGCCTTCCTTGAGGCCGTCGGCCAGCAGCTTCGGCGTGGTCAGGCCCTGCTCGGCCAGCAGCTTCACGCCTTGCAGTTCGCGTTGGAAATGCCGTGCAGCGTTACCACCGACCAGCAGCTTGGCCAGCACCGGGGTACCGCGCCACACGCCGGCGCCTACATAGCGCTGGCCCGGCAGCACGCGCAGCAGGCTGAGCAATTGCAGGTCGGCCGTGCCGGCAGCATCGGCGAGGGTGATGCTCAGGGGCAACGAGGGGCTGCGCCCGGCCTCTTTCAATTCAGACAAACGCATCAGCGGGCCTCTTTTTCACGACGGCGTTGCGTCAGGCGTTGCAGCCAGGTATCGACCAGCGTGCCATCGGCAGGCTGCGCCAGGTAGCTGGCCAGCAAGGTACGTACATCACGCTCGCTCCAGACCGGGGCGCGACGCAGCAGCGGCTCCAGGTCCTTGAGACGGTCACGCATGCCGAACAGCAGGGGGCGGGTCTTCTCCAGGTCGATCAGTTGCGCGTCCCAGCCTTCGCGGCGCTGGCGCAGGAAGATGTGCTTGGGGTAGAAGCAGCCATGCACCTGGCCGGCGCTGTGCAGGGTGCGCGCCAGCTGGCCGCAGGCCTGCAGGACGCCATTGCGTTCAGCATCGCTCAGTTGTGGCCACTGGGCCAGCAGGCTGTCGAGGTCGGCCCATTCGTCCAGGGCGCGAGTCATCAGGATCGCCCGGTGGGTGCCGCCTTTCTTGCGCTCGCCATAGAACACCGCCTGCAAGGCCGGAATCTGCAGCTTCTGGTAACGGCTGATGTTGCGGAATTCGCGGGCGAAGGTCGGCTCGCCGAATGGCCGGTGCAGGGTACGGGTCAGGTAGTCGCTCTGGCGCTTGAGGTAGTAGCCCTTGCCTTCGAGCTCCAGGCGGAACACGCTGCTCCAGCCACCGCGGCCGGTGTTCGGTTCGTCCACGGCATCCAGTTGCAGCGCCCACAGCGCCTCGAAGTCGTCCAGGCCATGGCGTTTGAGCAGCGCGAGGTCCGCGCTGGCCAGGTAATCGGTCATTCCCTTCCCTCGAAAAAGCTCACCACCTGGCGAATGCGCTTCTTGTCACGCACATTCAGCCGGTCGCGGCCACGGTATTGCAGGTAGAAACGCAGGCGCTGGGTTGCCGACAGGTGGTATTTGGCCACTTTGTCCAGGCACGCCAGGTCCTTGATCATCCGGTGCCGCCACATGAAGCCGCGCCAGAAATCGCCGGTGGGGCAGTCGATGAAGAATAGCGTGCCCTGGTCGTCGACCAGCAGGTTGCGCCATTTCAGGTCGTTGTGGGCGAAGTGGTGCTGGTGCATGACCCGGGTGTGGCGCGCCAGCTGGCTGCTGACATGCCCGACCCAGGCGCGATCGGCCAGGCGTGCATCGTTGCGCTCGGCCAGCGCCGACAGGTCTTCGGTGCGCGGCAGTTCGCGGGTGATCATGGCCCCCCGGCCAAAGGCCAGGCCATTGCGCTCCAGGCCCCAGGCCACCACTTCGGCAGTGGGGATGCCCCACTTGTCGAACTGCTTCAGGTTCTGCCATTCGGCCTTGATCCGCGGCCGGCCCAGGTAACGGCGCATGTGCTTGCCGGCCCCGGTGTAGCGCTTGACGTAGTAATTGACCCCGTCACGCTCGATACGCACCACCTCGCTGATCGGGTCGCGGGTCAGGCGCTCGCCTTGCAGGGCAAATACCGCTTCCAGGCTGCCGAAGTCCGCCGCCAGGTGTTCGTAGCCCGGCGCCAGTGTCCACCCCGCCATCAGAGTGCATCCCCATAACGTTGCTTGCGGTCGTAGAGTTTCTGCGCCTTGCGCTCCAGCCAGGCGAGCAGCGCGGCTTCATCCTTCAGGACCTGCCGCAGCGGGCGCTGGAAGTAACCGCGCAGGAAGCGCAGCTTGTCGCGCTGGGTCAGGCCGATGTCCAGCGCCGAGAAGTACAGCGCGGCCAGGTCCTTGTCACGCCAGCGGCGGCTGATTTTCGCCCGGGTCTGCGCGCGGTGCAGGTCGATCACCGACAGTTTGAAGTCATCCGCCGTCACCGGGCGGTCGGTGTGCAGCAGGAAGTGGCAGATGTAGCAGTCGCGGTGGTTGACCCCCGCGCGGTGCATGCCGCCGGTCATCTTCGCCACTTCGGCGATCAGCGCGCGCTTCAGGCGCGGCTCGGGCGGCTGCCTGACCCAGTCGATGCTGAAGTCTTCCAGGCTGATGGTCGGCGCCAGTTCTTCGGTGATGATGAACGAGTGCTGCGCGGCCGGGTTGCTGCCACGCTCGCCATAGGCGACGGCAGTCATGGTCGGCACGCCAACCTGGTGCAGGCGCTGGATGGCCTGCCATTCCTGGCCGGCGCCAAGCACCGGCAGCTTGGCGGTAAGCAGGTTCTTGAAGATCTCGCCCCAGCCAATGCCGCGGTGAATCTTGACGAAGAAGCCCTCGCCAGCGACCTCGGTGCGCAGCGTGCGGCGCCCTTCCAGTTCGCGATAGACCTCGCCTTGCAGCGCCTCCACGGCATCGAAGGCATCACGCCCGGCCCACAGGCGCTTGAACGGTTCGGCCAGTATCAGCTTCATGCGGACTCCTGCCCCAGGATCACGTCGGCGGCATGCTGCGGCATGCTGTACAGATCGGCGGTTTCAGCAAACGCCAGGCCGTTGCGCGACCAGCTGGCGCGGGCCTGTTGGTCTTCGAGCATGCGCTGCAGGTAGCCATTGAGCTGTTCCTGCTCGAACGGCTCGTCCAGCACCAGGCCGCTTTCGGCCTCGGCAATGTAGTGGGCGTAGCCGCACACCTTGGAGACCAGCACCGGCAGGCCGGCCACCAGCGCCTCGAGCAGCACCGTGCCAGTGTTCTCGTTATACGCCGGGTGGATCAGCAGGTCGGCGCCCAGCAGGAAACGCGGGATGTCGCTGCGGCCCTTGAGGAACTGCACCTGCTCGCCCAGGCCCAAGGTAGCGCTTTGCAGCTGGAATACCTTGGGGTCATCCTGGCCGATTACCATCAGCCTGGTGCGCTTGCGCAGGGCCGACGGCAGTGCGGCCAGGGCCTTGAGGCTGCGGTCAACGCCCTTGGTCTTGAAGCCCGAGCCAATCTGCACCAGCAGCAGGTCGTCATCGCCCAGGTTGAATTCCTTGCGGAAATCGGCGCGGATTTCGTCGGCATTGGCCGGCGCGCGGCGGTCCTGGGAAATGCCCGGCGGCAGCAGGTGGAAACGCTCCACCGGGGTGCCGTAGTGCTTGATGAACAGCGGCTGCTGCACTTCGGAAATCATCAGCACTTCGGTATGGGCGTCCTTGGCGAACACCGCACGTTCGTACTCGGCAAAGTGCCGGTAGCGGCCCCAGCGGCGGTACAGGCCGCCACGCAGGGTCTGCGCCTTGTCCTCGAAGCAGCCGTCGGCGGCGTAGTACACGTCCAGCCCAGGCATCTTGTTGAAGCCGATCAGGCGGTCGACCGGGCGCTTGGCCAGGTCGGCGGCCATCCAGGCGCTGAGCTTCTCGTTGCGGCGGTGGTTGAAAATCGCCTTCACCGGCGCCACCAGCACTTCGAAGCCCGGCGGAATGTCACCCTCCCAGATCAACGTGTACACACGGATCTGGTGGCCCCGCTTCTGGCATTCCAGGGCAATGCGCATGAAGTCGCGCTGCAGCCCGCCGAAGGGGAAATATTTGTAAAGCACGAAAGCCAGTTGCATCAACGGACATCCTCAGCCAGCAGCAACGCGCTCAAGCGGCTCGCCACATGCTCGGGATTCAGGCGAGTGAAGCACAATGGCCACTCGCGTTTCAGATCGAACCGGCGCAGGTCGTCGGCGCTCGGTTTGTAGGTGCACTTCTTCTGCAGGCAGGGCGCGCAGGGCCAGTCACTGGCCTGGTGAATCTGGGTCCGTCCGTAGGCGCCGGTCAGGCCCGGGTTGGTCGGGCCGAACAGCGAAATGGTGGGCACATCGAGTGCCGCCGCCAGATGGCCGAGGCCGGTATCGACCGCCACGCAGGCTTTTGCCGCCGCCAACACGCGTGCGACGCCGGCAAGGTTCAATTTGGGGAGCACCTGGCAGTTGTTCAAGCCCTGGGCGATGCGCTCGGCCCGCGCCTTCTCGGCCGGGTTGCCCCACGGCAGGCGCACTTCCAGCTTGCGCCGGCCCATGCGCTCGGCCAGTTCGCGCCAGTAGGCTTCGGGCCAGTGCTTGGTCGCCCAGGTGGTGCCATGCAGGAACACTACATAGGGGGCGGCCGGCGGCAGTTGCAGGCGCTCGAGGTCGAGGCCGTAGTTGCCGATGCCTTCCGGCAGGTCGTAGGCCAGGGCCATGGCGAACAGCTGGCGCACCCGCTCCACCGCGTGCTGGCCGGTGGCAACCGACAGGCGCCGGTCATAGAAGCGGCTGGCCCAGCCTTCGCGGGCCGAGTAGCGGTCCAGGCCAGCCACCGGCGCCTTCACGTAGCGGGTCAGCCAGGCCGATTTGACCAGGCCCTGGGCGTCGATCACCAGGTCGTACTTGCGCTCGCGTACACGTTGCTTGAACGCCTTCCACTCGCCGCTCTTGATGGTTTGCCAGAGGTTCTTGCGCCAGCGGCGAATGGCCACCGGGATCACCTGGTCGACCGCCGGGTGCCAGCTGGGGATTTCGGCGAAGCCTTCTTCCACCACCCAGTCGAAGCGGATGCCAGGGATGGCGTGGGCGGCATCGGTAAGCGCCGGCAAGGTGTGGATCACATCACCCAGCGACGAAGTCTTGATGATCAGTACCCGCACTTAGTCGACCTCGGCCACGGTATCGATCAGGTCCGGCCCGGTCAGGCTGTGCAGGGCAGCAATGACTTTGCCCGGTTCCAGCAAGCGCAGGCAGTTGTAGTGGCCGAAGCGGCAGGTGCGGTCGAAGCACGGGCTGCACTCGATGCCGGTGCGCACCACTTCCACGTGCTCGGCCAGCGGCGGGGTGAAGCCTGGCGAGGTCGAGCCGTACACCGCCACCAGCGGGCGGTTCAGCGCGGCGGCCACGTGCATCAGGCCCGAGTCGTTGGACACCACGGCATGGGCGCAGGACATCAAGTCGATGGCCTCGGCCAGCGAGGTTTCGCCGGCCAGGTTGGACGATTCTTCACGCAAGCCCGGGATCAGCCGGTCGCGGATCTGCTCACCGACCGGGTGATCGTTCTTCGAGCCGAACAGCCACACCTGCCAGCCCTGGCGGATCATCGCATCGGCCACGGTGGCGTAGTGCTCGGCCGGCCAGCGCTTGGCCTCGCCGAACTCGGCACCGGGGCACAGCGCCAGCACCGGGCGGTCCAGCTCCAGGCCGAACTTGGCCAGGGCGGCGTCGCGGCTTTGCGCTTCGATCTGCAGGCTGGGGCGCGGGTACGGTTGCGGCAGCTCGGCGCCGGGCGCGTAGGCCAGGGCCATGAAGCGCTCGATCATCAGCGGGTAGCGGGCCTTGTCCAGCTTGCGCACGTCGTTGAGCAGGCCGAAGCGCATTTCGCCACGCCAGCCGGTGCGCTTGGGGATACCGGCAAAGAACGGCACCAGCGCCGACTTGAGCGAGTTGGGCAGCAGGATGGCCTGGTCGTACTGACCGGCCAAGGACTTGCCGATGCGTCGCCGCGTGGCCAGTTCCAGTGCGCCGTGGCCGAGCGGGAAGCTCAGGGCCTGACGGACCTCGGGCATGCGTTCGAGGATCGGCCGGCTCCACTCGGGGGCCAGCACATCGATCACGCAGTCGGGGTGCTGCTGTTTCAGGCACTGGAACAGGGTCTGCGCCATCACCATGTCGCCGACCCAGCTGGGGCCAATGATCAGTATTCTCATGCTTAGTCCAGAAACGCTCGGGGAGGCTACAGGCTGCGGTACAGCCTGGCCTCCCCTCTTTATATTCAGGCTATGTGGCGGACAGTGTACCACCGGTGGTGAGGCATGAGCCTTTGGGGCTGCTTTGCAGCCCATCGCGACACAAGGCCGCTCCTACAAGGGAATGCGATCTCCTGTAGGAGCGGCCTTGTGTCGCGATGGGCCGCAAAGCGGCCCCAGCAATCTCAAGTCAAACCCAATTCACCCCAGATCCGCCGCACCTCACGGCGTTCATCGGCAAACTGCGCCGCATCGATAACCCCGGCCTGCTTCTGCAGGGCCTGGCGGTGCGAGGCCGAGCGGAACGCCTTGTACACTTCACGCAACAGCACCGCGTCACTGGCCGGCATCAAACCCGCCTGCTCCAGCTCTTCCAGAATGCGGATGTTATCGGTCCATCGGAGTATGGCCGGGTGGTCGTGGGACCAGGCCAAAGCGGCGTATTGCACCATAAATTCGATATCGACGATACCGCCGGCATCCTGCTTGATATCGAACGGCACACCGGCCTCGAAGGCGTTTGCCGCGGTACCGGCTGCGGTGGCCTTGGTGCCGAGGTTGTCGCGCATCTTGGCGCGCATTTCGCTCACTTCGCTGCGCAGTTTTTCCAGGTCGCGGGCCTGGCCCAGCACCTTGGCGCGCACGCCTTCGAACGCCGTGCCCACCTGCTTGCAGCCCACCAGCACCCGGGCCCGCACCAGGGCCTGATGCTCCCAGGTCCAGGCCTCGTTCTGCTGGTAGCGCTCGAACGCTCCCAGCGAACTCACCAGCAGGCCCGAGGCCCCCGACGGGCGCAGGCGCATGTCCACGTCATACAGCTGGCCCGAGTTGGTCTGGGTGGTCAGCAGGTGAATGATGCGCTGGCCCAGGCGGGTGAAGAACTGCGCACTGTCGATCGGCTTGGCGCCGTCGGTTTCCGCCTGCGGGTCGCCGTCATGGATGAATACCAGGTCCAGGTCCGAACCGTGGCCCAGTTCCAGGCCACCTACCTTGCCGTAGCCGATGATGATGAAGCCCGGGTCGCACAGGCTGCCGTCGCTGCGCTTGGGCTGGCCGTGGCGAGCCACGGTCTGGCGCCAGGCCAGGGCCAGTACCTGGTCGAGGATGGCCTCGGCCAGCCAGGTCAGGTAGTCGCTGACTTTCATCAGCGGCAGGTTGCCGCTGATTTCCGAGGCGGCCACGCGCAGGCTGTGGGCCAGCTTGAAGTGGCGCAGCGCCTCCATTTGCTGTTCCAGGTCGTCCTCGGGAATGCGCGTCAGGCGTTCGCGCAGTTCGCTGGCCAGCTCCGGCGCCAGTGGCGGGCTGAACAGGCGGCCTTCATTGAGCAGTTCGTCGAGCAGCAGCGGGTAGCGGGCAATCTGCTCGGCAATCCACGGGCTGGCGGCGCACAGGGTCAGCAGGCGGCGCAAGGCGCCGGGGTTTTCGGTCAGCAGCACCAGGTAGGCAGAACGGCGTGCCACGGCCTCGACCAGCGGCAGCACGCGCTCGAGCACCAGGTCGGGGTTGTCATGTTCCACAGCCTGGGCCAGCAACCGCGGGATGAAGGCGTCCAGGCGCTCACGGCCAATCCGCTGCATCGAACGCAGCTGCGGGCTGGAGCGCAGCGCGGCCAGGCGCCGCAGGGCTTCGGCGGGCTGCTGGAAACCGGCCTCCTGCAACTGACGGCCAGCGGCATCTTCATCCTGCGCCTGCTCCCACAGCGGCGACCATTCGCCACCCACCACCAGCTCGCCCTCGCCGTCTTCGTCATCCGGGTCGGCGATCACCTGGCGGAAGTGCCAGTCAATCCGGCCACGCCAGTGCGTCAGCTGGTCATGGAAGCTTTGCCAGTCGGCATAACCGAGCATGTAGGCCACCCGCGCCTTATCGGTCTCGCTGTCCGGCAGCATCTGCGTCTGGCGGTCGGCGATGGCCTGGATGGCGTGTTCGGTATAGCGCAGGAACTCATAACCCTCGCGCAGCTCGGCGACCACGGCTGGCGGCAGGTAGCCCTGGCCCTCGAGGGTGGCCAGCACTTTCAGCAGCGGCCGCTGTTGCAGGCTGAGGTCGCGCCCGCCGTGGATCAGCTGGAAGG
Organism: Pseudomonas sp. FGI182; assembly: GCF_000511325.1. Classification (NCBI taxonomy): domain Bacteria; kingdom Pseudomonadati; phylum Pseudomonadota; class Gammaproteobacteria; order Pseudomonadales; family Pseudomonadaceae; genus Pseudomonas; species Pseudomonas sp. FGI182. Next base: position 388,560 of record NZ_CP007012.1, on the reverse strand, counting down.
CCTGGGCGATGAATTCCACCTCGCGAATGCCACCGGCACCCAGCTTGATGTTGTCGGCCATGCCCTTGCGCCGCACTTCCTGCTGGATCAGCTGCTTCATGGTGCGCAGCGCTTCGATCGCGGAAAAGTCCAGGTAGCGGCGGTACACGAACGGCCGCAGCATCTCCTGCAGCTGCGCGCCGGCCGCCTGGTCACCGGCCACCACCCGCGCCTTGATCATCGCGTAGCGTTCCCAGTCACGGCCCTGGTCCTGGTAGTACTGCTCCAGGGCATTGAAGCTGAGCACCAGCGCGCCGGCCGAGCCATACGGGCGCAGGCGCATGTCGACGCGGAACACGAAACCGTCGACGGTGACCGGGTCCAGCGCCTTGATCAGGCGCTGGCCCAGGCGGGTGAAGAACTCCTGGTTGTCCAGCGAGCGCTTCACCCCTTCGGTTTCGCCGCCTTCGGGGAAGGCGAAGATCAGGTCGATGTCCGACGACAGGTTCAGCTCCACCGCGCCCAGTTTGCCCATGCCCAGCACCACCATGTGCTGCGGCTGGCCGCTGCGGCTGCCGACAGGCGTGCCGAACTGCTGGCAGTGGCGCGGGTACAGCCATTGGTAGGCTTCGTCGATGGCGGCGTCGGCCAGGTCGGACAGGTCGCGGCAGGTTTCGCCCAGCGCGGCCTGGCGGGTGATGTCGCGCCAGATGATGCGCAGTTGTTGGCGGTTGCGCTCGCGGCGCAGGTTGCGCGCCAGCTCGTCCTCGCTCTGCGCCGCCTGGGCGGCTGCAGCAATGTGCCCGCGCAGTTCACCCGCGGCGTAACGTCGATCCAGCTCGCCACTGGCCAGCAGGCCGAACAGCATGGCCGGCTCGCGCCGGACCAGGCCGAGCACGAAGTCGCTGGCGGCGGCTACCTGGTCGAACTGTTGCCGGTGCAGCGGGCTCCAGGCCTGGAGATCGAGTTCCGGGTGGGCAGCCACCGCATCGCTGATGAATTGCTGGTTGCGCGCGACCAGCGGCTGCAGGGTAGCGGGCAGATCGGACGGCAAAGGTAGGCGCATGGTCTATCCTTGATCGGCGTGAAATAGAGGGGAAGAAGCGGCCAAGGGGAAGCCGGACCACGGTTGGACTGTCGTACAAAAGTTGGAAATAGCTGAAAGAAGCGAAAAAATGGCAACAAACATCAAGAATTACCCGTTCGCGACACAATGCCAACCAACATGAACGTTTTTCCTCACAAGCCAACATGCGACGAAACGTCGCACAAATGTAGTTTTACTACTACTCGTGTCGTGTAAAAGCATGAAATGCGAAAGCAAATGTAGTAAAACTACACGGCGCCGGAGGACACCCCGGTAATCCAAGAATTCACGACGTCTGCCCATAAGGCCAGTCGCAATCTCAGGCAATCGATTCTGGTTGCCTTTCCGCCCTGGAGCAAGCCATGCAAGACCTCGATCCAATCGAAACCCAGGAATGGCTGGATGCCCTGGAGTCGGTCCTCGACAAAGAAGGCGAAGACCGCGCTCATTACCTGATGACCCGTATGGGCGAGCTGGCCACCCGTAGTGGCTCCCAGCTGCCGTATGCGATCACCACGCCATACCGCAACACCATCCCTGTCACCCACGAAGCACGCATGCCTGGCGACCTGTTCATGGAACGCCGCATTCGCTCGATGGTGCGTTGGAACGCCCTGGCCATGGTCATGCGTACCAACCTGAAAGACTCGGACCTGGGCGGACACATCTCCAGCTTCGCCTCCAGCGCCACCCTGTACGACATCGGCTTCAACTACTTCTTCCAGGCCCCGACCGAAGAACACGGCGGCGACCTGATCTTCTTCCAGGGCCATGCTTCGCCAGGCGTCTACGCCCGTGCGTTCATGGAAGGCCGCATCAACGAAGACCAGATGAACAACTTCCGTCAGGAAGTGGACGGCAACGGCCTGTCTTCGTACCCGCACCCATGGCTGATGCCTGACTTCTGGCAGTTCCCGACCGTTTCGATGGGTCTGGGCCCGATCCAGGCCATCTACCAGGCACGTTTCATGAAGTACCTGGAAGCCCGTGGCTTCATCCCGGCCGGCAAGCAGAAGGTCTGGTGCTTCATGGGCGACGGCGAGTGCGACGAGCCGGAATCCCTGGGCGCAATCGCCCTGGCCGGCCGCGAGAAGCTGGACAACCTGATCTTCGTCATCAACTGCAACCTGCAGCGCCTCGACGGCCCGGTTCGCGGCAACGGCAAGATCATCCAGGAACTCGAAGGCGTGTTCCGTGGCGGTGGCTGGAACGTCAACAAGGTCGTCTGGGGCCGTTTCTGGGACCCACTGTTCGCCAAGGACACCAACGGTGCCCTGCAGCGCCGCATGGACGAAGTCATCGACGGCGAGTACCAGAACTACAAAGCCAAAGACGGCGCGTACGTTCGTGAGAACTTCTTCAACACCCCAGAGCTCAAGGCCATGGTCGAAGACCTGTCCGACGAAGAGATCTGGAAGCTCAACCGTGGCGGCCACGACCCGTACAAGGTCTACGCGGCGTACCACCAGGCGGTCAACCACAAGGACCAGCCTACCGTCATCCTGGCCAAGACCATCAAGGGTTACGGTACCGGTGCCGGCGAAGCCAAGAACACCGCGCACAACACCAAGAAGGTCGACGTCGACAGCCTGCGTCACTTCCGTGACCGCTTCGACATCCCGGTCAAGGATGCCGACCTGGAGAACCTGCCGTTCTTCAAGCCGGAAGAAGGTTCTGCCGAAGCCAAGTACCTGGCCGAGCGCCGTGCTGCCCTGGGCGGTTTCGTGCCACAGCGCCGCGCCAAGAGCTTCAGCGTACCGACCCCGCCACTGGAAACGCTGAAAGCGATCCTGGACGGCTCGGGCGACCGCGAAATCTCCACCACCATGGCCTTCGTGCGTATTCTGGCGCAGCTGGTCAAGGACAAGGAAATCGGCCAGCGCATCGTCCCGATCATCCCGGACGAAGCCCGTACCTTCGGTATGGAAGGCATGTTCCGCCAGTTGGGCATCTACTCGTCTGTCGGCCAGCTCTACGAGCCAGTCGATAAAGACCAGGTGATGTTCTACCGCGAAGACAAGAAGGGCCAGATCCTCGAGGAAGGCATCAACGAAGCCGGCGCCATGTCGTCGTTCATTGCTGCCGGTACCTCGTACAGCTGCCACAACCAGCCGATGCTGCCGTTCTACATCTTCTACTCGATGTTCGGCTTCCAGCGTATTGGCGACCTGGCCTGGGCCGCTGGCGACAGCCGCACCCGTGGCTTCCTGATCGGCGGTACCGCCGGCCGTACCACCCTGAACGGTGAAGGCCTGCAGCACGAAGACGGTCACAGCCACATGATGGCGGGCACCATCCCGAACTGCCGCACCTACGATCCGACCTACGGCTACGAGCTGGCGGTGATCATCCAGGACGGCATGAAGAAGATGACCGAAGAGCAACAGGACATCTTCTACTACATCACCGTGATGAACGAATCCTACCAGCAGCCAGCCATGCCGGCCGGTGTCGAGGAAGGCATCATCAAGGGCATGTACCTGCTGGAAGAAGACACTCGCGAAGCCGCGCACCACGTACAGCTGATGGGCTCCGGCACCATCCTGCGCGAAGTCCGCGAAGCAGCGAAGATCCTGCGTGAAGAGTTCAACGTCGGTGCCGACGTGTGGAGCGTCACCAGCTTCAACGAACTGCGTCGCGACGGCCTGGCCGTGGAACGCGCCAACCGCCTGAAGCCTGGCCAGAAGCCACAGCAGACTTACGTCGAGCAGTGCCTGAACGGTCGCAAGGGCCCGGTCATCGCCTCCACCGACTACATGAAGCTGTTCGCCGAGCAGATTCGCCAGTGGGTACCGAGCAAAGAGTTCAAGGTCCTGGGTACCGACGGTTACGGTCGCAGCGACAGCCGCAAGAAGCTGCGTCACTTCTTCGAAGTCGACCGCCACTTCGTGGTGCTGGCTGCCCTGGAAGCCCTGGCTGACCGTGGCGAGATCGAACCAAAGGTTGTTGCAGACGCTATCGTCAAGTTCGGTATCGACCCGGACAAGCGCAACCCACTGGACTGCTGAGGAGTATTTTTAAGTGAGCGAACTCATTCGCGTACCTGACATCGGCAGCGGTGAAGGTGAAATCATCGAGCTGTTCGTCAAGGTCGGTGATCGTATCGAGGCTGACCAGAGCCTGCTGACTCTGGAGTCCGACAAGGCCTCCATGGAGATCCCGGCCCCGAAAGCCGGCGTCATCAAGGAACTGAAGGTCAAGCTGGGCGACCGCCTGAAAGAAGGCGATGAGCTGCTGGTCCTGGAAGCCGAGGGCGCCGCTGCTGCGGCCCCTGAGGCCCCGGCCGCAGCCCCGGCCCAGACTGCTGCGCCGGCTCCGGCCGCCGAAGCCGCCCCTGCCCCAGCTCCGGCAGCAGCCCCGGCTGCCGCCAGCGTGCAGGACATCCACGTGCCGGACATCGGCTCGTCGGGCAAGGCCAAGATCATCGAAGTGCTGGTCAAGGTCGGCGACACCGTCGAAGCCGACCAGTCGCTGATTACCCTGGAGTCCGACAAGGCCTCCATGGAAATCCCTTCGCCGGCTGCCGGCGTGGTCGAAGAAGTCCTGTGCAAGCTGGAAGACGAAGTCGGCACTGGCGACCTGATCTTCAAGCTGAAAGTCGCGGGCGCTGCCCCGGCTGCAGCTCCGGCACCTGCCGCTGCTGCCGCCCCGGCCAAGGCTGAGGCGGCTCCGGCCGCTGCACCTGCCGCTGCTGCCCCGGCTGCTGCCCCTGCACCGGTTGCTACCGCACCGGCTGCCGGCAGCAACGCCAAGGTTCACGCAGGCCCGGCGGTTCGCCAGCTGGCCCGTGAATTCGGCGTCGACCTGGGCGCGGTTGCCGCGACCGGTCCGCACGGCCGCATCCTGAAAGAAGACGTGCAGGTCTACGTCAAGGCGATGATGCAGAAGGCCAAGGAAGCACCGGCAGCCGCTGGCGCAACCGGTGGCGCCGGCATCCCGCCGATCCCTGCCGTGGACTTCAGCAAGTTCGGTGAAGTGGAAGAAGTGGCCCTGACCCGCCTGATGCAGGTCGGTGCTGCCAACCTGCACCGCAGCTGGCTGAACGTGCCGCACGTGACCCAGTTCGACTCCGCCGACATCACCGAGCTGGAAGCCTTCCGCGTTGCGCAGAAGGCCGTGGCCGAGAAGGCTGGCGTGAAGCTGACCGTGCTGCCACTGCTGCTCAAGGCCTGCGCCTTCCTGCTCAAGGAACTGCCGGACTTCAACAGCTCGCTGGCGCCAAGCGGCAAGGCCATCATCCGCAAGAAGTACGTGCACATCGGCTTTGCCGTGGACACCCCGGACGGCCTGCTGGTCCCTGTGATCAAGAACGTCGACCAGAAGAGCCTGCTGCAACTGGCTGCCGAAGCGGCTGCGCTGGCCGAAAAAGCCCGCACCAAGAAGCTGTCGGCCGACGAGATGCAAGGCGCTTGCTTCACCATCTCCAGCCTCGGCCACATTGGCGGCACCGGCTTCACGCCGATCGTCAACGCGCCGGAAGTGGCTATCCTGGGCGTCTCCAAGGCGACCATGCAGCCGGTCTGGGATGGCAAGGCATTCCAGCCGAAGCTGATGCTGCCGCTGTCGCTGTCCTACGATCACCGTGTGATCAACGGTGCTGCCGCCGCGCGCTTCACCAAGCGCCTGGGCGACGTGCTGGGCGATATCCGCACCATGCTGCTGTAAGGCAGCCCACTGCCCCTCCCCGCGAGGGGCAGTACCCTTTTCGAGCTGCCACGCTCGTACCTCAACCCCGTCGATTGGCGGGGCTTTTTTTTGCCCGGATTTTCCGGGAGGGCTGCACCCTCTGTGGGAGCGGGTTCACCCGCGAACACCGGCGCAGCCGGTGCCATGTACTGTGTTGGATTCTTCGCGGGTAAACCCGCTCCCACAGGCCGCAAAGCGGCCCCGGAACTATCAGCCAGACTACAGATTCCCACCCACCAGCCGATAACCCGTCCACAGCATCACGCATGGCTGCTTGCCAGCCCCCGGGACATGATGCAACCTTGCCAGACCTGCCGCCCCCAAGGCCGCGTTTCCTCTTCAAGCGAGTCTTCGATGAAAAGCCAACCCGATGCCGCCAGCCGTGTGGCGGCCGAGGTCGTCACGCAGTTACCCGTGCCCTCGCGGCTCGGCATGCTGCGTTTCGAAAGGCTCAACGAAGCCAGCTGGACCATGCTCTACCTCGACCCGGCCTGCGAGCGCCAGTTCGGCCTGCACGCCGGCGACCTGTGCGCCTTGGTAGACGCACCCTATGCCAGCCTGATGGAACCCGAAGCCCGCTACCGGCTGCACGACGAGATCCAACTGCAACTGGCCCAGCGCGGCTACTACCGCGTGCGCTACACCTTGCACACGCCAACTGCATCGTTACGCCTGCTGGAGGCTGGGGAAGCCTACAAGCAGCACAACCGCCACCTGTTGCGCGGCTACCTGAGCGTGCTCGACGACCTGGCTGAAGATACCGGCGAGGCCGGTGCCAGCGACCTGGAATCGCGCAACAACCGCCTGCAACTGGCCCTGCAACTGAACCAGCGCGCGCAGCAGGAACAACTCGAGCATCTGGACCGGGTACGCGGCCAGCAGGACCTGATCCTGCGCCTGGCCCGCCAGCGCTACAGCGCCGGGAACTCGCTGCGGGAAGCCGCCCAGCTGATAACCCAGAGCGCCTGCGAGATCTACAAGGTGGACTGCGCCAGCATCTGGCACCTGGAAGACCAGCGTCTGGAGCCGATCATCGCGTGGTACCGGGACGCGCAAGAGCACCGCCAGCCCGAAGCAATCGATGCCAGCCACTTCCCCGATTATCTCGACGCGCTGCACGCCAGCCGCGCCATCGACGCCCACAATGCCGGCCACGACCCGCGCACCCGCGCCCTGGCGCAAAGTATGTGCCCGGAAAACAAGGCCATGCTCGATGCCAGTATCCGTGTCGATGGCCAGGTAGTCGGCGTGCTGTGCCTGGAACAGACCGGCCAGACACGGGCCTGGCAGTCGGACGAAATCGCCTTTGCCGGCGAACTGGCCGACCAGTTCGCCCAGGTCATCACCAACCACAACCGGCGCACCGCCGCCAGCGCCCTGCACCTGTTCCAGCGTGCGGTCGAGCAGAGCGCCAACGCCTTCCTGCTGGTCAACCGCGACGGTGTGGTGGAGTACGTCAACCCCAGCTTTACCGCCATCACCCAGTACAGCACCGAGGAAGTGCAAGGCCGCCACCTGGGCGAGCTGCCGGCGCTGGAGAACCTGAGCGAGCTGCTGTTCGACTCGCCGTCGAGCCTGGCCATGGGCAACAGCTGGCAGGGCGAGTTCAAGAGCCGGCGCAAGAACCTCGAGCCCTACTGGGGCCAGCTGTCGATTTCCAAGGTATACGGCGACAACCGTGAGCTGACCCACTACATCGGCATCTACGAAGACGTCACCCAGACCAAGCTGGCCCAGCAGCGCATCGAGCGCCTGGCCTACACCGACAACCTGACCAACCTGGGCAACCGCCCGGCGTTCATCCGCAGCCTGGACGAGCGCTTTGCCCGCGATGGCGAGTACTCGATGTGCCTGCTGCTGGTGGACATCGACAACTTCAAACGCATCAACGACAGCCTCGGCCACCAGACCGGCGACAAGCTGCTGATCAGCCTGGCCCGGCGCCTGCGCAACAGCCTGCACACCGGCGGTATCCTGGCGCGCTTTGCCAGTAACGAGTTCGCCGTGCTGCTGGACGACACCAGCCTGGAAGATGGCCAGGGCGTCGCCCAGCAACTGCTGCGCACCCTCGACAAGCCGATGTTCGTCGACAATCAGCTGATCAACGTCACCGCCTCGGTGGGCCTGGCCTGCGCGCCACTGCATGGTGCCGACCCGGCCAGCCTGATGAAGAACGCCGGCCTGGCGCTGCACAAGGCCAAGGCCAACGGCAAGCACCAGGTGCAGGTGTTTACCGAAGTGCTCAATGCCGAAGCCAGCTACAAGCTGTTCGTCGAGAACAACCTGCGTCGCGCCCTGACCCAGAACGAGCTGGAGGTGTTCTACCAGCCCAAGCTGTGCCTGCGCAGCGGCCGCCTGCTGGGGCTGGAAGCACTGCTGCGCTGGAACCACCCCGAACGCGGCATGATCCGCCCGGACCAGTTCATCAGCGTGGCGGAAGAAACCGGCCTGATCATCCCCATCGGCAAATGGGTGGTGCGCCAGTCGTGCCGCATGAGCCAGCAACTGCGCGAGGCCGGCATGGGCAACTTGCATGTGGCCATCAACCTGTCGCCCAAGCAGTTCTCCGACCCGGACCTGGTGGCGTCGATCAGCACCATCCTCGAGGAAGAGGCCCTGCCCCCGCACCTGCTGGAGCTGGAGCTGACCGAAGGCCTGCTGCTGGAGGCCACCGAAGACACCCACCGCCAGCTGGATGAGCTGAAGGCACTGGGCCTGACCCTGGCCATGGACGATTTCGGCACCGGTTATTCGTCGCTGAGCTACCTGAAGAAGTTTCCGATCGACATCCTCAAGATCGACCGCAGCTTCATCAACGAGATCCCGGACAACCAGGACGACATGGAAATCACCTCGGCGGTGGTGGCCATGGCTCACAACCTCAAGCTGAAGGTGGTGGCCGAGGGTATCGAGACGCCGGAGCAGCTGGCGTTCCTGCGCCGGCACCGCTGCGACGTGGGCCAGGGCTACCTGTTCGACCGGCCGATTCCAGGGCGCGAGCTGGCTGAACGGCTGAAGCGCTATCCGCGTGGCCCGGTGGCCTGACAGCCGCGCAAACCTCGGGCACTATAAGAGCCCATACGGGCCCCTTCGCGGGCACGCCCGCTCCCACAGGGACACCACAACCTTTCAAACCGGTGTTGTACCTGTGGCTCCCACAGTGGTCACCACAAACCTTGAAACCTGTGTTGTACCTGTGGGAGCGGGCATGCCCGCGAATGCCCCAGCACCTATCTACCTGACATACAGAGGAACGGCCATGGTCCTGCGTTCGGAAATCCTGGTGAACAAAAACGTCATGCCAACCGCGGAACAGGCCCTGCCTGGCCGCGAAACGCCAATGAGCCTGCCCGAGTTCCACTATGTGTTCGAAGGCACTCCACTGCTCGGCCCCTTCTTCGAAGGTGCCATCGACTTCGCCATCTTCGGCCTGGGTTGCTTCTGGGGCGCCGAGCGCCGCTTCTGGCAGCGTGAAGGCGTGGTCAGCACAGTGGTCGGCTACGCCGGCGGCTTCACCCCCCACCCCACCTACGAAGAAGTCTGCTCGGGCCTGACCGGCCACACCGAAGTGGTGCTGGTGGTGTTCGACAAGGACAAGGTCAGCTACCGCGAGCTGCTGGCGATGTTCTGGGAGCTGCACAACCCGACCCAGGGCATGCGCCAGGGCAACGACATCGGCACCCAGTACCGCTCGGCCATCTACTGCACCAGCCCTGAACAGCTGGAACAGGCCAAGGCCAGCCGCGACGCCTTCCAGGCCGAACTGAGCAAGGCCGGTTTCGGCGAGATCACCACCGAAATCGACCAGGCACCGACCGTGTACTTCGCCGAGGCCTACCACCAGCAGTACCTGGCCAAGAACCCGGACGGCTACTGCGGTATCGGCGGTACCGGCGTGTGCCTGCCACCGAGCCTGCAGGGTAACTGAAGCATGAGCACGATGACTCTGTTCCACTCGCCGTTGTCGCCTTTCGTGCGCAAGGTCATGGTGGTGTTGCACGAGACCGGCCAGCTTGCGCGCGTGCAGCTGCAGCCGGTGAACATCAGCCCGGTCAGCGGTGACCCACAGCTCAACCAGGACAACCCGATCGGCAAGATCCCGGCCCTGCGCCTGGAAGACGGCACCGTGCTGCATGACAGCAGGGTGATCTGCGAGTACCTCGACCTGCAGCACGTCGGCCTGCCGCTGCTGCCGCGCGAAGGCTCGGCGCGCTGGCGGCGCATGACGCTGGTGTCGCAGGCCGATGCCATCATGGAGGCGGCGGTGTCGAGCCGCTATGAGAGCTTCCTGCGCCCTGAAGACAAGCGCTGGGATGGTTGGCTGCAGGCACAGGGCGACAAGATCCGCCGTAGCCTGGCCAATCTGGAGCAGGAGCATTTGCCCGAGTTGATGTCCGGGTTCGACCTGGCAGCGATCGGTGTGGCCTGTGCACTGGGGTATCTGGATTTGCGCCAGCCCGAGTTTGGCTGGCGGGAACACCAGCCTGGATTGGCGGCGTGGTATGCCGAGGTGGCCAAGCGGCCGTCGATGGTGGCAACAGCACCGGCAGCCTGACAGGCCCATTCGCAGCACAAGGCTGCTCCTACAGGCACTCGTGCTCCCCTGTAGGAGCAGCCTTGTGCTGCGAATGCCTCACCTCGGTATCACAGGAAACAGCTGCCCGATCCTGAGGGCCAGCCACCGCCCGATCTCTCTGTCCTCCCTCATGCCGCCCTCCCCACCCGGGCCCAATCCAGCCGCCGGGTCAGCACCATGAATACCCCCAGCAGGCCGAAGCACAGCAACGAGCCCATCAACAGCGCATAGTCCTCGGCACTCAGCAGCCCGTAGAGCAGCGCATACAACGCCGCCAACCCCACCGCAAAGCCCACTCCACGCCCCAGGCTGCGTAACACATGGCTCAGGTAGAAGCCGATCAGCAGCACACATGCCGAAGCTGACAGCCCATACGCCAAACCAAAGCCGATGTGCTCGGACAACGACAGCAACAGCAGGTAGAAGAACGCCAGCGCCACCCCCACCAGGATGTACTGCACCGGGTGCACGCTGAGGTTCTTCAGCACTTCGAACAGGAAGAAGCCGGCGAAGGTCAGGGCGATGAACAGCAAGGCGTACTTGATTGCCCGCTCGCTCTTCAGGTACTGGTCCACCGGGTCGACGAAGCTGACACCGAAGCTGCGCTCGCTGAAGTCCGCACACTGCCCGGCGGTGGCGCACTGACGCAGGGCGTCTTCGAGGTTGGTGGCAAAGAACGAGGTCTGCCAGTGGGCAGTGAAGCCCTGGGCGTCGATGTCGCGACGACTGGGCAGGTAGTTGCCGACGAAGCTCGGGTGCGGCCAGTTGGCGCGCAGGTCCACGGCACTGGTGCGGCCCACCGGCACCACGTGCAGCTGGCCGGTGCCTTGCAGTGCAAGATCGAAACCGTAGCTGAATTCACGCGCCTGCAGGCCGTCCAGCCCCGGCAGGCTGGCGTGCACGCCACCACGCATCCAGTCGAGCCGGGTACCGGCTTCGAACGGCACTTTCTGCTCGCCCATGCTCAGCTCCAGGCCGTTCTCGATGCCGCGGATATCGCTGATGCCCACCACCAGGAACGGCTTGTCGAAACGGTAGTCGTCGAAGTCCTTGTCGATGCCCCAACGTTCCGGGAGCTTGAAGCGGCCACTGATACGGCCCTTGGCGTGGAACAGCCGGGCCTGGTAGATGCCACGGGCGCGCAGTTCGGTGTCCACGCCCAGGTCGGCGTGGAAGGTTTCCGGCAGGAAGTACAGGTGGCCGGCAATGGTGCTGGTTTCCTGGGTGCGCTCGCCGTCCTTTTCGATCCAGCGGCGCTGGTACTTGCGGTAGGGCACCACCAGCAGCGGGCCGCTGAGTTGCTGGTCGAAGCTGGCGCTCTGGGCGATATCGCGCAGCACACTGTCGCGCAGGGCCTGGCGTTCACCGATCAGGCCGCTGATCAGCAGTAGCGGGACGAGCAGCAGCAAGATCAATACGGCGATCATGCCGAGTTTGAAACCGAGGGTCTTGTTCATGGGGCCTCCTGTGGCAGTGGGCGCAGTGTCTGCGCCTTGCGTGGAGGCTTCGGGGAGATGGTGTGGAGATTGTGTGTTTTTGGGGCCGCTTTGCGGCCCATCGCGACACAAGGCCGCTCCTACAGGAGGACGCGCGCTCTTGTAGGAGCGGCCTTGTGTCGCGATGGGCTGCGCAGCAGCCCCGGCAATGTCAGCTGATACGCCGCACCGGCAGCCACAACCTCACCCGCACCCCTCCATCGACGTTATCCACAGCCAACGCCCCGCCATGCAGCTGCATCACCTCGGCCACAAAATTAAGCCCCAACCCGGTGCTCTTGCGCCCGCTCCCCGGCCGCGGCAGCGAGTAGAACCGCTCGCTCACCCGCCCAATGGCGTAGGCCGGTATCGCCTGCCCCTGGTTGAACACACTCAGCGCCACCCGTTCGCCATCGCGCTCCAGGTCGAACAACAGCGCGCCTCCCTCCGGGGTGAAGTCCAACGCGTTGTCGAGCAGGTTGGCCAGCGCCTGGCGCATCAGGAATGGGTCACACAACAAGCGCAAACCAGCCGGCACCCGCTGGCGCACCTGCAAATCGGCACCTTCGATACGCGCCGCATGGGCCAACAGCAACTCGTCCACCAACGCCGCCAGCGCCACCTGCTGCTCATCCTCCAGCGCCTGCATCTGCTCGACCCGGGCCAGGTTGAGCAGGCGTTCGATCATCTGCTGCAAACGCTCGCTCTCGCGCTCGATGTTGCCGGCAAAGCGCGCCCGCTGGTCAGCCGGCATGTCATCGCCCTGCAACAGCTCGGAAGCGCCACGAATGGCCGCCAGCGGGCTTTTCAGCTCGTGTGTCAGGGTATGCACATACCGCTCGACATAGGCCTTGCCCTCCAATTGCGTGCGCATGCGCTCGACCGCCTGGGCCAGGTGCGCCAGTTCGCCACCCTTGTAGTGCGGCAGGGCGGCGCGCTCGCCCTCGCTGACCGCCTGGGCGTAGCGGGCCAGCCGGCGCAGCGAGCGCGCCAGCCACCACGACAACGCGGCACCGATCAGCAGGCCCAGGCCGATCAGCCCCAGGCCCAGGGTAAGCAGGCGCCGTTCGGAGCGGTCGATGTACGGTTGCAGCGAGCTGTTGGGCTTGGCCACGGTGACCACGCCGATGATCTTGCCATCGTCGATGATCGGCGCGCCCACGTGCATCACCGAGGTGCTTTCATCGTCGGGGTCGCTGCGGGTGGAGCGGGCGCCGTACTGGCCACGCAAGGTCAGGTACACGTCATTCCACTTCGAGTAGTCCTTGCCCAGGTCCTCGCCGCTGGAGTCCAGCAGCACGGTGCCCTTGGCATCGGTGACATAGATGCGGTGGCTGACCTGGTTCTTGGCCAGGCCCCAGATCTGCGCACCCGGGCTGCGCGAGCCATAGGCCTTGAGCACTTCGGGCAAGCGGCTCTGGTTCAGGGTGCCGGCCTTGACGTCATCGTGCAGGATCTCGGCCAGCAGGTTCGCGGTGTCTACCAGCGTTTCTTCAGAGGACTGGCGCACCACCGGACGAATCTGTTCGCGCACCGTGTTGAGCAGAAAGTAGCCCGCCAGCCCGACGAACAGGAAGTACACCAGGAAGATCCGGATGCCCAGGCGCATCAGGCATGGTCCGGGCTGTAGCTGTAGCCGAGGCCACGGTGGGTCTGGATCGGTTCGGCATCGCTGGCCACCTGGCGCAGCTTGGCGCGCAGGCTCTTGATATGGCTGTCGATGTTGCGCTCGTAGCCGACGTCAGAGGCCACGCCCACGGCGTCCAGCAGCTGTTCGCGGCTGAATACCCGGTGCGGTTGCTCGAGCAGGCATTGCAGCAGGCGGAATTCGTGACGGGTAAGGGGGAGTGGCTGGCCGCGGTAGGTAATCTGCATGCGCAAGGTGTCGAGCTGGAACAGCGTGGCCTCGACAGCGGGCTCGACCCTGGGGCCCATGCGCTTGAGAATCGCCCGTACCCGCGCCGCCACTTCACGCGGGCTGAAGGGTTTGACCACATAGTCGTCTGCACCGATTTCCAGGCCCACCACCCGGTCGATTTCGCCATCGCGGGCGCTGAGGAACATTACCGGTACTTCGCTGAAGCGGCGCAGCTGGCGGCAGGTTTCGAAGCCACTGATATCAGGCAGGCCGATATCGAGGATGACCAAGTCGGCCGGGCGCTGGCGCTGCTGGTCGAGGGCGGCGCTGCCCAAGGTTACCCATTCGGTGCTATGGCCGTCGGCCTGCAGGGCGTAGACCAGGGTGTCGGCGATGGCAGCTTCGTCTTCGACGATGAGGATGTGGGGCATGGCGTCCGGGCCTGTGCAGATATCTATGGCGACGCACTATTGTGTAGGAGCGGCCTTGTGTCGCGAAAGGGCCGCAGAGCGGCCCCGACAATGTCTGCATCAACGCTGGAATCGTGGGGCCGCTTTGCGGCCCGATCGCGACACAAGGCCGCTCCTACAATGGAGGGACCAATGCGGTTTCGAATCAGCAGCCTGGCTTGCCAGCGGTGAACTTCTTGGCCGGGTTGACCGCCGCCTTGAACTCGCGCAAAGCCTTGGAGCCCACCAGCAGCGGGTAGTTGAAGCTGCTGCGGTCCACCAGGTTGACCTCGACGGTGCGCTTCACGTCCCCCAGGCACAGCTCCAGGTCGACCACCGGGCGCTTGGAAATTTCCGGCGCATCGCCTTCCTCCTCTTCATCGGCACGGCCCTTGATCTTGCTGATGCGCGAGACCTTGTGCTCGTACACCTTGCCGTCCGAGTCCTTGGTGGCCAGGCGGAAGCGCACCCACTCGTCGCCATCACGGGTGAACAGCTCGATGTCCTTGGCCGACAGCGACGCGGTGAAGGCACCGGTATCCATCTTGGCTTTCAGGGTTTCGCCCAGTTCGGGCAGGGCTATGTTCTCGTAACGGCCATAGATTGTGGGCTCGGCGGCCATGACCGGCAGCGCCAACAACGACAACAGGGCAAGCAGAGGTTTCACAGGCAAGCTTCCTTGAGGAGGGACAGTGCTTAGACTGCACTGGCAGGATAGGTTCGCTGTCACAAGCCTAACCAACATAATGTGAAACATTTGTCCTCGCCGCAGGGCACTGGAAATTTGGCGTAGGCCACTGCCCTGCTTATCATTGCCAACCGTTTATCTCCCACAACAAGAGTCTCTTTATGCGTCGCCTGCTGACCGGCATCCTCACTACCACCCTGCTGCTGCTCAACACCCTGGTGTTGATCTGCCCGCTGCTGGTCTTCGCCCTGCTCAAACTGGTGCTGCCGGGGCGTGGGCGTGACTATGCCTCGTGGGCGGTGATGTGGGTGGCCGAGACCTGGTCGGAGATCGACAAGGCCATCTTTGCCCTGTGCATTCCTACCCAGTGGGATATCCGCGGCGTCGAGAACCTGCGCAAGGACACTTCGTACCTGGCCGTCAGCAACCACCAGACCTGGGTCGATATTCCAGCGCTGATCGAGAGCCTCAACCGCCGTACACCGTTCTTCAAGTTCTTCCTGAAAAAGGAGCTGATCTGGGTACCACTGCTGGGCCTGGCCTGGTGGGGGCTGGATTACCCGTTCATGAAGCGCTACAGCAAGGCGTTTCTGGAAAAGCACCCCGAGCTGAAAGGCAAGGACCTGGAAATCACCAAGGCTGCTTGTGAACTGTTCAAGCGCCAGCCGGTGACCGTGGTGAACTACCTGGAAGGCACACGCTTCACCGAAGCCAAGCGTCAGCAGCAGCAATCGCCGTATCGCTACCTGCTCAAGCCCAAGGCTGGTGGCGTGGCGTTCGTGCTGGCGGCATTGGGCGAGCAACTGGATGCCTTGCTGGACGTGACCATCGTCTACCCCGGCAACAAGGCGCCGGGTTTCTGGGATTTGCTCAATGGCAGCATCAGCCGGGTGATTATCGACATTCGTGTGCGTGAACTGGACCCAATGCTGTGGGCGGGGGATTACGAGAATGATGCTGAGTTCAGGCAGACCGTGCAGGCCTGGGTGAACCAGTTGTGGGTGGAGAAGGACTTGAGGATCGAGCAGCTGCGGGTGGAGATGGGCTGAGATCTTTACTGCCTGATCCGGCCTCTTCGCGGGCATGCCCGCTCCCACAGGATCTCCACAGTTTTCGAATTCTGTGCAGGTCCTGTGGGAGCGGGCGAGCCCGCGAAGAGGCCGGTACAGGCATTACAAGAACCCGATTAAAAACCTGGCTAATAATCAGCATTAGGATTACTTCTTTGTCACACCCCACCTAAGTGGATAAAAATCGACCAAAGCACAACTACAAAAATGCTCTGGATCGAACGATGGCCAACCCACCCAGCTCCACCCCCGTCCAGCTCCGCCGTGTCCTCGGCCTGCCCGCCCTGGTGTTCTTCGGCCTGGTGTACATGGTCCCGCTGACCATCTTCACCACTTACGGCATCGTCACCGAACTTACTGGTGGCCGCACGGCCGGCGCCTATATCGTCACCCTGGTGGCCATGCTGTTCACCGCCACCTCCTACAGCTTCATGGTCAAACGCTTCCCGGTCGCGGGCTCGGCGTACTCCTACACCAACATGGCCTTCGGCCCGAACGTGGGCTTCCTGGCCGGCTGGTCGCTGCTGCTCGACTACCTGTTCCTGCCGATGATCAATTACCTTCTGATCGGCCTGTTCCTCAACATCGCCTTCCCGGCCATCCCCGCATGGTCGATCGCGCTGGCCTCTATTGCCCTGGTCACGGTGCTCAACGTGGTCGGCATTCACTCTGTGGCCAAGACCAGCAACCTGATCGTCGGTGCACAGATCGTCTTCATCGTGGTGTTCGTCGCCCTGTCCTGCCAGTCCCTGGCTGGCCAGCCGCTCGACCTGCTTTCGCCACTGCTGGGCGACGGTTCGCAGCCGGGCTTCGGCGCGCTGATGGCTGGTGCGGCGGTGCTGTGCCTGTCGTTCCTCGGCTTTGACGCTGTCTCGACCTTGGCCGAAGAATGCCGCGATGCCCGCCGCGATGTGCCACGGGCAATCATCCTCACCACCCTGTTCGCCGGCGTGCTGTTCACCGTGCTGGCCTATGTCAGCCAACTGGTACTGCCGGGCACCACTTTTGCCAATGCCGATGCGGCGGCCAATGAGGTGATGTTCAAGGCGGGCGGGCAGTTCCTGGCCAACTTCTTCACTGCGGCCTATGTGGCCGGCAGCCTGGGCTCGGCGCTGGCCTCGCAGGCGGCGGTGTCGCGCATTCTGTTCACCATGGGCCGTGACAAGGTGCTGCCGCAGCGAACGTTCGGCTACCTGTCACCGCGCTTCGGCACGCCGGTGTTCGCCATTCTGCTGGTTTCGGCGTTCTCGTTGCTGGCGTTGGTGATCGACCTGGCGACCCTTGCCTCGCTGATCAGCTTTGGTGCGCTGGTGGCGTTTTCGGCGGTGAACCTGGCGGTGGTTAAAACCCATCTGGTGGACGAAGCCAGCCAGCGTAGCGTCAAAGGGCTGCTGTGTTATGGCGCGGTGCCGCTGGTGGGGTTGGGGTTGACCTTGTGGCTGTGGACCAGCCTGTCGGCGCTGACACTGGTGATCGGCCTGTGCTGGTTTGCGCTGGGTCTTGCATACCTGGCAGTACTGACCGCCGGCTTCCGCCGCCCGGTGCGGCTGGTGGACTTCACCGAAGCGACCTGACTCGCCTTTGCGGGATACACCAATCTCATGGCCTGCGCTGGCCTTTGTAGGAGCGGCCTTGTGTCGCGAAAGGGCTGCAGAGCAGCCCCGGCTATATCTGCATCGACGCTGAAATAGTGGGGCCGCTTTGCGGCCCTCTCGCGACACAAGGCCGCTCCTACAGGTACGGCGTCAGCCTTCAAGGCTGTGATGCTGGCGAAATCCTCAGACCGAAGGCCCGGTCAACGGAGCAGGAGTGGTCCACAAACTCCCCAAATTCTGCAACAACGACCCGGCAATCCCCTGCTGCCCCAGGTATTGCAGCAGCAACGGCGCAAACTGCCCGATCATCCCGGTATCCATGCCCAGCGCCTTGAACGCATTGTCCAGGTCGCTGCGGTTTTCCACATTGTTGCCCAGCGCATTGCTCAAGGCCGACTGGCTCCCGCTGTTCTTGCCCAGTAGTTCACCCAACCCACTCAAGCCACCCAATGCATTGGCCCCAGCAAGCAGGTCCAGCCCTGGCACGGCCTTGGTCAGCTGGCCGTAGTCGTCAGAACTCAGATTATTGCGCGCCAGCCCCAACATCGCCCCTGCCCCACCCACGGCCTGTTCGGGGGTGATATTCAATTGGCTGCCCAAGGTGTTGAGCAGGTTGGCTTGCGCCTCGGGCGCCTGCACCTGGCCCTGCTGTTGCTGGTTCTGCATGGCAGACACGGCATTGGCGGCGTCGCTGAGGTTGAAGGCGAACACCGGGCTTGTTGCCAGGGTCATCAGGGTTGCCAAGGTGAATGCTTTCATCGGGAAGGACCTCGTGGGCCGGGATGGCCTGGGAAACGAGGGGTTTGACTCGGAGTTTGGGGGTTTGTTCCGACCGTTCGTTACCTAGCAAAACTGCTAGTTGATGCCAACTAAAAGGCCGCTCAGAGTAAGTTGTCAACACAAATTCTCTGAGGCGCCGAACCATGACGAACAAGATTGAAAGCCGCAACGGACCAAAATTTGCCGCTTTGCAGGAACAGAGAAGCCCGCCTAGCCACTGTGCCATACACTTTTATCAAAATGATCACCTCTCTACCCAGATATCCTCGCAGGGCAGCCGCCGCATCCTATGGGCCCAAGAGACACCGACGGCTCAACTAGAAGAGGCGCAGGCCGTCAAAATGCTGAAAACTGACCGCGCCAACACTGTCCTCGGCCTGCAATTTGATTCCGCTGCATATTCGCCTTATGGCTACCTGAATTCGGAAAAAACTTCAGCGCTCATCGCATTCAACGGACAATGGCTCGATTCCTTGCTCCAAGTGTATGCACTTGGTAACGGATATAGGATTTATAGTCCTGCATGCCAGCGCTTCAACAGCCCTGATGATCTAAGCCCTAATGATAGGGGCGGGCTCAATTCTTATACATATTGCGAAGGTGACCCAATCAATTTTAGTGACCCATCAGGCCATGCCAGGCTTGGTCTAGGCGGAGTAAAGCTAGCCATAAAATCGCGCGAAAACCCTAAAACCTTCATAAAGGACGTCCACCATCTAAAGTTATACGATAAAAAGTCGGAATTACTATCCAAACAGCGCCAATTAACCAAAGGAATAAAACGAGACTCAACATCTTTAGTCAACCAGAGAAGAGAGCTACCCAGTCTGGAGCAGGCAGCGACTAAAGCAGGGCGCGATTTTGAGCCACTACGCCCGGACCCTAATGAATGGGCCGACAAGAGACGAATTAGAGCTATGAATGCTTACTTGATACGCGAGCGCCAAGAGGTGAGGTCCAGATACTTACTTGCACTTAATAATGAAAAATTTCTATCATTAAATATAACGAAGCAATATATCAAACTAGAGAAAACCAACGAAGAAATTAAAAAACTTAGAGACTTCATCAGGCTGGGAAATTGACGACTTTATGCGAGAATGAAAAATAAACCAACCAGCCTTCGGAGCTCACTGAGTATGTGTAGAACATAATTACAGATGACCTGTTGGACAGCAAGCCACAGTTGTTTTGTGCTTCGTATTACCTGAGTGCGTTGGCCAAGCCGTTGACGAATGATATTGAGTTGGGATGATGCGCTAAGTAGTGGAATGGCAATTCAAACATCTTCGCGGGCGAGCACGCTTCCAAGAGGTTCGGCGTCAATTTCCCAGGCTGGCTCGGCTCCCTGTAGGAGCCGCCGTGTGCTGCGAAGGGGCCAGTGATGCCAGAGATGAGTTTCGGCTTACCGGCCCTTTCGCAGCGCAAGGCAGCTCCTAACAGGGACGCAGTGCAGGCTCTGGGATCGGCCACGAAAAAGCCCCTCGACTCGAGGGGCTCTTGTTAATCGGCGCTGATTACGCCGCCCCCCACATCTTGTGCGGGTCAATCACGAACTTCTTCGGCACACCCGCATCGAACTCGCCATACCCTTCCGGCGCTTGGTCCAGGTTGATCACCTGCACACCCACCACTTCGGCAATGTTGATACGGTCCCACATGATCGCCTGCATCAGCTGGCGGTTGTACTTCATGGTCGGGGTCTGGCCGGTGTGGAAGCTGTGCGACTTGGCCCAGCCCAGGCCAAAGCGGATGCTTAGCGCGCCGATCTTGGCAGCAGCATCGACCGCGCCCGGGTCTTCGGTCACGTACAGGCCCGGGATACCGATATTGCCGGCAACGCGGGTAACCTGCATCAGCGAGTTCAGCACGGTAGCCGGCGCTTCATGCTTGGCACCTTCGTGACCATGGCCGCGGGCTTCGAAGCCGACCGCGTCAACGGCGCAGTCCACTTCCGGCTCACCGAGAATGTCGACGATCTGCTCGTGCAGCGGGGTGTCCTTGGACAGGTCGACCACTTCGAAGCCTTGGGACTTGGCGTGGGCCAGGCGGGCTGGGTTGAGGTCGCCGACGATGACGCAGGCAGCGCCCAGCAGACGTGCCGAGGCAGCGGCAGCCAGACCGACCGGGCCGGCGCCAGCAACGTAGACGGTGCTGCCTGGGCCAACACCGGCAGTCACGGCACCGTGGTAGCCGGTTGGCAGGATGTCGGACAGGCAGGTCAGGTCACGGATCTTTTCCATGGCCTTGTCGCGCTCGGGCAGTTTCAGCAGGTTGAAGTCGGCGTACGGCACCAGCACGTACTCGGCCTGGCCGCCGGTCCAGTCGCCCATGTCGACGTAACCATAGGCACCGCCAGCGCGGGCAGGGTTGACGGTGAGGCAGACACCGGTATGCATTTCCTTGCAGGAGCGGCAGCGGCCACAGGCGACGTTGAATGGCACCGAGACCAGGTCGCCAATCTGCATGCGCTCGACGTCACGGCCCTTCTCGACGATCTCGCCGGTGATTTCGTGGCCCAGGACCAGGCCGACCTGGGCAGTGGTGCGGCCGCGGACCATGTGCTGGTCGGAGCCGCAGATGTTGGTGGAGACCACCTTCAGGATCACGCCGTGCTCGATCTTCTTGCCGCGTGGGTCCTGCATTTTCGGGTAGTCGATCTTCTGCACCTCGACCTTGCCGGCGCCGAGATATACCACTCCACGATTGCCAGACATGCTCTTACCTCGCTTGATTTTTATTTATGCAGCGGTGGTTGAACGCGCCGCCATCCGTGGGCGGCATGTGTTACTGGAATGCAGGGAATTGTGGGCCTGATGGGGCCGGATGCGCTGACTGGAAACGACAGGCAAATGCCTCTGAACGGCAATCGGCCAGGTGGTGGCCGTGTGCATGCCCAGGACGATCAATATCTACCGCAATACGTCGGCGACCGAGTGTTTCGATAGGGATGCAGTAACCCAATCACCTATCGAACTGGAGTTCCACCATGACAGATATTGAACGCCCTGAAGATGCCTTCTGGCCCTACTGGGACGAGGCTGCCAGGCAGCAGGGCCTCGACCCAGAGATCGAAGCAGCATTGTTCCTAAATACAGAGGAATACTTCTACCTGGGCCTCGATACGATCTTCTATTACGCGGCTTATGGGTCCAGCTACGACATCGACAAAGAAGCCGTAAACTTTGATCTTCACGAGTTCAAAGAGCTGTCCTACGAAGGCGATCCAATTGCAGGTAAAAACCTGGGGGCGGACATGCGCCAGAAGTTCATTACAGCCGTCCGCGAAACCCTGAAAGCCCATGCCCGCGATAAAAGTTAGACGCGGTCAGAGCACCACAGTCCTGTTCGCATTGAGGAACACTCGTCGCTCGATGTGATACCCCACCGCGCGCGCCAAGGTCAGGCACTCGATGTCGCGCCCTTTGGCAATCAGGTCTTCAGGATAATGGCTGTGGTCGACCACCTCCACGCCCTGGGCGATGATCGGGCCTTCGTCCAGGTCGTTGTTGATGTAGTGCGCCGTAGCGCCAACCATCTTCACGCCCTTGTTGTACGCCTGGTGGTAAGGCTTGGCGCCTTTGAACCCTGGCAGCAACGAGTGGTGAATGTTGATCGCCCAGCCATCCAGGCGCCGGCACAGCTCTGGCGAAAGTACCTGCATGTAGCGCGCAAGAATCACCAGCTCGGCGCCGGTTTCCTCGATCACCTGAAGTACCTTGCGCTCTTGCCCAGGCTTGTCCTTGGGGTCGAGGGCAAAGTGGTAGTAAGGGATCTTGTGCCAGTGCGCCAGGGGTTCGAGATCGGGGTGGTTGGACACCACCGCGACCACGTCCATGGCCAGCTGACCGATACGCTGGCGATACAGCAGGTCGTTAAGGCAGTGGTCGGCCTTGGACACCATGATCACCACTTTGGGGCGGTGATTCGGTGCGGTCAGCTCGAACGCCATGCCGAACGCCTCGCTGCGCTCGGCAAGGCCGGCGCGGAAGCCGGCTTCATCGAAATCGTCCGGCTGGCGGAACTCCACGCGAATGAAGAAACGCCCCGACTGCCGGTCATCGAAGGAGTGGTGCTCCGTCACGTAGCAGCGCTGCTCGAAGAGGTAACGCGTCACCACGTCGACGGTGCCGAGCATGCTCGGGCAGTCGGCGGTGAGAATCCAGGTATCCGGTGCCCGACTCATGCTCTGTTCTCCTTAAGCCTCGATGCTCAGGCCGTACTCGGCCGAAGCGTCCTGCAGCCACAGCCACCAGTAGTCGGCGAAGCTGCGGCGAATCACCAGTTCCCAGGTGTCTTCGGCTGTGCGGCGGATCACCAGTTGCGACTTGGCGAACACGGTGCCGACTGCCTTGCCCACCGGGAAGTTGTTCGGGTGAACATCATAGCTGGTGGACTTCATCAGCACTTCGCGCACATTCGGGCCGCGCAGTTCCAGCAGGCTCTGCCCGCCGCTGACGTTGACTACCTGGATGTGCTGGCCTTCGAGGGCTGCGCGCAGTTTCTGCTCGACCGCCAGTTCCTGGCCGCCTGGCACGATCAGCAGCCACTCGTCGGGGCCGACCCATTGCAGCGACATTTCGTTGTTGGCGACCACGGTCAGGGCCACTGGCAGCTCCAGGCCCAGGGCCTTGTGCACGCCGGCGGCGAATTCCGGGTTGTGGCCGTCGCCACGGATGGTCAGGTGGCCGAGGAACTTGCGTTCACGCAGGGTCACGCCTGCGTTCTTGCGGCCTTTGCCAACCAGGCTGGCCAGGTCGGCGTGGTGCAGTGGCGACTGGGCCTTGGCCTCGGCGCCGGGGTTTTGCTGGAAGACGTTGATAGCGCTCATTTCTTACCTGCCTTGAATTCTGTTGATCGCGAAGACCTGAGGTAGAACCTGTAGTCACAGACTGAGGAGACCCAGTGTGGGAGCGGGTTTACCCGCGAAGAGGGCGGTGAATCCACCATCGCATTCGCGGGTGAACCCGCTCCCACAGAGGTCGCATTCCAATCAGAGCTACCGGTGAAGCCTCAAACGTTCTGCCGCTCACCCTTCGGATCGAAGAACACCGAAGACACGATCTCCGCCTCGATCACGCTGCCATCCGCCTGCGGCGAGTAGACGCGCTCGCCCATGCGCTTGAGGCCGCCTTTGACCACGCCCATGGCGAACGAGTAGCCCAGGGAGTTGGACGCGTAGCTGGAGGTGACGTGGCCAACCATATCCATCGGGATCGGCTGTTTCGGGTCGAACACCAGCTGGGCGCCTTCCGGCAGCCACTGGTTCGGGTCGACCGGCTTCAGGCCTACCAGTTGCTTGCGGTTGTCGCGCAGGCAGTCTTCGCGGTTCATGCCACGCAGGCCGATCCACGAGAACGGCTTGTTACGGCCCACGCACCAGCTCATGTTCAGGTCGTCCGGGTTCATCGAGCCATCGGTGTCCTGGCCAACGATGATGAAGCCCTTCTCGGCACGCAGTACGTGCATGGTCTCGGTACCGTACGGGGTCAGGTTGTACTTCTTGCCTGCCTCGATGATCTGTTCCAGCACGCCCATGGCGTAGTTGGCCTGCACGTTGACTTCGTACGACAGCTCGCCGGTGAACGAGATACGGAACACCCGGGCCGGTACGCCGCCGACGTTGCCTTCCTTCCAGGTCATGAACGGGAAGGCTTCCTTGTCCATGTCGATGTCGGTCAGCTCGCTCAGCAGCTTGCGGCTGTTGGGGCCGGACAGTGTCATGGTGGCCCAGTGGTCGGTGACCGAGGTGAAGTACACCTTCAGTTCCGGCCATTCGGTCTGGTGGTACAGCTCCATCCACTGCAGCACGCGGGCGGCGCCGCCAGTGGTGGTGGTCATGATGAAATGGTTGTCGCCGACGCAGGCGGTCACGCCGTCGTCGAACACCATGCCGTCTTCCTTGCACATCAGGCCATAGCGGGCCTTGCCCACGTCGAGCTTGGTCCAGGCGTTGGTGTAGATGCGGTTGAGGAACTCACGCGCATCCGGGCCCTGGATGTCGATCTTGCCCAGGGTCGAGGCGTCCAGCAGGCCCACGCTGTCGCGTACGGCCTTGCATTCACGGGTCACGGCGGCGTGGATGTCTTCACCGGCTTTCGGGAAGTACCACGGGCGCTTCCACTGGCCGACGTCTTCGAACTCGGCGCCGTTCTTCACGTGCCAGGCATGCAGGGCGGTGAAGCGCACGGGCTCGAACAGGTGGCCACAGTGACGGCCCGCTACTGCACCGAAGGTAACCGGCGTGTAGTTGGGGCGGAACATGGTGGTGCCCATTTCCGGGATGGTAATGCCGATCGAACGGGCGGCAATGGCCAGGCCGTTGATGTTGCCCAGCTTGCCCTGGTCGGTACCGAAGCCCAGCGCGGTGTAGCGTTTCACGTGCTCGACCGACTCGAAGCCTTCGCGGGTGGCCAGTTCGATGGCGGCCGCGGTGACGTCGTTCTGCTGGTCGACGAACTGCTTGGGTGCACGGGCAGTGCCCTTGTCGTGCGGCACCTGGAACAGCGCCACGGTGGCCTCTTCCTTGCGCGCAACGGTTTTCGGCAGGCTGCCGACGGTGGCCTTGAAGCCCGCTTCGGTGGCTGCGCGAACGCCGCCTTCGAAGCCATCGGCAATCACGTCACCCAGGGCGTAGACGCCGTTGATGCCACCCACGCATTCGCGTTTCTGCGGGGCATCGCCCGGCACGAAGCCGAGGATGTCTTCACGCCATACCGGGCGACCGCCCAGGTGCGAAGCCAGGTGCACGATCGGGCTGTAGCCGCCGGAGGTGGCGATCAGGTCGCACTCGAGGGTTTCGCCAGGGCTGGTGACCTTGTGTGCCTGCACATCGATGGCGGCCACGCGTGCGCCGGTGACGTGCTTGCTGCCCTTGGCCTCGATCACGGCGCTGGAGGTGAGGATGCGGATGCCTTTGGCACGTGCTTCTTCAACCAGCGAGCCACGTGGGTTGTGGCGGGCATCGGCAATGGCGACCACTTGCAGGCCGGCGTCGTGCCAGTCCAGCGCGGCGCGGTAGGCGTGGTCGTTGTTGGTCGACAGCACCAGCTTGCGGCCCGGGGCCACGCCGTAGCGGCGTACGTAGGTGGACACGGCACCGGCCAGCATGTTGCCCGGCAGGTCGTTGTTGCCGTACACCAGCGGGCGCTCGTGGGCGCCGGCAGCCAGCACCACGCGCTTGGCGCGGACGCGGTGCACGCGGTGGCGTACCTGGCCGATCGGGGCGCGGTCGCCGAGGTGGTCGGTGAGGCGCTCGTGGATGGTCAGGAAGTTATGGTCGTGGTAGCCGTTGACCGTGGCACGTGGCAGCAAGGTCACTTCCGGCAGGCTTTCCAGCTCCTTCACCACGGCGCTGACCCAATCGGCAGCAGGCTTGCCGTCGAGGGTTTCGCGGGTGTCGAGCAGGCTGCCGCCGAACTCTTCCTGCTCGTCAGCCAGGATCACGCGGGCACCGCTGCGGGCAGCGGCCAAGGCTGCGGCCAGGCCGGCAGGGCCAGCGCCGACGATCAGCACGTCGCAGTGCTGGTTCATGTAGTCGTAGCTGTCCGGGTCGTTCTGCAGCGGCGCGCGGCCAAGGCCTGCGGCTTTGCGGATGTACTTCTCGTAAGTCATCCAGAACGATTTCGGGTACATGAAGGTTTTGTAGTAGAAGCCCGGCGGCATCATGCTGCCGCCCACCTTGCCCAGGATGCCCATGACGTCGTTGTTGACGTTCGGCCAGCCGTTGGTGCTGGTAGCTACAAGACCTGCGTACAGCGCCTGCTGGGTGGCACGCACGTTGGGGATCTGGGTGGCTTCGCTGGAGCCGATCTGCAGGATGGCGTTCGGCTCTTCGGTACCAGCGGCGATGATGCCGCGTGGGCGCGAATACTTGAAGCTGCGGCCGACGATGTCGACGCCGTTGGCCAGCAATGCGGCGGCCAGGCTGTCACCGGCATAACCCTGGTAGGTCTTGCCGTTGAAAGTGAAGTTCAGGACCTTGCTGCGGTCGATACGGCCGCCGCTGGCGAGGCGATAGGTCTGGCTCATACTTTTTCCCCTTGGCCTTTGACGGTCGACGCGGCGCTGTTCTGCTTGCCGCTGGCGGTCACTTGCGGCTTCTCGCCAATCTTGTAGGTTTCCAGAATCTCGTAGGTCACGGTGTCGCGGGTGACGTTGAAGTACTGGCGGCAGCCGGCAACGTGGTCCCACAGTTCGTGGTGAATACCGCGTGGGTTGTCACGGTAGAACATGTAGGTACCCCATTCCTCGTCGGAGCAGGCGTTAGGGTCCAGCGGGCGGGCGATGTGCGCCTGGCCAGAGGCGTGGAACTCTTCTTCGGAGCGCAGCTCGCCGCAGTGGGGACAGAAAATATGCAACATGACGGTGTCTCCGGTTAGTGGGCGACGGCGGCGGCGCCGTGTTCGTCGATCAGTGCGCCGTTGTAGAAACGGTCCATGGAGAACGGCGCGGCCAGTGGGTGCATTTCGCCCTTGGCCAGGCTCGCGGCGAAGACGTTGCCCGAACCCGGGGTCGCCTTGAAGCCGCCAGTACCCCAACCGCAGTTGAAGAACATGTTCTTGACCGGGGTCTTGGTGATGATCGGGCAAGCGTCCGGCGAGGTATCGACGATGCCGCCCCACTGGCGGTTCATGCGCACGCGCGAGAGGTTGGGGAACATCTCGACGATGGCCTGCAGGGTGTGCTCGATCACCGGGTACGAACCGCGCTGGCCGTAGCCGACCCAGCCGTCGATACCGGCACCGATCACCAGGTCGCCCTTGTCGGACTGGCTGATGTAGCCGTGCACGGCGTTGGACATGATCACGCTGTCGATGATCGGCTTGATCGGCTCGGATACCAGTGCTTGCAGCGGGTGCGATTCCAGCGGCAGGCGGAAGCCGGCCAGCTTGGCCATGTGCCCGGAGTTACCGGCGGTGACCACGCCGACGCGCTTGGCGCCGATGAAGCCTTTGTTGGTTTCCACACCGATGACCGCGCCGTTTTCCTTGCGGAAGCCGATCACTTCGGTCTGCTGGATCAGGTCCACGCCCAGGGCGTCGGCGGCACGGGCGAAGCCCCAGGCCACGGCGTCGTGACGCGCCACGCCGCCACGGCGCTGCACGGTGGCACCGAGGATCGGGTAGCGGGTGTTCTTCGAGCAATCCAGGTACGGGATCTCGGCCGCGACCTGGGCGGTGTTGAGCAGCTCGCCATCCACGCCGTTCAGGCGGTTGGCGCTGACCCGGCGCTCGGAGTCACGCATGTCCTGCAGGGTGTGGCACAGGTTGTACACGCCGCGCTGGGAGAACATCACGTTGTAGTTGAGGTCCTGGGACAGGCCCTCCCACAGCTTCATGGCGTGCTCGTACAGGTGCGCCGACTCGTCCCACAGGTAGTTGGAACGCACGATGGTGGTGTTACGGGCGGTGTTGCCGCCGCCCAGGTAACCCTTCTCGATCACGGCAACGTTGGTGATGCCGTGTTCCTTGGCCAGGTAGTAGGCCGTGGCCAGGCCATGGCCGCCACCGCCGACGATAACCACGTCGTAGACCTTTTTAGGGGTTGGCGTGCGCCACATGCGCTGCCAGTTCTCGTGGTGGCTGAGGGAGTGCTTGAAAAGGCCGAAGCCCGAGTAACGTTGCATGGTGTGTGACTCCACTCAGCGGTAAACAGGGAAATCTGCGCACAGGGCCGCGACGTTCTTCGCCACATCGGCTTCGACGTCTGCGTCACCGAGGTTGTCGAGGATGTCGCAGATCCAGCCGGCCAGGGCCACGCACTGAGCGACCTTGAAGCCGCGGGTGGTGACGGCCGGGGTGCCGATGCGCAGGCCCGAGGTGACGAATGGCGACTGCGGGTCATTCGGCACGGCGTTCTTGTTGACGGTGATGTGCGCGCGGCCCAGGGCGGCGTCGGCATCTTTGCCGGTGAGGCCCTGGCGGATCAGGCTGACCAGGAACAGGTGGTTGTCGGTGCCACCGGAAACCACGTCGTAGCCGCGGTCGATGAACACCTGGGCCATGGCCTGGGCGTTTTCGATCACTTGTTGCTGGTAGGCCTTGAATTCAGGCTCCAGCGCTTCCTTGAAGCACACGGCCTTGGCGGCGATAACGTGCATCAACGGGCCGCCCTGGGCGCCAGGGAACACTGCGGCGTTCAGTTTTTTCTCGATCTCTTCGTTCGACTTGGCCAGGATCAGGCCGCCGCGTGGGCCGCGCAGAGTCTTGTGGGTGGTGGTGGTAACCACATCGGCGAACGGGATCGGGTTCGGGTACAGGCCAGCGGCAACCAGGCCGGCTACGTGGGCCATGTCGACGAACAGCAGCGCACCGACCTTGTCGGCGATGGCGCGGAAGCGCGGGAAGTCGAGGGTCTTGGAGTAGGCCGAGAAGCCGGCAACGATCATTTTCGGCTTGTGCTCGACAGCCAGGCGCTCGACTTCGTCGTAGTCGATCAGGCCGGTGTTGGTGTCGATGCCGTATTGCACAGCATTGTACAGCTTGCCCGAGGACGACACCTTGGCGCCGTGGGTCAGGTGGCCGCCGTGGGCCAGGCTCATGCCGAGGATGGTGTCACCAGCCTGCAGCAGGGCCAGGTAGACGGCACCGTTGGCCGAGGAGCCGGAGTGCGGCTGGACGTTGGCGTAGTCGGCACCGAACAGCTGCTTGGCGCGCTCGATGGCCAGGGCTTCTACCTTGTCCACGTGCTCGCAGCCACCGTAGTAGCGCTTGCCCGGGTAGCCTTCGGCGTACTTGTTGGTCAGGCCGCTGCCTTGGGCCTGCATCACGCGCTTGGAGGTGTAGTTTTCCGAGGCGATCAGCTCGATGTGGTCTTCCTGGCGCTGTTCTTCGGCATTCATCGCCGCCAGCAGTGCATCGTCGTAACCCTGGATCTGGTCTTGCTTGCTGAACATCGTGTATCTCCCGGCAGCGATCATTTTTTGTCGTGGGGCACTGTGGCCCTTTGTGGCGATGTTATGACTGGCCGGGGCGGGTCAGATGCCTGCGCACGCCTTGCAATGGCGCGTTTACGACATTCGTTGCGGTGTTGGCTTCTTCGCGGGCACGCCCGCTCCCACAGGGATCTGCGCAGGCCCATGGTTCCTGGCCTGCGCGGTCCTTGTGGGAGCGGGCGTGCCCGCGAAGAGGCCGGCACAGACAACACAGCCATCAGCCCATGCACAGCTTGTATAGGCATCTGCTGAATCGATGGTTTAGAGTGCTGTTCTGCGTCGTTCACAGGACAGTGTCATGACAGATAAGAGCCAACAATTCGCCAGCGACAACTATTCCGGCATCTGCCCCGAAGCCTGGGCAGCGATGGAAAAGGCCAACCATGGCCACGACCGCGCCTATGGCGACGACCAGTGGACCGAACGCGCCGCGGAATACTTCCGCAAGCTGTTCGAAACCGACTGCGAGGTGTTCTTCGCCTTCAACGGCACCGCCGCCAACTCCCTGGCCCTGGCCTCGCTGTGCCAGAGCTACCACAGCGTGATCTGCTCCGAGACCGCCCACGTCGAAACCGACGAGTGCGGTGCGCCGGAGTTCTTCTCCAACGGCTCCAAGCTGCTGACCGCGCCCAGCGTCAACGGCAAGCTGACACCACAGTCGATCCGCGAAGTGGCGCTGAAGCGCCAGGACATCCACTACCCCAAGCCACGGGTGGTGACCATTACCCAGGCCACCGAGGTGGGCACCGTCTATCGCCCCGACGAGCTGAAGGCGATCAGCGCCACCTGCAAGGAGCTGGGGCTGAACCTGCACATGGACGGCGCACGTTTCAGCAATGCCTGCTCGTTCCTGGGCTGCAGCCCGGCAGAGCTGACCTGGAAGGCCGGTGTCGATGTACTGTGCTTTGGCGGCACCAAGAACGGCATGGCAGTGGGTGAGGCGATCCTGTTCTTCAACCGCCAACTGGCCGAGGACTTCGACTACCGCTGCAAGCAGGCCGGGCAGCTGGCATCGAAGATGCGCTTCCTGTCGGCGCCTTGGGTGGGCCTGCTGGAAGATGGCGCCTGGCTGCGCCATGGCGCGCATGCCAACCACTGCGCACAGTTGCTCGCCTCGCTGGTGAGTGACTTGCCGGGGGTGGAGCTGATGTTCCCGGTTGAAGCCAACGGGGTGTTCCTGCAGATGCCGGAACACGCGATCGAGGCACTGCGCGGCAGGGGATGGCGGTTCTATACCTTCATTGGTAGCGGCGGGGCGCGGTTCATGTGCTCGTGGGATACCGAGGAAGAGCGGGTGCGCGAGCTGGCGGCGGATATCCGCGCCATCATCGGCGCCTGACAGGCCGCATTCGCGGGCATGCCCGCTCCCACAGGAATATCGCAGCCGTCGAGAGCTGTGCAGTACCTGTGGGAGCGGGCAAGCCCGCGAAGAAGCCAACACTGATCTAAAGCCTGAACCCACCCATCTGCCGCGCCAGGTCATCCGCCAAGCCACGCAACGCCTGGCATTCCTCACGGCACCCTTGCACCTCTGCCGCAGTCTCCCGCGCCAGGTCGGAAATCCCCTGCACTGTACGGTTGATCTCCTCGGTCACCGCCGACTGCTCTTCGGTCGCAGTAGCCACCTGATGGTTCATGTCGCTGATGTGCTCCACCTGGTCAGTGATCGCCCCCAATGACGCCCCGGTGCGCTGGCTCGACTCCACCCCGCTACCCGTCGCCTGCTGCCCCGCCTGCATCGAACTCACCGCCGAACCCGCGCCCTGCTTCAAGCGCTGGATCATCTGCTGCACTTCGTCGGTGGACAGCTGCGTGCGCCGGGCCAAAGTACGCACCTCATCGGCCACCACGGCAAACCCACGGCCCATCTCCCCTGCCCTGGCCGCTTCGATGGCGGCATTCAGCGCCAGCAGGTTGGTTTGCTCGGAAATGCTACGAATAACCGCCAGAACTTCGTCGATCGAGGCCACTTCATCGGCCAGCTGGCTGACTGCATCGGCCGCCTTGCCGATATCACCCGACATCCCCTCGATACCACGGATCGAGCGTTGCACCACTTCACGCGCCTGCAGGGCTTCGTCCCTCGCCGACTGCGAGGCCTGGGCCGCATCGCCGGCATTGCGGGCAATGTCCTGCACGGTCAAACCCATTTCGTGCACGGCGGTAGCGACCATTTCGGTCATTTCCTGCTGGCGCCCGGAACGCTCGGCGGTGTTGTCCACCACCTGTGTCACCTGCTCGACCGCCAGGTGCAGCCGCTCGGAAGTGTGCAATACCTCGCCGATCAACCGGCGCTGGCTGTCGAGGAAGCGGTTGAAGCCACGCGCCAGGTCGCCCAGTTCGTCCTGGCGTGAATCGTCCAGCCGGTGGCTGAGGTCACCCGCGCCGCTGCCAATCTGCACCAGCGCCGCTGTGACGCGGCGGATCGGCCGCACCAGGCCACGCGCCAGCAGCACCACCAGCAGCAGCGACACCAGGGCCACGGCACCACCGATCAGACTTGTCAGCCATACCGCCTGATGCATTTGCGCGTAGATTTCCTCCTCGGGCACCTCGGCCACCAAGGTCCAGTTGAGGTCGCGCAGGGGCAGGCCGAGCGCCAGGTAGCTTTCGCCGTCACGGCTGAAGCGGCTGCTGCGCAGGACTTCGCCGCCGGTCATCAGCGCCTTGGCGGCATCCGCGCCGAGCTGTTCGGTGAGCTGGCGTTTGCCGCTGAAGGCAGCGTCCGGATGAACCTGGATCAGGCCATCGTTACGCACCAGGAACACCTTGCCGTGCTCGCCAAATTTGAAGTCATGAATCAGCTTCGACAGTTCGGTCATGCGCAGGCCCATGCCAGCCACACCGACCAGTTGGCCGTTCTTTTCCACGCGATAGTCGATGAACAGCGCGAGCTCGCCGGTGGCACCGTCGATGTCGATGTTGATCAGGCGTTCGGCACCGCTGTCGATGTAGCCGTAGAACCATTTGTCCTTGGGGTTGCTGCGGCTGAGGGTGCGGTCCAGTCCATTCTCGTTGTAGTAGTGGCCGGTTTCGGTCGAGACGAACAAGGTGGTGAAGGCCTGGTTGCGCTGCTTGGCGGCGGTCAGGTATTCGATGAATGGAGCGGCCTGGGCGGGGTCTTCACCGGCGGCAAGCCAGTCGCGCAGCAGGGTGTTGCCGGCAATATCCGCCGCCGCCACCAGCGGCTGGCCGAGCATGCGCTCGATGTCGTTGCGGATGGCCTCGATGCTGGCGGGCAGCGCAGTATCGACCAGGTAGCGTTCGGTGAGGCGGTTTAGCGCCACCGTGAAAATGATGACCACCACCAGGATGCTCGCCAGCAGGGCGGCGCCCATGCTGGTGATCAACTGCCACTGGATGCTCTTGCGCCAGATACGCATGCCCTACTCCCCGCATAATTATTGTTTTGCGGAAAGTGTATACACTTGCGTATCCAGTTAATCCAGTGATCTGAAGCAATCATATGCCCTGTGGGAGCGGGTTTACCCGCGAATGCGATGCTGAATGCACTGACGCATTCGCAGGTGAACCCGCTCCCACAGAGGTCGATGCAAGGCCTTATTGTTCGGCTATGGTCCGCACGATGGCGTCCACCGTGGCGTCGATCTGCGCCTGGGTACGCTCCAGCGTCTTGCGGTGCTCATCCTGCTGCTCGATCTGCCGCGAACACAGGTTCAGCGCGGCCAGCACCAGCAGCTTGTCGCCGATCAGGGTCGGGTACTGACGCTTGGTCTGGGCCAGGGCGGTGTTGAGCATCTGCACCGCCTGGGCCAGGGTCGCTTCCTGGCCTTCAGGCGCCTTGATCGAATAGTCGTTGCCGAGGATCGACACGACATTGATCGGCTGCGCTCGCAGTGTCATGCGCCTACGACGCCGGCGTTGGCGCGCTCGAGCAGGGCCTGCAGACGTGCGGCGGTGCTGCCGTTCTTCTCTTCCTGCTCCATCAGCGACAGCTGCAGGGTTTCGTTCTCTTCCTTGGCCTGGGCCAGTTCCTGGCCGAGGGCGGTGTTCTGCTCGGTGAGTTGAGCGTTCTTCTGCATCAGGTCGCTGACCAGTTGCTCGATTTGGTTCAGGGAAGCTTCCAGCATGGGTCTATCTCAGGTTGTTGCGAGGGGCGCACACGATAAAGAAAAGTGCGGCCCATCGCCATTAAATATCGGATTCACAAGGTGTCTAACCCGCAGATTGACAGAGGAACCACCCCCTTGTTCCGACATGGGTCAACCGCCGGTCAGGAAAAGGTTAGCAACCTCACAATTTTTGCCAACGGCACTCAAGACTGAGCAGTCACAACCGATAGCCCGGCAAGTCATGTTCTGTCGCACTTTGCGCACCCTTTTTCCCTTGCCTGGATCATCCTCTCCATGTCTCTACGTAATATGAACATCGCCCTGCGCGCGCTGCTCGGCTTCGCGCTCATCGGCCTGCTGATGCTTGGCCTCGGCATCTTCTCCCTCATCCAGATGGGCAACATCCGCCAGGCCGGCGTCGTCATCGAACAGGTCAGCGTGCCCAGCATCAAGATCCTCGACGAACTCACCGCCCTGAACCTGCGCATGCGCACCCTCTCCTACCGCCTGCTGCTAAACCGCGAGCCGGCGACCCAGCGCGAGACCCTGAGCCTGCTGGACGAGCGCAACAGCCAGATCGACCGTGCACGCCAGGCCTACCTGCCGTTGATCGGCGCCGCCGACGAACAGGCTGCGTTCGACCAGTACGGCCAGTTGCTCAACCAGTACCGCCAACTTGAGTCGCGCATGCGCAGCCTGAGCCAGGCCGACCGCGTCGACGAACTGCGCGACCTGCTCAACCGCGACCTGCTCGCCAACTCCGAACAGATCAACAAGGTCATGGACACCCTGGTGCGCATCAACACGGACCAGACCCGCGCCACCAACGAGAAGGCCGCCAACCAGTACGACGCTGCCTTCGCCCTGGTGATCGGCCTGCTGGTCGCCGCCACCGTGCTGACGTTCGTCTGCGCCTTGCTGCTGACCCGCAGTATCGTCAAGCCGATCGAAGAAGCACTCAAAAGCGCCGAACAGGTCGCCGACGGAGACCTGACCCACGTCATCCGCGCCGAAGGCACCGACGAAGCCGCCCGCCTGCTGCGTGCCATGGCCCGCATGCAGGACAAGCTGCGCGATACCCTGCAACAGATCGCCGGCTCCGCCACCCAGCTGGCCTCGGCGGCCGAAGAGTTGAATGCCGTCACCGACGAAAGTGCCCGTGGCCTGCAGCAGCAGAACAACGAGATCGAGCAGGCTGCCACTGCGGTAACTGAAATGACCAGCGCCGTGGAAGAAGTGGCGCGCAATGCCGTGAGCACCTCGGAAGCGTCCAGTGAAGCCAGCCGCTCTACCGGTGATGGACGTGACCTGGTGATGGAGACCGTGGGTGCCATCGAGCGCATGAGTGGCGATGTGCAGGCCACTGCCAAACTGATCACTCACCTGGCCGAACAGTCGCGCGATATCGGCAAGGTGCTGGACGTGATCCGTGGCCTGGCCGACCAGACCAACCTGCTGGCGCTGAACGCCGCGATCGAGGCGGCACGTGCCGGTGAGGCAGGCCGTGGCTTTGCCGTGGTGGCTGATGAGGTGCGGGCGCTGGCTCATCGTACCCAGCAGTCGACCAGCGAGATCGAGCGGATGATCGGCAGTATTCAGGGCGGTACGGAAGAAGCGGTGGAATCGATGCGCACCAGCACCGAGCGTGCCGAATCCACCCTGAACATTGCCCGTGGCGCAGGCATGGCGCTGGACACCATCGCTGGGGCGGTGGCGCAGATCAACGAGCGTAACCTGGTGATTGCCAGCGCGGCGGAAGAGCAGGCGCAGGTGGCGCGGGAAGTGGATCGCAACCTGGTGAACATCAATGACCTGTCGGTGCAGAGTGCTACCGGGGCGCATCAGACCAGTGCGGCGAGTGCGGAGTTGTCGCGGTTGGCCGTGGATCTAAATGGGTTGGTGGCGCGGTTCCGTACTTGAAAAACCTGGGGCCGCTTTGCGGCCCATCGCGACACAAGGCCGCTCCTACAGGAAGTACGCGATCCCCTGTAGGAGCGGCCTTGTGTCGCGATGGGCTGCAAAGCAGCCCCCTGCAATTTCAGATCAGTAATCGATCCGCACATCCCCTTTCGGCACGCTGCAGCACGACAGGATGTAGCCCTCGGCTTCGTCCTCTTCGGTAATGCCGCCGTTGTGTTCCATCTCCACTTCGCCGCCCAGCTTGAGCACCTTGCAGGTGCCGCAAATGCCCATGCCGCAGGCTTTCGGGATCATCAGGCCAACCTTGGCAGCCGCCGCGTGCACGGTCTCGCCCGGGGCGATGCGGATGCTCTTCTCGCTGCCGATGAACTCCACCAGGTTGAGGTCGGCCACATCCAGTTCCGGCGCGTCGGCAGCCTGCTCGGCATGCTCCACCGCATCGGCCTTGGCCTCGGGCGGCGTCGCGCCGAACGATTCCTCGTGATAGTTCTTCATGTCGAAGCCGACCGCTTCGAGCATGCGCTTGACCGCAGTCATGTATGGCGTCGGGCCGCAGCAGAACACCACGCGGTCCATGTAGTCCGGCGCGATCAGCTCCATCAGGCGCTGGTTGAGGTAACCGCGATAACCCGCCCACGGCTCACCCAGGCCATGCTTTTCACAAATGATGTGCAGGCTGAAATTGGGGATGCGCGAGGCCATCTGCTCCAGCTCGCGGTGGTAGATGATGTCCTTCGGCGAACGGGCGCTGTGCACGAACACCATGTCGACATTGCCGTTGGTGTCGTAGAACCAGCGCGCCATCGACATGACCGGGGTGATCCCGACACCGCCCGAGAGGTACAGCACCTTCTGCGCCGGGAAGTCGATGGCGTTGAACAGCCCCACCGGGCCGTGCACCGGCAGCTCGGCGCCTTCGTGCATGGTGTCGTGGAGGAAGTTGGACACCAGGCCGCCCGGTACACGCTTGACGGTGATCGAGAAGCTGTAGGGCACCGACGGTGAACTGGAGATGGTGTAGGAACGCATCACCGGCTTGCCTTCGATCTCCAGCTCCAGGGTGACGAACTGCCCCGGCTTGAAGAAGAACATGATCGGCTGATCGGCCATGAAGCAGAACGTGCGCACGTCCCAGGTCTCCTGGATGACCTTGACGCAGCGCACGATGTGGCGGCCGTTGGCCCAGGTCTGGGTAGTGACCGGATTGAGGAAGGTATCGGACATGTTCATCTCCAGCAGCCGACTATTGGCCTTTTTATGGCTTGGATAATGCGCAAGCTGAAGACGACGTACATTCCTGCCAGCGACATCGGCGTGCTTATCGCGACCAGCCCCGCGCTGCAAGGGCTGGCGCGTCGTAATTCAAATCGGCCATGTCGCCCATGGATACGGTT
This sequence comes from Pseudomonas sp. FGI182, assembly GCF_000511325.1. Lineage (NCBI taxonomy): Bacteria > Pseudomonadati > Pseudomonadota > Gammaproteobacteria > Pseudomonadales > Pseudomonadaceae > Pseudomonas > Pseudomonas sp. FGI182. The sequence goes on along the minus strand of NZ_CP007012.1, from coordinate 351,994 downwards.
CATGACGCCTTCGGACGCACACTCCACGGCAAAACAACCAGCTGTTTCTTGATAAGCAGCCTTGCGGCACCACAACAACGATTAGCCACCTTTTGCCGGCCGCACACGGCCCCGAGGAATACACGATGGACGTCACCGCAACCCTGAGCCTGGGCGATCCACTGGAACCTGCACGCAAGGCCACCGCCGAGATGCTGCAGACCCGCGAGCGCACCTACTCGCTGCCCCAGCCTTTCTACACCGACGAGCGTCTGTTCCAGATCGACATGCAGGAGATCTTCCACAAGGAGTGGCTGATCGCTGGCATGACCTGCGAGATCCCGGCCAAGGGCAACTACATCACCCTGCAGATCGGCAAGAACCCGATCATCGTGGTGCGTGGCGCCGAAGGTAAGGTGCACGCCTTCCACAACGTCTGCCGCCACCGCGGTTCGCGCCTGTGCGTCAGCGACAAGGGCAAGGTGGCCAAGCTGGTCTGCCCGTACCACCAGTGGACCTACGAACTGGACGGCCGCCTGCTGTTCGCCGGTACCGAAATGGGTGCCGACTTCGACATGAACCAGTATGGCCTGAAGCCTGTGAACGTGAAGGTCGCCGGCGGCTACATCTTCATCAGCCTGGCGGAAAACCCGCCTGCCATCGACGAGTTCCTGGCCACCCTGGACCACTACATGGAACCGTACGACATGGAAAACACCAAGGTGGCGGTACAGACCACCTTGATGGAAAAGGCCAACTGGAAGCTGGTGCTGGAAAACAACCGCGAGTGCTACCACTGCAACGGTTCGCACCCGGAGCTGCTGCAAACCCTGCTGGAATGGGACGACACCAACGACCCACGCGCCAGCCAGGAATTCAAGGACCACGTGGCCGCCTCCGCTGCCGCCTGGGAAGCCGAGAAGATCCCGTACCTGCACAAGAGCCATGGCCTGCGTAACCGTATCGTGCGCATGCCGCTGCTCAAGGGCACCGTGTCGATGACCATGGACGGCAAGCAGGCCTGCCAGAAGCTGATGGGCCGTATCAAGAACCCGGACCTGGGATCGATGCGCATCCTGCACCTGCCGCACTCGTGGAACCACTGCATGGGCGACCACATGATCGTGTTCACCGTGTGGCCGATCAGCGCCCAGGAAACCATGGTCACCACCAAGTGGCTGGTGCACAAGGATGCCGTGGAAGGTGTCGATTACGACCCGGAGCGCATGCGCAAGGTGTGGGACGCCACCAACGACCAGGACCGTCGCCTGGCGGAAGAGAACCAGCGTGGGATCAACTCTACCGCTTACCAGCCAGGGCCGTATTCGAAGACCTACGAGTTTGGCGTGGTCAACTTCATTGACTGGTACAGCCAGCGGCTGCTGAACAACCTGGGGGCGGAGCCGGCGGCGTATCTGAAGGAAGTGCAGGCGCAGTAAGCGATTGCACTGAACTGTGGAGGGGTTGAAACACGACCCCTCCAATTCACCTCGAATGCCGTCGTTGCCTAACCCCCATCGTATCGCTCTGAAAAGCCCATGAGTCCTGAACCCCCTCGATCGGAGTTGCTCGGTTGACTTCCAAAGCAGGACGGTTGATTACAGATTGCCGCACCGGCAGTCCACGCTGAGGTAGGGTCTCCACGCTTTCCAGTGCGATTTCCGCAGCAACCTCAGCCGGAATTCCCCCCGCCAGTAAATCGAAGTTCTTCTTTACCTGCCTTAAGGGACTGCTACCAGGGCCGACCGCAGCGTTGATAGCGCGTGCAGCGGTTGCGGCCAGACTTATCGCTGTACCGACATTCGTCCCGAAAACTGCACTCTCCACGCCTGCGAATTGTGCCGCAGCACTTCCCAAGCTGAAGAATGAGCCGAATGTACTCGTTCGTGCAGTGTTAAGCCCAAAACGATCGGTAGCTGAAGGCCCCAGGAAGTTGTACCCCAAGGTCAGCGCATTCGATGCCATCCCCAAGCCTCGTAAAGTCAGGGCCGCCGTTTCGAAAAACCGGCCTGTCGGATCGTGCCGGTTGACTGGCTCACCACCACAGTATGCGTAGACATTGATGCCCCCGCGGCCAAATGGGCTGAGGCTATCAGGGCTCAGAAATCGCATCAGAGTTGGGCTGTAGAAGCGATGACCGGTTCCCAACGGGTAATTGCCAGTCAACGGATCCCGATACTGCCCACAAAAAGCCGGCCCAGGAGCGAGGGCTGCGTTCATGGCGCCGTAAGGCGAATAGGCACGCGGCCCGAAAAGTGTTGCCATGAGTTATCCACAATATGAAGAGTTGCAGACACGGTAATGGCTGGTTGGAAATTTGCGTACTGGCAAAAATGTCAGGCAGGCTACTGATCACTATTTGATCATATGGGCCAGGACCCCATGTTCACTGGGCTGCAGCAGAGTTCATACACCTTGTCCACAGAGACACCAACAGAGTTTGTGAGCAACCGATGAATGTTCTGCCACCTGGTTGTGGATAAACGTCTCAAGGCCCGGATTTTCAAGGATCGAGCAGCATTCAGGCAGGATTGATCGTTTTTTGATCAAATCTTTCAAGGCCTTTGACTGCGTGGCTTACACGAGATACCGAACAGATTATCCACAGACCGGCTAACAGCGATTGTGGGCAAAATTAGGAGGATGCTGATGCGCACGCAGCAAAGGCTGGGAGAATGCCTGAACGTTTTTTGATCAAAATCTTGAAGGCCACGTAATATAAGGCCTGCAGCCATGCGCCAACACTTTATCCACACCTTGGCGAACAGATTTGGTGGGCAAAAGCGCTCGATCGGTGCTGAGTATTGAATGTAGGAGCGGCCTTGTGTCGCGATGGGCCGCAGTGCGGCCCCAGGATCTCGACTACGACTCAAGATTGCCGGGGTTGCTGCGCAGCCCATCGCGACACAAGGCCGCTCCTACACCGGGACCGCGTAAGGTTTCAGCGCAACACGCCCTCTTCCACCAGCAACTTGAGGATGGCCTCGGCGCCTTCCCGTGGAGAAACGTCTTTCAACACCTTGCCACCGCCGCCACTGGCCTTGGCCGTCGCCGCCTTCATCCGGTCGGCACCGCTCTTGGCCTTGATCACCTTCAGCCGCTTGGGCCGTGGGCGGGCCGGTTGCAGCTCGGCTTCGGCCAGCAGTTCGTCTTCGACGATGGCCACGTTGCGCGCCGCCAGTACACCCCGACGCGCCGGCCCGAAAGCGCTCTGGCGCGGCTTGGGCGCTGCGTTATCCACAGTCGCCAGCAGCGGCAGGCGCACTTTCAGCCGACGCCGCTGACCACGCGGCAGCGCCTGCAATACCTGGGCGGTGCCGTTGTCGATCGACTCCACTTCAGCCAACCCCACAATCAGCGGCCAGCCGAGCTTTTCGGCCAGCAGGAACGGCAACATGCCCGACCCTTCGCCGGTCTCGGCCTGGCTGCCGGTCAGCACCAGCTGTGCCCCGGCATCGCGCAGGTAATCCCCGAGCACGCCCAGCACGTCGGCACCGGCCGGCTGCTCCAGCACATCCAGATGGTCCAGCCCCATCCCCAGGTAGGCGCGCAGCGCCTCTTCCCGTGGGTCGCCGGCATGCACCACCTGCAAGTTATCCCCAGCCAGCTGCAAACCCAGCTCCACGGCGCGCGCATCCTGCTCGGCGCGGCGAGCGCGGCCGGAGCTGGGGTGGGCACCGATGGAAACCAGGCTGATCACTTTCGTACTCATGCTCGTGCCCTTATGCCGCGTCGCGCTGGCCGCCGCTGCGGTAGTTGTCCACAGCCTCGATCAGTGCCTGGAGAATCGCCGAACTGTCGCCAATTACCGACAGGTCGGCCCGTTTGATCATGTCGCAGCCCGGGTCCATGTTGATCGCCACCACCTTGTCGCAGGCGCCGATGCCCTGCAGGTGCTGGATCGCGCCCGAGATACCCACAGCCACGTAAACCCGCGCGGTAACCCAGGTACCGGTGGCACCCACCTGGCGGTTACGCGGCATGAAGCCGTCGTCCACCGCCACCCGCGAGGCGCCTTCGGTGGCGCCAAGGGCCGCGGTGGCCTTGTGATACAGGTCCCAGTCCTTGACCCCGTTGCCGCCCGAAACGATGAACTCGGCTTCGGCCATGGCAATGGTGGCCGGGTCCACGGCCACCGAGCCGAGGTCTTCGATGCGCGACAGGCTGCGCGCCACGCTTGTGGACAACTCCACCGGCAGCGCTTCGTGCCGGGTTTCGCTGACCGGCTCGGCGCACTCGGCCGCCGCCAGGATCAAGCGTGGTACGGCGCGCTGCAGGTCTTGCTGGCCGGCACCGGCACGGCCGATGCACTGGCCGTCCTTGACCTGCCATACCCGCGTCGCCGGGCGCTCGCCCAGTGCCGCGCCCAGGCGCCGGCCCAGTTCGCCACCACCGGTGCGGCTGTCGGGCAGCAGCCAATGGCGCGGGGTGAACTGGTTATCCACAGCCCGAAGGCCTTGAACGAGTTGCTCCGGTGCATAACCTTCGAAAGCCTCGCCTTCGATGACCAGCAGGCGGTCGACCCCGGCTGTGGAAAAGTTGCTTTCCTTGTGCTCGCCAAACACCACTGCCAGCACCGCACCGTCGTTGCCGGCCAGGCTGTGGGCCAGGCCGAGCAGGTCGCGGTCGTGGCTGCTCAGGCGGCCACCGACCATGTCCGGCACCACGGCGATGTAGAACGCCGGCGCCGGCACCTGGTGCAGCGGCAGCTTGACCTCGGCCGCCGCCGTGCGTCGCCCGCCCACGGCGGTGCCCTGCTGGGCGCCGCTGCGGTCGATGCGCTTGATGCCGGCCGGGCCGATGAAGCCTGCGGCAATCGCATGGGGGTTCTTGCGGATGAGGCCGTTGGGCCCCATCCAGCTGGTCTGCTGCGTCTGCATCGCTGCATGCAGCGGGTGCAGACGGTTACGGGCGATCCACTCGGCGCGTGGGTCGCGGCGGATAATGTCGCTCATCAGTGCACCTCCGCAGGTTCACGTTTGGCCGTTTGCGGCTTTGGGGCAGAGGGTGCGTCCTCTTCGATCAGCACGTCGGCCACCAGTTCGGCCAGGTCCTTGATCTGCGGGCGCGGTTCGACGACACCTTCGAGCATGGCGGTGCACTGTGGGCAACCCACGGCCACCAGCTCGGCCTCGGTCTCGCGGATGTCGTCCATGCGCATGTCCGGGATACGCTGCTTGCCAGGGATGTCGGTGATCGGCGCACCGCCACCACCGCCGCAGCAACGGGAACGGAAGCCCGAGCGCTGCATCTCGCGCACTTCGATACCCAGGGCCTTGAGCACGGCACGCGGCGCTTCGTACTCACCGTTGTAACGGCCCAGGTAGCACGGGTCGTGGTAGGTGACGCTGCCGCCCTTGTGCTGGCCGAGGTTGAGCTTGTTGGCCGCGATCAGTTCGGCGATGTAGGTGCTGTGGTGCTGCACCTGATAGTCGCCACCCAGGGCGCCGTACTCGTTCTTCAGCACATGGAAGCTGTGCGGGTCGCAGGTGACGATGCGCTGGAACTTGTACTTGGCCAGGGTCTGGATATTGCGTTTGGCCAGTTGCTGGAAGGTCGCTTCATCGCCCAGACGGCGCGCCACGTCGCCACTGTCGCGCTCTTCCAGGCCGAGCACGGCAAAGTCCACGCCCGACGCCTTGAGCACTTTGACGAACGAGCGCAGGGTGCGCTGGTTGCGCATGTCGAAGGCGCCGTCACCGACCCAGAACAGTACCTCGGTGGTTTTCACCTCCGACAGCAGTTGCAGGTTGAGGTCGGCGGCCCAGTTCATGCGCCCGCCAGGGGCGAAGCCGCCTGGGTTGTCGGTAGCGATCAGGTTGTCCAGCACTTCGGCGCCCTTGTTCGGGGTGGCGCCTTTTTCCAGGGTGAGGTGACGGCGCATGTCGACGATGGCATCGACGTGCTCGATCATCATCGGGCATTCCTCGACGCAGGCACGGCAGGTGGTGCACGACCACAGCGTTTCGGCGTCGACCAGGCCATTGACGATCGGCTGGTGCGGGTGGCCGCCATGCTCACCGACCGGTTTGCCCGGGTATGGGCTGCCGGCGAACTGCGCGTCGGTGCCACCGGCCAGGCCGATGACCATGTCCTGGATGAGCTTTTTCGGGTTCAGCGGCTGGCCGGCGGCAAAGGCCGGGCACATGGCTTCGCATTTACCGCACTGCACGCAGGCATCGAAGCCCAGCAGCTGGTTCCAGGTGAAGTCCACCGGCTTTTCCACGCCCAGCGGCGCGTTCGGGTCTTCCAGGTCCAGCGGCTTGAGGCCGGTGGAACGGCCGCCGCCGAAGCGTTCGGCGCGGCGGTGCCAGGCCAGGTGCAGGGCACCGGCGAAGGCGTGTTTCATCGGGCCGCCCCAGGTCATGCCGAAGAACAGCTCCGACACGCCCCACAGCACGCCCAGGCCGAGAATGCCCACCATCACCCAGCCACCGGTGTTGGCCGGCAGGATGCCGGCGACCGGCAAGGTGGCGATGAAGAAGCTCACGGCAAACGCCAGCAGGCTCTTCGGCAGGCGCATCCACGGGCCCTTGGACAGGCGCGAAGGCGGGTTGAGGCGGCGCTTGAAGACGAAGATGGCGCCGCTGAACATGATCACAGTAGCCACCAGCAACGCGTAGCCGAGGATCTTGCTCTGCAGGCCGAAGCCGTGCACCAGGATCGCCAGCACGGCCGACAGCACGAAGCCGCCAGCGGTGGCCACGTGGGTCTTGGACATGTACTTGTCGCGCTCGACCACATGGTGCAGGTCCACCAGGTAGCGGCGCGGCATGGCCAGCAGGCCGCCGATCAGGTTGACCTTGGACGGCCGGCCACGCCGCCACATGCGCACCCGGCGCAGGGCGCCGAGCACTGCCAGGCCAAGGGCAGCGAACAGCAGGATCGGTAGAAGGGTGTTCAACATGGGAGGCTCCCACAACAGCTGGATTCTTGCGCCACACATCAAGAGGTGGCGCGGACCCCTGTAGGAGCGGCCTTGTGTCGCGATGGGCTGCGCAGCAGCCCCAGGGTGAGCGGCGCTGCACAAATCCTGGGGCTGCTGCGCAGCCCATCGCGACACAAGGCCGCTCCTACAGGGGGGCCAGTCCCGCCTCTAGAGAGGCGGTGCGATCAGAAGTCCTTGCACAGGCGCAAGGCGTCGTAGATCGCCGCATGCACGTTGCGCTGGGCCACGCAGTCGCCGATGCGGTACAGCAGGTAGCCTTCGCCCGGCTGGCTGAGGATCGGCTGTGGCTTGATGGCGAACAGTGCCTCCACGTCGATCTGGCCTTTGTTGCGCGAACCTTCCTTCAGTGCGTAGTACAGCTGCTCGTCAGGACGCACGCCGTTCTCCACCACCACCTGGTCGACCACGCGCTCTTCCTTGGCGCCGGTGTATTCGTTTTCCAGCACCGCCACCAGCTTGTCGCCTTCGCGGTAGACCTTTTCCAGCATCATGTCGCCGGTCATGATCACTTCTTTCGGATACATGCTGCGGTAGTAGGTCGGGAAGGTAGTACCGCCCATGGCCACACCCGGCTTGATGTCGTCGGTGACGATCTCGACCTGGCTGCCCTTGTCGGCGATGAAGTCAGCCACCGACATGCCGGTGAACTCGCAGATGGTGTCGTACACCAGCACGTTCTTGCCCGGCGCAACCTTGCCGTCGAGCACGTCCCAGCTGCTGACCACCAGCCCTTCGGCGGCGCCCCAGTGCTCGTTCTGCTCCAGGAAGGAATGCCCACCCACCGCCAGCACGATGATGTCCGGGCGCAGGTCCTGGATGGCAGCCACATCGGCGGCGGTGCCCAGGCGCAGATCGACCTTCAGGCGCGCCAGCTCCAGCTGGTACCAGCGGGTGATACCGGCGATCTGGTCGCGCTGCGGGGCCTTGGCGGCGATGGTGATCTGCCCGCCGATCTGCTCCTTCTTCTCGAACAGGGTCACATCGTGGCCACGTTCGGCAGCCACGCGGGCCGCTTCCATGCCGGCCGGGCCGGCGCCAACCACCACCACCTTGCGCTTGGCGCCGGTGGTCTTCTCGATGATGTGCGGCACGCCCATGTATTCACGGGAGGTCGCGGCGTTCTGGATGCACAGTACATCCAGGCCCTGGTACTGGCGGTCGATGCAGTAGTTGGCACCGACGCACTGCTTGATCTGGTCGATCTGGCCCATCTTGATCTTGGCGATCAGGTGCGGGTCAGCCATGTGCGCACGGGTCATGCCGACCATGTCCACGTAGCCGCCTTCGAGGATACGCGTGGCCTGGTTCGGGTCCTTGATGTTCTGCGCGTGCAGCACCGGGACCTTGACCACTTCCTTGATGCCGGCCGCCAGGTGCAGGAACGGCTCCGGCGGGTAGCTCATGTTCGGGATGACGTTGGCCAGGGTGTTGTGGGTGTCGCAACCCGAACCGACCACGCCGATGAAGTCGAGCATGCCAGTGGCGTCGTAGTAGGCAGCGATCTGCTTCATGTCCTCGTGGCTGAGGCCATCGGGGTGGAACTCGTCGCCACAGATACGCATGCCCACGCAGAAGTCGTCACCGACTTCGGCACGCACGGCCTTCAGTACTTCCAGGCCGAACTTCATGCGGCCTTCGAAGGTACCGCCCCATTCGTCGGTACGCTTGTTGACCCGCGGGCTCCAGAACTGGTCGATCATGTGCTGGTGCACGGCCGACAGTTCCACGCCGTCCAGGCCACCTTCCTTGGCGCGGCGGGCAGCTTGCGCGTAGTTGCCGATCACGCGCCAGATCTCTTCCACCTCGATGGTCTTGCAGGTGGCGCGGTGCACGGGTTCACGGATACCCGACGGCGACATCAGGGTCGGCCAGTTGAAGCCGTCCCAGCGCGAGCGACGGCCCATGTGGGTAATCTGGATCATGATCTTGGCGCCATGCTTGTGCATGGCGTCGGCCAGGTTCTGGAAGTGCGGGATGATGCGGTCGGTCGACAGGTTGACCGACGCCCACCACTCCTGCGGGCTGTCGATGGCCACCACCGACGAGCCGCCGCAGATCGCCAGGCCGATACCGCCCTTGGCCTTCTCTTCGTAGTACTTCACGTAGCGGTCGGTCGTCATGCCGCCGTCAGTGGCGTAGACCTCGGCGTGCGCGGTGCTGAGCACACGGTTGCGGATGGTCAGTTTGCCGATCTGGATCGGCTGGAACATTGCTTCGAATGCCATGACGCTATCTCCGGCTTACAACGGCTTTGTAACGAACAGGCCATCTTCGTGGCCTTCTTCCGACCCGCCATAGACCTGTTCGGCCACAGTGCGGATCGAGCTGCCGCGGGCAGCGAGAATCTGGTCCATGGCGCCGGCGAACCAGCCGGTGAACATGTAGTCGACCTTGCGGCCGCACTTGCCATAGACGTACACGAACGCGGAGTGCTTGAGCTTGACGCTGCAGGTGCCCTTGTCGAGGTCGATGTCCTGGATTTCGAACAGACCCCAGCCGCGCTGGCTCAGGCGCTTCATGTAGTGCTCGAACACCGCCACGCCTTCCAGGCCATGGCACTCGGCTTCTTTTTCACACCAGTGCCAGGCGGACTTGTAGCCGGCCTTGTAGAGGATCTCGGCGTACTTGTCGGCGCCCAGGACTTCTTCGATGCCCATGTGGTTGTTGACGAAGAAATGGCGCGGCACATACAGCATCGGCAAGGCGTCGCTGGTCCAGACACCGGTCTCGCTGTCTACTTCGATTGGCAATTGCGGGGCGATCTTGGCCATGGAAACTCAACTCCATAAAATTTTTTATTGGGATGCCCCGGCGTTGCTGGCAGGGGCTTTCAGGCTTGGAGAGCGGCTTACTCGCCCCACACGTCCTTGAGGACGTTGACCCAGTTCTCACCCATGATCTTGCGTACCACGCGCTCGGAGTGGCCGCGCTTGAGCAAGGTTTCGGTGAGGTTGGGGAATTCGCCCACAGTGCGGATGCCCAGCGGGTTGATGATCTTGCCGAAGTTGGTCAGGCGACGGGCGTAACCCTTGTCGTGGGTCAGGTACTCGAAGAAGTCCTGGCCGTGGCCCTGGGTGAAGTCGGTACCGATACCGATGGCGTCTTCACCGACGATGTTCATGGTGTACTCGATGGCTTCGGCGTAGTCGTCGATGGTGGAGTCGATGCCCTTGGCCAGGAACGGCGCGAACATGGTCACGCCGACGAAACCGCCGTGGTCGGCGATGAACTTCAGCTCTTCGTCCGACTTGTTGCGCGGATGTTCCTTCAGGCCCGAAGGCAGGCAGTGCGAGTAGCAGACCGGCTTTTTCGACTCGAGGATGACTTCTTCGGAGGTCTTGGAGCCGACGTGGGACAGGTCGCACATGATGCCGACGCGGTTCATTTCGGCAACGATCTCGCGGCCGAAGCCCGACAGGCCGCCGTCACGCTCGTAGCAGCCGGTGCCGACCAGGTTCTGGGTGTTGTAGCACATCTGCACGATGCCCACGCCCAGCTGCTTGAACACGTCGACGTAGGCGATCTGGTCTTCGAAGGCGTGGGCGTTCTGGAAGCCGAAGAGGATGCCGGTCTTGCCCAGTTCCTTGGCCTTGCGGATGTCGGCGGTGGTGCGTACCGGCATCACCAGGTCGCTGTTATCGCGGATCAGCTTCTGGCTGGCGGCGATGTTGTCGACGGTAGCCTTGAAGCCTTCCCAGACCGACACCGTGCAGTTGGCCGCAGTCAGCCCGCCTTTGCGCATGTCCTCGAACAGCTCGCGGTTCCATTTGGCAATGATCAGGCCGTCGATGACGATGCTGTCGGCGTGAAGTTCGGCTGGGCTCATCAGGCTGTCCCCTTTTATTGAATGGGTTTGCGCCAAACCTTATTGCCGGCGCTTTGGGGCCAGCATATGCCTGTGCCCAAAGGCGCCCCGATGCAAAAACGACAGGGGGTTTGCCGAAAGCGTCAATGCGCGACATCGCGCCCTCTGGCGCGCCGTCTGGCGATGAGAGACAGTCTCGATAACGACGTTTCCGGCGGCTTTATGAACATTTCGTCAGGGAGCTACCGCCTTGCCTTCGGCTGAGCGAGAATCCCAGCGATTCGTCAGCCTGTTGAGGAGAAAACGGATGAAATCAATGGCATGGCTGGTACTGCTGGCTGTCGTATCGGGCGCCCAGGCCGGCGAGGAAGAAAGCACCCCGTGCGACAACGTCGAGACCGACCAGCAGACCTATGCCTGCGCTGCGTTCAACAAGCAGACCGCCGAGCGCGAGCTGAAAGCGGCGTATGACGAACTGATCCAGCGCATCCGCGACCAGTATGCCGATGAAGGCGACAAGGCCACTGCGCTGGTCGGGCGTATGGACGCGGCCGAGAAGCTGTGGGCACAGCTGCGCGATGCCGACTGCAAGGTTGAGACCTATGCCGAGAAGCCCGGCAGCAAGGCGTTCCAGGCGGCGTGGGATACCTGTGTGGCGCAGCGCAGTGATGACCGTTCGGAGTACCTGCAGTCCATCGGCCAGCAGTAAGCCTGTACCGGCCTCTTCGCGGGCACGCCCGCTCCCACAGGTACTGCACAGGTTTTGAATTCTGTGGAGTATCTGTGGGAGCGGGCGTGCCCGCGAAGAGGCCGGTACAGGAGGAAATCAAACCACCCGGGCCAAGCGGTCCTCCCGCGGGCAACGCTGGTACCGTGCCCGATAGCAGCGGGTAAAGTACGAAGCCGACTCGAACCCGCACGCCACCCCCACCTCCAGCACACTCATGTCGGTCTGGCGCAACAACTGCCGAGCCTTGTCCAGGCGCAGTCGCAAATAGAACCCACTGGGCGTGTCGTCCAGGTGCACGCGGAACAACCGCTCCAGTTGCCGCCGGGTCACCTGCACCGCTTCGGCCAGCACCTGGGTATTGAGCGGCTGCTCGGTGTTGCGCTCCATTTCACCAATCACCTTCACCAGCTTCTTGTTGCTAATGCCATAGCGGCTGGCAATCTGCATGCGCTGGTGGTCCTGTCGCTGGCGGATACGTCCGAGCACGAATTGCTCCGACACCTGCACCGCCAGTTCACTGCCGTGGGCCTGGGAAATCAGGTCGAGCATCAGGTCGATCGAAGCGGTGCCACCGGCACAGGTGATGCGCCGCCGGTCAATTTCGAACAGTTCCTGGGTGGCCTGCAGGCTCGGGTAGTTCTCCTTGAATGCCTCCAGCGCCTCCCAGTGCACGGTGGCGCGGTGGCCGTCGAGCAGGCCGGCCTCGGCCAGCACCACCGCGCCGGTATCGATGCCACCTAGAACCACCCCCTCATGGTCCAGGCGGCGTAGCGCCTGCTGCAGCGCCGGTCCGTAACAGGCCAATGGCTCGAAACCGGCGACGATCAGCAGGATGCCACCAGGCTCGCCCGCCGCCAGCGCTGCATCGGCGTTCACCGACATGCCATTGCTGGCCTGCACCGCCCCACCGTCCAGGCTCAATACCTGCCAGCGATACAACGGGCCCTTGAAGCGGTTGGCCACCCGCAGTGGCTCCAGGGCACTGATGAAACCCATGGCCGAGAACCCGGGCAACAACAGGAAGTGAATGATTTGCGGCATTGCATGCTCCACGGCAAAGGTGGTCGCCTCCGTGCAAATGTTGGTCGCCAGGGTGCGATTTTCCACCCTGACAGCAGCGTAGCTTCTTCATACGACCCAGAGAGGTCGAACCCCAATAACAATATGCACTGCCGATGGAGAGCCACCATGCAACGCTTGATCCGCCGCAGCCTGTTGACCCTTGCCCTGAGCAGCATCGCCGCTTCCCCACTATTCGCCGCCGAGCCTGCGGCCTGCAAGAACGTCCGTCTGGGCGTGGTCAACTGGACCGACGTCATCGCCACCAGCGCCATGGCCCAGGTGCTGCTCGACGGCCTGGGCTACCAGACCAAGCAGACCAGCGCTTCGCAACAAATCATCTTCGCCGGCATCCGCGACAAGCGCCTGGACATGTTCCTGGGTTACTGGAACCCGATCATGACCCAGACCATTACCCCGTTCGTCGACGCCAAGCAGGTCAAGGTGCTCGACAAGCCCAGCCTGGAAGACGCCCGCGCTACCCTGGCGGTACCCAAGTACCTGGCCGACAAGGGCCTGAAGACCTTCGCCGACATCCACAAGTTCGAAAAGGAACTGGGCGGGAAAATCTACGGCATCGAACCGGGCTCCGGCGCCAACACCCAGATCAAGGCGATGATCGCCAAGAACCAGTTCGGCCTGGGCAAGTTCCAGCTGGTCGAGTCCAGCGAGGCCGGCATGCTGGCGGCCGTCGATCGCGCGGTGCGGCGCAACGAGGCCGTGGTGTTCTTCGGCTGGGCACCGCACCCGATGAACGTGAATATCGACATGGTCTACCTGGGCGACAGCCAGGACGCCCTGGGCCCTGACGAAGGCCGCGCGACAGTGTGGACGGTGACCGCACCGGACTACGCCGAACGCTGCCCCAACGCCCACCGCCTGCTGGCCAACCTGAACTTCAGCGCCGAGGACGAGAGCCGCATGATGCAGCCGCTGCTCGACCACAAGGATGCGCTGGAATCGGCCCGCCAGTGGCTCAAGGACCACCCCGAGGACAAGGCCCGCTGGCTGGAGGGTGTGACCACCTTCGATGGCAAGCCGGCTGCCGACAACCTCAACCTCACTGCCAACTGATCCGGCCCATTCGCGGGTAAACCCGCTCCCACAAGTCATGCACATGCCAGGGGCAACATCGTCCCCTGTGGGAGCGGGTTTACCCGCGAAAAGGCCACCAGACACCACAAGGAACCCCGCCATGAACCACGACGTCATCATCACCTGCGCCCTCACCGGCGCCGGCGACACCGCCTCGAAAAGCCACCTTGTTCCAGTCACCCCCAAGCAGATCGCCGAGTCTGCCGTAGAGGCCGCCAAAGCCGGCGCCACCGTGGTCCACTGCCACGTGCGCGACCCGCAAACCGGCCGCTTCAGCCGTGACGTGGCGCTGTATCGCGAAGTCATGGAACGCATCCGTGAAGCCGACGTGGACATCATCGTCAACCTTACCGCGGGCATGGGTGGCGACCTGGAAATCGGCCCGGGTGAATCACCACTGGAATTCGGCCCGGGTACCGACCTGATCGGCCCGCTGGAGCGCCTGGCCCACGTCGAAGCGTTGTTGCCGGAAATCTGCACCCTGGACTGCGGCACCCTCAACTTCGGCGACGGCAACTCGATCTACGTCTCCACCCCGGCACAACTGCGCGCCGGCGCCAAACGCATCACCGAGCTGGGGGTAAAAGCCGAGCTGGAAATCTTCGACACCGGCCACCTGTGGTTCGCCAAGCAGATGATGAAGGAAGGCCTGCTCGACGACCCGCTGTTCCAGCTTTGCCTGGGCATCCCGTGGGGCGCGCCGGCCGATACCACCACCATGAAGGCGATGGTCGACAACCTGCCGGCCAACGTCACCTGGGCCGGGTTCGGCATTGGCCGCATGCAGATGCCGATGGCCGCACAGGCGGTGCTGCTGGGCGGCAACGTGCGGGTGGGCCTGGAGGACAACCTGTACCTGGACCGTGGCGTGCTGGCCAGCAACGGCCAGTTGGTCGAGCGCGCGGTGGAGATCATTTCGCGCCTTGGCGCCCGTGTGCTGACCCCGGCCGAAGGCCGGGAAAAGATGAACCTCAAACGCCGCTGACACTTTCAGGAGCCCAACATGACCTTCATCACCAAGATCAAGACCTTCGCCGCCCTGGGTAGTGGCGTGATCGGCAGCGGCTGGGTCGCGCGCGCCCTGGCCCACGGGCTGGACGTGGTCGCCTGGGACCCGGCGCCAGGCGCCGAGCAGGCGTTGCGCAAGCGCATCGCCAACGCCTGGCCGGCATTGGAAAAGCAAGGCCTGGCACCAGGCGCTTCACAAGACCGCCTGAAGTTCGTCCCCACCATCGAGGAATGCGTCCGCGATGCCGATTTCATCCAGGAAAGCGCCCCTGAACGCCTGGACCTGAAACTCGACCTGCACGCAAAGATCAGCGCTGCCGCCAAACCCGACGCGATCATCGGTTCCAGCACCTCGGGCCTGCTGCCCAGCGAGTTCTACGAGTCGGCCACCCACCCCGAGCGCTGCGTGGTCGGCCACCCGTTCAACCCGGTGTACCTGCTGCCGCTGGTGGAAATCGTCGGCGGCAACCGCACCGCCCCCGAGGCCATCGAAGCTGCCAGGGCCATCTACACCAACCTGGGCATGCGCCCGCTGCACGTACGCAAGGAAGTGCCCGGGTTCATCGCCGACCGCCTGCTCGAAGCCCTGTGGCGCGAGGCCCTGCACCTGGTCAACGACGGCGTGGCCAGCACCGGCGAGATCGACGATGCCATCCGCTTCGGCGCCGGCCTGCGCTGGTCGTTCATGGGCACGTTCCTCACCTACACCCTGGCCGGTGGTGACGCAGGCATGCGTCACTTCATGGCCCAGTTCGGCCCGGCGCTGCAACTGCCGTGGACTTACCTGCCGGCACCAGAGCTGACCGACAAGCTGATCGACGATGTGGTCGAAGGGACCTCCGAGCAACTGGGCGACCGCAGCATCGCCGCGCTGGAGCGCTATCGTGATGACACCCTGTTGGCAGTGCTGGAAGCGGTGAAGACCAGCAAGGCCAAGCACGGTATGGCTTTCGGCGACTGAGGAGACCGCGATGCCCGCACTGATCACCTACCGCACCCCAGTCCAGGAGGACTGGGTCGACTACAACGGGCACCTGCGCGATGCCTTCTACCTGCTGATCTTCAGCTACGCCACCGACGCGCTGATGGAGCGCATCGGCCTGGATGCCGACAGCCGCGGCCAGAGCGGTAACTCGCTGTTCACCCTGGAGGCGCACATCAACTACCTGCACGAAGTGAAGCTGGGCACCGAGGTATGGGTGCAGACGCAGATCATCGGCTTCGACCGCAAGCGCCTGCATGTCTACCACAGCCTGCACCGGGCAGGGTTCGACGAAGCGCTGGCGGCCAGTGAGCAGATGCTGCTGCATGTGGACCTGGGAGGGCCGAAGTCGGCGCCGTTCAGTGAGCGTAGTTTCGGGTTGCTGCAAGGGTTGGTGGATGAGCAGCAGGATGTGCCCCCGGCTGAGTTCGTCGGCCGGGTGATAGCCCTGCCTACGCCAAACTGAGCAGCAAAACATAACCTGTGGGAGCGGGCGTGCCCGCGAATGCGATGGTGGGTTCACCGCCGCATTCGCGGGCACGCCCGCTCCCACAGGTCATGTATTCAGGAAAAAAATAACCCCGGAAAGCCGTGAGCATCCGGGGCCAAGAGCGAGCAACATCCACTGTGCACGAACGAGGGTGACCAAACCCTCCGTTGCGGTAGATGGCTTGAGTTTGCGCACTTCCTGGCAGGTGGATTTAGCCGGGAACGACCTGTTCTTAGCCAAAGCAGCCATGGCGCCATTCTGTTGTTGCGGGCATGTCGCCGGCGTCACAGAATCGGTCGTAAATCACAGCAGCACTCTCTTAGCGATAAAAGGGACAACAGCCATGATGCATGCGGATTTGATTGACCAGGACGATCTGGCAGGCCACCTGCGCGCGCGCGGGTTCGAGATTCCGGCCGGCGCTACTGCCGAGCAGGCGTGCGAAGCGGTGGTGCGTGGGCTGACCGAGCCCAATGCACGGGCGCTGAAGGGAATGGTGGAGCAGATGTATACCGGTAGCGCGACGATCCTGCCGGCGGTGCGCCAGGCCATCGACAAACAGCTGTTGCCGGCGTTGGCGCAGTTCAACAAGCGCGGCTGACAGAGTTTTCCTGCACCGGCCTCTTCGCGGGCTTGCCCGCTCCCACAGGGATTGCACAGATTTCAAACACTGTGCAGCTCCTGTGGGAGCGGGCAAGCCCGCGAAGAGGCCGGCTCCGTTTCAGAGCCTTACACTGGCAAAGGTCGACTCGTTGCGCGCTTGGCTCAGGGCCGCCATCGGGCCGCTGTGCGGTGACAGGGTCATGGCCTGCGGGATCGGCATCATCGCCACCTGCTGCGCAGTGTTGGAGCCCACGCGTTCGTCACGCGGCGGAATGCCGAAATACTCGCGGTAGCACTTGGAGAAGTGCGGGGTAGACACGAAGCCGCACACCGACG
The DNA here is from genome assembly GCF_000511325.1 of Pseudomonas sp. FGI182. Taxonomy (NCBI): domain Bacteria; kingdom Pseudomonadati; phylum Pseudomonadota; class Gammaproteobacteria; order Pseudomonadales; family Pseudomonadaceae; genus Pseudomonas; species Pseudomonas sp. FGI182. Next base: position 334,958 of record NZ_CP007012.1, on the reverse strand, counting down.
CCACTTCGATGATCGACATCGGCGTCTGCTTCAGCAGCTGCCGGGCGCGGATCAGGCGCAGCTTCAGGTAGTAACGCGACGGCGAACAGTGCAGGTACTTCTGGAACAGGCGCTCGAGCTGCCGACGCGATACCGACACGTATACCGCCAGTTCATCCAGGTCGATCGGCTCTTCGAGGTTGGCCTCCATCAGCGCGACGATTTCCTGCAGCTTCGGCTGGTTGGTGCCAAGCATGTGCTTGAGCGGCACGCGCTGGTGATCCTGCTCGTTGCGGATGCGCTCGTAGACGAACATTTCGGAAATCGCAGCCGACAGTTCACGGCCGTGGTCGCGGCTGATCAGGTGCAGCATCATGTCCAGCGGCGCAGTGCCGCCGGAGCTGGTGAAGCGGTTACGGTCGAGGGTAAACAGGCGGGTGCTCATGTTGACCCGCGGGTAGGCCTCCTGCATGGCCGCCAGGCATTCCCAGTGCACGCTGCAATCGAAACCATCCAGCAGCCCGGCACAGGCCAAGGCCCAGCTACCGGTACATACCGCGCCCAGACGGCGCGACTGACGGGCCTGGGTTTGCAACCAGGTGACATGCTCGCGGGTAACGCTGCGCTGGATGCCCACGCCGCCACAGACAATCACGGTATCGATGGGGGGCGCACTGTGCATGGCGGCGTCAGGGGTTATCTGCAAGCCATCGCTGGCCCACACCTGTCCACCATCGGCTGTGAGGGTGTGCCAGCGGTACAGCTCGCGGCCGGACAGCTGGTTGGCCATGCGCAGCGGCTCGACGGCCGATGCCAGGGAAATGAGGGTGAAATTGTCCAGTAGGAGAAACCCGATGGACTGGGGGGCTGTGCGGTTCTGGGTTGGGTTCCCGGAGGTGTACGACGTCATCGCGATTTCTCCTCACACAAATGCAGGGTGTGCCTCAGGCGAGCACTGATTTCTTGTTATGTATGGCCCCGGTTCATGTGCAGGGGCCTTGGTGCCAATCTCAACGCAAACGCCGTGCCTGAAATTGAACGGCTATCCAAAAAAACCTGAAAACGACGCCTTTGTCAGGCAAATCAGGTGCTTTGATCGAGTTGGCCAATCTTCGTGGAACTGGCGTGCTAGGCGCTGTGCGTGTAACGGCTGAGCAATTTGGTGACATGTGCAGTGTAGGATGCCCAGAAACGACACTCTTGAGTGTCACCGACAACGCCCACACTGATAACGACACCCGACGATCGGTATGCGTCGTAATGCACCATAAAGGGGCATTGGGGGACTGTGCTGCACCTGCGTCAAACTCAAGGGCCTCTTCGCGGGTAAACCCGCTCCCACAAGTACAGCACCGCGAGTGAGAGCAACGCAGTACCTGTGGGAGCGGGTTCACCCGCGAAGAGGCCCTTGAGGTCAGATCAAGCTATCAGCACTCGATTGCGCTGACCGCCAAACCACCGCGCGAGGTCTCTTTGTACTTGTCGTGCATGTCGGCCCCGGTATCGCGCATGGTGCGGATCACCTGGTCGAGGGAAATGAAGTGCTCGCCATCACCACGCAGGGCCATCTGCACCGCGTTGATGGCCTTTACCGCGGCAATCGCGTTGCGCTCGATGCACGGCACCTGCACCAACCCGCCGACCGGGTCGCAGGTCAGGCCCAGGTTGTGCTCCAGGGCGATCTCGGCAGCGTTCTCCACCTGTGGCGGGGTCGCACCCAGCACTTCGGCAAGGCCCGCCGCGGCCATGGCGCAAGCCGAACCGACTTCACCCTGGCAACCCACTTCGGCACCGGAGATCGACGCGTTCTTCTTGCACAGGATGCCCACCGCGGCAGCACCGAGGAAGAAATCAACCACGCTGGACTCGTCCACCGCATCGCTGAAGCGCATGTAATAGTGCAACACTGCCGGGATGATGCCCGCCGCACCGTTGGTCGGCGCGGTAACCATGCGCCCGCCGGCGGCGTTCTCTTCGTTGACCGCCAGGGCGAACAGGTTGACCCACTCCATGGCGCTCATGGTCGAGCCGATCACGTTGGGCTTGCCGATTTCCTGCAGGCTGCGGTGCAGCTTGGCGGCGCGGCGGCGCACGTTCAACCCGCCGGGCAGCGTGCCTTCGTACTTCAGGCCGTTGTTGACGCATTCCTGCATGGCTTCCCAGAGCTTGTGCAGGCCGGCGCGGATCTCTTCCTCGCTGCGCCAGACCTTCTCGTTGGCCATCATCAATTGCGACACGCTGAGGTCGTTTTGCTTGCACAGGCGCAGCAGTTCGGCGGCGCTGTTGAAGTCGTACGGCAGCACCGTCTGGTCGGCATCCAGCACGCCGCTGGCGGCCTGGGCGGCATCGACCACGAAGCCGCCACCCACCGAGTAGTAGGTGTCGCGGTGCAGCTCGCCCTGCTCGCCTTCGGCAATCAGGGTCATCGCGTTGGGGTGGTACGGCAGGTTCTCGTCCAGCAGCAGCATGTCTCGGGCCCAGACGAATTCGATGGGCAGGCGGCTGTCCAGCTGCAGGGTGTTGGTTTCGCGCAGGTCGGCGATACGCGGTGCGATCTGGGTCGGGTCGATGGCGTCAGGCCATTCACCCATCAGGCCCATGATGGTGGCATTGTCGGTGCCATGCCCCACACCCGTGGCCGACAGCGAGCCATACAGGCGCACTTCGATCCGCTTCACTCGTTCCAGCTCGCCGCGTTCGCGCAGACCCTGGACGAACAGGGCGCCAGCACGCATGGGGCCGACGGTGTGGGAGCTGGAGGGCCCGACACCGATCTTGAACAGGTCGAACACGCTGATGGCCATTGTCGAATCACCTCTTGCTGGGCTTGTCTCTGCGCGCCATGCGCAGGGCGGGACAGCTGCTAGGCTGAAGCAGCGGGCCGCCTTGAATGCACGCATCATCGGGCTTTTACCAACCCCCTCGCCGTCTGCAACCGACGTACTTTTGTCCAGCAGCGCCGCGCTGTTTTTTACCGGGGAGCTGCCCTCGCCACGCCGCTTTCCGGCGGCCTGGTGACGTAAAAATGCGGCTGAGGGGGTGGAAAAATCCATAAGCGACATCGCCCATACTGGATACGACCCGTTCCGTACTGGTTACGACCCCACCAGTAGGCGATTGCCCAGCGCTGGAGGATTATCGAAAGCGACTCGTAAAGCACGGCCACGCATCCTGCCCTCTGCAGGCCTGGTCGACCGGACCCTGAGAAAGCCCGGCGACCCACGCGAACCCGAAGACAAAATCACAGGAGTCCATCCATGAAAGGTTCACCCTCGCTGTTGCTGGTTGCGTTGCTGTCCGCGCCTTTGCTGGCCCAGGCCGCCGAACCCGAGCAATGCCAGACGGTACGGTTCTCGGATGTCGGCTGGACCGACATCACGGTAACCACCGCGACCACCAGCGTTGTGCTCGAAGCACTGGGTTACAAGACCCACACCACCATGATCTCGGTACCGGTGACCTACAAGTCGCTGGCCACCGGCAAGGACCTGGACGTGTTTCTCGGCAACTGGATGCCGACCATGGAGAACGACATCAAGCAGTACCGCGACGCCGGTACTGTAGAAACAGTGCGCGCCAACCTGGAAAACGCCAAGTACACCCTGGCCGTGCCCCAGGCGCTGTATGACAAGGGCCTGAAGGATTTCAGCGACATTCCCAAGTTCAAGAAAGAACTCGACGGCAAGATCTACGGCATCGAGCCCGGCAACGATGGCAACCGCACCATCCAGAGCATGATCGACAAGAACGCCTTCGGCCTGAAGGACGCCGGCTTCAAGATCGTCCAGTCCAGCGAGGCCGGCATGCTGTCGCAGGTCGACCGCGCGCAGAAACGCGGCGATGCGCTGGTGTTCCTCGGCTGGGAACCGCACCCGATGAACACCCGCTTCAAGATGCAGTACCTGACCGGCGGGGACGAGTTCTTCGGCCCCGACTTCGGCAAGGCGACCGTATTGACCAACACCCGCAAGGGCTATGTGCAGGAATGCAGCAACGTTGGCCAGCTGTTGAAGAACCTGTCGTTCGAGCTCAAGGATGAAAGCACCATGATGGGCTATGTCCTGGACGACAAGATGAAACCCGAGGCGGCGGCCAAGAAGTGGCTCAAGGACAACCCTGGCAAACTGGATGCCTGGCTGGCCGGCGTAACCACCGTGGATGGCAAACCGGGCCTTGAGGCGGCCAAGGCCAAGCTGACGCAATAACGAAATACGCAATAGCGCTACCTCGGGGCAGGCCCGTGCCTGCCCCGGGTTGATTTCAATCTATGCAGGTGGAAGCTCGCTATCATGCTTATCGATCAGAAAATACCCCTGGGCCAGTACATCGCGTCGTTCGTCGAGTGGCTGACCCAGAACGGCGCGAATTACTTCGACGCCATCGCGCAAGGCCTGGAGTTCATGATCCATGGCGTCACCAGCGCCCTGACTTTCTTCAATCCGTTCGTGCTCATCGCTCTGTTCGCCGCCCTGGCGCATTTCATCCAGCGCAAGTGGGCGCTGACCGCATTCGTTGCCCTGTCGTTCCTGCTGATCCTCAACCTGGGTTACTGGCAGGAAACCATGGAAACCCTGGCGCAGGTCACCTTCGCCACAGTGGTTTGCGTGGCCATCGGCGTGCCACTGGGCATCGTCGCCGCACACAAACCGATGTTCTATACCGCCATGCGCCCGGTACTCGACCTGATGCAGACGGTACCTACCTTCGTCTACCTGATCCCCACCCTGACCCTGTTCGGCCTGGGTGTGGTGCCGGGGCTGATCTCGACGGTGGTGTTCGCCATCGCCGCGCCGATCCGCCTCACCTATCTGGGCATCTGCGACGTCCCGCAGGAGCTGATGGACGCCGGCAAGGCCTTTGGCTGCTCGCGGCGCCAGCTGCTCACCCGTATCGAACTGCCGCACGCGATGCCAAGCATCGCCGCCGGCGTTACCCAGTGCATCATGCTGTCGCTGTCGATGGTGGTGATTGCCGCCCTGGTCGGCGCTGACGGCCTGGGCAAACCTGTGGTCAACGCACTGAACACCGCCGATATTTCCCTGGGCTTCGAAGCGGGCCTGGCGATCGTGCTGCTGGCGATCATGCTCGACCGTATCTGCAAGCAACCGGACCTGCCGGTAAGGGGTGAAGCATGAGCATCATTCGTTTCGAAGACGTCGACGTCATCTTCTCCAACAAGCCGCGCGAAGCGCTGGCCCTGCTCGACCAGGGCCAGACCCGCGAGCAGATCCTCAAGCAGACCGGCCTGGTGGTGGGTGTCGAAAAAGCCAACCTGGATATCCAGAAGGGCGAGATTTGCGTGCTGATGGGCCTGTCCGGTTCTGGCAAGTCGAGCTTGCTGCGCTGCATCAACGGCCTGAACACCGTCAGCCGCGGCAAGCTGTTCGTCGAGCATGAAGGCAAGCACATCGACATTGCCCACTGCACCCCCGCCGAGCTGAAGATGATGCGCACCAAGCGCATTGCCATGGTGTTCCAGAAATTCGCCCTGATGCCCTGGCTGACGGTGCGCGAGAACATCAGCTTTGGCCTGGAAATGCAGGGCCGCCCCGAGAAGGAACGGCGCAAGCTGGTCGACGAGAAGCTCGAGCTGGTGGGCCTGACCCAGTGGCGCAACAAGAAGCCGGACGAACTGTCTGGCGGCATGCAGCAGCGCGTGGGCCTGGCCCGGGCGCTGGCGATGGATGCCGACATCCTGCTGATGGACGAACCGTTCTCGGCACTGGACCCGCTGATCCGCCAGGGCCTGCAAGACGAGTTGCTGGGCCTGCAGGCCAAGCTGAGCAAGACCATCGTGTTCGTCAGCCATGACCTGGACGAGGCGCTGAAGCTGGGTAGCCGCATCGCCATCATGAAGGACGGGCGGATCATTCAGTACAGCAAGCCGGAAGAGATCGTGCTCAACCCGGCCGACGAGTATGTGCGTACCTTCGTAGCCCACACCAACCCACTGAACGTGCTGTGCGGGCGCAGCCTGATGCGCAGCCTGGACAACTGCAAGCGGGTGAATGGTTCGGTGTGCCTGGACCCGGGTGGCGACTCTTGGCTGGACCTGGGCGAAGGCAACTCGATCAAGCGCGCACGCCAGGGGCAGAACGGGCTGGAGATGCAGAACTGGGCGCCGGGGCAGTCGGTGGAAGGGCTGGGCCGCAGGCCGACCCTGGTGCACGCGGATATCGGCATGCGTGATGCGCTGCAGATTCGTTACCAGACCGGGAACAAGCTGGTGCTGCAGGAAAATGACAAGGTGGTGGGGATTCTGGGCGACAGCGAGCTGTATCACGCGCTGCTCGGCAAGAACCACGGTTGATGCCATTGGGGCCGCGTTGCGGCCCTTTCGCGACACAAGGCCGCTCCTACAGGGGAACGCGTATCCCTGTAGGAGCGGCCTTGTGTCGCGAAAGGAGGGCAAAGCCCTCCCAACAATGGGTCAGCGAACGACGATCCCGCGCGAAGCCATGTAGGCCTTGGCTTCCGGCACCGTGTACTCACCAAAGTGGAAGATACTGGCCGCCAGCACCGCACTGGCATGCCCTTCCAGAATGCCGTCAGCCAGGTGCTGCAGGTTACCCACCCCGCCCGAGGCAATCACCGGAATACCCAGCGCATCACTGATCGCACGGGTAACACCCAGGTCGAAGCCGTTCTTCATGCCGTCCTGGTCCATGCTGGTCAGCAGGATCTCGCCAGCCCCCAGGCCTTCCATCTTCTTCGCCCATTCAACGGCATCCAGCCCGGTCGGCTTGCGCCCGCCGTGGGTGAAAATCTCCCAGCGCGGCTGCTCACCCGGCCCGGACACCTTCTTGGCGTCGATGGCGACTACGATGCACTGCGAACCGAAACGGTCCGCTGCCTCGCCGACAAACTCCGGGTTGAACACCGCGGCCGTGTTGATCGAGACCTTGTCGGCACCAGCATTGAGCAGGTTGCGGATGTCCTGCACGGTGCGCACGCCACCGCCCACGGTCAGCGGGATGAACACCTGGCTGGCCATGCGCTCGACGGTATGCAGGGTGGTGTCGCGGCCATCGACGCTGGCGGTGATGTCGAGGAAGGTGATTTCGTCGGCACCTTGCTCGTCGTAGCGACGGGCGATTTCCACCGGGTCGCCGGCATCACGGATGTTCTCGAACTTGACGCCCTTGACCACCCGGCCGTTGTCCACGTCCAGGCAAGGGATGATGCGCTTGGCCAGTGCCATGGTTCAGTCCTCAGCCTTGGTAGTTGTCGCAGAAGGCCTGGGCCTCGGCGACATCGAGGGTGCCTTCGTAGATGGCACGGCCGGTGATGGCGCCGATGATGCCCGGGGCCTTGGCGTCCAGCAGGGCCTTGATGTCGCCCAGGTTGTGGATGCCGCCCGAGGCGATCACCGGGATCGAGGTAGCTTCTGCCAGCGCCTTGGTGAACGGCACGTTGCAGCCTTGCATCATGCCGTCCTTGGCGATGTCGGTGTAGACGATCGCCGAGACGCCATCGGCCTCGAAACGCTTGGCCAGGTCGATGACCTGCACCGAGCTCACCTCAGCCCAGCCGTCGGTGGCGACGAAGCCATCCTTGGCGTCCAGGCCAACGATGACCTTGCCCGGGAAGGCCTTGCACGCTTCGGCGACGAACTCCGGCTGCTTGACCGCCTTGGTGCCGATGATCACGTAGCTGACGCCAGCCTTGACGTAGTGCTCGATGGTTTCCAGCGAGCGGATGCCACCGCCGATCTGGATCGGCAGGGTCGGGTAGCGCTTGGCAATGGCGGTGACCACTTCACCGTTGACCGGCTGGCCTTCGAAGGCGCCGTTGAGGTCGACCAGGTGCAGGCGGCGGCAGCCACCCTCGACCCACTTGGCGGCCATGCTCACCGGGTCGTCGGAAAATACCGTGGAGTCTTCCATGCGGCCCTGGCGCAGGCGCACGCAGGCACCGTCCTTCAGATCGATAGCGGGGATAATCAGCATCTTGGGAACCTGTCTGTTCTTGGGTTTTCAGGGCTTCTCGAGCGCCCACAGATCGCTTTCGATGCTCTCGAACCGCTCCTTGAGGTGCAGCTGAACATCGGCAATCGCCCTGTTGTAGTAAAGGGGTGCAATTTCTTTGCTGAACAGCTCGAGGACTTCGGCCACTTCGAACGACCCCAGCTCCAGCTCGAAACGGTCTTCGAGGAAGCGCTTGAGCGTATGCAGCGCTTCGCGCTCCTGCTCGGGGGCCAGGGTGATGACCGGGGCCTTGGTCTTCGACCTGCTCATTTACCAGCGCCCGTCCCAGGCGACGAAGTTCTGCAGCAGCTGCAGGCCATGGGTATGGCTCTTCTCCGGGTGGAACTGCACGGCAAAGCGCGAGCCATCCGCCAGCGCAGCGGCGAAATCGACACCGTAATGGCCGCGGCCGACCACCTGGGCCGGCTTGCCGGCATTGATGTAGTAGCTGTGCACGAAGTAGAACCGCGCACGATCGGGGATGTCGTGCCACAGCGGGTGGTCGTTGGTCTGGCCGACTTCGTTCCAGCCCATGTGCGGCACCTTCAGATGCTCGCCGTCTTCCTGCAGATCTTTGCCGAAGAAGCGCACCTGGCCGGGGAACATGCCGATGCAGTCGACACCGTCGTTTTCTTCGCTGTGGTCGAGCAGTGCCTGCATACCCACGCAAATGCCGAGGAACGGGCGGTCCTGGCTGACTTCGCGCACCAGGCTGTCGAAGCCCAGGCGGCGGATTTCGGCCATGCAGTCGCGAATCGCGCCCACGCCCGGGAATACCACGCGGTCGGCTTCGCGGATGACCGTGGCATCGCTGGTGACCAGCACCTTACCGGCCCCTACATGCTCGAGCGCCTTGGCCACCGAGTGCAGGTTGCCCATGCCATAGTCGATTACGGCTACCGTCTGCATTTACAGGCACCCTTTGGTGGATGGCATCTGCCCGGCCATGCGCTCGTCGAGGGTAATGGCCATGCGCAGGGCGCGGCCGAAAGCCTTGAACACGGTCTCGATCTGGTGGTGGGTGTTGTGGCCACGCAGGTTGTCGATGTGCAGGGTCACCAGGGCGTGGTTGACGAAGCCCTGGAAGAACTCCTGGAACAGGTCGACATCGAAGCCACCGACGCTGGCGCGGGTGTACGGCACGTGCATCTGCAGGCCCGGGCGACCGGAGAAGTCGATGACCACGCGCGACAGCGCTTCGTCCAGCGGCACATAGGCGTGGCCGTAGCGGAAGATGCCCTTCTTGTCACCGATGGCCTGGGCGAATGCCATGCCCAAGGTGATGCCGACGTCTTCGACGGTATGGTGATCGTCGATATGCGTGTCACCCTTGCACTCGATATCCAGATCGATCAGCCCATGGCGGGCAATCTGGTCCAGCATGTGTTCAAGGAAAGGCACACCGATATCGAATCGGGCCTTGCCACTGCCATCGAGGTTGATCGAGCACTTGACCTGGGTTTCCAGGGTATTGCGCTCGACGGAAGCCTTACGTTCGACCATCACCAGCTCCGCAAAATCATTAGGCGAAAAGGGCTTCATTATAGGCCTAGAACGCGCCGGCTTGAAACGCGGATGACATATGGCAGAACGAGGAATTACGCAGGCTGGATACCGTACAGGTCTATACAACCGGGTGGCCTGGGGCTGCTTTGCAGCCCATCGCGACACAAGGCCGCTCCTACAGGTGAACCCTGTAGGAGCGGCCTTGTGTCGCGATGGGGCGCAAAGCGCCCCAATCAATGGAACAGCACAGCCGTCTTCTGCAGGGTAATCCAAACGCCCCAGGCCAACGGCACGACCACCACTGCCCAGGCCAACAGCACCAGCGGCAGGCTACCCGGTGCCGCCTTCCACTCCAGCGAGCGCGCCCCGTCGGCGCCCTTGTCATGGCTCAACGCCCGCTCGGCAGCCAGTTCGGCATCGCTCATGAAATGCTTGTCGGCCACCGGTCGCACCAGCATGTTGCAGACAAAGCCCAGCACCAGCAGGCCGGCGAGGATGTACAGGGTCATGTCATAAGCAGCCGCACGCTCCACCCCGGCCGCCAACTGGTACTCGCGCAGGTAGGTGATAAGCACCGGTCCCAGCACCCCCGCCGCCGCCCAGGCGGTCAGCAGGCGGCCATGAATGGCGCCGACCATCTGCGTGCCGAACAGGTCGGCCAGGTAGGCCGGTACCGTGGCAAAACCACCACCGTACATCGACAGAATGATGCAGAACGCCGCGACGAACAGCGCCACGTTACCCAGGTGCCCCATGTTCGGCACCAGGCTGTACAAGCCCACGCCCAGGGCAAAGAAGGCGAAATAGGTGTTCTTGCGGCCAATGTAGTCCGAGAACGACGCCCAGAAGAACCGCCCGCCGATGTTGAACAGGCTCAGCAGGCCGGTGAAGCCGGCGGCAATCGCGGCAATCTGCGCCAGCTGGGCGCTGTTCAGCTCGCTGAAGCTCAGCCCGTTGCCCAGCAGCTTGCCGGCGAACACTTCCTGCAGCAACGGCGAAGCCATGCCGAGGATGCCGATACCCGCCGACACGTTCAGGCACAGCACCAGCCAGATCAGCGCGAACTGCGGGGTCCTCCAGGCCATGCTGACGTGCACGTGGCGGTCGGTGACCATGGCGTTGCCAGCTTTCTTCACCGGGGCGCTCCAGCCTTCTGGCTTCCAGCCGGTCGGCGGTATGCGATACGCCAGGGCACCGGCGGTCATGAACACGAAGTAGATCGCCGCCATGACGACGAAGCTCTGCCACACGCCCACTTCCTGCGCATTGCCGAAATGGCCCATCAGCGCGGTGGCCAGCGGTGCACCGACCATGGCCCCGCCACCAAAGCCCATGATCGCCATGCCGGTGGCCATGCCGCGCTTGTCCGGGAACCACTTGATCAGGGTCGACACCGGCGAGATGTAGCCCAGGCCCAGGCCAATACCACCGATTACGCCGGAACCCAGCCACATCAGCCACAGCTGATGGGTTTTCACGCCAATCGCCGAAATCAGCATGCCGCCGCACCAGCACAGCGCCGACACCAGGCCGGCCTTGCGCGGGCCGGCGTGTTCCAGCCAACCACCCAGCACGGCCGCCGAGCAACCGAGGAAGACGAAGAACAGGGTGTAGATCCAGCTCAGCATGGAAATCGGCCAATCGCACTCGGCGCTGAACATACGGGCCATGAAGCCCATGTCCGCTGCGCAGGCAACCGGGGCGGTGATGCCGAGGGCTTGCGACAGCGGCAGCCAGAACACCGAGAAGCCATAGGCCATGCCGATGCACAGGTGGATGGCCAGGGCGGCCGGCGGGACTAGCCAGCGGTTGAAGCCCGGACGGGCGATGATGCGCTCCTTCGACAGGAAGCCTGGCGCACTGGCCAAGGTCCCCGCCGCGACGGTACTGCTCATGGATCAGATCCTTCTTATAGGTAGGGTGCAGGCAAAGCGGCGCAAGGGTAGCAGCATCAAGTAGCGTGAAAGCAATCTGATATCGTTAATTTTTGCTCGGCTGAAACGGTCCTCTTTCTGAAAACCTGCTCTCCCCCTGTAGGAGCGGCCTTGTGTCGCGAAAGGGCTGCGCAGCAGCCCCGACATTACCTGCTGCGAAGCTGAAAGTGCGGGGCCGCTTTGCGCCCCATCGCGACACAAGGCCGCTCCTACAGCGGACCGCATTTCATCGCGGGCTGAAAAATCAAGGTCGAAAGCCGTACCATCTGCCATACACGTAGGAAATGCCCTGTATCTCTAGTCGAATACGCAGGGGCAACCACTGCGGCGCTATACTCTGGCGCTTGAATTTCAAAAACGGACTACAAGGACTCGCCCATGAAAGCGTTCGGCAAAATCCTGGGACTAGGGCTTCTCGGGTTGCTGCTGATCATCGTGGCGCTGGGCTTCGCCCTGACCCACCTCTTCGATCCCAACGACTACAAAGACGAGATTCGCCAGCTGGCACGTGACAAGGCTCACGTCGAGCTGACCCTCAACGGTGACATTGGCTGGAGCCTGTTCCCGTGGCTGGGCCTGGAGTTGCACGAAGCGAGCATTGCCACCTTGAACAAACCCAAGGAGCCGTTCGCCGACCTGCAGATGCTCGGGCTTTCTGTACGTGTGCTGCCACTGCTGCGCCGCGAAGTGCAGATGAGCGACGTGCGCGTCGAGGGCCTGAACCTGACCCTGGCCCGTGACGAACAGGGCCATGGCAACTGGGAAGACATCGGCAAGCCGCTGCCCGCGCAGAACGGCGCCAGCGCCGATGCGCAGGCCAGTGCTCCGGCCCAGGCAACGGCCGAACAGGCGTCGGCACCGGTCGCCAGCAACGAACGCGCCGTCAAGCTGGACATCGACAGCCTGACCGTGAACAACGCCCGCGTGCAGTACACCGATGCCAAGACCGGCCAGAGCTACAGCGCCGAAAGCATCCAGCTGAGCACCGGCCCGGTCCACGAAGGGGCGAACATTCCGCTCAAGGCCAGCGCCTTCCTCAGTGCCAGCCAGCCGAACATCAAGGCCCGCACCGAACTGGCCGGCGAGCTGCGCTTCGACCGCAAGCTCAAGCGCTACAACTTCGAAGACATGCGCCTGTCTGGCGAAACCTCGGGTGAGCCCACCAGCGGCAAGACCGTGACCTTCGCCGCCCAAGGCCAGTTGCTGGTCGACCTGGCCGCCAATGTCGCCTCGTGGAACGGCCTGAAAGTCTCGGCCAACCAGCTGCGCGCCCTGGGCGAGCTGAACCTGCGAGACCTGGACAAGGTGCCACAGCTGAGCGGCGGCCTGTCCATCGCCCAGTTCGACCTGCGCACCTTCCTCGACAGCATCGGCCGCCCGCTGCCGGCCACCAACGACCCGGCGGCCTTCGCCAAGCTGGAACTGGTCACCCGCCTGCAGGGCACGCCGAACAGCCTGGCCCTGGAAGACCTGGCGGTGAAGCTGGACGACAGCACCTTCAGTGGCCGCGTGGCCGTCGAAGACTTCGCCAAACAGGCCCTGCGCCTGCAGCTCAAGGGCGACACCTTCAACGCCGACCGCTACCTGCCGGCCAAGAGTGAAGAGGCCAAGGGCGCCACCGCCGCGCGCCAGGCCGAGGTCAAGCAACAGGAAGCCAGCGCGGTCGCCGGCCCTGGCACCACGCCACTTCCCAACGCCCCGACCCAGGTCGCCTGGAGCGACGACAAGCTGCTGCCGGTCGACCGCCTGCGCGCCCTCGACTTGCAGGCCGACCTGGCCTTCGGCTCGCTGACCCTGGACAAACTGCCGATCGAAGACGCCCAGCTCAAGGCTATCGGCCAGGACGGCCTGCTGACCCTGCAAACCCTGCGCGGTGAACTGTACAACGGCACCTTCGAGGCCAAGGGCACCGTCGACGTGCGCCCTGCCGTGCCGCAACTGGGCGTCAACACCAGCATCCAGCGGGTGCCGGTGGAACACTTCATCAAGACCGAGGGCAAGGAACAGACGCCACCGGTCAAAGGCCTGCTGACCCTGACCAGCGACCTGACCGCCACCGGCAACAGCCAGAAGGCCCTGGTCGACACCCTCAACGGCAACGCCAACTTCGTCATCAACGACGGCGTGCTGGTCAATGCCAACCTGGAACAGCAGCTGTGCAAGGCCATCGCCACGCTGAACCGCAAATCGCTCACCGGCGAGCCTCGCGGCAAGGACACCCCGTTCCAGGAACTGCGTGGCAGCCTGGTAGTACGCAATGGCGTCGCCAACAACCCGGACCTCAAGGCACGCATTCCGGGCCTGACCGTCAATGGCCATGGTGACCTCGACCTGCGTGTACTGGGCATGGACTACAACGTTGGCGTGGTCGTCGAAGGCGACCGGCGCGCCATGCCGGACCCGGCCTGCCAGGTCAACGAACGCTATGTGGGTGTCGAAATACCGCTGCGCTGCCGCGGCCCGCTGGAGCTGGGCGCCAAAGCCTGCCGCCTGGACCAGGACGGCCTGGGCAAGGTTGCCGCCAAGGTGGCCGGCAACCGCCTGCAGGACAAGATCGATGAAAAACTCGGAGACAAAGTGAGCCCGGAACTGAAAGACGCGCTCAAGGGGCTGTTCAAGCGATGAGCCCCGAGCAGTTCTCCAGCGCAGTGCTGGATTGGTATGACGAACACGGCCGGCACGACCTGCCCTGGCAACAGGGCATCAACCCGTACCGGGTGTGGGTGTCGGAAATCATGTTGCAGCAGACCCAGGTCAGCACCGTGCTCAACTACTTCGACCGCTTCATGCAGGCCCTGCCGACCGTGCAGGCCCTGGCCGAGGCGCCGGAGGACGAGGTGCTGCACCTGTGGACGGGCCTGGGCTACTACACCCGGGCACGCAACCTGCAAAAGGCCGCGAAGATCGTGGTCGAACAGCATGGCGGCGAATTCCCGCGCAGTGTCGAGCAGCTCACCGAGCTGCCCGGCATCGGCCGCTCCACCGCCGGTGCCATCGCCAGCATAAGCATGGGCATCCGCGCACCGATCCTCGACGGCAACGTCAAGCGCGTGCTGGCCCGCTACACCGCCCAGGCCGGCTACCCCGGCGAACCCAAGGTAGCCAACCAGCTGTGGGCCACGGCCGAACGCTTTACCCCGCAGCAGCGAGCCAACCACTACACCCAGGCGATGATGGACATGGGCGCCACGCTGTGCACCCGCAGCAAGCCCAGCTGCCTGATCTGCCCGCTGCAGCGCGGCTGCGAAGCGCACCTGCACGGTGAAGAAACCCGCTACCCCGAACCCAAGCCGCGCAAGGCACTGCCGCAACGCCGCACACTGATGCCACTGCTGGCCAACCACGAAGGCGCCATCCTGCTTTACCGCCGCCCGTCCAGCGGCCTGTGGGGTGGTTTGTGGAGCCTGCCGGAGCTGGACGACATCGCCCAGCTCGACGATCTGGCCTACCAGCACGGCCTGCGCCTGGCTGACAGCCGCGCCATGGACGGCCTGACCCATACCTTCAGCCACTTCCAGCTGGCGATCGAGCCCTGGCTGGTGCGCGTCGACCCGGTCGGCCAGCACGTGGCCGAGGCCGACTGGCTCTGGTATAACCTCGCCACCCCACCGCGCCTGGGCCTCGCCGCCCCGGTGAAAAAGCTGCTCAAACGCGCGGCCGACGAACTGATTGCAGGAGACGCCCGATGACCCGCACCGTGATGTGCCGCAAGTACAAAGAAGAACTGCCAGGCCTGGAGCGCCCGCCCTACCCCGGCGCCAAGGGCCAGGACATCTTCGAACACATCTCGCAGAAAGCCTGGGCCGACTGGCAGAAGCACCAGACCATGCTGATCAACGAAAAGCGCCTGAACATGATGAACGGCGAGGACCGCAAATTCCTCCAGGGCGAGATGGACAAGTTTTTCGCCGGCGAAGAATACGCCCAGGCGGAAGGCTACGTTCCACCCTCGGAATGACCCCACGGAACGTAAGCGACGGAATTAATTTAAAATTTTTTCAAAAAGTCGTTGACGAGCGGTCTGAAAGTCTATTTAATTCACCTCGTCGCCCAGATAGCTCAGTCGGTAGAGCAGAGGATTGAAAATCCTCGTGTCGGCGGTTCGACTCCGTCTCTGGGCACCACCTTCAAGCTTCTGGTGGTTGCAAAGTTACCCGAAGCGACAACAAGAAACCCGCCTAGTGCGGGTTTTTTGTTGTCTGTGAGTTTTCATAATCCAACAGCTTCAATCCTCAAATCCCCTCACGTCTCATTGATAGACATCAAATAGCTATCACTCGCTCACCTTCACAATCGAAGACGGACATCCGACTCGACCCGCAAGGACCTCCATGAGCGAAGAATCCCCCCTCCTACTCCCCGCCCCCAGCGAGCCCGCCATCACCCCAGCCCGCACGCGCCGCCCACGCCAGCGCAAGCCGGAGCCGACGATCACCAGCATCAGCCAGCAACCTGCTGCACTGGAAGTCGCCACCGCCCCCAAGGGCAGCAACGAAGACAGCACCTCGGCCCGCCTGCCGGCCAGCTACCCCTACCGCACCCGCCTGCGCCGCCAGGACTACGAAAAGGCCAAGCACGCACTGCAGATCGAGTTGCTGAAGGTACAAAGCTGGGTGAAGGAAACCGGCCAGCGCGTGGTGATCCTGTTCGAAGGGCGCGATGCCGCAGGCAAGGGCGGCACCATCAAGCGGTTCATGGAGCACCTCAACCCTCGTGGTGCACGCATCGTTGCCCTGGAAAAGCCTTCCGAGCAGGAAAAAGGCCAGTGGTACTTCCAGCGCTACATCCAGCATCTGCCCACTGCGGGGGAAATGGTGTTCTTCGACCGATCCTGGTACAACCGCGCCGGCGTCGAAAAGGTGATGGACTTCTGCACGCCGCTGCAATACCTGGAATTCATGCGCCAGGCCCCGGAGCTGGAGCGGATGTTGTGCAACAGCGGCATCCTGCTGTTCAAGTACTGGTTTTCGGTGAACCGCGAAGAGCAACTGCGCCGCTTCATCTCGCGCCGGGACGACCCGCTAAAGCATTGGAAGCTGTCACCCATCGACATCAAGTCGCTGGACAAGTGGGAAGACTACACGGCAGCCAAGGAGGCGATGTTCTTCCATACCGATACTGCCGATGCGCCATGGACCGTGATCAAGTCCGATGACAAGAAGCGTGCGCGGATCAATTGCATCCGGCACTTTCTGCATTCGCTGGATTATCCGGGGAAGAACCACAGTGTGGCGCATGCGCCGGATGAGTTGCTGGTCGGTCGGGCTTCGCGGGGGTTCGAAGAAGATGGGTTGGCGCAACCATAGACTGAAGGTTCACGCCAACGCCAGCCATCCGCAACCCAAGAAGGACTGCGGATCGAACCTTAGTCCTCGTCAGCTTCTTCGTCTGCCCCCACATCAGGCATGGAGCGAAGATGTTCGAAGGCGTCTTCGGTCATGTAGCCCAGGTAGGAGACACTATGCAAACCGAGGCCGCTCTTGAAACGTTTATCGTTCTCATAAAGATCGGCCATAATTGCGCCGAGATCCTCCTTCGTGATCCGCGGCCCATCGCAGGGGGCGAATCCGCTCGGAAAGACAAGGCGACCTTTTTTGGTATAACCGTATAGGGTGACAAGATAGAAATGCTTCATTGTTCTCTCCTTTTGCGCAGACCTACGCGTGCTCAAAGCGCCGATCCATTATCGAAATTGGCTGTCGCCTGGCGTGAGTGACAGCAGGAGAGAAGCTACTGACGTTGCGCAATCGCCATAATCGGGATACGAATCCCTGGTACATCTGACAGCCTATGCCGAAAAGGGGCACAGCTTGGGTTTCTCTGGTAATTGCGCTTCAATACGCGCACTTTTCAGACACGCCCAAGGATTCCCCATGGCCACCCCCACCAAGCAACAGAAACGCGCCAAGCGCGCCGCCAGCAAGGCCAAGCAGAACCGCATGGTACGCAGCGGCCAGGCAGTCAAGGCCAACGCAGGCGACAGCGCCAGCATCGAGCAGGTGTACAACAAGGCCATGGAATCGGGCAGCTACGACCCGCTGTTCAAGAAAATGAAGGAAGCCCAGGAAGGCGGCCTGGTGCCGATGATTTCGGTGTTCCTGGTAGACCCGCTGCTGGCCCTGGTGCTCAAGGGGCACAAGGAAGAACACGCCACCGACTACATCGTGCTGGTGTTCAATGCCTACCGTAAATGGCTGGACGGGGCCGACGAAGAGGCCACCATGGCCTGGCTGGAGAGCGATGAGTTCCAGGCAGCCTATGTGGCGGCTTCGGAGCTGGTTGCCAAGCAGCAACAGCAGCAGAAGCAGTTTGGCTGACAGGGCCATGTGACCTGCCCCGGCCCTTCGCGGGTAAGCCCGCTCCCACAAATTGCAGTGATATCCCTGTGGGAGCGGGCAAGCCCGCGAAAGGGCCGGAACAGGCAACAAAAAAGGCCGCGCCCTTCACAGGACGCGGCCTTTTCATTTCAGCCAGCGCGGATCAGTTATCCAGCGCCACCCGCCCGGCAGCTTCACGCTTGCGGTGCACCAGCAAGCCAGCCGCCACCACACCAATGCTCAGCAATGCGGTCGCGATGATTTCGGCGCGGTGGTCCTCACGCAGCGCCATTACCACCAGGATGGCAATGATGAAGGCAATGGTCGCCCAGGTCAGGCCCGGGAACAGCCACATCTTGAAAGTGATCTTCTCGCCGCGGGCCTCACGCTGGGCGCGCATGCGCAGCTGCGACACGGCAATCACCAGGTAAACCAGCAGCGCAATGGCACCAGAGCTGGCCAGCAGGAACTCAAATACCTGGGCCGGGGCCACGAAGTTGGCGAACACACAGAGGAACGCCGCTGCAGTGGACAGCAGAACCGCCACATGCGGGGTAGCCGACTTGGTGGTGCGCTGGGCAATGGCCGGGGCGTCACCACGCTTGCTCAGCGAGAACAGCATGCGCGACGAGGTGTACAGCGCCGAGTTCAGGCAGCTGGTCACGGCGATCAGCACGACGATGTCGACGATCAGCTTGGCATTCGGCACGCCGATGCGGCTCAGCACGGTCTGGTAGGAACCGGTCTCGGCCAGGGCCGGGTCGTTCCACGGTACCAGGGCCACGACCAGGAAGATCGACACCAGGTAGAACAGGCAGATACGCCAGATCACCGAGTTGGTGGCGCGGCTGATCTGCTTGCCCGGGTCCTTCGACTCGGCAGCGGCGATGGTAACGATTTCGGTACCCATGAACGAGAACATGGTGGTCAGCATGGCTGCCAGCACCGCGCCCAGGCCGTTAGGCATGAAGCCCTGGGTGTCGAACAGGTGGCTGGCACCGCTTACCTGGCTGCTCGGCACAAAGCCGAACATGGCAGCACAACCCACAGCGATGAAGCCGATGATCGCCAGCACCTTGAGCAGGGCGAACCAGAACTCGAACTCGCCGTAGTTCTTCACGCTGCACAGGTTGGTCAGGGTCAGCGCCAGGGTGATGACCAGGGAGAACGCCCACAGGTCGACCGCAGGGAACCAGGCATGCAGGATGGCCGCGGCGGCGTTGGCCTCCAGCGGAATTACCAGTACCCAGAACCACCAGTACAGCCAGCCAATGGTGAAACCGGCCCAGCGCCCAATGGCGCGGTCGGCATATGTAGAGAACGAACCGGTGTCAGGCGAGGCGACAGCCATTTCACCCAACATGCGCATCACCAGCACGACCAGCGTACCGGCGGCAGCGTAAGCCAGCAGCACGGCTGGGCCGGCAGCAGCGATGGCGTGGCCGGAGCCAACGAACAGGCCGGCACCGATGACGCCAGCGATGGACAGCATGGTCACATGCCGTTGTTTGAGCCCCTGAGCGAGGTCATTGGAATTGTTACCGCTCATTAAAACTACCTTTGTAAGGAGTGGACCACTCCGACTGCGGTTACGGAGCGCGCCTGGGGTTGACCTGGGCGTCGCTGCAATCGGCGGTTTCCTACTGGCAATAAGCGCGCCATGTGCTGAATGCATTCGTCAGAAAAGTCGGCAGGCCTTTTAGCATGCGGTTTGGAGGGCTTTCGGCCAACGACTGACCGAAAGGCCGCCAAATCATCGGATTACTGAAATACCCACTTACAAACGCACCAAAGGTGCTCCCCGGTAACACCTGTGCACCGCTGCAATGCAAAAAAGTGCAACCTAGAGGTACAACCTGAAGACCTGACCGCCCCCGTTCGCGGGCATGCCCGCTCCCACAGGTCAGGTGCAACCATTTGAGCTTTTTAAAGAACCTGTGGGAGCGGGTGTGCCCGCGAAAGGTCTAAAACCGCTTCCATGAGCGGGCCAAAGCTGGCACCATCGCGCCTTTTTTCATCAAGGCTCTGGTGCTGGGCGACACCTTCGCGGACATCCGCGCGACGTTGCGCTGCAACGATGCGACAAACTGCCCCACCAGCGCCCCGAGTCCCCAGCGACCCTGTTGGCCGTGATAATGCCGCTATGCTAGCTTGGCGCACGCCAGGAAGGCCGC
Source organism: Pseudomonas sp. FGI182 (assembly GCF_000511325.1). Lineage (NCBI taxonomy): Bacteria > Pseudomonadati > Pseudomonadota > Gammaproteobacteria > Pseudomonadales > Pseudomonadaceae > Pseudomonas > Pseudomonas sp. FGI182. The sequence goes on along the minus strand of NZ_CP007012.1, from coordinate 315,081 downwards.
CAACAGCTGGGAACGCACCCGTACACATGAGGACCGCACATGGCTCAGGCCACGCCCGCGCTGGAAATCCGCAATCTGCACAAACGCTACGGCGAGCAGGAAATTCTCAAGGGCATTTCGCTGACCGCACGCGACGGTGACGTGATCTCCATCCTGGGGTCGTCCGGCTCCGGCAAGTCCACCCTGCTGCGCTGCATCAACCTGCTCGAAAACCCGCACCAGGGCGAAATCCTGGTTGCCGGTGAAGCCCTCAAGCTCAAGGCCGCCAAGAACGGCGACCTGGTCGCCGCCGACAACCGCCAGATCAACCGCCTGCGCAGCGAGATCGGTTTCGTCTTCCAGAACTTCAACCTGTGGCCGCACATGTCGATCCTCGACAACATCATCGAGGCGCCACGCCGCGTGCTCGGCCAGAGCAAGGCCGAGGCCATCGAAGCCGCCGAAGCCCTGCTGAACAAGGTGGGCATCTACGACAAGCGTCACAGCTATCCCGCCCAGCTTTCCGGTGGCCAGCAACAGCGCGCCGCCATTGCCCGTACCCTGGCCATGAAGCCCAAGGTCATCCTGTTCGACGAGCCAACTTCGGCGCTCGATCCGGAAATGGTCCAGGAAGTGCTAAACGTTATCCGCGCATTGGCCGAAGAAGGCCGTACCATGCTGCTGGTGACGCACGAGATGAGCTTTGCCCGCCATGTGTCCAGTGAAGTCGTCTTCCTGCACCAGGGCCTGGTCGAAGAGCAGGGATCGCCGCAGCAGGTCTTCGAGAACCCGACCTCGGCGCGTTGCAAGCAATTCATGTCCAGCCACCGCTAACGGAGCAATACATGCACACTTACAAGAAGTTCCTCCTGGCAGCTGCTGCCACGCTGGTGATGTCGGCCAACGCCCTGGCCGCAGAAAAACTGCGCATGGGTATCGAAGCCGCCTACCCACCGTTCAACAACAAGGATGCCAGCGGTAACGTGGTCGGCTTCGACAAAGACATCGGCGACGCCCTGTGCGCCAAGATGAAAGTCGAGTGTTCGGTCGTCACCTCCGACTGGGACGGCATCATCCCGGCCCTGAACGCCAAGAAGTTCGACTTCCTGGTGTCGTCGCTGTCGATCACCGACGAGCGCAAACAGGCCGTGGACTTCACCGAGCCGTACTACTCCAACAAGCTGCAGTTCATCGCGCCGAAAAACGTCGACTTCAAGACTGACAAACCTTCGCTGAAGGGCAAGGTCATTGGCACCCAGCGCGCAACCTTGGCTGGCACCTACCTTGAAGACAACTACCCGGATGTCGAGATCAAACTCTACGACACCCAGGAAAACGCCTACCTCGACCTGGTTTCCGGCCGCATCGACGGCATCCTGGCCGACAAGTACGTGCAGTACGAGTGGCTGAAGAGCAAAGACGGCTCGAACTTCGAGTTCAAGGGCGAGCCGGTGATGGACAGCGACAAGATCGGCATTGCCGTGCGCAAGGGTGACACCAAGCTGCGCGACGACCTGAACAAGGCCCTGGCAGAAATCAAGGCCGACGGCACGTACAAGAAGATCAACGACAAGTACTTCCCGTTCAGCATCGAATGATCCGCCCCGACCGGCGCGCCCTTGCGGCGCGCCAGTCCCTAGAATGACCTGCCCATGAATATCGACCTGCACGGATTCGGTCCGGCCATGATGGCCGGCACCCTGATGACCGTAAAACTGGCGCTTTGCGCCTTGCTGCTGGGCCTGGTCCTGGGCCTGCTCGGCGCCCTGGCCAAGACTTCCTCGATCAAGCCGCTGCAATGGCTTGGTGGCTTCTATTCGACCCTGGTTCGCGGCGTGCCCGAACTGCTGTGGGTACTGCTTATCTATTTCGGCACCGTCGGCTTGATGAACGCCCTCGGTGAAGCCCTGAACATGCCGGGCCTGGAGCTCAGCGCCTTCGCGGCGGGCGTGATCGCCCTGGGCCTGTGCTTCGGCGCCTATGCCACCGAAGTGTTCCGTGGCGCCATCCTGGCGATCCCCAAGGGCCACCGTGAAGCCGGCCTGGCGCTTGGCCTGTCCAAAGGCCGCATCCTGTCGCGGATCATCCTGCCGCAGATGTGGCGCATCGCCCTGCCCGGCCTTGGCAACCTGTTCATGATCCTGATGAAGGACACCGCCCTGGTGTCGGTGATCGGCCTGGAAGAAATCATGCGCCACGCACAAATCGGCGTGACCGTGACCAAAGAGCCGTTCACCTTCTACATGGTTGCGGCCTGCATCTACCTGAGCCTGACCATCATTGCCATGACCGGCATGCACTTCATGGAAAAACGCGCCGCTCGCGGCTTTGCGAGGGCCGAATAATGAATTGGGAAGTCATCATCAAATGGCTGCCACGCCTGGCCCAGGGTGCGACCCTGACCCTGGAGCTGGTAGCCATTGCAGTGGTTGCCGGATTGATCCTGGCCATCCCGCTGGGCATCGCCCGCTCCTCGCGCCACTGGTATGTGCGCGCGGTGCCGTTCAGCTACATCTTCTTCTTCCGTGGCACGCCGCTGCTGGTGCAGCTGTTCCTGGTCTACTACGGCCTGGCGCAGTTCGACGCGGTGCGTTCGAGTTCGCTGTGGCCGTACCTGCGCGATCCGTTCTGGTGCACCGTGCTGACCATGACCCTGCACACTGCTGCCTACATCGCCGAGATCCTGCGCGGCGCGCTGCAGTCGATCCCCAAGGGGGAGATCGAGGCGGCGCGGGCGCTGGGCATGTCGCGGGGCAAGACACTGTTCTACATCATGCTGCCACGCGCCGCGCGCATCGGCCTGCCGGCGTACAGCAACGAAGTGATCCTGATGCTCAAGGCCAGCGCCCTGGCCAGTACCGTGACCCTGCTGGAACTGACCGGCATGGCCCGTACCATCATCGCCCGCACCTACCTGCCGGTAGAGATCTTCTTTGCCGCCGGGGTGTTCTACCTGGTGATCTCGTTCGTGCTGGTGCAGGGCTTCAAGCTGCTGGAGCGCTGGTTGCGCGTGGATGCGTGCCAGGGCCGCTGAGATCACTTAGCTTTCTTCGCGGGTAAACCCGCTCCCACAGGGTCCCGCAGCCCTCAAGCTGTGCACTATACCTGTGGGAGCGGGTTCACCCGCGAAGAGGCCCTGAAAACCAACACACATCCCATGCCCAACCACCTCCACAGCCCCCACCTAAGCACCCGCTTCCAGGCCCTCGACCAGTTCCTGATCGAGCACCAGCAGCTGTGGAAACCCCGCCCCTTCACCAGCCTGCAGCTGGCCTGGGAAACCGCCCACCCCGAGCTTGCCGCCCACCTGCGCCAATGCTCCCTGGCAGACGCCGAAACCGACACCACCGCAGCCCCGTTGCCCGCCCCGTTCCCGCAACTGGCCCAGCAAGCCCGACAGCTTTCGGCACTCGGCAACCTCCCGGAAACCGACCTGCCCCCCGCCGCGCACCGCCTCGACGTAGCCGTCCCCGGCCGCAAATGGCAGCAGATCGAAGCCTTCGCCAGCCACCTGGCCTTCCGCGAACAGCCTCGTCACTGGCTGGACTGGTGCTCCGGCAAAGGCCACCTGGGCCGCCGCCTGCTGCAACCCGGCCAACACCTGACCTGCCTGGAATACGACGCCGAACTGGTCGCTGCCGGCCAAGCCCTGAGCACGCACCACCACTTGCCGGCGCAGCATGTGCACCAGGATGTGATGGCCAACGACAGCGCCCGCCACCTGGCTGGCGACAAAAGCGTGGTCGCCCTGCACGCCTGTGGCGACCTGCATGTGCGCCTGATGCAACTGGCCAGCCAGCAAGGTTGCCGGCAACTGGCCGTGGCCCCCTGCTGCTACAACCGCATCGCGGCGCAGCAGTACCAAGCGTTATCCACAGCCGCCCAAGCCTCCAGCCTGCGGCTTTCACTGGACGACCTGGGCTTGCCCTTGAGCGAAACCGTTACCGCCGGCGCCCGCGTGCGACGCCAGCGCGACACCTCGATGGCCCGGCGCCTGGGCTTCGACCTGCTGCAACGCCAGCAGCGCCAGACCGACGAGTACCTGCCAACACCGTCGCTACCCGTGGCCTGGCTGGAGAAGCCCTTCGAGCAGTACTGCCGCGACCTGGCCGAACTCAAGCAATTGCAGCTGACTGGCAACCCGGACTGGGCAGCCCTGGAAGCCGCAGGCTGGCAACGCCTGGCCGAGGTCCGCAACCTGGAGCGCGTGCGCAACCTGTTCCGCCGGCCGCTGGAGCTGTGGCTGGTACTCGATCGCGCCCTGTTCCTCGAAGAACAAGGCTACAACGTGCGCCTTGGCCTGTTCTGCGACTACCCACTCACCCCGCGCAACCTGCTAATTCTTGCCGAACGCGACCGTTAGCCGCAGCACAACCTGTGGATAACTCTGTGAACAAGCTTGTGATTACCTGTTGGATCCAAGCGCTATTTCAAGCGTTTCGCTTATTCCAGCTTGCGCGTCAAGGCCAGTAAAAACAGGCGTTTGCGCAAAGACCGGCGGTGTATCGATCCGGCATGCCTTTCGCGCAAGGCGCCGATGCCACTTGTGCATAAACATTTCTTGTGGTTGGCGACTGCGTCTAAAGCCTTACCCAGAATGGCCTGATTTACGCGGTCCCTTGTAGGAGCGGCCTTGTGTCGCGAAAGGGCTGCAACGCAGCCCCAGCGATCTCTGCAAATACGCCAAAAACGGGGGCCGCTTTGCGGCCCATCGCGACACAAGGCCGCTCCTACAATGACCGCGTGAGCCTTCAATGCGCCTTATTCTTGGCAATCTCGATATCGTTCATCAGCGCCTTGGCCATGTCGCACAGATAATCGGCGGCGCCCAGGAATTTATGGTCATCCTCCATATCCCCCTCGCGCACCAGATGCTTGATGTAGCCCATCAGAATCGAGACATGTTCGTAGGCAGCATCGACGGGGACGCCAGGCTCGACGCGTAGCAGATTGAGGGATGGGTTACCGGCTGCGAGGAAGGTTTCCACGCCTGCGGTGGTGATTGGCTTGGGGCTGCGGGGCTCAGTATCAATCGTTTTCAATTTTCAAACTCCCTAGTTCAAAGGAGTTGCCGTGTTCATTCTTTCTCACGGAACAAAGGCGGCAACCGTGCACGAGGTGAGAAACCGAGTGAACATAGGAAGCTCGGCCAGACCAAGGTCTGCCCGCGCACGGTCGCCATTACGCAGCCGATACGTTCAAAATCGGGTTCTCACACCCGGTCGCCAGAGCGACCCGAAAACGGTATCCGTGAGCCATTTCCCCGACAACAGCGATACTTCGGCGGCGCGCGTAGGATAGTTCCGAAGCCACCAAACCCTGAAGTTGTTAGCCCTAAAGTTCAGAATCTTCGTACAGCTGATGGCCCTTTCGCGGGCGCGCCCGCTCCCACAGGTACTACACAGTTTCAAGGCTTGTGGAGATCCTGTGGGAGCGGGCAAGCCCGCGAATAGGCCATCACAAGCAACACAAAGCTAATGCCCGACCACCGCAACGGTGTATCATCCGCTCCCCAAATCATTAAAAAGTGACGTCGCGCGCTGCCCGCCAGCCCCGCGACCTTCTGGCGTTGCGCCAGAACCGACAATGGACTAACGGACCCGACCATCGTGACCCAAGCCAAGCCCCTCGCCCTGCTGACCCTCACCCTGGCCCTGACCGGCTGCGCCAGCGGCACCGCTCCCCACCCCACCAGCAGCCTGGGCTGGAACCACCCCGGCATGCAGCTGGGCGGCGACAACGGCCTGCCCCTGCGCACCGAAAGCCCCTGCCGCAAGCGCGGCTGCGACAACGACAAGCTGTTCTTCAACCCGGGCAAAACCGAGCCGAGCGTCACCACTATCCATCGCGGCTGGTAGGAAAATTCTTCTTTCAGGTCGGTGACTTAGGTCATTTGCGAACATTCGCAACGAAGTGGTTTACAGGCGCCAACCGATCGTTATAATGACGCCCCATTGCCGGTATAGCTCAGATGGTAGAGCAACTGACTTGTAATCAGTAGGTCCCGGGTTCGATTCCTGGTGCCGGCACCATTCAAGGTTCCATAGAAAGCTTTCAAAATCTCTGGAACCCCCGAAAAACCCGCCTTCTGGCGGGTTTTTTCGTTTTGGCGTTCCGTCGGATTCCGAGGGTAGCCAGCGCTAATAAGGGTACTTTTAAGGATACCTACCAATTCGACATTGGAAAGTACCCTTATGGCTCGCACAACGGCTCCCCTTACCGACAACGCCTGCCGCACTGCAAAGGCTCGCGAACGTGAGTACAAGCTTTTTGACGGCGATGGCCTTTACCTGCTCGTGAAGCCCAACGGTCGCAAAGGCTGGCGGCTCAGGTACGTGAAGCCCGATGGTCGCGAGGGCCTGACCTCACTCGGCAATTACCCGGTGGTCGGGCTGGCTGACGCTCGCCACAAGCGCTTCGAGCTCAAACAGCAGCTCGCCAACGGCATTGACCCTATACAATCCAAGCAGCAGGCCAAGGTGCAAGCCGTGATCAATGGCCGCACCTTCGAAAGCGTTGCGCTCGATTGGTATGCCGGGATGGTGCCGAAGTGGGCGCCAGGCCATGCCAAGACTGTGCTCAGCCGGTTGAAGACTCACGTATTCCCTTTGCTCGGTGCCAGGGCAATCGTTGAACTCGACACCCACGACCTCATGCAGCCACTGGAAGCCGTGACGAAGCGCGGCACCATCGACGTGGCGCTCAGGATCAAGAACTACCTGCAAAGCATCATGCGCGAAGCCAAACGGCTGCGACTGATCACGGCGAACCCGGCTCACGACCTCGATGGCTCGATCAAAACGCCACGGGTTACACATCGACCCGCACTACCCTTATCGCGGTTGCCTGAGCTACAGGCGCGTATCGACGGCTACAAAGGTCGCCCGCTCACGCGCCTCACGGTGATGCTATCGCTGCACGTGTTCGTGCGCTCCAGTGAACTGCGCTTCGCCCGTTGGAACGAGTTTGACCTCAAGCGTGGCATCTGGGAGATCCCCGACACCCGCCCGGCGCTGGACGGAGTACCCTTTTCCACAAGGGGTACAAAAATGGCCGGGGATATCCACGTTGTACCCTTATCGCCGCAGGCAGTGGCCTTGCTTGAGCAGATCCACGCGATCACCGGCAAGTTCGAGCTGGTGTTCGCGGGGGATGCCAAACCGTGGAAGCCGATGTCCGAGAACACGGTGAACGCCGCGCTAAGGACGATGGGCTATGACACCAAGGTGGATATCTGCGGCCACGGGTTCCGAGCCATGGCGTGCAGTGCGCTGGTCGAGTCCGGGCTGTGGTCGGAGACGGCTATCGAGCGGCAGATGAGTCACAAAGAGCGCAACAACGTACGGGCCGCTTATACCCACAAGGCCGAGTTCCTCGAAGAGCGCCGGATGATCATGACCTGGTGGAGCCGGTTTCTGGAGGCGAACCGCGAGGACCATGTGACGCCGCACGAGTTTGCCAAGCAGACGGGCGAGAACGTCACGCGCCTTCGCGGTGCCAAGAGGACCGAGTAACCCGCCGCACACCACCTCAACTCGCTGTGAAGTTACCCACAGCACCGCATGAAGCTCCTCCGCGCGGGTCCTTTCAAACGGGGCTGCAAAGCCGCCCCGTTTGAAAGGACCATACCTAAGAAAAAAAACCGCTGGCACAGCGTACGTCTGTGGAAAACCACAGATGTCCACCGGGGGATAGTTTTATCCACAGGCGCTAAATCCTTGAAATCGCTTTGCTTGACTAACATTGTCCACAGGCGTAGACCGGGAGTTGCAAGCGCTGTCGATGACAGCACCCTAGGTGACCCGAACCTTAAAGGTCACGCCGCTCCCGCGGTGGTTCTTCCCAAGGGCGATTCGCATCCGGCAGCTCGCCCGGTCACTACCCATGTGATGGATGCTCTTACACATAAAGCGCTCGTGCGCCAGATGCTCCGTACCTCGCTGCCCTGCAGCAACCTATCCGCTTGGCCGAATACTGCGCCAACCTGTGCCCGTCTCTTTTCCTGAAAAGAGACGGGCACTTCTACCACTGCTGCAGCCCTGATCGCACATGGCTTTGCGGCAATCCCCCTCGTGACAATCGGCGTGACAAACGCCGATGTCACCAGCAACAGCGCTGTAGATGATGGTGCCGCAGACCAAGGAATGGACTGCACCTGACTGACAGTCAGGTATGCCCCAGTCATCGCATTGCTGCTTGCACATGGCTCAGGATCTTCAGGCGCTGGTCTCGTCAGCCAGTGCTGCCTCCACCCGCCCACCGGTAACGGTGTTCAGGAGGCCAGATCATGAGATGCCCTTGCTCTTGGTCGTAAAGAGCCGCCAGTCCCGCGTTAGAGGACATCCCCACAGGTCGCAGGGGCCTTGATCCCTGATAACACTCAACATTCTTGGCGGGATGACGTGGGGCGAGGATCGGAGAACAGGTAATGAGGTGATCGACATGGCATTGGTAGGTAGGCGGGATGGCCGCAATTTCGGCTACGGCAGGCAGTTGAGCTACGCAGGACCTCAGGCGCTGAAGGACATGTTCGGAGGCGGTCACTACGGCACGGTCAAGGCGCACTGTGATCGGTGGCTGGCATTCGTGAATTGGTGCCGATCTGAACAGGGGCCTGGTATCAATGATGCGCGGCAAATTGATCGGAAGGTATTGGCGGACTATGCAGCATATCTGCGCGAAGTGGTTAGGCGCGGCGACCTCGCCGTCAGCACCGCACAAAACCGCCTATCCAGCGTTAACAGGACCATGGCGGCGCTTCGCGGTGATCAGTGCGTGAAATTGCCAAGCCCGAGCAAGGCACTGGGCATGCAGCGCAGCGGGGTTCGCCAGTCGATCCCACAAGGCCAAGACCGCGAACAGGTTAAACAGATCGTCGATGCGCTTTGCCTCAATCATCAGCAACGGGCCGCCGCGACTGTTCTTTTAGCGCGAGCCACCGGCATGCGCTTGCGTGAGGCCATCTTGGCGGATCTCCCACGACTCAGGCGTGAGGCTAATGAGCTAGGCAGGATTAACATTCAGGAAGGCACCAAAGGCGGCCGCGCCGGGGCCTCGGCGCCCCGTTGGATTGCGGTGAACGACCATGTTCGCGAGGCGCTTGGGTTTGCACAGCAGGTTTCGCCTGCGGGTAGCCGCAACATGATTGCGCCACACGAAAGCTACCTGAATCTTCTGCAAGAAATCATTCGACCTGCGCGGGCCATCCTGCATGCACACAACCTCAGAGGCTTCCATGAGCTCCGTGCGGCGTATGCATGTGAGCGCTATGAGCAAATCACTCAACACCGCGCGCCTATCAACGGAGGCCAATGCTGCCAGGTTGACAGAGACCTTGATTGTGAGGCTCGGAGGCAAATCTGCTACGAGCTGGGGCACGGTCGGATCGACGTGGTCGCCGCGTACATTGGAGGGCGTATATGAAGAAGCAATTCGACATGGAGCTATTCTTGGCTGCGGTGCTGACAGGGTCGTACGCAACGCGAAAGCGTCATTTGCGGCAGGCGAAAATTATTCAGGCAGCTATCGCAGATCGCTGGAAGCAGGAAACACCTTGGTGTTGGCGAAGGAAGCATTTGGATTGGTTCATTCAGTACCATTTGGCAGAGCATAGTAGTGCGACGAAGTATTACTATTCACTGACGTTGAATCTACTCATCCGGCGACTAGACAAAAAGTGGGTGCTTGGCAGCTAAGCTAGCAATCACCCACACAAATCTAAAAGCCATATATGCACAACACTATCAATACAGAGCAAGGCTTGGCTGCCTTCGCAACGAAATCCAAACATCCAGCAAATCCGATATACTTAAGCGGGAAGCTAAATATCCCCGTGAAAATCAATCCAAATGCACATATTCTATCTCATTGAAATAATCTTTAATACTTGAGGATTCTTCAGTGCTCATTATCCGCACACACGTCAAATTCTTGATAGCTCTAGAGCACGCAACATACATAATCTTTCTATTCTCGGAAGTTACATTCCCCTGCGAAAAAACATTACCAAACTTATAATCCCTCCAAAAAAACTCATCTGCTACCACCAAAACGTTTTCGATCCCCGAACCTTTCGTTTTGTGCATAGTTATGAAATTAGTTTTCTCCGACAAATAATCATAGTACTTAAACACTTCGCCCAGGGTTATTTTCCCTCCAAAATATTCATTATAAAACAGCTCTCGCCTTACATCACGCTCTAAATCTCCAAACTCATACTCATCAATATCAAATCCAGTTTTACTTAACTTGCTAAGGCTATCAAACCCGGATACATATTGATCTTTGAAAGCGGCGTATCTTGGATTCCCCTTAATACCTTCGAAAAATTCTTCTCTTCTTCTCATGAACCGTTCATATGAATCCGACTGCTTCAGCAGCTTCAATTTAAACGCTTCATGTATTGCAAGATGCGCTGGAGAGTTCAATTCAAAAACACCTTTGAACGCGGCCAACAATTCATCTTTGTGAAAAACCGAATCCAACACGAAGCCAGATTTTTTTACGAAACGGATGACCTTTGCATATCTTTTATTTTCATAATCTTCGTACAGCTCATATAACTCAGCAAAATGGCATATTGCCAACAATTTTTCTAAATTCTCATTTGTTGCCTGTCCAAACCTGGAGTTAAATATCTCATACAATTGACTGAACCCCGCCTCAGAAGCAACAGCCTTATTTGTCAGCATCAACATTTTATAGCTATCGATACCACGCGCCACTTCAATCAATTTATTAAGCTTTTTAAGGTATAACTCCTTGTCTTCGCGTGGACTGTGCTGGGTAGGCTTATCGTCGCAAACTGAATAAACGAGCTTGACCCTACCCTGGCGGTCCGCCAGTGTTTCTAAATCTCCATTCTCCCGAGTTTTGAATGCAACATTTTGTTCCAGTTCATCGTCCCTGAGGTTGTTAATGATCTTGACTACCTGCTCCGAGCATCTGTAATTATCCTCTTTGTTTATTTTTTTTATCGCTTTTGCTTGTACATAACAATCTAAGTCTCCGACACCATCCTCATATATACCCTGCATCGAGTCACCAAAGAACCCAAATACTATATCTTGATCTTTTACCACAAAATCAAGAAACGCCTTGACTATATCAGGAGAAGTATCTTGATACTCATCGACGAATATATAATCATACTTATCGGCCAATATTTTTCTTAATTTTTTTCTTTCACACATCAACGAGACAGATAACTTAACAAGCCCGTCATGACCAAAGCTTAGATCGCGAAAGCTATCGAATGCAGTTTCGTTATAACGAACCTTTTGAGGTGAGGTTTTCTTAATGTGTTCAAGCACACTTATGTTAAGCTGCTTTATTTTCTCATTTAATACAGCATTTGCCGCTTGCGGATCTTTGTCATACATTGGCTTCCCCAAGACCTTGTCCTCTTTAATCTTGAGGATGTGGTATGCCTTATCTGCATATTTTCCGTAGGCCTTTTTATAACGTTCATGCTCGCGTTTCTTATACTCCTTTTCGTCTTCCATGGCTTGCCCTACTCTAAATTCTGTCAATAGGAAAAGCTCATGTATTACTTTATGCAAATCTATGCGAAAGGAGTTGATAATCCCGTTGAGAAACGAATGAATCGTGCTAATAGCGTGCAACTCTCCTGCGCGAGCCTTAATTTCATCTGCAGCCAAATTTGTGTGAGTTATACATGCCACTCTTTTTTCCGGCATATGTTTAGATATATGATCCAACAAAGTTTTCAGGGTTTCAGTTTTCCCACTTCCAGCGCCTCCTTGCAGGACAAAGCTTTCACCTCTTTCCAAGCAAGATACGATACTCTCAAGGGGAGTCATTCCGATATCCATTCTAATGCCTCCACGATATAAGCAGGTATACGCCAAGTGACTTCATCATCTGTCAGTGCTAGGTACAATAGAGAAGAAGCGAACGCTGACTTCTTATCTAAAACTTTTTCAATCAGATCATACGCATCAAGCGCGCCATCAAATTCGTGTGTATTTTTTAGCCCATTTATTTTATCGATTTTCTTTTTTATTACGTCCCTATTTAGGTGCACAAAGGCATCCTCAAAACTCCTAGCGTGGTACCCTTCTTCTTGTTTCTGATAAGCAATATGGATTTTCGGGTACGAATGCTTAAGTTTGTGTTCGACTAACTTTTCAAACCAGCTTGAAAACTTAGCCTCTTCAGAGAAGTCGGGCGCTTCATAATAGTGTTTCAGCGTAGCGTTACTGGTATGATCCGCACCTAAAACTTTAAATGATGGATAGATAGTTTTTGGTTTTACCTTGGAAGTATCAACAGTCTTTTTCGTTGTATCGATATCAGTTATGACCAGAGTCTTAATTTCTAAAAAATCAAGGAAATGCTTGAATGCCTTAGCATTAGCACCGACTTCCAGAATTGTGACATTCTGGGAGAACAACGAAATATGATCCTTACTTTGATTTTTCGATTTATCAAACAACTCCACGAAGTACGGCCACAACATTCGCTCCGTAACCCCCTCAATAAATATAACCTTGCTTGCAAAGAAAAGCTCACAAGAGTTCAGGGTCAGATACTGCTCTAGAAACTTAAATGAATCTTCGTCTTTACCATATTTGGCTTTCAATTCCGAATAGAAATTCTTCACCTTTGTACAGCCATCTAAGTTCTGCAAATATCTAATGTCTTTGAAATCGCATTGAGATACAATGTGAGACGAATGAGTAGTGATTACCGCCTGAATATTCTCAATCTCGTTCAATATGCTTTTTATTTGATTAGCAAAAACATATTGCATCTGAGGGTGCGTATGCGCCTCAGGCTCCTCTATGAACAAAAGATTTATATTTTTACCTGTCTTGGCAAATGACTCCTTCTTAATCTCTACGCTTAACAAGAGATAAAGAATATTCATATGCCCTAGGCCGTTGAATGTTTCCGGAAGATACTCAGAGCGATCCCCGTAAACTACTTGAGAACTATTCTCCAGCACTTCATTGGACTCGAGATTAGATACGACCTTAATATCTTCAATCCCCAGGAATGCCTTTGAGGTTTTCAGGAAAGGCTCGAAGAAATCCTTATAGCTACTTTCAAGGCTCTCATCGATTTTAAGAAGCAAGTTATTGATCGGATCGAAATCTGTTACATTCTTGTTTGCTTTATTGAAATATTGCGTAGTCAACTTAGAGAGCATTTTCTTTCCGCCCTCGCTACTAGCAACATCTCGTCTAGCATGAATTATCTGAAAGTTTATCAGATCTCTAACCGTGGCTATTTCTTTTTTTACTAACCTACTTCGGTTTTCAAGTAAAAGATCTTCTTCATCGGCATATGCGTATACGTTGACCTGCAAATACTTATCCAGGTTTTTTCTCAAAAACCTTTCTCGCTCCCCATCGAACTGCTCAATATCCCTCAGCAACAAGTCCTTATTTACAACACACTCAAACAAAATTTTTACATTGTTATTGCTACTATCAAGATCCAACATAAACTCTGACAGATGCCTTAAACTATCTGTTTCAATATATTCAATCTCGACCTTCATGCTTATCGATAACGGCAATACATCAGTTTTGTGGTCAATTGCCGCTAAATCTTTACGCACCGCTAACGGAAAATCATGATAATTGAACGACATCCCAGGCTCATAAAACTTCTCAAACAATACAAGCAATGAAGTTTTGCCGCTATTATTCCTACCAATAAGCAGCGATAGACTATCCCGCAGATCGAGTGTCACATTCTGGAGTGCCCGGAAATTAACAGCAGAAATTTTAGTTATTTTCATACTTTATCTCATACATCCATTTCGAGAAAAACTTAGAACCTAATTTTCCAATTTATCAATGTCGGGAGCCCCGCGTGCAGGCTTGACTCACGTACTTACTAGAATAGATGCGACCTTCATGAACAGCCCATTTTGGCGGAACAAATGACCTAATATAGCTCATGGATGGCATTTTGCCACAAGTAAAGAGGACACCAAACCTCCACACTATCTCGGAGAATAATCGGCACCACTCTGCTTTTGGAGTTCTTGTTCCGGTGGTAGCTGACCCGTTGCCCCGGACCTGCTTCGCTGTCAACCCTTCAGCCTCAGACCAACGGGCGCCGGTTGCCAGGCACGCCCTCGCCCCCCTGCCTTGCCCGAGATCCCGTCCAAAGCACTGAGCAGAGACGGTATCTCGCCTTTCTTCGTGTACGCCATTTCCGTCTCGTAGAACTTGAGTCGGCGCACCTTCTCCAGGGGATTCCCCCCGACCATTCTTAAGCGCTGGTAGTTACTTTTTAAGGTAGAGACTGGCTCCAGCTTAAAAATCGATTCTTCATCAGTGAGAGTTGTCAGGACTTTGGATCCGGCGCAGACGGTGAAGCAAACTCAACTGCGTTTTTATTGAAGCCGCCTACGGGCGGCTTTGCTCTATGCAAGGATCAAGAATTGCCTCTGCACCATCATCCGGCTATAGCTAAAAATAAACCAGAACAAATCAATCAGTTCCCTTTCAACTCCATGTATCTTAGAACTTCAGCGCAGGTTGCCGGATCTCCAAGATCAGCAATTGTCGCGTCGTCAATTTTTGTGGCCATGGTCCCCAATGCCCAAGCTACGGCCTTGTGAGCTGCTGGTAGCAGCTGCGCTATCTCCTGGGCTACTAGTTGACTACGGTCATTGAGAGACCAAGCCACGAGTAGCAAAAGGACTCGACGCATGGAGTCGGTTGCGATTTCTTCCGCCACCGCTTTTACAGTGGGAATAGCTCCACGCGCGCCCAGAAGCACGGAGAGAACACCTGACACCGGCTCATAGCAAGTGGTGATGTGTCGTGCCGATATTTCGTCGACTAACTGCTGATCAAGCTGCTCTCCAGTAAGAAGAAGCGCATAAGCAGCAGATGACCGTATCCGTGGCCGTATCCGGCGCCGTTGTACCGCAAGGTCAAAAAGCTTTTTTTGCATCGTCACGCCGGATTTCGCTAGCAACAGGAAGATGTCATCTCGTACTTCTGGATCCGAAGTGTCGATCGCAATGGCAAATAGGTCTTCTTGGTCTTGGTCGTCAAGGAGGCTAAAATCCAGGAGCGAGGCGATTGCTGCCTGCGCGATCGGATAATCGTCAGTATCGTTACCGTGGTGCATCGTTTGTTTAGACCATTGGTCGCCTGCAAGGCAGATCAATGCCGTCTGGTGTGCGGGATCCGGCTTAGTTCTGAGAGCATCTACAAGCGCCTTTCGGACAGGGCTTGCGCGGTGAGTGGCAAAGGCCAGCAAACGCTCAGGCAACGGCGTGGCGACTGAGGCAGCGCGCGCCGTAATTGCGCGAGCGACAGCATGGGCGAAACGGTGATCAAGCGCCGCTTCCACCTCTTCGGTCAACCCATGACGGATCGCGGCCTCCACTGCTAAAACGACGGTATGGGAGTCATCGCTAAATTCAAGCGCCCAGCGAATGTCGTCCTCAACCGGAAGCGTTATGCTCGCGTCAAGCTCAAGCCGGAGCGCGCGCACCTGATCACCCGCATTGAGAATCGCTGCGAGAGCTTGCTGCGCGACATCAGATAGTAGAGGGAGTTCTTTGTCGACCAAAGCGATCTCAGCGCTGCAAATCTCACCGAAAGGCTGAGGTAACCGCGCAGCGGCGACTTCAGCAACATTCGTATACTTCTCACCGTCGAGTACGCGACCGCGACTGAGATAAGCGATTCCGCGACTGATCTCGACCAAGCGTCCTTCCATCCCTTGCTCGACAAGGTCAACCACAATCGAGGAAAAAGCATCGAGATCATACTTAATCAAGCAAGCAAGCGCTGCACGCTCGATGCTAACGTCTGATGCCCCTTGACGCACTCGAGTCTCGAGCGCCCCACCATATTTAGGTTCCCACCCTTTTAGGAGTGCTAGCCAAAGATCCTCCTCATCCTTAGTACCATAACCTGACTGAAACGCACCCGCGAACTCGACAGCATCAACCCGACCTTCGCGTGCCTCTTCAGCAAGAGCACGGAGCCAATAGCATCGCAGCTGATTGTTGTGCGGGTGTTGGACAATATGTTGCCAGCCTTTTTCCTTGCGCACGCGCTCAATATAGACCTTTAAGAACTCGCTGGCGGTGTAACCGTGGTCATCTTCCATGAGATGCTGTGCATAGTCATCGCTGTAAACATCGTTGATAATGTCGAGGCGCGTTTCGGCCCTTTCCTGTAAATCCTTTTCCCTCGGAGTTAGCACGTCGACAGCCATATCTATAACCGCTTCGAAGCGACATATATCATTTAGCGCCCCGTGCGCGATGACATTGTCGGTGGCAATGCAACCATGGTGGACAACCACGCATGCCGCATCGAAAAATGCTTCCTCCAACCCAGAAGAAAGTCGACCAAGGTCATCCACAAACGACGTAGGGTAATAAGCACGATCTTTCGGCAAAATCATCCGAATGAAAGACTCAATGAGCGGTTTAGTCGAAGGAGCGCTCGCACGCATATGATACCACTCAGAGCTCCGCTCTGGATCTCCCCAAGTATCCAGGCCCGGAAAGGTTTTATCGGGACGATGCAGTAAAAAACGAGCCATTTCGGCACCGTTGCTTGCTACAGAACCAGAGCGAGCAGCAAGTTCAAGATGAGCATTGAACTCCTTTCCGCCTTTGGCAAGCTTCGCTTCCAGCCAGGCATCAATCTTGGCAACGACATCATTACTTGGCTTAACCCCGAACTGCTCGCGCGTGCGTGCAAGCATGCGCGCGGCAGCGCCCGCGCCCCACTCAGCGCCTGGTCCCAACTCTGAAACAAGAAGCTCGATCAGTCGGCGCAGTGTTTTGCGGACGACTTGCCGATGTTTCTTGAGCGTTCGCGTAATACCCGCTTCGACGCGCGGATGGTAATAGGTAATGATTCCTCCGCCATTCTGGCGCAGATTGCGTGCGGCGACGAAGAAATCAACAAGAGGGGACACATCGTCCTCCATCGCCGTATCCATGTCGGCTAGGCCATCCTCGATCTCGCGAAGTAGCGTGCGTGTAACCTTATCGTTCGCGGCGAGAAGTGCCCAGATAATAGCCGCAGCGCAAACGTCATCCCTCTTCTCAATCTGTTCAATGACAGTCTGCTCGATCGAATTCTGGTGCGCATGATCGATGGCTGCAGTCACAAAACCAGGTGGATTTTTGAGGCCATCGCGATCCTGCGTACGCATCGCATCGAAGAATTTCTGGATCTCAAGCGGTGTCGCCAGCCTTTCGAGCACTAAGTTCTCGGACGTACGAGCAAGAGTCTGCATATCGCGCGGCAAGCTGTCGATCCGACTGCTGTAGAGGCGATGTCGCTCCGCTTTACCATAATTCTCGGCTTCCAGCCCAACGACCCAAGGTTTAATCGTTCCGAAAGCACCTGAAGCATATGCCACGTCCAGTCTCGAAGTAGCGATGATCATTCGGTCGGGTCTAGCGGCAGCGAGGAAATCCCCCAACTGATCATTCCATGGACGGCTGTCCGGGTCGAAATCGAATCGTCCCCATGGATCCTCAATGTCATAGAGGACGGGCGGGGGGGTCGTATCGTCGCGTAGTTGGGAGGGTCCGAGCCTGATTAATACACGCGTCAAACCAGGGTTTTCCTTGCGTAACTCATCGTAAAGCATCTGGGTCGCGAGCGTTTTCCCCGTGCCGGACTGGCCGATGATGATCGCAGCAGATCCCTTTTTCATTGCGGCTTGCAGATCGCCCCAGTTGTTAGGATGGACGTAATGTTCGAGCTCGGGTGAGCTGGCTAGATAACCTTCGTGTATACGGATAACCGCTTCGAGTTCCGCACGACTCCAGCGACCTCCACCCGCCCGAGCGATACGTGCACGCGCGTCCTCGCGTAGCCTGGTGCGGCACGCACCCAGCTGAGAATTGGGTACACGGCAGCCCTCGGTGAGCAGGCGATCAATATCCCCGCGCAGGCGCTCGTCGTCCTGATTCGCGATGACTGACAGGCGACCAGAGATGTCATGACCGATACCATCGGCGATGACTCGCGGCAGCGCGCTGGGCTTGGGCCACGTTCCTGCTCGCCGCCGTTTGAGTTTTTGCGCATCGCCATTGACACCGGCACTGGTGACTAGAAGATACCGGGAGTTGGCGTCCTTGAGCCGATCTGCAGCCGATATCCGTTGGTCACTACCGTGTTCGAGCAGGGTCTTGAGCGTTGTAGGAGTCCAGGCATCCCCCCCGCGACGCTTCGCTTGAACGATAAGCGTATAACCCGTCATTGGCACACGACTAACGAGCCGCCCAGGCTCTGGATCAGTAAGCGTGGCCTCCAAATCTTCCTGGCTTGCAGGCTCCAGAACGAGGTCTTCAGCCTGCCGCGAGATCAGAATCAAGTCGAGCGCTAGCCATACCGAAACGTCAATCTGATACTCGTAACCGGCGAGTGAGGCGGCACCTCCTCCACTCTCATCTGCCACAGCGTCGTCAACTCCGGTATCGCCATGGTTTCTTTGCGGTGCCATAGAAGAGCGTCCGTGTCATTTGATAGTAATGAAAATAATCCCAATCAGTAGGACTTGGGAACAGTGCCGAAGGGGAAGCTTATGTCATTAGCGTCCGCTGTAGACGACCTCCTCTGCCCACCTTTTAGATTTTTTAAACTGGTCTAATGCTCATGAGAGGGTAATCTTAGGGATAGAAGAGTTTCACATATTTTAAAAAATCATAAAAAACAATATCTTATGATGTAATTCGACTCCTGGTGCCGCACCATACGCAGTATCAAAAAAGGCTCACCGAAAGGTGGGCCTTTTTTGTTTTCAGGGTCGCCCAACCACATCAGCCTCGGCCTTGAGGTCGATGCGCTCGGTGTAGGAGCTGGCTTGCCTGCGATGGGCTGCGCAGCGGCCCCCAGCGATTCCAAAGAAGAGCGCAGCCAGAGACCAGACACGTCTTCCAACATAAACGCTTTGACTCGCCCACCTGGCCCCGCCACGCTTTATCGTAAATTTTAGATATTCCCGCTGAGGCAAGCCGATGGCGCTTCAATTCCACGAAAGCCCTTTCCACGCCACCCACGATGCAGACACAGCCAGCAAAATGGCCTTGAAAATGGACCTGTCCATTTTCATCACGGACTGCATCAAGAAAATGGGCCTCAAGCAGCATGATGCTGCGGTCAGGCTGAACGTAACCCAATCCCGAAAATCCGAGCTTGCAAATGATTGATTCTCGATGAAGCGCGAGAGTGGGGCCAGTGATACCAGTGAGGCGATGACTGTGCCCTCGAATACGGCGCATGGGGCCCATTGCGACACCTCCCCGCTCGATTACTCGCTAGAAAAACTCTGGGCGCTTGTGTCCTCTGACATGCCCCCCCCTCTGATCAACATGCCCGTCAGGCACTTGAGCACCTGGTCGTTCAAGCTACAAAAACCTCGCTGGACAAGCTCGACAAGGCCGTTGCCGAGACTTTCGCTCTCCTCTTCTGGTATAGAAACGAGGATATGCGCGAAGCACTGGAAAATCGCTTGAGCATGCCAAGGCTCGCCCCCGTAAGGAAGCGGCGCCTGATGTATCTGGTTGACCGGCTTCGCCGTTTTCCATGCATGAAGCCGGAACAAGCCGAGCAAATGAAGAAGCTGGTCACCCGCTGGAAGGACCTGGCTCAAGATCTGAATGGCAAACAGGTAGAAAAGGCGCAAGCGGTAAACCGTTACGACAAGGTTGCTGCTACCTGGGGCGTGGCTGAGCCCGTATCCAGCCTGATGAGCCTGGTACTAGACCTGCAAACCCGGCACTTCGTAGATGCCCATCATCTGCCGAACGGCTATTCCCAGTTGGCAACGCGTCCCCCTCACCACTGATCTATCCAACACGGTACGAAAGGTGGCCGCTCCGGCACCTCGGCGCCACGTTGGATTTCGGTTGATGACTACGTACTTGATGCGCTTGCATTGGCGGATCAGGTGTCGCCTCTGGGTAGCCGCAACTTGATTGCGCCAAATGAAAGCTACTTGAACGTTTTGCAGGAAGTCTCCGCCCGGCGCGGGACATCCTTCATACACAGAATCTTAAAGGCCTCCACGAGTCACGAGCAGCGTTCGCATGTGAAAGATATGAACGGATCACGCTTATAAATCATGTAGTCATGAATATTTTTGACTCCTGGCGCCGTATCAAAAAAAGCTCACCGAAAGGTGAGCCTTTTTTGCCTTCTGTGCCCAGCGATCCCAGCGCCCCTACCAATTTCAAACCACCCCATGCATGAAAAACTCAACCGGTACGCTGAAAAACTCAGCAAAGCCCTTTATCTGGGCAACCGTCATCTTCCGCTTGTTGTTCAAAATCTCTGAAACCGCGCTCTGAGTTGCTATCGAGGCAAGGTCCTTCTGCTTCACGCCCCTGTCCGACAGCAGGAAGGCCAACGCTTCGGCCTGGCTCGCAAACGGCACGAGTACCGACTCACTCTCATACTCGTAGACACGATCCGCCACCATCTCCGCAAAGCGCGCTGCTGCGTGACTTTCGCTGTCGGCATGCGAGTAGAGCTCATCGATCAATGCCATCCGCGCCTGGAGCTCTGCATCGTCCTTGATAGGGTCATGGCAGGCAGCAAGAAGCTGGGCCATGGTTGCCATCTGGGCGTTCAGGCCATCCAGCATGGGTGAGATATTAGCGATGAAGGCATCTAGTCCATTGGCTTCGATTTTATCCCGCTTCATGGTTGTCACCTGTCGAATCGGTAGGTTTTGGGCAAGTGCCAGGCGGCTACCTGACATCGCTCTTGCACCACTTGTCGTACTCCGCGTGCGACAGAATGGCTTTGATATAGAGGGTGCCCGTTCGTGTGTTGAGCCATGCGATCAGACGGCATTCGTTTTTCTTGATATCGAACACATAGACATCAAGCGGCCCTTTTCGGCTGGAGGGCCTGAGTTTTGAACAAGGAATGCGGTCAACGTTCCAGCTAAAGGCGGTAGACCACGTATTCCTTAGCTGCTCAAAAGACTCGAAGCGCAGCGTCGCCCTATCAAAGGTCGTGAGCCACAGGCTCAGGGGGGCTTTCCACTGGGCGTGAGCTTCGATGGCTTTGGTAACCGCCGCTTTCGTTATCACCCGCATTGTGTTGTCCCGGCGTACCAAGGTGCCTACAGATTATTCCGGATCCAGATATCTGTAAAGCAGATATCTGGATCCGGAATATACGCTCCGCTGAGGGTCACCTGGATATTGATGTCGATCAAGCTGAGTAGCGGGCCGAGGTATAGGTTGGGCACATAGTCCTGAGGGAAGCTGACCATGGCCAAGAAATTCCCCACAAACCCCAGCCACCCGGAGCGCATCTGCTGGGGCTGCGACCTGTACTGCCCGGCCAAGTCACTGGCCTGTGGCAATGGGGCGAGTCGGACCATGCACCCGGTGGAACTGTTTGGTGAGGACTGGGACAGTTTCGAGGACCGGCTGGAGAAGCCGATTGAACAAGAGCAGGACACAAGGCCCAAGTGAGCTTTACGCAGTCCCTTGTAGGAGCGGCCTTGTGTCGCGAAAGGGCTGCGCAGCAGCCCCGGCAACTTGTGCATTTACGCCGAAATTCTGGGGCTGCTGCGCAGCCCTTTCGCGACACAAGGCCGCTCCTACACCTGGCTGCGCCAGCCAGATCAGAACGCTGTGCTGACCGTCAGCGACAGGTTGCGTGGGTCACCATAAATCGCCCCGGCATAGAACCCGTAGCGGGTGTAGTAGTGCTTGTCGAACAGGTTATTGGCGTTAAGGCTGACGCTGGTGTCGTCGGTCAGCTGGTACTTGGCCATGGCATTCCAGATGGCATAACCGGACCAATTCACATCAGTGGCACCGTTGCTCACACCATTGCTCGGCTGGCCCGCCGGGCTGGAGATTGCGCGGATGTTGCTCTGCGCAGTCACCCCGGCGCCCAGGGTCAGGCGGTCGAGCGGGCCGGAAAGGCGGTAGGTGGTCGAGGCCTTGAACAGGTGCGATGGGTCGCTGCGGCCGTCGCTGTCGACGCGGCGGAAGTGCAGGTAGGTGTAGCCGGCATACAGGTTCCAGCTGGGGGTCAGGGCGCCGGCGATTTCCAGGTCGATACCGTCGGTTTCCTGGCCGGAACCGGCCTTGTAGGCGTCACTACCGGTCGGGGTGGTGAGGTCGCCGTCGAGCACTGCCTTGTTTTCCTGCTTGGTGCGGAAGTACGCCGCCGAGGCGTTCAGGCGGCCATCGAACCACTCACCCTTGATTCCCGTCTCGTAGCTCTGCCCGCGAATCGGCTCGACCTTGCTGCCGCTACTGGTTTCAGCGGTTTGCGGGGTGAAGATGTCGGTGTAGCTGGCATACAGCGAGTAGTTGTCGTTGAGGTCGTACACGGCGCCCAGGTACGGGGTGACGATGCCGTTCTCTTCCTGGCTGGTACGTGCGCCAGCCACGCTGCGGGTGGTGGCCGAGTAGTTGCTGGTGCGCACGCCGAGGATGACCGAAAGTGGGTCGGTGATGCTCAGGCGGGTTGCCGCGTACATGCCCTGCAGGCGGGTGGTGGTCTTGCTGTGGCGGCCGGTGCGCGAGGCGCTGATGTTGTAGTCGTCATCCACGCCATTGCGCCAGTCGGTCAGCGGGAAGCCGTTGTTGGCGCGGAACTGGCAACCCAGCGCAGGCGCACTGGCCATGCCGTCGCCAACCATGGTGCAGGTGTATTCCGGCGACCAAGCCACGGTGCGGCTGTCGTTGTAGCCAACCATCGCCTGGTGGGTACGGCCGAACAGCTGGAACGGGCCGGACAGGTCGACCTGCGCCGACTGTTGGGTGGTGTCGGTGGAGCTGTGCAAGCCGTTGAGCACGGCACCGCTGCCATCCTGGTCCCAATAGCCGCCGTAGCTGCCACGGCCCGCCGAGTTGACCTTGGCCAGGCCGCGGTGGTTGAGGGTTTCGGCGGTGCTCTGGGCGGCTTTCAGGTTCAGCGTCCAGTCGTTGTCGAAGCGGTGCTCCAGCGAGCCGAACGCGGTGCGGGTGGTGTACTCGCCAAAGCTCCAGCTGGGTACCACGTTGGTGCTGCGCGGCAGGTCGGTCTTGCTGCCATCGCTGTACCAGATCGGGATGTTCGCACCCCAGCCACCGCCAACAATCTTGTTGTACTCGTACTGGTAGCCGGCGCCGAGGGTGGTGGCGTCGTCCAGGTCGAACTCGAAGTTGGCCAGCGCGGCGCGGGAGCGCTCGGACTGGTTGTCGCGGAATGAGTTGGCGTCCTGCTGGGTCATCACGAAGCGCGAACGCAGGCGGCCGTCTTCGGACAGCGGCAGGTTGAGGTCGGCGCCCAGGCGGCGCTTGTCCCAGCTGCCGTAGGTGGCATAGGCGCTACCGCCGAACGTCCTGGTCGGTGCCTTGCGGATCAGGTTGACGGTGGCCGACGGGTCGCCGGTACCGCCCAGCAGGCCGTTGGCGCCGCGCACGATGTCGATGCGCTCGTACAGGTCCATGTTCAGTGCGTTGCCGCCGCCACTGAAGTCGGAGCCGCCCTGGAACTGCAGGCCATCGACCTTCCAGTTGCTGATCGAGTAACCACGGGCACGGTAGTCGGTACGCCCGCCCACTTCGGACTTGCTCGCGGTCACGCCTGGGGTGGTTTCCAGCGCTTGCTCGATGGTGTGGATGTCGCGGTCATCCATCTGCTGGCGGGTAATGGTGGTGACCGACTGCGGCGTCTGGCGCGGCGTCAGGGCCAGGCCGGTGGAGCTGCGGGTGCTTTCGACCGTGTAACCCAGCTGGCCGGCTTCGTCGGCAGGCAGCAGGGCGCTGTCTTCGATCTGCGTGGCCTCCAGTTCCAGCGGCTTGCTGTCGGCAGCTATCGCGCCACCGCTGACGGCCACGGCAATGAACAGGGCCAGCGGTTTGAGGCGCGTGCCGCCTCGGCTGATGGAGGGGAAGGCGTTCGGGGTGCTCTCGGAGTTCATTTGGGAAGGCTTCGTATTTGCAGATGATTTTTTGTTAGGATTCTAGGGATCGGCCCCCCGGGCTCCAGATCCGGCTTGTACGGGGATGTAATCGAACGTAACGAGCGCCACCGGCCCTCACCGAACAGGTGTTTTTCTGCATGAGCACAACTTTGCTTGTTGTCGACGATGACGACGAGATCCGCGAACTTCTTTGTGATTACCTGACAGATGCCGGCTATAACGTGCTGGCAGCGGCTGACGGCGAGCAGATGCGCGAACAACTGGCCAGGCACAAGGTGGAACTGGTGGTGCTGGACCTGATGCTGCCGGGCGAAGACGGCCTGAGCCTGTGCCGCCAGCTGCAAGCCACGCCGGGGCTGGCGGTGATCATGCTGTCGGCCAAGGGCAGCACGCTGGACCGCATCATCGGCCTGGAGGTGGGTGCCGATGACTACCTGGCCAAGCCCTTCGAGCCACGCGAGCTGATCGCCCGGATCAAGGCCGTGCTGCGTCGTCCGCAACGCCTGGATGCCCCCGCCGAAGAGCCGGTAGAAGATGCCCAGCTGTTCGCCGGCTTCCGCCTGGAACACGTGAAGCGCCTGCTCACCCGCCCCGATGGCGAGACCCTGACCCTGCCCCGCTCCGACTACCGGGTACTGCGCGAACTGCTGGAAGCCAACAACCGCGTGGTGTCCCGCGACCAGCTGACGCGCAGTGCATTCGGCCGCGACCACCTGCCCGACGACCGTTCGGTGGACATGTGCGTCAGCCGCCTGCGCCAGCACCTGCGCCACGCGCCGGCGGGTGCCGCGCAAATTCTCACTATCCGCAACGAAGGCTATTTGCTGAGCATCGCCGCCAACGGGGCCGATACCTGACATGCGCTGGCTGCGCCGGCTGTGGCCACGCACGTTGTTCGGCCAGTTGCTGCTGATCATGGTCAGCGGCACCGTGCTGATCCAGTTGATGTCCAGCAGCATCTGGTTCGATGTGCGTTTTGCCCAGGTTCTCGAGGCCCCTGTCCGGCTGATTGCCGCACGCAGCGCGCCGTTGATCGCCCAGGCCGACTGCCGTGCCGGTGCACTGCAGGCGCCAGCGCATTACCAACTGCGTTGCAGCGAAGCCCTGCCCACGCCGGTGCAGGACGAGCGCCGCGGGCGCAGGCGTGTCGAGCTATTGCTGCACCAGGCCCTCGAGTACGAGTTGGGGCATGCCCAGGACGTGCGCCTGATGAAGGTGCAGCTGACCGACGAACAGGGCCAGCCGATCGTCTGGCGCAGCCTGTTCGGCCTGCGCACGGCCCAGGCGCATTTGCAGTTCGCGGTGCCGTTGGCCGATGGGTACTGGCTGACCATCGAGGGCCAGGAACTGCAAGGCTGGAGCGGTGAGTCGGCCTGGGTGCTGATCAGCGATTACCTGTTGCGGGTGTACGCGCTGCGCATCGTCGCGGTGTTGCTGGTGTGCCTGATAGCCGTGCGCCTGTGCCTGCGCCCGCTGCGGCGCCTGGCCGATGCCGCGCGCGGCCTGGGCAGCAACCTCGAGCAGCCGCCCTTGGCGCTGGATGGCCCGGAGGAAGTGCGCCAGGCGGCCCAGGCCTTCAACGCCATGCAGCAGCGGCTGATCGCGATGGTCAACGACAAGGCCTACTTCCTGGCCGCCGTGTCCCACGACCTGCGCACCCCGCTGACGCGCATGCGCCTGCGCCTGGAGCGCCTGCCGGACGACGAAAACCGGCAGCGCCTGCGGCAGAACATTGCGCAGATGGACAACATGATCGGCCAGGTGCTCGATTACCTGCGCGCGGGGGAGCAACAGAACTTGCAGCAGGTAGACCTGGACCGGCTGGTGGTGCGCCAGTGCGCGGAGTTGGCCACCGCCGAAGAGCCACTGCCGGTGCATGGCCAGGCGGGTAGCCTGCGGGTCGATGCCCTGCTGCTGCAGCGCTGCCTGCAGAACCTGCTGGTCAATGCGTTGCGTTATGCCAAGGAGGTTTCGGTCACGCTGGAACAGGCGACCACGGGGGTGTTCATCCATATCGATGACCGCGGCCCGGGGATTGCTCCGGGCCTGCTGGCGACCATCATCGACCCGTTCGTGCGTGGTGAAGGGTCGCGCAACCAGGCGTCCGGGGGGTATGGGCTGGGGTTGAGCATCGCCCAGCGGATTGCTGCCAGCCATGGGGGCGAGTTGCTGCTGGCGAACCGCGAGGGGGGTGGGTTGCGGGTCAGCGTGTTGCTACCCAATCAGCCTTTACGCGCCCCCTTGTAGGAGCGGCCTTGTGTCGCGATGGGCTGCGCAGCAGCCCCGGATCCTGGAGTTGATGCAAAGAGTGCCGGGGCCGCGTCGCGGCCCTTTCGCGACACAAGGCCGCTCCTACAAAGGACCGCATTAGCCTGGAAATACGCGATCAGGTAACAGTCTTTTACCGATTACCCAGGTTTTCCCCTCCCCGCCTTTGCCTATCCTATGCCCGGTCATCCTGCCTGCGATGGACCCATGAAACATTCTCTACCCAGCCGCTACGCCTGCCTCGCCCTCTGCCTGCTGTTCACCTTCGCCAGCCTGCCGCTGCTACCCCAGCATGCCTGGCTGTGGCCGTTGACACTGATCACCGCGCTGCTCAGCCTGGTCGGCCTGAACGACCTGCGGCAAAGCCACCACGCCGTGCGCCGCAACTACCCGATCCTGGGCAACATCCGCTACCTGATCGAAACCATCCGCCCGGAAATCCGCCAGTACCTGATCGAGGGCGACGACGACAAGCTCCCGTTCTCCCGCTCGCAGCGTTCGCTGGTCTACGCCCGGGCCAAGAACGAAAGCGCCGAGAAGGCCTTCGGCACCCTCAACGATGCCTACAAGCCCGGCTTCGAGTTCATCAGCCATTCCATGCTGCCAGTGGCCACGCCAGACCCGGCATCGTTCCGCATCGCCATCGGCGGGCCGCAATGCCGCCTGCCCTACTCGGCATCGATCTTCAATATCTCGGCCATGAGCTTCGGCGCCCTCAGTGCCAACGCCATCGCTGCCCTGAACCGCGGTGCACGCATGGGCCGTTTTGCCCATGACACCGGCGAAGGCAGCATCAGCCCGTACCACCGCGAACATGGCGGTGACCTGATCTGGGAGATCGGCAGTGGCTACTTCGGCTGCCGCACCGAGGACGGCCGCTTCGACCCACAGCGCTTCGCCGAGCAGGCGCGCTCGCCGCAGGTGAAGATGATCGAGATCAAGCTCAGCCAGGGCGCCAAGCCGGGCCACGGCGGCATCCTGCCGGGGCACAAGGTCAGCCCCGAAATTGCCGCCACCCGTGGCGTGCGCGTGGGCGAGGATTGCATCTCGCCGGCGGCGCACAGTGCCTTCCGTACCCCGGTCGAGTTGCTGCAGTTCGTTGCCAGCCTGCGCGAGCTGTCGGGCGGCAAGCCGGTGGGGTTCAAATTCTGCCTGGGCCACCCTTGGGAGTTCATGGGCATTGCCAAGGCCATGCTGGCCACTGGCATCACTCCGGACTTCATCGTCGTCGATGGCAAGGAAGGCGGCACCGGTGCGGCGCCACGCGAGTTCAGCGACAACATGGGCGTGCCGATGCGCGAGGGCCTGATGTTCGTGCACAACACCCTGGTCGGCCTGAACCTGCGCGCCAGTATCCGCATTGGCGCGGCAGGCAAGATCGTCAGCGCCTTCGACATCGCCAGCGTGCTGGCCATCGGGGCGGACTGGGTCAACTCCGCGCGCGGCTTCATGTTCGCCATTGGCTGCATCCAGTCGCAGAGCTGCCATACCAACAAATGCCCGACCGGCGTGGCCACGCAAGACCCGCTGCGCCAGCGCGCGCTGGTGGTGCCGGACAAGGCCGAGCGGGTGGCCAGCTTCCACCGCAACACGCTGCATACGTTGGCCGAAATGTTGGCTGCCGCAGGCCTGGAACACCCTTCGGAGCTCAAGCCCAAGCACCTGGCGCGGCGTATCAGCCCCAGCGAAATCGGGCTGTTCTCGGACCTGCACACGTTCCTCAAGCCGGGCGAATTGCTCAGTGGCTCGATTGAAAGCGAGTTTTATGCGCGGATGTGGCAGATGGCGCGTAGTGACAGCTTTGCGCCGGAGACTGGGGAGGGAGAGGTGAAGGTTGCTGGGGTGCGGCGCAGGGAAGTGGTGGAGACGGCGTGAAAGCCGGGGGCCGCTTTGCGGCCCTTTCGCGACACAAGGCCGCTCCTGCAGGAGTACGCAATCTCATGTAGGAGCGGCCTTGTGTCGCGATGGGCTGCAAAGCAGCCCCTAGGCCATCAGATCAGGATCAGAAGATGCTGATCGGGTACTCGACGAATACGCGGACTTCGTTGCCGTCGTCGTTGTAACCGTTCTGCTGCACGGCGTTGTTGGTACGCACGAACGAGCTACGCAGCTTGATCGACAGGTCCTTGGCCGGGCCGTCCTGCACCACGTAACGGATCTGGTTGAAGATCTCGCGCTCTTTACCTTCACCGAAGCCCTGCGGGTTGTCGACGTTACGGGTGTTGATGTTGTCACCCACCACGTAGGCCAGCTTGTAGGTCAGGCCCGGGATGCCGTAGGCACCGAAGTCCAGGCCGTAGCCCAGCTGCCAGGAGCGCTCGTCTTCGGCGTTGAAGTCGGACCAGTACGAGTTGGCCAGGTAGATGGTCGAACCACCGTCACCCACGCCACCCTCGTTCTGGTACCAGCCGTAGTTGTAGCCGGTGCTGCCGGTGCTGCGCTGGTGGGCGATGGTGAACGAGTGCGCACCGAACGCGTAGGTAGCTGCCAAGCTCCAGATGGTGTTGGAGTCGCCGTTGAGTTTGGCGCTCTTGACGAACTTGTTGTCGATGTCCGACTTGTAGCCGTTGAAGTCCAGGGTCAGGGACTGGTCGTTGGCGATCGGGAAGACGTAGTTCAGGCCCAGGTAGTGCTTCTTCATCACGTCTTCGTTGTCGGCGGTGTACAGCGAAGCGGTGAAGTTGTCGGTGAACTTGTAGCTACCACCGAGGACGTTGATCGACTTCAGGCCACCACCGTCACGGCGCTCGGCGCTCTTGCGCGCTTCCTGGGTGAAGCGGCCGGCGTTCAGTTCCAGGCCCTGGATCTCTTTGGAGGTGATCAGGGTACCGGTGAAGCTTTCTGGCAGCAGACGGGCGTCGTCGTACTGCAGCACTGGCAGTGCCGGCATCTGGTCACCGTACTTGAGCACGGTGTTGGAGATGCGGAACTTCACTGCAGCGCCACCACGGGCCAGGTTGTGCGGCGAGTTGGCATTGCCGTTCTCGTCCTTGAAGTCCGAAGGCTTGAAGAAGTCGACACCGGCGCCACCGTTGTGGCCCTTGCCGCCGTCCAGACGCACGGCGTACAGGCCGAATGCATCGACGCCGACACCGACGGTGCCCTGGGTGAAGCCGGAGGAGAAGTTGGCGATGACGCCCTGGCCCCATTCGATCTGGTCGTCGGTGCCGTGCTTCTTGTCACGATTGATGTAGGCGTTACGCAGCAGGACGTTGGCGTGGCTGTCCTCGATGAAGCCTTTGCTGTCGGCCTGATCATTGGCCTGTGCCTGGGTCGCGGCGATCATCGCCAGGGCGACCAGGCTGATCCTGGTTTTCAACATGTTGTTTTCCTTATTTCTTAATCAAAAACGCTCTGCAATATGACGCCAGGAACCAACGCCCCTTCGTAGGTTCGACGCTATGCGGATCCAGACTGGAAGGCCTGCCGGTAATCACACGGCGGCCTCTGGCAGCAGCATGGCCAAGATCATGGCCAGCAGGCGTTGGCCGAATCCTAGCCGTGTGCGATTACAAATGTCAAAAAGTCGTGAAATGCAGGTTGATATAACCAAAATTGCCTGTGGGTCTGGTGCATTTCCATGCAGGTTTGCGCAATCAGCGGACAATTTATCTTGTGTAGGAAATAGCCTTTTGATCGAACGGACAATTTCCGGTGAGGGCGCTTTCGCAGCACAAGGCTGCTCCTACCCGGAAACGCGGCGCAGCAGCGACCGTAACAAACTGACACAGATGTAATGACAACCCTTTACAAATACTCAAGCAAGAGCAAATAACAAGCATTACCATCCGCACCTCTTTTTCACCTGCTCGATCCGGATGTGCCCATGCTTGTACCCTGCCGTCTTTCACCCCTGACGCTTGGCCTGTCGCTGCTGTTCGGCGCCAGCCTGACCAGTGCCGCCACCACCACCCTGCCGGAACTGTCGGTAACCGCCGACAGTGAGCGCGAAGAGGACAACCCGCGGGTCAAGGAGGTAAGCACCGCGACCCGCACCTCGACGCCGGTACGTTATGTGCCGCAGGCCATCGACACGGTGAAGACCGTCAACGTGCTGGATTACGGCAGCAACACCCTGGGCAAGGCGCTGGAAGGCATCCCCAACGTCAGCAGCGGTGCCGACACCCGCTTCGACAGCGTGCGCATCCGCGGCTTCGAAGCCAGCAACGACTTCTACCTGGACGGCATTCGCGACGACAGCCAGTACATCCGCGACCTGCATAACATCGAGCGGGTCGAAGTGCTCAAAGGGCCGGCAGCGGTGCTGTATGGCCGTGGCAGCCAGGGCGGTATCGTCAACCGGGTGAGCAAGGCGCCGGAGCACGGCCGCCGCTCGAGCATCGAGGCGCAGGCCGGCAGCGAAGACCTGCGCAGCCTGTATGCCGACCTCAGTGCCGACCCCAGCGACACCGTCAGCCTGCGCCTGAACATGGGCAACCAGGACAACAACAGCTTCCGCGACGGCATCGACGGCAGCCGCCAACTGTTCGCCCCGTCGATCAGCTGGCAGGTCACCCCCGACCTGAACTGGCTGGTGCAATACGAATACAGCCGCTACAACCGCACCCCGGACCGTGGCATCCCCGGGGTCAACGGCCGCCCGGCCGATGTCAGCCGCAGCACCACCTATGGCGACACCCAGCGCGACTACATCGACGACCGCGCCCAGTCACTGCGCTCGCGCCTGAACTACCAGCTGAACGAAACCTGGCAGCTGCGCCATACCCTGGGCCTGTTCAAGCTCGACAGTGAGTTCGACAACACCTACGTCACGGGCTACGACGCCAGCACCGACACCTTGACCCGCCAGCGCTGGCAGCAGGACCTGAACACCCGCAACCTGTTCAACACCCTGGAGGCCGAGGGCGACTTCGACACCCTGGGCCTGGAGCACAAGCTGTTGCTGGGCCTGGAGTTCGGCAACCAGAAGCGCGACCCGGTGCTGTACAAAGCGGTCGACCAGAAGCTGCAGGGCCTGGGCAAGCCCGGCCGCGACCAGCAGCTCAATGGCCCGATGACGTTGTTTAGTGACAACCATACCGTGGTCGATAGCCGCGGCCTTTATCTGCAAGACCAGATCCGCCTGAACGATCAGTGGCAGGTACTTGCCGGCGTACGCTTCGACCAGTTCGACGTGCAGACCACCAACAAGGATGGCCTGAGCGAAACACAGGACAGCAACAGCACCAGCCCACGCCTGGGTGTGGTCTATACACCGTGGCGCGACCATTCGTTCTATGCCTCGTGGAGCAAGACCTTCTCGCCGGTTGGCGGCGGTCTGATCGGCATCACCCCGGGCGCGAAGGGCAACGGTAACGACGCCAAGCCGGAAGAAACCCGCCAGAAGGAAATCGGCGTGAAAAGCGACTGGCTCGACCAGCGCCTGACCACCACCCTGGCCATCTACGAGCTGGAACTGTACAACCGCCGCACCCGCGACCCGCTTGTCCCGGAAAACATCTTGCTCAGCGGCATGCAGCGTTCGCGCGGTATCGAGCTGACCGCCACCGGCAACATCGTTGGCAACTGGTACGTGCGCGGTGGTATCGGCCTGCAGGACGCGACCATCGTCAAGGACAACAACGGCCAGGAAGGCAACCGCATCAATGACGTGGCCAAGCGCAACGGCAGCCTGTTCGTGACCTGGAAACCGGAACTGGGCTGGTACGCCGAAACCGGCCTGACGCTGGTGGGCGAGCGTTATGCGGACAACCAGAACACCACGGTGCTGCCGGGGTATGGCCGCTGGGATGCATTGGCGGGGTACCGCACGCAGGACTGGGATGTGCGGGCGGCGCTGAGCAATATCACCGACAAGACCTACTACAGCTCGGCGACCAGTGCGGCGCAAATCCAGGTGGGTGACCCGCGTAGCCTGGTGGTGACTGGCAGCTACAGCTTCTGATTTTTATTGCCTGTGCCGGCCTCTTCGCGGGCTCGCCCGCTCCCACAGGGGCACCACATGCCTCGAAGCCTGTGAAGTACCTGTGGGAGCGGGCATGCCCGCGAAGAGGCCGGTACAGGTAATACCGATTCGATCAGTGCCACACCGCCATCAGCGCCTGCATTTCTGCTTCGCTGATCAGCCCTTGGGGGTATCGTCCGGCAAGCAGACGTCGTGGGTCGGTCGTCCTGACCCTGATGCTTCCATGGTGTTTCAACCACTTCGCCACAAGCCTGAGCGATTGGTGATTCACTGCCGATGGGCGCAAAGCCGACTCACTTGCTGCGTTCATCTCTACACGTACTCCCTGGCCCGTGAGCGGCTAATCTACGTAAGGATTGTTACAGATCCGAGAGCGCGGCATGGCCGAGCTATCTGACTGAAAACAATACAAAACATATGCCAGCACAGGCCTGCGGACTGCCCCGGAAACAAAAAAGGCCCGTCATCTGACGGGCCCCTTCATTCACCGTGCGCTCAACGCTTGACCGGTGCCGGCTGCTGCTGGGTCAGGCAGTGGATGTTGCCACCGCCCAACAACAACTCGCGACCTGGGATCATCACCACCTCGTGGTCGGGGAAGATCTTCGCCAGAATCGCTCTGGCCTCGGCATCTGCCGGGTCGTCGAAGCTTGGCGCGATGATGCCGCCGTTGACGATCAGGAAGTTCACGTACGAGCCGGCCAGGCGCACCGACGGGTCACGCTCCTGGCTGCCGGCCACCTGATCGACACCGGCACACTCTTCGGCGGTGGCGAACAGCGGGCCCGGGATCGGCATCTTGTGCACGATGAACTCGCGGCCCTTGGCATCGCGGGTGTTCTTCAGCACCTCCATGGCGGC
The DNA here is from genome assembly GCF_000511325.1 of Pseudomonas sp. FGI182. Taxonomy (NCBI): domain Bacteria; kingdom Pseudomonadati; phylum Pseudomonadota; class Gammaproteobacteria; order Pseudomonadales; family Pseudomonadaceae; genus Pseudomonas; species Pseudomonas sp. FGI182. The sequence goes on along the minus strand of NZ_CP007012.1, from coordinate 282,131 downwards.
ATGGCAGCGTGCATAGTTGGGGTCGTTGGAATCATCGGTCCAGGCCAGTAACACTTCGCCCGGGCGCACGTAACAGCAGAAGTTGTCGACGTGGCCATCGGTCTCGTCGTTGTACAGGCCATCCGGCAGCCAGACCACGGTGTCCACCGCCAGCTGGTCGCGCAGCACCGCTTCGATCTGCTCGCGGTTCAGGTGCGGGTTGCGGTTGCGATTGAGCAGGCATTCTTCGGTGGTGATCACGGTGCCTTCGCCGTCCACGTGGATCGAGCCGCCCTCGAGCACGAAACCTTCGGTGTGGTAGCGCTGGCAGCGCTCCATTTCCAGGACCTTGGCTGCCAGCTCCTCGTCACGGTTCCACGGTGCGTACAGGCCGCCGTCAAAGCCGCCCCAGGCATTGAAGCCCCAGTCCACGCCACGCACTTCACCCTGGTCGTTGATGACGAAGGTCGGGCCGGTGTCACGCACCCAGGCATCGTCGTTGCTGATCTCGACCACGCGGATGTTCGGCTGGTCGAGCTGGCGACGGGCATTTTCGTACTGGCCAGCGGAAACCGCGACGGTTACCGGCTCGAAGCGGGCAATGGCCTTGGCCAGGGTCACATGGGCAGCCTGCGCCGGCTTGCCGCCCAGGCGCCAGTTGTCCGGCCGCTCCGGCCAGACCATCCACACCTGGGTTTGCGGGGCCCACTCGGCGGGCATGTGGAAACCATCGGCACGGGGAGTGGAGTTGAGGGTTTTCATGATTGACCTCTGTGATGGCCCTGAGCCGGACTGTGCTGGGGCGTTTGTCAATTTATAACCGATATATATCGATATTTGAAGCCCGATAATCGGGAAATCTATGAGCGAATACCGCTAGTAAATCGATAACAATCGAAACATACGCAACCTTGGCCGAGAACCAAAGCCGCACGACCTCTACCATAGCCAGCCCTTGTGAATGCCGTTGAAGCCCAAGGCGGAAAAAACGGCCAGACCGGCTAGGGTCAATACATGAGCAGAACGGGCCAGCGAACCGCCATGAACATCATCCCTACCGCGATCCCTGAAGTACTGATCATCGAGCCAAAGATTTTTAGTGACAGCCGTGGTTTTTTCTTCGAGGCGTTCAACGCCCGTGAGTTCGCCCGGCAAACCGGCGTGAATGTCGAGTTCGTTCAGGACAACCACTCGCGCTCCATCAAGGGTGTGCTGCGTGGTCTGCACTACCAGGTGGAAAACACCCAAGGCAAGCTGGTGCGCGTGGTGCAGGGGGAAATCCGTGATATTGCCGTGGACGTGCGCAAGAGCTCGCCAACCTTCGGCCAATGGGTCGCGGTGCAGCTGTCGGCCGACAACCATCGCCAGTTGTGGATTCCGCCCGGCTTCGCCCATGGCTTTGCGGTGATGAGCGAGTCGGCCGAGTTTCTCTACAAGACCACCGACTACTACAACCCGGGCGCCGACCGCTGCATCCGCTGGGATGACCCGACGCTGGCCATCGACTGGGGGCTGCAGCAGCCACCGGTGCTGTCGGACAAGGACAAGCTCGGCCTGCCACTGGCAGAGGCGGAACTGCTGCCTTAACTAGCGCATAATTGCGGCAGACTTTTCTGGCGCCTTTACGTGATGATTGCAAAACCCACGCCCCCACGCCGTCCCCGCTGGCGCAGCCTGGCCCTGTTGGCCCTGTGCCTGGCCCCATTACTGTGGCCCCTGCATCACCTGGCCGAACGTTACTACCAGGAAGAACTGGCCTCGCAGAACCGCCAGACCCTCGACCTGTACGTCGCCAACCTGCTCGGTACCCTGCACCGCTACGAAACCTTGCCGCAGATTCTCGGCGACCTGCCGGCGCTGCGCGGGGTGCTGGCCGACCCGTTCCGCCTGGAAGCGGTGACCAATGCCAACCGCCTGCTCAAGGACATCGTCCAGCAGACTGGCGCCGAGGTGATGTACCTGATGGACGTCAGCGGCAACACCCTGGCCGCCTCCAACTGGGACAAGCGCGACAGCTTCGTCGGCCGCAACTTCGCCTTCCGCCCCTACTTCAACGAAGCCATGGCCGGCCGCCTGGGGCGCTTCTTTGGCCAGGGCACCACATCGGCCAAGCGCGGTTACTTCTTCGCCGCCGCCGTGCGAGACCGTGAACGCATCGTTGGCGTACTGGTGGTCAAGGTCGACCTCGACCATACCGAAACCCTGTGGGGCCGAACCCCCGAGCAGCTGTTGCTGACCGACCACAATGGCGTGGTCATCCTGACCTCGCGGCCCGACTGGCGCTTCCGCGCGACCCGCGCGCTGACCGAGGCCGAGCGCCAGGCCATCATCGCCATCCAGCCCTACCCGACCCAGGCCCCGCAACCGCTGGTGCTGAACCAGGATGCCTGGATCAGCCAGACCCGCGACATCAAGGAAACCGGCTGGCAGGTCAGCATCCTCGCCCCGCGCATGCTGGTCGACCGTTCGGTGCAAACCGTGATGGCCATCGGCGCTGGCACCCTGCTGGTGCTGATGCTGCTGGCCGGCCTGGTGATGCAGCGGCGCCGTCACTACATCGACCGGATCGACTTCGAGGCACGTGGGCGCCAGGAACTGGAAAAACGCGTGGCCGAGCGCACCGCCGACCTCGAAGGCCTGAACACCCGGCTCAAGAGCGCCGTGCTGGAGCGCGAGAACGCCCAACAGGAGGCCGTGCGCGCCCAGGACGAACTGGTGCAGGCCGGCAAGCTGTCGGTGCTCGGCACCATGTCGGCCAGCATCAGCCACGAACTCAACCAGCCGCTGGCCGCCATCCGCAGCTACGCGGAAAACGCCGAGATCCTGCTCGACCACCAGCGTACCGAAGACGCCCGCGGCAACCTCAAGCTGATCGGCGAGCTGACCGGGCGCATGGCCTCGATCATCGCCCATCTGCGCGCTTTCGCCCGCCGTGACCGCCATGCCCCGGAGAGCGTGGCCCTGCAGCCGGCCCTGGACGATGCCCTGGCGCTGCTGGCCAAGCGCCGCCGGGCGATGGCCGTGGAGCTGATCCGCGACCTGCCGGAAGCCACCTTGTGGGTACAGGCCGGCGAGACCCGCCTGCGCCAGGTGCTCGGCAACCTGCTGGCCAATGCCCTCGATGCCCTGACCGAAAAGGCCAACCCGCGCCGCCTGTGGCTAAGTGCCGAGCAGCGCGATGACTGCGTCTACCTGTACATTCGCGACAACGGCCCCGGCTTCAGCCGCCAGGCCCTGGAGCACGCCAAGGAGCCGTTCTTCACCACCAAGACCCGCACCCAAGGCCTGGGCCTGGGCCTGGCCATCTGCGAAAGCCTGATGCGCGCGCTGGGCGGTGAACTGCTGCTGGCCAACCACCCGGAGGGTGGCGCACTGCTGACCCTGCAGCTGCGTGTGGCCGCGCCTGGCGCTACTTTGCCCAATTCGGAGGACCCCTCGGCATGACCACCGAGACACTGATCGACAGCCGAGCCCAGGTCATCCTGGTCGATGATGACCCGCACCTGCGCCAGGCCCTGAGCCAGACCCTGGACCTGGCCGGCCTCAAGGTGGTCGCCCTGGCCGATGCCCAGGGCCTGGCCGAACGCATCGAGGCCGACTGGCCCGGGGTGGTGGTCAGCGACATCCGCATGCCGGGCATCGATGGCCTGCAGCTGCTGGAACAACTGCACGGCCGTGACAACGAGTTGCCGGTGCTGCTGATCACCGGCCACGGCGATGTGCCGCTGGCGGTGCAGGCGATGCGCGCCGGCGCCTACGACTTTCTGGAAAAGCCCTTTGCCAGCGATGCCCTGCTGGACAGCGTGCGCCGCGCCCTGGCCCTGCGCCGCCTGGTGCTGGACAACCGCAGCTTGCGCCTGGCCCTGAGCGATCGCCAGCAACTGGCCACCCGCCTGGTGGGCCAGTCGCCGTCCATGCAGCGCCTGCGCGAGCAGATCGGCGCCCTGGCCGGCACCCGCGCCGATGTGCTGATCCTGGGTGAGACCGGTGCCGGCAAAGAGGTGGTGGCCCGCGCCCTGCACGACCTGTCCAGCCGCCGCGACGGGCCGTTCGTGGCGATCAACGCCGGCGCACTGGCCGAGTCGGTGGTCGAAAGCGAGCTGTTCGGCCATGAGCCTGGGGCGTTCACCGGCGCGCAGAAACGCCGCATCGGCAAGTTCGAGTTCGCCAACGGTGGCACGCTGTTCCTCGACGAAATCGAGAGCATGAGCCTGGATGTGCAGGTGAAACTGCTGCGCATGCTGCAGGAACGGGTGGTCGAGCGCCTGGGTGGCAACCAGCTGATCCCGCTGGACATCCGCATCATCGCCGCGACCAAGGAAGACCTGCGCCAGTCGGCCGACCAGGGGCGTTTCCGCGCCGACCTGTATTACCGCCTGAACGTGGCACCGCTGCGTATTCCACCGCTGCGCGAACGCGGCGATGACATCCTGGTGCTGTTCCAGCACTTCGCCGACGCCGCCAGCCAGCGCCATGGCCTGCCGCCACACGCCCTGCAGCCGGCCCAGCGCGCCATGCTGCTGCGTCACGACTGGCCCGGTAACGTACGCGAGCTGCAGAACGCCGCCGAGCGTTTCGCCCTTGGCCTGGAACTGGCCCTGGACGGCCAGGCGCCACCTGCGGCAATGCCTGCGGTACCGATGCCGAGCGGCAACCTCAGCGAACAGGTCGAGCAGTTCGAACGCTCGCTGATCGCTGCCGAACTGGCCCAGCCACACAGCTCCATGCGCAGCCTGGCCGAGGCGCTGGGCATCCCCCGCAAGACCCTGCACGACAAGCTGCGCAAGCATGGCTTGAGCTTCGACGGCGGTAGCGGCGGGCATGACGATCAAGAGGACAACCGTTAATGAACACCGATAGCCAGTACTTGCAGTCCGTCCTGCACGGCGACATCCCCCTGACCCGCGAAATGGGCCTGGAAGTGCTCGATTGGCAGCAGCACACCCTGCGCCTGCAATTGCCGCTGGCGGCCAACGTCAACCACAAAAGCACCATGTTCGGCGGCAGCCTGTACTGCGCCGCGGTGCTGGTGGGTTGGGGCTGGCTGCACCTGCGCCTGCGCGAGTTGGGGATCGATGACGGGCATATCGTCATCCAGGAAGGGCAGATCAGTTATCCGTTGCCGGTTACCGGGGCGGCGGTGGCGCGCTGTGCGGCGCCGGATGAAAAGACCTGGGAGCGGTTCTTGACCATGTACCAGCGCCGCGGGCGGGCACGGTTGACGCTGGAGACCACGGTGAGCAATGCCGGTGGTGACGAGCCTGCTGTAACCTTCAGCGGCCAGTACGTGCTGCACCGCTGAAACCAATGGACTGTCGCGACTCCTGTAGGAGCGGCCTTGTGTCGCGATCGGGCCGCGAAGCGGCCCCGGCAATTAATGCGGCAATGCTGAAACCCTGGGGCCGCGCTGCGGCCCGATCGCGACACAAGGCCGCTCCTACACGATCATGTCCGCCTGTCAGATCAGGCTCAGGAAGGCTTGGCGCCACGCAGCATTTGCCGGCAATGCCAGGAAATGCGGGTTGAGCAACGACTCCCGCGCCGGGTACCGGAACGGCAAGCCATCCAGCCCGATTACCTCCCCACCAGCCCCTTCCACCACGCCCTGCGCCGCCGCGGTATCCCACTGCGAGGTCGGTGCAAGGCGCGGATAGCAATCGGCGCTACCCTCGGCCAACAGGCAGAACTTCAGCGAACTGCCGATATTGGCCAGCTCCAGCTCACCCACCGCAGCCCCCAACCCAGCCAACAAGGCTTCCTGTTCCGGGCTGGAATGGCGACGGCTGGCAACCACGGTGAAACGCCCACCCGCCGGCGGCGCATTGCGTACCTGGATCGCCTGGGCGACCTCACCCGCGTCTGTACGCCAGGCGCCCAACCCGCGACCACCGAAGTAGCAGCGCCCGTTGGTCGGCATGGAAACCACGCCAAACACCACCTCGCCGTTTTCGACCAGCGCGATGTTGACCGTGAACTCTTCGCTGCCGGCAATGAATTCCTTGGTGCCGTCCAGCGGGTCGACCAGCCACCAGCGGCTCCAGCCCTGACGCTCGGCCAGCGGAATGTTGCAGTCCTCTTCGGACAGCACCGGGATCTGCGGCGCCAGCGCCAGCAGGCCATCGGCAATCACCCGGTGCGCCGCCAAGTCGGCGGCGGTGACCGGCGAATCGTCGGCCTTGTTGGTCACGGCCACATCGGCGCGCCAGAACGGCAAGATCGCTTCGCCCGCCAACAGGGCCAGCTTGACCACTTCGTGCATCAATTGCAGGTCGTTCATGCTTCCAGCAGCCCCCGCTGAATCAGCAGGTCACGCGCCAGGTACAACGCCGCCAGGGCACGCCCCTCGGTGAACTGCGGGTGCATGGCCAGGGCCGAAAGTTCGCGCAGGTTGACCTTGTCGACCCGCATCGGCTCCGGCTCGTCGCCCTCCAGGCGCTCCTCGTAGAGATCGCTGGCCAGCACCACCTGGATCTTCTGGCTCATGTAGCCCGGCGACAGCGACAGCTCGGTCAGGTGCTCCAGCTGGCGCGCGCCAAAACCGGCCTCTTCCTTGAGCTCCCGGTCGGCTGCCGCCAGCACGTCCTCGCCCGGCTCGATCAGGCCCTTGGGCAGCGACAGCTCGTATTCGTCGGTGCCGCCGCAGTATTCCTCCACCAGCACCGCGTGCTCGGCATCGAGCATGGCCACGATCATCACCGCGCCGTAGCCATTACCCCGGCCCACCAGGCGCTCGTAGGTACGCTCGTTGCCATTGCTGAAGCGCAATTGCACGGCTTCGACGCGAAACAGGCGGCTGCTGGCGACGATTTCGCGGCTGAGGACGGTGGGTTTCTGGCGCATGGGGCGGCTCCTTGGCGTGAACGGGTTACTATACCGTGGCTTGCCGACTGATCGAGAGTTTCCCATGCCTGTTCTTCCCTGGTCTGCCATCGATACCGTCCTGCTGGACATGGATGGCACCCTGCTTGACCTGCATTACGACAACCGCTTCTGGCTGGACCACCTGCCCCAGCGCTATGCCGAGCTGCACGGGGTCAGCCGGGCCATGGCGGAAATGGAGCTGCAGCCGCTGTTCGAACGCAATGCCGGCACGCTGAACTGGTATTGCCTGGACTTCTGGAGCCGCGAACTGCGGCTGCCGATCCGCGAGCTGAAACAGGAAATCGCCGACCTGATCGCCCTGCGCCCGGATGCCGATACTTTCCTTGCCGCGATCCGCGACGCAGGCAAGCGCGTGGTGATGATCACCAATGCGCACCGGGATTCGCTGTCGCTGAAGCTGGAGCGGGTGGAGCTGGCGCCGTATTTCGAACGGCTGATCAGCTCGCATGACTATGGCTACCCGAAGGAAAGCCCGCAGTTCTGGGACGCATTGCAGGCGGACATCGGCTTTGAACCGGAGCGCAGCCTGTTCATCGATGACACCCTGGCGATTCTGCGCAGTGCGCGACGGTTTGGCGTGGGGCATCTGCTGGCGGTGCGCCAGCCGGATAGCCAGGCAGGGCCGCGGGATACCGAAGAGTTTGCGGCGGTCGAGGATTACCGGGAGCTATTGGTCGGCCTGTGAGGCCCCATTCGCGGGCATGCCCGCTCCCACAGGTACAGCGCCACATTCACGGCTGGCGCTGTACCTGTGGGAGCGGGCGAGCCCGCGAAAAGGCCGGTACAGGCTGCAGAGATCAGTCAGGAATACGCAACACCTGCCCCGGATAGATCTTGTCCGGGTGCTTGAGCATCGGTTTGTTGGCCTCGAAGATCTTCTGGTACTTGTTGGGGTCGCCATACACCTTCTTCGAAATGGCGCTCAACGTATCACCCTTCTCCACCGTCACGAACCGCGCGGCCTGGGCCACCGGTCCGGTCACGGTGATCTGATCATCGACACTGGCCACGCCAGCGACGTTGCCCGCCGCCAGGATGATCTTCTCCTTCTCCTCCTGGCTGGCCACCTCACCCTTGAGGATGATCGTGTCTCCCTCTACAGTGGCCGTGATATTCGGGTTACCCAGGCCGACACTTTCCACGTGTTTCTTCAGCTGCTCTTCGGCATTGGCATTGCCGGGGGTCAGCAGGTCGATCAACTTCTCGCCCGCTTCCTTGACGAAACTGAACAAGCTCATAGCGCTCTCCTTGTTGACGAAACCTCGGACACAGCAGTCTAGGCCAGCTTTTCCCCTACCGCCCCCATGCGACCAATCGACGCGGTCTATCAAGGCATAGACCCTAGCGATTAGACGCCGCCGGCCCGCACGCCTAGGCTTGTGCTATCTGAACGCTGCCGATAGCCCCGATGAAAAGTCAGCCCCGATGAACAGCAAACCTCCGGTCTGCGCGGCCTCATCGCCCTTGACCATGCCCGCCGCCAGCAACACCTACGATTACGTCCAGCTCAATGACGCCAGACGCGACACCACGCCCCTGGCCGAAGAAGTGGCCCTGGCCATTGTCTACAACGGCCTGAACCAGGCGGTGATGCTGGTCAGCCCAACCGACCTGGAAGACTTCGCCGTCGGCTTCAGTGTCGGCAGCGGCATAGTGGAAGGCACCACGGAAATCTACGACCTGAAACTCTCCGGCAGCGGCTCGGCAATGTATGCCGACCTGGAGATTTCCAGCCGTGCGTTCTGGAACCTGAAAAACCAGCGCCGCCAGCTGGCCGGCACCAGTGGTTGCGGCCTGTGCGGGGTCGAAGCGCTGGAGCAGGCACTGCCAGAGCTGGCCAAGCTGCCTGGCGCACCCTTGCCACCGGCGCAATGGCTGGTCGGCCTGCGTGAGCGCATCGATGCCTTCCAGCCCCTCGGCCAGCACTGCGGCGCGGTGCATGCGGCGCTGTTCATGGACCGCCACGGCGAACTGCTGCTCGGCCGCGAAGACATCGGCCGGCACAATGCCCTCGACAAGCTGATCGGCGCCTTGCTGCGCCAAGGCATCGACAGCCAGGGTGGCCTGGCCATCGTCACCAGCCGCTGCAGCCTGGAGCTGATCCAGAAGGTGCTGCGGGCCGGTATCCAGACCCTTGTCAGCCTGTCGGCGCCCACCGGCCTTGCCCTGCAATGGGCGCGCAAGCACAACCTCAACCTTATCCATCTGCCCAAGCACAGCGCACCGCGGGTCTACAGCCCAGCGGCGGAGTCGTAACAGTCGTGACCTCGTACCAACACCTCCCGGACAACGCCCCAGCCTCCTCCCCTCGCTACAAGCCCTACCACGGCCCCGCCGGTGGCTGGGGCGCGCTGCGCAGCGTGGCCAAGGCCTGGGTTGGCAGCGATAACGCGCTGAAGAACATTCGCGCGCTGCTCAAGACCAACCAGAACGGCGGCTTCGATTGCCCCGGCTGCGCCTGGGGCGACTCGCCGGAAAGCGGCATGGTCAAGTTCTGCGAGAACGGTGCCAAGGCAGTGAACTGGGAGGCGACCAAGCGCCGCGTCGATGCCGCCTTTTTCGCCCGCTACAGCGTCACTTCGCTACTGCAGCAGAGCGACTACTGGCTGGAGTACCAGGGGCGCCTGACCGAGCCGATGGTCTATGACGCGTCCAGCGACCGCTACCAGCCGATCAGCTGGGACGCCGCCTTCACCCTGATCGCCCGCGAGCTGAACAAGCTGGCCAGTCCTGACCAGGCCGAGTTCTACACTTCGGGGCGCGCCAGCAACGAAGCAGCGTACCTGTACCAATTGTTCGTGCGGGCCTACGGCACCAACAACTTCCCCGACTGCTCGAACATGTGCCACGAGGCCAGCGGCGTGGCCCTGGGGCAAAGCGTCGGGGTCGGCAAGGGCACCGTCACCTTCGACGACTTCGAGCACGCCGACGCGATTTTCGTCTGGGGCCAGAACCCCGGTACCAACCACCCGCGCATGCTCGACCCGCTGCGCGATGCGGTAAAGCGCGGTGCCCAGGTGGTGTGCATCAACCCGCTCAAGGAGCGTGGCCTGGAGCGCTTCCAGCACCCGCAGAACCCGCTGGAAATGCTGACCAATAGCGACCGGCCGACCAACACCGCATTCTTCCGCCCGGCCCTGGGCGGCGACATGGCGCTGCTGCGCGGCATGGCCAAGTTCGTCCTGCAATGGGAACGCGAAGCCCAGGCCAACGGCGAACCGGCAGTCTTCGACCACGCCTTCATCGCCGAACATGGCCATGGCGTCGACGACTACCTGGCGGTAGTGGATGCCACCCCGTGGGAGCACATCCAGGCCCAGTCCGGCCTGGCGCTGGCCGACATCGAACTGGCCGCGCGCATGTACTGCCGTGGCAAGCGGGTGATCATGTGCTGGGCGATGGGCATTACCCAGCACCGCCACTCGGTGCCGACCATCCAGGAAATCGTCAACCTGCAAATGCTGCGCGGCAATATCGGCGTGCCAGGCGCAGGCTTGTGCCCGGTGCGTGGTCACAGCAACGTGCAGGGTGACCGCACCATGGGCATCAACGAGCGCCCGCCGGCGGCCCTGCTGGACGCCATCGAGCAGCGCTTCGGCTTCCCCGTGCCCCGGCACAACGGCCACAACACCGTCGAGGCGATCCACGCCATGCTCGACGGCCGCGCCAAGGTATTCATCGGCCTGGGCGGCAACTTCGCCCAGGCAACGCCAGACACCGAGCGTACCGCCCAGGCACTGCGCAACTGCGAGCTGACCGTGCACATCAGCACCAAGCTCAACCGCAGCCACCTGGTGCACGGCAAGCAGGCACTGATCCTTCCGTGCCTGGGGCGCACCGACATCGACCTGCAGGCAGAAGGGCCACAGGCGGTAACGGTAGAGGACTCGTTCAGCATGGTCCACGCCTCCAATGGCCAGCTCAAGCCGCTGTCGACGCAGATGCGCTCGGAGCCTGCGGTCATCGCCGGTATCGCCGCCGCCACCCTGGGCAAGAAGCCCGTGGACTGGCACTGGCTGGTGGCTGACTACGACCGTATCCGCGAGCTGATCGGCGACACCATCGCTGGCTTCAGCGGCTTCAACCAGCGCCTGCGCGAGCCGGGCGGTTTCTACCTGGGCAACAGCGCTGCCAGCCGCGAATGGAATACCAGCACCGGCCGCGCCAACTTCAAGGCCAACCTGCTGCCCGACACGCTGCTCGACGAGCGTGTACGCGCCAGTGGCCAGGTGCCTGACCTGATCATGCAGTCGATGCGCTCGCACGATCAGTACAACACCACCATCTACGGCCTGGACGACCGCTACCGCGGCGTGCGTGGCCAGCGCGAGGTGCTGTTCGCCAACGAAGCCGACATCATCCGCCTGGGCTTCCAGCCGGGGCAGCAAGTCGACATCGTGTCGTTGTGGGGGGATGAGCATGTGCGCCGTGTGCACGGCTTCACCCTGCTGGCCTTCGACATCCCGGCCGGGCAGGCAGCGGCGTACTACCCGGAAGTGAACCCGCTGGTGCCGCTGGAAAGCATTGGCGATGGCAGCCATACGCCGACGTCGAAGTTCATCGCCATCAAGCTGGAGCGGGCGCGGGACGACGGGCGCATCCTGTAGGAATGGTGTTGGCCTCTTCGCGGGCACGCCCGCTCCCACAGGAGTTCCACATGTTTCGATTCCTGTGCTGTACCTGTGGGAGCGGGCGTGCCCGCGAAGAGGCCGGAAGCCATGTCGCCAAAAACGAAAAAAGCCCTGTTCCATAGCGGTTCAGGGCTTCGTCATAAAGGTCTCAGACAGCGAAAAAACGATAAAGTTTCACAGTAAATACAGTAAGTTAGAGAATTGTGTACAACTCGTGTTACTCGTCGGATTTCCGTTGCCAGGCGTGCCTGCAAGGCTCAAAAATCGCCCCGTCATCCTTATGAGGCTCTCTTGATGAAGAAGTACTCCTCGATACTGTTGTTGTCTTTCAGCTTGCTCAGCGGCGTTGCCATGGCAGGCGGCACCACCGAGGCCGGCATTGGCGGCGCATTGGGTGGGGTACTGGGCTCAGTGGTGGGCAACTCCATCGGTGGTAGCACCGGCGGCGCCATTGGTGCCGGTCTGGGCGGCGCGGCTGGCGGTGCCTTGGGTGCCGACAAGCGTCAACGTGGCGAAGCCGCTATCGGCGGCGCGCTGGGCGCAGCAGGCGGTAACGTGGTCGGCCGCTCCGTGGGCGGTACTACCGGTAGCTACATTGGCGCAGCAGCCGGCGGTGGTGCCGGTGGCGCACTGGGTAACTACATGGGTAAAGAGGCCGACAGAGACGATTACCACGAAGGCCGCCGCTACCGTCGTGGCTATGACGACGACCGCCGCCACTGGGACCGTGGCCACCACTACGGCCATCGCAAGCACAAGCGCCACTGGCGCGACTAACGCCTGAGGCCTTGCCCCGGCAACAAAAGCCCCGCCCCTGCCAGCGGGGCTTTTTTATGCCTGCTGTTCCAGCAGTACGCCAGACAGGATCACCTGCAGCGCCTCTGGCAATGCCACTGGCCGGCCATTGGCGCGTTCGATGAACACCTGCACCACCGTGCCTGCCGCACACGCCTCCGGCTCGCCTGGGCGGAACAGGGCCAGGCGGTACTCCACCGTACTGCACGCCAGGCGTGCCACCCCCAGCCCCACTTCCAGCACGTCCGGGAAGCCTGGCAGCGCGTAGAAATCCGCCGCCGAACTGACCACGAAGGCCGCCAGCTCGCCGTCCCGCAGGTCCAGCTCGGCCTGTTCGACGAGGAACGCCTGGATGGCGGTTTCGAAGAAGCCATGCACGGTGGCACCGGCGATGTGGCCGTTCAGGTCATTATCCTGGGGGCGGGTGAGGATGGGGTGGAAGTGGGAGAAGGCAGTGCGCTGAGGGGATTCGGTCATCTGGCTGGCTCTTGTCTTCGCGATGGATGCTGACAGTGAAACAGAAAAACCGGATTTCCGCTGCTTGTGCCGGCCTCTTCGCGGGTCGCGATCCTCTGTAGGAGCGGCCTTGTGTCGCGATGGGCCACAACGCGGCCCCGGGGGTTTCAGCTTCCATGCCTGAATTGCCGGGGCTGCTTTGCAGCCCATCGCGACACAAGGCCGCTCCTACAAGAGACTGCACCCGCCGGGAATCAGAAAACAAAAAAGCCGCCCCAAGGGGCGGCTTTCTCGTTGCGGGCGGGTGCAGCTTACAGCTGCGGGCCAGCGGCCTTGATGGCGTCGGAAACTTCGAACTTCTTGAAGTTTTCGATGAACAGCTTGGCCAGGCCTTTGGCGGCCTCGTCGTAGGCAGCCTTGTCAGCCCAGTTGGTGCGCGGGTTGAGCAGCTCGGTATCAACGCCCGGAACGGCCTTCGGCACGTCCAGGTTGATGATGTCCAGGTGCTCGGTTTCGGCACCGATCAGCGCGCCGCTCTGGATCGCAGCGATCACGGCACGGGTGGTCGGGATGCTGAAGCGCTTGCCAACGCCGTAGCCACCGCCGGTCCAGCCGGTGTTGACCAGGTAGACCTTCGAGTCGAAGCCCTTGATACGCTTGATCAGCAGCTCGGCGTACTCGCCAGCCGGGCGCGGGAAGAACGGTGCGCCGAAGCAGGTGGAGAAGGTCGACTTGATGCCGCTGCCCGAACCCATTTCGGTGGAACCGACCAGCGCGGTGTAGCCGGACAGGAAGTGGTAGGCCGCCTGCTCGTTGTTCAGGATCGAAACCGGAGGCAGAACACCAGTCAGGTCGCAGGTCAGGAAGATGACTGCGTTCGGCTCGCCGCCCAGGTTCGCTTCGGAACGCTTGGCAACGTGCTCCAGCGGGTAGGCCGCACGGCTGTTCTGGGTCAGGCTGACATCGGTGTAGTCGGCGTGCTTGTTGGCGTCGAGTACGACGTTTTCCAGCACGGCGCCATGCTTGATGGCTTTCCAGATGACCGGCTCGTTCTTCTCGGACAAGTCGATGCACTTGGCGTAGCAACCGCCTTCGATGTTGAAGACCACGCCCTCGCCCCAGCCGTGCTCGTCGTCACCGATCAGGTAACGGCTTTCGTCGGCCGACAGGGTGGTCTTGCCGGTGCCGGACAGGCCGAAGAACAGGGTCACATCGCCTTGTTCGCCGATGTTTGCCGCGCAGTGCATTGGCAGCACGTCGGCAGCCGGCAGCAGGAAGTTCTGCACCGAGAACATGGCTTTCTTCATTTCGCCGGCGTAGCGCATGCCAGCGATCAGCACCTTCTTCTGGGCGAAGTTGATGATCACGCAACCATCGGAGTTGGTGCCGTCACGCTCAGGCTCGCACACGAAGTTGGCGACGTTGAGGACCTGCCACTCGCCACGGCCCGCCGGGTTGTACTGCTCCGGGTTGATGAACAGGCAACGGCCGAACAGGTTCTGCCAGGCAGTCTGGGTGGTCATCTTCACCGGCAGGTAGTGCTCGGCGGCAGCCCCTACGTGAACGTAGGAAACGAAGTGATCCTGGGCGTTGTTGAACGCCTCGACGCGGTCCCACAGGGCATCGAACTTGTCGGCCGGGAACTTGCGGTTGATCGGGCCCCAGGAAATGGCGTCCTGGGTGGAAGGCTCTTCGACGATGAAACGGTCAGCCGGCGAACGGCCAGTACGGTGACCGGTCTCCACGACCAGTGCGCCAGTATCGGCTAGTACGCCTTCACCGCGTTGCAGCGCTTCTTTTACCAGCTCATCGACGCTCAGGTCGGTGTACACGGTGTTGTTGGCTTGCGTCATGAGATACCCCATCCGGCCCGAGGCCGAGTGCTCCAAACGTTTTGTAGTTGTCTTGAAAAAACTACTACAGCGAAAAAAGTGGCCGGATTATGCCAGAAACGCCCAAAAAAAGTAGGCCCCTCCTGTCAGAACTGCGCTTTTGCGCAATTCGACAGGAGATTGTCCTGTAGTTAAACGTTTCAGTGACGAGTTTCTGAGGCTACGTCAGTGCCGCCACCGGCAAACAGTTGCGCCACATCGCTGGCGTCGAAGAAATAGCGCTCGTTGCAGAACTGGCAATCGATCTCCACCTGCCCGCCGCATTCTTCCACCAGCGCCTTGGCATCGTGCTCGCCCAAACTGACCAGCGCATTGCCGGAACGTTCGCGCGAGCAGCTGCAATTGAAGCGCAGCGGCTGGATATCGAACAGGCGCACGGCATCTTCGTGGTACAGGCGGTGCAGCAGGGTTTCGTTGTCCAGCGCCCACTCATCAGCCTTGAGCGTGGTGGCCAATGCCACAACGTGCTGCCAGCTTTCTTCACGCTCTTCATCGTCCGGCTGGCGATCGCGCGGCAGTTGCTGCAGCAGCAGGCCACGGGCCTTGCCGCCTTCGGCGTTGAGCCAGAAGCGCGTGTTGAGCTGTTGCGACTGGACGAAGTAGTTGGTGAAGCACTCCGACAGGGTGGCGCCGTCGAGGTCGACGGTGCCCTGGTAGCGCTGGCCCTTGACCGGATCGATGGTCAGGGTCAGGTGGCCGTCGGGCATCAGCTGCGACAGGGTCGCATCCGCCGGGATCTGGTCCGCTTCGTAGCGGGCCATGCCACGGATGTCCCGGTCACCGGAACATTCGACCATCAACAGCGGGATCGGCCCTGCGGAACGCGCCTGCAGAATCAGCAGGCCGTCGAACTTCAGCGCCCCCACCAGCAAGGCGGTGGCGGCCATCAGCTCGCCCAGCAGTGCCTGCACCGGCTGCGGGTACTCATGACGCGCCAGCACCGCGGCGTAGCTGTCATCGAGAGACACCCACTCGCCGCGCACATCGCGCTCGTCGAAGATGAAACGTTGGGTGAAATCGGTATCAGGCAAGTCGCTCATAGGTTTTGGCTATCTGAAAATGATGACAAAATGGTTACAAGGGTTGTCGGAAAACATCCGAGAACCCCGTGACAGAGCGCTCACAAGGCGCTCCGATTCCTGTTTGCAATAGAGGTATTTTATGGACAATCGACCACTGTTCCAAGCAAGGTGGTCCTGGGGGCCATTGGCAGCCTGTACGCTGCTTCCTATCGCTCTACTGTGTTTCTGGTTATGGCCCATTGGCCAGATCTTGTGCCTGACTTTCGACGAGTGGCTGTTCCACAGCCTGAATGCGCCGCTGGCCGACAACACCACCTGGCGCTACATCTGGACCGTCGGTAGCCTGCGCCCATTCGACATCGTCGTCGGCCTGATCCTTCTGGCAGTGCTTATCCGTGGCGACTGGGTGTTCAAGGCAACCCAGGTGCGCCAGGCCTTTTTCGGCTTCCTGGTCACGCTAATCCTCTTAGTGGTGATTCGCGCGCTGTTTTCCAAGTGGGTGGATGCAGCCGGCTGGCAGCACAAGAGCCCTTCGATGATGTTCGACGATGTGGTGCACCTCAGCGACTACTATCCGAACCTGGAGGCGGCCTGGGAGCTCAAGGACCGTTCCAGCAAGAGTTTCCCGGGGGATCATGCCTCGGTGCTGCTGGTCTGGGCGCTTTTCATGAGCGTGTTCAGCCGCCGCCTGGTGCAGTATCTGGTGGTCTGGGGGCTGGCGGTGTTGTTCATGTTGCCGCGCCTGGTGGCCGGTGCCCACTGGGGGCAGGATGACTACATCGGCGGGCTGCTGATGGCGGTGCTGGCGTTGGGCTGGAGCTGCTACACGCCGCTGGCGGCCAAGGGGAGCGCGGTGCTGATGCGCTGGACGGCGCCGTTGTTCGCGATAGCGGCCAAGTTACCGTTGGTCGGGCGCTTGGCGGTGACCCGCTAGATCCTTGGGGCTACTGCGTAGCCCATCGCGACACAAGGCCGCTCCTACAGGGATTGCACAAGTTTCAGGGCTTGTGCAGTACCTGTGGGAGCTGGCTTGCCGGCGATGGGCCGCAAAGCGGCCCCGGCTATTCGAAGCTCCCATGCAACTGGTGAATCTGCCGCCGCTGCTTCTTGGTCGGCCGCCCATCGGTGGTCACGCCCATCGCCCCGGCCTTGCGCAGTTCCGCCGCCTGTTCACGCCGGCGCACGCTGTCCTCGGTCTCTTCGTACAACGTCTGCGCCTCTGGCGCCCCACGCCGCACTACCGACAGAGCCTTCACCACCACGGTGCGCTCGTCGAACCCGGTGCGCAGCACGAACTCGTCACCCACCCGCGGCTCCTTGCCCGGCTTGCAGCGCTCACCCCGGCAATGCACCTTGCCGCTCTCGATCGCCGCCTTGGCCAGCGCGCGGGTCTTGTAGAAGCGTGCCGCCCACAGCCATTTGTCCAGGCGGACCTTGTCGTCGTCTTCGGCTTTTTGTGCCATCCCGTTACCTCGAACGCTGTGTTTCATCGAACTGTACTACCGTAACGATCGGATGCAAAAAATCCCCGCCGTGCTTACAGTTCACCACCTCATCCGCAGGGTGCGTTCCGTGAAGACATTTGACCATTTGACTGTGATCGGCCTGCGCGAGTGGGTCGCCCTGCCCGACCTTGGCGTGGCCGGGCTGCGCGCCAAGATCGACACTGGCGCCAGCACCTCCAGCCTGCACGCCACCGAGGTGGAACCGTTCGAGCGCGACGGCCAGCCCTGGGTCCGTTTCACCGCACACCTGGGCTCGGTGGTGCAGTTGCGCCACCGCCGCTGCGAGGCACCGCTGGTGACCATGAAAACCATCAAGAGCTCCAACGGCCAGGCCCAGACCCGCTATGTCATCCGCACGTCACTGGCCCTGGGCGATGGTGTGTGGGAGGTGGAGTTCACCCTGGCCTGCCGCAAGAACATGCGTTATCGCCTGTTGCTGGGTTCCAAGGCTCTGATCCATGGCCAGCTGGTGGTCAACCCTGGCCTCAAATACGTACAAGACAAACCGGCCTTCCCGGCCACCCTTTCTACTGCCACAGGTGCTGCATGAAGATCGCTGTGCTGTCGCGCAATCCGCGTCTGTATTCCACCCGCCGCCTGGTCGAAGCCGGTACCCAGCGGGGCCACGAAATGGTGGTGATCGATACCCTGCGGGCCTACATGAACATTGCCAGCCACAAGCCGCAGATCCACTACCGCGGCAAGCCGCTGGAAGGCTTCGACGCGGTGATCCCACGCATCGGTGCCTCGGTGACCTTCTATGGCTGCGCGGTGCTGCGCCAGTTCGAGATGATGGGCGTGTATCCACTCAACGAGTCGGTAGCGATAGCCCGCTCCCGCGACAAGCTGCGCTCGCTGCAACTGCTGTCGCGGCGCGGCATCGGCCTGCCGATTACCGGCTTCGCCCACTCGCCGGACGACATCCCCGACCTGATCCAGATGGTCAACGGCGCCCCGCTGGTGATCAAGGTGCTGGAAGGCACACAGGGCATCGGCGTGGTGCTGTGCGAAACCACCAAGGCCGCCGAATCGGTGATCGAGGCGTTCATGGGGTTGAAGCAGAACATCATGGTGCAGGAATACATCAAGGAAGCGGGTGGCGCGGATATCCGCTGCTTCGTGGTCGGCGACAAGGTCATCGCGTCGATGAAGCGCCAGGCCAAGCCGGGGGAATTTCGCTCCAACCTGCACCGCGGTGGGGTGGCCAGCCTGATCAAGATCACCCCGGAAGAACGCATGACCGCCATTCGCGCGGCCAAGGTGATGGGCTTGAGTGTGGCGGGTGTGGATATCCTGCGCTCCAACCACGGGCCGCTGGTGATGGAGGTGAACTCGTCGCCGGGGCTGGAGGGGATTGAAGTAACCACCGGCAAGAACGTGGCCGCCATGATCATCGAGCATCTGGAGAAGAATGGTGGGCCTAATCAGACTCGGACCAAGGGTAAGGGCTGAGATTTTGGGGCTGCTTTGCAGCCCATTCGCAGCACAAGGCTGCTCCTACAAGGGATCGCGCGCCCTGTAGGAGCGGCCTTGTGTCGCGAAAGGGCCGCAAAGCGGCCCCGGCAATCACACGGCATTACGCGGCAGCAACAGCCCCAAAGGCAACCGTACCCGCGCCTCGATCCCGCCACCAGAGCGGTTGCGCAGTTCCACATTCCCACCATGCTGCGCCGCAATCCGTTTGACGATCGCCAGCCCCAGCCCGGTGCCCTTGCCACCCCGGGCCCGGTCACCACGAATGAACGGGTTGAAGATGGTCTCCAGCTCCGACTCGTCGATCCCCGTCCCGCGGTCCAGCACGCTCAGCACCACATACGGTGCACTCTCGTCGCCCGACACATAGGCGGCCACCTCGACCCCCTTGCCGGCGTGGTGCAGGGCATTGCCGATCAGGTTGCCCAGCATGCGCTTGAGCGAAACCCGGCGCAGCGGGAACGGTGGGATCGGCTCCAGGCACAGCCGCACCCGTTCTTCCGGCTGGTTGTACGGCGCCACCACTTCGCGCACCAGGTCGGCCAGGTCGACCTCCTCAACCGGCTCGTCACGGCCATCGCGGATAAAGGCCAGGAACTGATCGAGGATCGCATCCATGTCCTCGATATCGCGGACCATGTCGTCACTCAGTTCGCTGTCGCTGTCCAGCAACGACAGCGACAGGCGCAGGCGCGTCAGCGGTGTGCGCAGGTCGTGGGAAACCCCGGCCAGCATCAGCTCGCGCTCGCGCCCAGCCTGCTCGACATCCTCGGCCATCTGGTTAAAGGCCTTGTACACCTCGGTCATCTCGCTGGGCGTATCGCTGATCGGCAGGCGCACGCTGCGCCCCTGGCCCAACTGCCGGGCGGCGAACACCAGGCGTTTGAGCGGCTGGTTCAGCTGGCGCACGAAGATCCAGGCCGAAGCTGTGGACAACAGGCCGATGGCCAGGAACCAACCCAGCACGTTCCAGATCTTCTGCCCACGCAGCGGGTGCGGGTACAGCGGAACCTTCAACCAGCCCGGGCCCAGGCTCGGCGCATTGACCCACAACGCCGGCGGCGCATGAATGCGCAGCCGTACCTCGGTGTCTTCGCCCAACTCGGCCTGCATCTGCCGTTGGTAGATTTCGCTGTAGGGCCAGTGCTGCTCACCCTCGGGCACGCCCGAGCCGGTGACCCGGATAAGGCCTGCCGCTTCGGCGATCTTGTCGCGGTTTTCTTCGTCGGCCGCCCAATAGGCGCGCAGGGTCAGCGCAACACCGTGGCTGTACTGACGGTCGACCAGCACGTCCTCGTTCATCAACAGGTAGACCAGGGTCAAGGCCTTGGAGAACAGGACGACGATCAACACCAGCCACAGGGTGCGGGCGAAGAAACTTTGCGGAAACCAGAGCGGTGTTTTCATCGACGGCGCGGCATCATTTACCGGCGTTTCCGTCCGGCACGAACACGTAGCCCACGCCCCACACGGTCTGGATATAACGCGGCTTGGACGGGTCCGGCTCGATCATGCGGCGCAGACGCGAAATCTGCACGTCGATGGAGCGTTCCAGCGCATCCCATTCGCGGCCACGCGCCAGGTTCATCAGCTTGTCGCGGGTCAGCGGCTCGCGTGCGTGCATCACCAGCGCCTTGAGCACGGCGAACTCGCCGGTGGTGAGCATGTGCACTTCTTCGCCACGCTTGAGTTCGCGGGTGGCCAGCGACAGCTCGTAGTCGCCGAAGGTGACCGACTCGTCTTCGCTACCAGGCGCACCCGGCACGCTCGGTGCCTGACGGCGCAGCACGGCCTTGACCCGGGCCATCAGCTCGTCCGGGTTGAACGGCTTGCCCAGGTAGTCGTCGGCGCCCAGCTCCAGGCCCTTGATACGGCTGAGCTCGTCGCCCTTGGCGGTGAGCATGATGATCGGGATCTGGTTGTTCTGCTGGCGCAGGCGCTTGCACGCCGACAGGCCATCCTCGCCGGGCAGCATCAGGTCGAGCACCACCAGGTTGAACACCTCACGCTGCAGCAGGCGGTCCATCTGCTCGGTGTTGGGCACCGCGCGGGCACGGTAGCCCTTGCTGGTGAAGAAACGTTCCAGCAGGCTGCTCAGCCCCGGGTCGTCGTCGACGATGAGAATCTTGTCACCTTCAGCGGTGTTTGGCGTGCCGGTCATGAATAACTCCTCTGATATCGCCGCGCATTATGGCGTAGCCATTGCTGCACGTTGCGTGAGCATTGTTAGCAGATTTTTCCCCCGGCGCCAGTTCCGGCTGGCCGGGCGCCATCACCGCAAGCCGTTTGCGATGGGTATAATGCGCGGCTTTCATCCAGCGCCGCCGGGCGACAGGCCCACAGGCGACCCCCGTATTCACAAATGTCAGGTGGTTTACATGGACAGCATCAACAGCCGTATCGCCGAGGAACTGGGCGTACGCCCCCAGCAGGTCGAGGCGGCCGTGGGCCTGTTGGACGAAGGCTCGACCGTGCCCTTCATCGCCCGCTACCGCAAGGAAGTGACCGGTAGCCTGGACGACACCCAGCTGCGCCATCTGGAAGAGCGCCTGCGCTACCTGCGCGAACTCGACGAGCGCCGCGCCAGCATCCTGGCCAGCATCGAGGAGCAGGGCAAGCTGACCCCGGAACTGGCCCGCGAGATCAAGCTGGCCGATACCAAGACCCGCCTCGAAGACCTGTACCTGCCGTACAAGCAAAAGCGCCGCACCAAGGGCCAGATCGCCCTGGAAGCCGGCCTCGGCGAGCTGGCCGACGGCCTGTTCAACAACCCCGACCTCGCCCCGGAAAGCGAAGCCGCACGCTTCGTCAACGCCGACAAGGGCGTGGCCGACGTCAAGGCCGCGCTGGAAGGCGCCAAGTACATCCTCATGGAACGCTTCGCCGAAGACGCCGCCCTGCTCGACAAGCTGCGCAGCTTCCTCAAGCAGGAGTCGGTGCTCAGCGCCCGCGTCGTGCCTGGCAAGGAAGAAGAAGGCGCCAAGTTCCGCGACTACTTCGCCCATGACGAACTGCTGCGCAACGCTCCGTCGCACCGCGCCCTGGCAATTTTCCGCGGGCGTAACGAAGGCGTGCTGAGCGCCTCGCTGAAAGTCGGCGAAGAACTGCCCGGCACCCTGCACCCGTGCGAACTGATGATCGGCAACCACGTCGGTATCGAGAACCGCAACCGCCCGGCCGACAAGTGGCTGGGCGAAGTGGTGCGCTGGACCTGGAAGGTCAAGCTCTACACCCACCTGGAAACCGACCTGTTCGGCGAGCTGCGCGACAACGCCGAAGGCGAGGCGATCAATGTGTTCGCCCACAACCTGCACGACCTGCTGCTGGCCGCCCCGGCCGGCCCACGTGCCACCCTGGGCTTCGACCCGGGCCTGCGCACCGGCTGCAAGATTGCCGTGGTCGATGCCACCGGCAAGCTGCTGGACCACACCACGGTCTACCCGCACGCGCCGAAGAACGATTGGGACCGCACCATTTCGATCATGGCTGCACTGTGCGCCAAGCACTCGGTGGAGCTGATCGCCATCGGCAACGGCACCGCCAGCCGCGAAAGCGACAAGCTGGTGGCAGAGCTGGTCAAGAAGTACCCGGCGCTGAAGATCACCAAGATCATGGTCTCCGAGGCTGGCGCTTCGGTGTATTCCGCATCGGAACTGGCCGCCCGCGAATTCCCGGACCTGGACGTGTCGATCCGTGGCGCCGTGTCGATTGCCCGCCGCCTGCAGGACCCGCTGGCCGAACTGGTGAAGATCGACCCGAAATCCATCGGTGTCGGCCAGTATCAGCATGACGTGTCCCAGCTGAAACTGGCGCGCGGCCTGGACGCTGTGGTCGAGGACTGCGTGAACGCCGTGGGCGTGGACGTCAACACCGCCTCGGTGGCGCTGCTGACGCGCATCTCCGGCCTCAACGCCACCCTGGCGCAGAACATCGTCGCCCATCGCGATGCCAACGGCCCGTTCGCCACTCGTGCTGCGCTGAAAAAGGTCAGCCGCCTGGGTGAGAAAACCTTCGAACAGGCCGCCGGCTTCCTGCGCGTGATGAACGGCGACAACCCGCTGGACGCCTCCGCAGTTCACCCCGAGGCCTACCCGCTGGTACAGCGCATTGCCGCCGACACCGACCGCGACATCCGCTCGCTGATCGGTGACAGCAGCTTCCTCAAGCGCCTGGACCCGAAGAAATTCACCGATGAAACCTTCGGCCTGCCGACCGTCACCGACATCCTGCAGGAACTGGACAAGCCTGGCCGCGACCCACGCCCCGAGTTCAAGACCGCCACCTTCCAGGACGGCGTCGAGGACCTCAAGGACCTGGAACCGGGCATGATCCTCGAAGGCGTGGTGACCAACGTCACCAACTTCGGTGCCTTCGTCGACATCGGCGTGCACCAGGACGGCCTGGTGCACATCTCGGCGCTGTCGGAGAAGTTCATCAAGGACCCGCGTGAAGCGGTCAAGGCCGGCGACGTGGTCAAGGTCAAGGTCATGGAAGTGGACATACCGCGCAAACGCGTCGGCCTGTCCATGCGCATGAGCGACACCCCGGGCGAGAAGGTAGACGGCAACCGCGGTGGTAACCGTGGCAATGGCGGCAACCGCCAGCAGCAGGCGCCGCGCCAGCGCGAAACCGCCACTGCGGCACCGGCCAACAACGCCATGGCCGCCCTGTTCGCCAACGCCAAGCAGCTGAAGAAGAAGTGATGGACGTTCCACGCGAATACGTCGAAAGCGCCTTCAGCCAGCTCCTCGGCTGCCGCCTGCAACGCCTGGAAACAGGTGTTGCCGAGGTAGCCCTGGCGCTCGAGCCACACTTGCGCAACCGTGGCCAGAAGCTGCACGGCGGGGCGATCTTCAGCCTGGTGGACATCGCCATGGGCCTGGCCTGCTCGGCCAGCCATGGCTTCGACCAGCAAAGCGTCACCATCGAGTGCAAGATCAACTACATGCGCGCCGTCAGTGACGGCGAGGTCCTGTGCACCGCCCGTGTGCTGCATGCCGGGCGGCGCACCCTGGTGGTCGACGCCGACGTAGTTCAGGGCGACAAGCTGGTGGCGAAAGCGCAAGGAACCTTCGCGGTTCTCTAGCTCACCAAGCGGTATCTGCGGTATTTTCGGCAACAGCCGGGGGCCGCTTCGCGCCCCATCGCCGGCAAGCCGGGCTCCCACAGGTAATCCACAAGCCTGAATATCGTGGTTTACCTGTGGGAGCCCGGCTTGCCGGCGATGGGCTGCGAAGCGGCCCCCGAAGTCGGCGCTGCGCAATGCCGGAACCGCGTAAACCAGGCGACAACGCCAGTTCCTTTTCCCACTACCCTTGTAGACCGTCTTTTCTACCCCCATATTGGGGCGACTGACGCGTGAAGGAATACATCTTGAGCGACCTCCTCAACCGCCGCCTGAGCCTGCTCGGCGCCAATCTCCCCCTGCTCAAGCAGTGCCTGCACGGTATTGAGCGCGAATGCCTGCGCGTGACCGACGAAGGTCGCCTGGCCCAGACCCCGCATCCGCAAGCCCTGGGATCGGCGCTGACCAACGAGCAGATCACCACCGATTATTCCGAGTCGCTGCTGGAGTTCATCACCCCGGCCCTGCCCGACCCGGCCAAGGTGCTGGAAAGCCTCGAAGAGACCCACCGTTTCGTCTACAGCAAGCTGGGCGACGAATACCTGTGGAGCCCGTCGATGCCCTGCACGCTGCCGGCCGAGGAGGACATCCCGATCGCCGAGTACGGCAGCTCGAACATCGGCAAGCTCAAGCACGTCTACCGCAAGGGCCTGGCCCTGCGCTACGGCCGCACCATGCAGTGCATCGCCGGTATCCATTACAACTTCTCGCTGCCCGAAGCGCTGTGGCCGTTGCTGCGCGCCGCAGAAGGCGGCAGCGAGAGCGACCGCGACTACCAGTCGTCGGCCTATATCGCGCTGATCCGCAATTTCCGCCGCTACAGCTGGCTGCTGATGTACCTGTTCGGCGCCTCGCCGGCCCTGGACAAAGGCTTCCTGCGTGGCCGCCCGCACCAGCTCGAAGAGCTGGACGCCGAAACCCTGTACCTGCCCTACGCCACCAGCCTGCGCATGAGCGATCTGGGCTACCAGAGCAACGCCCAGGCCGGCCTCACGCCGTGCTACAACAACCTGGCCAGCTACACCGACAGCCTGCGCAAGGCGGTGGGCACGCCCTACCCGCCTTACGTCGAAGTCGGCACGCACGTTGATGGCGAGTGGGTACAGCTGAACACCAACATCCTGCAGATCGAAAACGAGTACTACTCGAACATTCGCCCCAAGCGCGTCACCTACACCGGCGAGCGACCGATCCAGGCCCTGACCTCGCGCGGCGTGCAGTACGTGGAAGTGCGTTGCCTGGACATCAACCCGTTCCTGCCGGTGGGCATCGACCTGACCGAGGCGCGCTTCCTCGACGCGTTCCTGCTGTTCTGCGCGCTGGAAGACAGCCCGCAACTGGACAACGGCGAATGCGGCCAGTGCACCAACAACTTCCTGACCGTGGTCAAGGAAGGCCGGCGCCCGGGCCTGGAACTGCATCGCAATGGCCAGCCGATCGGCCTGAAGGCCTGGGCCAGCGAGCTGATCGAGCGTATTCGGCCACTGGCCGATCTGCTCGACCAGGCGCAAGGCGGTGCAGAACACGGCAAGGCCCTGGATGCCCAGCAGGCCAAGGTCGACGACGCCTCGCTGACCCCGTCGGCCCAGGTACTGGCGCGCATGACCGAGCATGACGAAAGCTTCGTCAAGTTCTCCCTGCGCCAGAGCCGCATCCACGCCGAAACCTTCCGCGAGCAGCCACTGCCGGTCGAGCGCCAGCAGGCCTTCGAAACCCTCGCCCGCGACTCGCTGGCCGAGCAGTCGCGCCTGGAACAGCAGGAAGTCGGCGACTTCGACCTGTTCGTCGGCGCCTACCAGGCCAGCATCCTGGCGATCAGCAACTGATGACCCGCACTGCCACCCCGCGCAAGCCGCGCGCCAGCAGCCAGGCCAGGATCGAGGCGATCCTGGCGGCTGCACGCGAGTTGCTGGCCGAGCTGGGGGTGGCGAGCCTGTCGATCTACAGCGTGGCCGAGCGTGCGCAGATTCCACCGTCTTCGGTGTACCACTTCTTCGCCAGCGTGCCGGCGCTGCTGGAGGCGTTGACGGCCGATGTACACCGGGCCTTCCGTGAAGCGCTGAGCGCGCCGATCGACAGCAGTGCGTTCAACACCTGGCACGAACTGTCACGGCTGATCGAGCAGCGCATGCTGGATATCTACAACGAGGACGCGGCGGCGCGACAACTGATCCTGGCCCAGCATGGCCTGAGCGAAGTGGTGCAGGCCGACCGGCAGCACGACATGGAACTGGGCGACTTGATGCACAAGTTGTTCGACCAGCACTTTCATCTGCCAGTGATGCCGGCGGATGTGGATGTGTTTGCCCTGGCCATGGAGTTGAGTGACCGGGTGTATGCGCGGTCGGTGCAGCTGCATGAGGCGATCACCCCACGCATGGCCGAGGAAGGCAAGCGAGTGTTCGAGGCGTATCTGGGGTTGTATCTGCCGCCATTTCTGGCCAAGCGTTCCAGCTGAGATCATTGGGGCCGCTGTGCGGCCCTTCGCGGGCACGCCCGCTCCCACAGGGTCCGCGCAAAACCTGAAACCTGCGCAGTACCTGTGGGAGCGGGCGTGCCCGCGAAGGGCTGCAAAGCAGCCCCATGGCCAACACCCATCACAGCTTGGCGATGGACACTTCAGTCGACTTCACGAAGGCAATCACTTCACTGCCCACCTGCAGCTCCAGCTCACGCACGGAGCGGGTGGTGATGACCGAAGTGACGATGCCCGAGGCAGTCTGCACGTCGATTTCCGACAGTACCGGGCCTTCCAGGATTTCCTTCACGGTGCCTTTGAACTGGTTGCGAACGTTGATGGCTTTGATGGTCATGATTTGATTCCTTCTCTATGGCTTCAGTCTGGTAAGTGAGTCAGTGCGCCCAACGCAGTTGCGTGGGCAAAGGGGCTACAGGATCCGGCTCGGGCGCAGCGCCCGGGGCCGACAGAACACGGTTGAGCACTTCGCTTTCCAGCGCGGCCAGGCGGTGCGAACCACGCGCCCGAGGCCGTGCCAGGTCGACAGTGAGGTCGAGCCCGACCTCGCCGTCCTCGATCAGGATCACCCGGTCAGCCACGGCGACTGCCTCGCTGACATCGTGGGTAACCAGCAACACGGTGAAGCCGTGCTGACGCCACAGGCGTTCGATCAGTTGCTGCATCTCGATACGGGTCAATGCATCCAGCGCACCGAGCGGTTCGTCCAGCAGCAGCAGGCGCGGCTGGTGAATCAGCGCCCGGGCCAGGGCCACGCGCTGCTTCTGGCCGCCCGACAGAGCCGCCGGCCATTCATTGGCGCGGTCGGCCAGGCCAACCGACTCCAACGCTTCCAGCGCACGCGGGCGCCAGTCGCCAGACAGGCCCAGGCCAACGTTGTCGATCACCTTCTTCCATGGCAGCAGGCGCGCGTCCTGGAACATCAGGCGGGTTTCTTCACGGGCCTGCTCCAGCGGCGCGGCACCGGCCAGCAACTGGCCTGCAGTGGGCTGGTCGAGACCGGCCAGCAGGCGCAGCAAGGTGCTCTTGCCGCAGCCACTACGGCCGACGATGGCGACGAACTGGCCGGCAGGAATATGCAGCTCGATACCCTTCAGTACCTCGCGCTGGCCAAAGGTCTTGCGCAGGCCGCTGGAAGCCAGCGGGATGCCACGCAGCAGGCGTGGCGGCTGTTCTTTGAGTACGGTCATGCGCCCTCCTTCTTCGCCACTTGATAGGCCGGGTGCCAGCGCAGCCACACACGCTCCAGGCCGCGGGCGGCGAGGTCGGCAAACTTGCCGAGCACCGCATACAGGACGATGGCCAGCACCACCACGTCGGTCTGCAGGAACTCACGGGCGTTCATCGCCAGGTAACCGATGCCGGCATTGGCCGAAATGGTTTCGGCAACGATCAGGGTCAGCCACATGAAGCCCAGGGCAAAGCGCACGCCTACCAGGATCGAAGGCAATGCCCCGGGCAGGATCACCTGGCGGAACA
This sequence comes from Pseudomonas sp. FGI182, assembly GCF_000511325.1. Lineage (NCBI taxonomy): Bacteria > Pseudomonadati > Pseudomonadota > Gammaproteobacteria > Pseudomonadales > Pseudomonadaceae > Pseudomonas > Pseudomonas sp. FGI182. Next base: position 254,416 of record NZ_CP007012.1, on the reverse strand, counting down.
GGCTGAAGCCGGACAAGCCATAGCTGCGCGCCATCTCCACCAGCGCCGGGTCGACGTTGCGGATGCCGTGGTAGGTGTTCAGGTAGATCGGGAACAGCGTGCCCAGCGCGACCAGGAAGATCTTTGCCGACTCGTCGATACCGAACCACAGGATCACCAGCGGGATCAGCGCCAGGTGCGGCACGTTGCGGATCATCTGCACCGAGCTGTCGAGCAGGCGTTCGCCCCAGTTCGACAGGCCGGTGATGAAGCCCAGCACCAGGCCGATGCTGCCACCGATGACGAAGCCCAGCCCGGCACGCCAGCCACTGATGGCCAGGTGGGTCCAGATCTCGCCGCTGCGCACCAGCTCGACGCCGGCGCTGACCACGGCGCTGGGCGCCGGCAGGATGCGCGTCGACAGCCAGCCGGCGCTGACCGCCAGCTGCCAGGCAGCCAGCAGCAGTACCGGCAGCGCCCATGGCGCCAGGCGCTGGCCAAGGTTGTTGGAAGTTGCACGACTCATGGCCTGGCCCTCAGCTCTGCGCAACGGACTTGGGCAGGATGTCGTTGGCCACCATTTCGCCAAACGGGCTCACATAACCACCGGTCTTGGCTTGCTCCGGGCGTTGCACATCCAGGTGCGGGAACAACAGCTCGGCCACCCGGTACGACTCTTCCAGGTGCGGGTAGCCGGAGAAGATGAAGGTATCGATGCCCAGCTCGGCATATTCCTTGACCCGCGCCGCCACGGTCGGGCCATCCCCCACCAGCGCGGTACCGGCACCGCCACGCACCAGGCCGACACCGGCCCACAGGTTGGGGCTGACCTCCAGCTTGTCACGGTTGCCGTTGTGCAGGGCGGCCATGCGTTGCTGGCCGACCGAGTCGAAGCGCGCCAGTGAGGCCTGGGCGCGAGCGATGGTGTCGTCGTCCAGGTGCGAGATCAGCTTGTCGGCAGCGGCCCAGGCTTCTTCGTTGGTTTCCCGCACGATCACGTGCAGGCGGATACCGAAGCGCACTTCGCGGCCCTGGGCGGCGGCTTTCTCACGCACCTGGGCAATTTTTTCAGCGACCGCACTCGGCGGCTCGCCCCAGGTCAGGTACAGCTCGACCTGCTCGGCGGCCAGGTCCTGCGCAGCTTCCGAGGAACCGCCGAAATACAGTGGCGGGCGTGGTTGCTGGATCGGCGGGTAGAGCAGCTTGGCGCCCTTCACCTGGATGTGCTTGCCGTCGTAGTCGACCACCTCGCCTTCCAGCACCTTGCGCCAGATACGGGTGAACTCCACAGAGGCTTCATAACGTTCCTGATGGTTCAGGTGCAGGCCGTCACCGGCCAACTCGTCCGGGTCGCCACCGGTCACCAGGTTGAACAGCGCGCGGCCGTTGGACAGGCGATCAAGGGTTGCTGCCTGGCGTGCCGCCACGGTCGGCGAAATGATCCCGGGGCGCAGGGCGACCAGGAACTTCAGGCGCTGGGTCACCGGGATCAACGATGCCGCGACCAGCCAGGAGTCCTCGCAGGAGCGCCCGGTAGGGATCAGCACGCCACCAAAGCCGAGCCGGTCGGCCGCCTGGGCGATCTGCTGCAGGTAGCCATGGTCGACGGCGCGCGCGCCATCGGAGGTGCCCAGGTACTTGCCGTCACCGTGGGTAGGAAGGAACCAGAAGATGTTAAGGCTCATTGGAGTTGTCTCCTCAAGGGGGCTCAGCCAGGGCGGCGCCCCGGCGCAGGCAAATCAATCAAGGCGCACTGGCGACCTTGGCCGGGGGTGTCCAGATCACGTCCTTGATGCTCAGCGGCTTGGGAATCAGCTTCAGTGCCTGGAACGTGTCGGCGATCTTCTGTTGCGCGGCCACCACTTCCGGGGTGAGCGGCGCGGCACCGTAGCCTTGGCGCTTGACCGAGGTCAGGGTGATGTCGGCAGGCAGGCCGAGCAGCGGCGCGACCTGGTCGGTCACTTCCTGCGGGTTGGCCTGGGACCATTGACCTACGGCACGCACTTCTTCGATCAGGGTGTTGATCACCGCCGGGTGCTGGGTCGCGTAGTTGCGGGTGGCCAGGTAGAACTGATGGTTGTCGACCAGGCCCTTGCCGTCACGCAGGGTATGAGCCTGCAGCTGTTTCTCGGCGGCAGCCTGGTACGGGTCCCAGATCACCCAGGCGTCCACGCTGCCGCGCTCGAAGGCGGCGCGGGCGTCGGCCGGGGGCAGGTACACCGGCTGGATGTCGCTGTATTTCAGGCCGGCGTCTTCCAGGGCGCGAACCAGCAGGTAGTGAACGTTGGAGCCTTTGTTGAGGGCGACTTTCTTGCCCTTGAGGTCTTTGACCGACTGGATCGGCGAGCCCTTCGGCACCAGGATCGCCTCACTGTGCGGCGCTGGCGGCTCGTAGGCGACGTACAGCAGGTCGGCACCGGCGGCCTGGGCGAACACCGGCGGGGTTTCACCGGTGACGCCAAAGTCGATGGAGCCAACGTTCAGCCCCTCAAGCAGCTGCGGGCCGCCGGGGAACTCGGTCCATTGCACCTGCACGCCCTGCTCGGCCAGGCGCTTTTCCAGCGTGCCCTTGGCCTTGAGCAGCACCAGGGTGCCGTATTTCTGGTAACCGATACGCAGGCTCTCGGCCTGGGCTTGGGTGATGGCGCCGAAGGACACAGCCGCCGCAAACAGGGCGACCAGACCGCGACGCAAGAAGACTGTGCGCATGGCGCTCTCCTGTGCGAGTGGGTTCGGGTTGCACCTGCTTGCCTCGTTGTCGGGCGAGTAAGGTGGTAAAGCGGGTTGGGCCGGTCAGATGCTCCAGCGAGCGCTGATCAGGCGTTCGTTCAATACGCCGGGGGCCACGGGGCGCGGCCGACGGGCCAGTGCAACGTGGAAGGTTTCCAGCGCGTCCTGCAGGCGCTCTTCCAGCGCCGCTACCAGCTGCGCGGGCCTGGAGCCTTCTGCGTAGGCGACCTGGCTGTCGTCGGCGAAGATCCCTTGCAGGGTCTCTTGCGCCTTGAGTGCCGACAGCACGGGTTTCAGTGCGTAATCCACCGCCAGCATGTGGGCGATGCTGCCGCCGGTGGCGATCGGCAACACGATCTTGTGTGCCAGGGCGCGTTCGGGCAGCAGGTCGAGCAAGGTTTTCAGGGCACCGGCGAACGAGGCCTTGTACACCGGCGTGGCGACGATCAGGCCATCGGCCTGGGCCACCAGCTGCTGGAAGTGCTGCACCTGCGGGCTGTCGAATCGGGCGTGCAGCAGGTCTTCGGCGGGAAAGTCACGTACCTGGAACGTCACTACCTCGACGCCACGGTCCTGCAGCCACTGGCGAGAACGCTCCAGCAGCACGCCGGAGCGTGAACGGGTACTGGGGCTACCACCGATTGAGACGACCAGCATTGCAGCGCTTCCTTGTGTTCTGTTGGAGGTGACATTAACAGTCGCCGCATATATCTAGAAATCATATTTTTTCATTTGTTTATTCCATTTTTGTTTTTATCTTCAAGGGCCTATTCGCGGGCACGCCCGCTCCCACAGGTTTTGTGGCAAAGCCAAGTCCTGCACTGTTCCTGTGGGAGCGGGCATGCCCGCGAAGAAGCCAACGCAGTTTCAGCAGGTATAAAAAAGGGCCGTCGAAACGGCCCGAATATCCCTGCTTTGGCTAAGAGCAATGCAACGAGGAATCCTTTAACGATTGGGCTGCGGGGTCAGCCGCAGATAGGGTTTGACCGCCCGGTAACCTTTGGGGAAGCGCTGCCTGATCTCTTCCTCGTCCTTCAGCGAAGGCACGATTACCACGTCGTCACCGTCCTGCCAGTTACCTGGCGTGGCGACCTTGTGGTTGTCGGTCAGCTGCAGCGAGTCGATCACCCGCAAGATTTCGTTGAAGTTGCGCCCGGTACTGGCCGGGTAGGTGATGGTCAGGCGCACCTTCTTGTTCGGGTCGATGACGAACAGCGAGCGCACGGTCAGGGTGTCGCTGGCGTTCGGGTGGATCAGGTCGTACAGGTCGGACACCTTGCGATCGGCGTCGGCAATGATCGGGAAGTTGACCACGGTGTTCTGGGTTTCGTTGATGTCATCGATCCAGCGGTGGTGCGAATCGACCGGGTCCACCGACAGGGCGATGGCCTTGACCCCGCGTTTGGCGAAATCGTCCTTAAGCTTGGCGGTAAGGCCCAGCTCGGTGGTGCACACCGGGGTGAAGTCGGCCGGGTGAGAGAACAACACCCCCCAGCTGTTGCCCAGCCACTCGTGGAAGCGGATCTTGCCTTCGCTGGAATCCTGTTCGAAATCGGGGGCGATATCGCCGAGTTTTAGGCTCATGGGCTGCGGCTCCTGTGCTGGGTTCTGTACCGTGTGGGTTCAATGTGCCTGCATTCGATTAAAAACAAAAAGAATAAATAATGATTTGTTTATAACCATTAGGCATACGAAATTGCAGACACAAAAAAGCCTCGCACTAGGCGAGGCTTCTTGTTCAGCTACGGCTTACAGGAAGTTGTAAGTGTAGTTCACGATGAAGCGAGTCTGGTCTTTGTCACCGATGCTTTCGCCGCTACCACGGTAGACACCCTGACGCAGGCTGAAGCCCAGGCCTTTGAGGGAGCCTTGCTGAATGGTGTAGTCGACGCGTGCGTCACGTTCCCATTCGTTGTAGCTGCCGTCGCCCGACTTGTTGCGGATGTCGTCACCACGCAGGTAGGCCACCGAAGCCTTCAGGCCTGGAACGCCCAGGGACGCGAAGTCATAGGAGTACTGACCGAAGGTGGTGTTCTCACCGGCACGAGCGAACTGGTTGATCATGCTGTCGGTGAACAGGTAGAAGCTTGCGCCGCCATTGCCTTCCAGCGAGGAAGTGGCGCCGTCCTTGCGGACGCTACCTTGGTTCAGCCAGACGAAACCACCATCGTCACCCACTTGCTGGTGACCGAGCATAAGCGCGTGGCCACCCAGGGTATAGGTGAACATGGCGCTCCAGGTCTTGTTGTCGACCTCGCCCCCGTTCTTCGCGTAGCCACCGTTGTTGTCGAAGGCGTAACCGGTCTCGCCATTCTTGCCGTCGCTGCGGCTATCGAAGTAGCGCAGGTCGGTCTTGAACGACTGGTTGTCGGCGATCTTGAAGACGTGGGTAGCACCCAGGAAGTGCTGCTTGTAGAAGTCTTCCAGGTTCGAGTAGTAGTACTGCAGGGTCAGGTCTGGAGTGAGCTTGTAGTCACCACCGGCGAACTGGAACTTGTTGCTGTCGCGGAAGGCGCCAGAAACGGAAAGACCGGTACGGTTGCTCGAAGCACGACCCATGGCGTGGGTCAGTTGACCTGCGTTGAAGGTCAGGTTGTCGATTTCCTTCGACTGGAGGGTGCCGCCCTCGAAGGTCTGCGGCAGCAGACGGCCATCGTTGGAGACCAGGATCGGCAGCATAGGCGCCAGGGCGCTACCGTAGTGGACCTCGGTCTTGGAGAAGCGAGCCTTGGCGTTACCACCAATGCGTGCCCAGTTGTGGACTGCCGAACCATCGGAGTCGCTTGGGAAGAAGGTGTTGTTGGCATCTGGGCGGCTACCACGGCCACCATCCAGGTGAATGCCCCACAGTGCCTGAACGTCGACACCAAAACCTACGGTGCCTTCGGTGAAGCCAGACAGGTAGTCGAGCTTGAAGCCCTGACCGCTTTCTTTCTGGTCGATACCGCTTTCGCGGTTGTCGTCGTTGAAGTACATGGTGCGCGAGCTGAGCGACAGTTTGCTGTCTTCAACGAAACCGGCAGCGCCTGCTTGTTGGGCGAGAACCCCCAGTGCCACGGCCAGGGCCAGGCTGGACTTGTACATGTTTTGCTCCTCTACGTTCTAATTCTTGTGTATCTCTGGCGGTGGGATCTGCTGCCCCGCTCACCGTGGATTGGCGATTTAGTCCCAAAGCGTGACCGTTTAGTCAATCGTTTCTAAACGTTTCGCGACTTTGGTCTAAGACGCCACCTGCGCTACAGGATAATGACAATCCTATAAATCCAAAATGACCGTTTTATGAATTGGTAAGATTTTTAAGGAATATGTTAGGAACTGTTACTGCGATTCGTTAGCAGCAGCTCGCTTTTCATAACCTTTGGTTATTTGCAAACGTTTGCTCATAACCTAATTCCGTATCGTTCTATCGGGACGAAAAAGCCTAGCAGCACTCTCGGATTTCGCCATTGAGCGAAATCACCAGCCCTCCCTGCTAACGCGCCCCCCTGTAGGAGCGGCCTTGTGTCGCGATGGGGTGCGAAGCAGCCCCCAAAATCTCAGCTAACGCCGCATAAATTGCCGGGGCCGCCTTGCGGCCCATCGAGACACAAGGCCGCTCCTACAGGGATCGCGTAAAGGCAGGCGGTGATTTCAAACAATTGGCTCCTAAGCTAATGCAAAAAAGTTATTTATTTTACCTTTCTTAGATCATTTAGCCTTCTCGCCATCCATCACATCGATTGCCTGACGAGAGGTTCACCATGATCCCGCACGCTCCGCTGCGCCTGTTCGCCGCCCTGACCCTCGCCAGCGCCAGCTGGTTGGCCCAAGCTGCCGACCTGACCGTGGCCTACCAGACCACCGTTGACCCGGCCAAGGTGGCACAGGTCGATGGCAACTACGAAAAAGCCAGCAAGGCCAGCATCGACTGGCGCAAATTCGACAACGGTGCCGACGTGATCACCGCCGTAGCCAGCGGCGATGTACAGATCGGCTACCTGGGCTCCAGCCCGCTTGCCGCCGCAGCCACCCGCAAGCTGCCAGTCGAGACCTTCCTGATCGCCACGCAGATTGGCGCCGGTGAAGCACTGGTCGCCCGCGACAGCATCAAGACGCCGCAAGACCTGGTCGGCAAGAAAGTCGCCGTGCCGTTCGTCTCCACCGGCCACTACAGCCTGCTGGCCGCGCTGAAGAGCTGGAACATCGACCCGTCCAAGGTGCAGATCCTCAACCTGGCGCCGCCGGCGATCATTGCCGCCTGGAAGCGCGGCGACATCGACGCCACCTACGTCTGGGACCCAGCGCTGGGCGTGGCCAAGGAAAACGGCAAGGTATTGATCACCTCCGGCGAGCTGGCCGAGAAAGGCGCACCGACCTTCGACGCATGGATCGTGCGCAAGGACTTTGCCGCCAAGCACCCCGACGTGGTCAAGGCCTTTGCCAAGGTCACCCTCGACGCCTACGCCGACTACCGCAAGAACCCGCAAGCCTGGCTGGCCAACCCCGACAACGTGAGCAAGCTGGCCAAACTGTCTGGCGCCAAGCCTGCTGACATCCCGGTGCTGCTGCAGGGCAACGTCTACCCGCTGGCCGCCGACCAGGCCAATGCACTGGGCGCACCGACCACCCAGGCGCTGACCGACACGGCCACCTTCCTCAAGCAACAAGGCAAGGTCGACACGGTGCTGCCGGACTACTCCCCGTACGTCAGCGCCCAGTACCTCCCCAACTAAGCCTGTAGAAAACCGACCGGAGCCTGCCATGGCCTTGCTCGAACTGGAGCGCATCAGCGCACAGTACCCCGGCGCCGAAGCCCCGGTACTGGCCGACATCAACCTGAGCCTGGGGCCACGCCAACTGCTGGTGGCCCTGGGGCCTTCCGGCAGCGGCAAGACCTCGCTGCTCAACCTGATCGCCGGCTTCGTCGCCCCCAGCGGCGGGCGCATCACCCTGGACGGCGTGCCCGTCCAGGGCCCCGGCGCCGAGCGCGGCGTAGTGTTCCAGGACGATGCGCTGCTGCCCTGGCAGAACGTGCTGGGCAACGTCGCCTTCGGCCTGGAATTGGCCGGCGTGCCCCGCGCCGAGCGTGAAGCCAAAGCCCGCGAAATGCTGGCCCTGGTCGACCTCGACGGCTTTGGCGAGCGGCGTATCTGGCAATTGTCCGGTGGCCAGAAGCAGCGCGTGGGCCTGGCCCGGGCGTTGGCAGCCGACCCACGGGTGTTGCTGATGGACGAGCCGTTCGGCGCACTGGATGCCTTCACCCGCGAACAGATGCAGGAGTTGTTGCTGCAGGTATGGCAACGCACCGCCAAGCCGGTGTTCCTGATTACCCACGACATCGAAGAAGCAGTGTTCCTCGCCAGCGAGCTGGTACTGCTGGCGCCCAACCCGGGGCGCGTGGTGGAACGCCTGCAACTGGACTTCGGCCAACGCTACGCAGCCGGTGAACCGGCGCGGGCGATCAAGTCCGATCCGGCCTTCATCGAAACCCGCGAGCACGTACTGGCGCGGGTGTTCTCCCAACGTCAAAGCCTGCAGGAGCGCGCATGAGCAGCCTGGGCCTGCCGGTCGCCGGCAAACGCAACACCCAACCCCGGCCAGCCACCAAGCTGCGCCGCCCCCTGCCTACCCGCTGGATCAGCACACTGACCCTGGCCAGCCTGCTGTTGGCCTGGTGGCTGGTGACCGCGGCCGGCTGGATCGAGCCGCTGTTCCTGCCCTCGCCCGCCGACATCCTGGCCAAGGCCGGGGCCCTGCTGACCCAAGGCTACATGGATGCCAGCCTGTGGCAGCACCTGGGTGCCAGCCTGGGGCGCATCGGCGTGGCCCTGCTTGCCGCCACCCTCACCGCCATCCCGGTGGGTATCGCCATCGGCTACAACCGCGTGGCCCGCGGCATTCTCGACCCGCTGATCGAGTTCTACCGGCCGATCCCGCCGCTGGCCTACCTGCCGCTGATCGTCATCTGGTGCGGCATCGGCGAGCTGTCCAAGGTGCTGCTGATCTACCTGGCAATCTTCGCCCCCATCGCCATTGCCACAGCCACCGGCGTGCGCACGGTCGACCCGGCCAAGCTGCGTGCCGCGCAGTCGCTGGGCGCGACCAAGGCCCAGCTGATCCGCCACGTGATCCTGCCCAGCGCCCTGCCCGACATCCTCACCGGCATCCGCATTGGCCTGGGGGTTGGCTGGTCGACCCTGGTGGCCGCCGAGCTGATCGCCGCCACCAGTGGCCTGGGCTTCATGGTGCAGTCGGCGGCGCAGTTCCTGGTTACCGATGTGGTGGTGCTGGGGATCCTGCTGATCGCGCTGATTGCCTTCGCCCTGGAAATGAGCCTGCGTGCCCTGCAACGCAAACTGGTGCCTTGGCACGGGCAGAGCCACTGAATCCTGTTGACCACGCCAGCAGCCTGGCGCCTGATTGAAGAGACCGACATGAGCCTGACCATCACCCCCCTCAGCCCGGCGCTTGGCGCCCAGATCAGCGGCGTGGACATCAGCCGCGATATCACCCTCGAAGAACGTGACGCCATCGAGCAGGCGCTGCTGCAACACCAGGTGCTGTTCTTCCGCGACCAGCCGATCAACCCGCAGCAGCAGGCACGTTTTGCCGCCCGCTTCGGCGACCTGCACATCCACCCGATCTACCCCAACGTGCCGGAAACCCCGCAGGTGCTGATCCTCGACACGGCGGTTACCGATGTGCGCGACAACGCCGTGTGGCACACCGACGTGACCTTCCTGCCGACCCCGGCCCTGGGCGCGGTGCTCAGCGCCAAGCAGTTGCCGGCCTACGGCGGCGACACCCTGTGGGCCAGTGGCATCGCTGCCTTCGAAGCCTTGTCGGCGCCGCTGCGCAAGCTGCTCGACGGGCTGACCGCCACCCATGACTTCACCAAGTCGTTCCCGCTGGAGCGCTTTGGTACCACGTCGGAAGACCTGGCGCGCTGGGAAGCAACCCGGCGCAACAACCCGCCGCTGTCGCACCCGGTGGTGCGCACGCATCCGGTGAGCGGGCGCAAGGCATTGTTCGTCAATGAGGGGTTCACCACGCGCATCAATGAGCTGAGCGAACTGGAAAGCGAGGCACTGTTGAAGCTGCTGTTCGCCCATGCGACGCGGCCGGAGTTCAGCATTCGCTGGCGGTGGCAGGAGAATGACGTGGCGTTCTGGGACAACCGCGTGACCCAGCATTTTGCCGTGGATGACTACCGACCGAACCGGCGGGTGATGCATCGGGCGACCATTCTTGGAGATGCGCCCTTCTGACAGGGACCTGGGGAGGCCTTCGGCCTCCTTTCGCGACACAAGGCCGCTCCTACAGGGGAACGCGATTTCCTGTAGGAGCGGCCTTGTGTCGCGATGGGCCGCAAGGCGGCCCCAGCGATCTAGCGGACCAGATGCAGGTACTGCATGTGCCGTTCGTACTGGTCGAGGATGTCGTTGATGATCTGCTCCTTGCTGTAGCCCACCAGGTCATAGTTCTGGCTGCCTTCGCTGAGGTGCACCTCCGCCCGGTAGTAACGGCGGTTCTTCAACTCTTGCGTACCCAGCCCACCCAGGGCGAACGATGGCGTGAAGTAGCCACGCATCTGCACCTGGTAAATGAACGGCTGTTCCTCGCCATGGCCAATCTTCAGGCTGACGTTGTCGTGGCTCGGGTCGTCCTGGGTAATCAGTACCAGGCCCTTCTGCTCGAACACTTCACGCACATCGGCAATTGCCGGGCGCACCACGTCGTCCATGAAGCGATACACCTCATCACGCGACGGGAAGTGCACCGCCTGGCTCAGGCGCTGGCGCCAGCCACCACGGCCGCGGCGTGACTGGGCGAACGGGGCCAGCGAATGCATCTGCGCGATCTGCCGTTGCGACTCCAGGTAGAACGCCTTGTGCAACCCCCACATCATGCACAGCAGGATCAGCGAGAACGGCAGCGAGGTCAGCACCACCGCCGACTTCAACGAATCGATGCTGCCGGCGAACAACAGCGCACTGGTGATCAACGCCGTCATCGCGCCCCAGAAGATGCGCAGCCAGTTCGGCCCATCCTCGTCGGCATCACCACCCTTGGCCGACAAGGTCGACAGCACCACGGTGCCCGAGTCGGCCGAGGTGACGAAGAACACGAAACTGATGAACACCGTCATGGCGATCACCGTCTTGCTCCAGGGGTAGGTCTCCAGCAGCAGGTACAGGCTCATCGACGGGTTATCCAGCGCCGACTGGCCCAGAGCGGTCATGCCGTGGTTGATGACCTGGTCCAGGGCGCTGTTGCCGAAGATCGACATCCACGCCAGGGTGAAGCCCAGCGGAATCAACAGCACACCAAAGACGAACTCGCGGATGGTGCGGCCACGAGAGATGCGGGCGATGAACAGGCCCACGAACGGCGCCCAGGCAATCCACCAGGCCCAGTAGAACACCGTCCAGCCGCCCAGCCAGTCACGGTTCTCGCCGTAGGCATAAACGTCAAAGCTCTTGCGCGGCAAGGCACCCAGGTAGTCGCCGAGGTTCTGAATCAGCGTGTTGAACAGGTGCTGGGTAGGCCCGGCGAACAACACGAACAGCAACAGCGCGCAGGCCAGGAACAGGTTGATGTCGCTCATCACCCGCACGCCCTTTTCCACCCCGGCCACGGCCACGGCCACCGCCGCGCCCATCATCAGGGTGATGAGCAGCACTTGCACCCACTGGCTGTGGTCGATGCCGAACAAGTAGTCGAGGCCGGCGTTCAGGTGCAGCACGCCAAAGCCCATGTCGGCGCCCAGGCCGAACACCGTGGCGATGATGCCGAAGCCGTCCACTGCATAACCGATCGGCCCGTTGATGCGCTTGCCGATCAGCGGGTACAGCGCCGAACGCAAGGCCAGCGGCAGGTTGTGCCGGTAGGCGAAGTAGGCCAGGGCCATGCCGACGAAGGCGAACACGCCCCAGCCATGCAGGCCCCAGTGCAGGAACAGGATCTGCATCGCCTGGCGCCCGGCCTCGGCCGTGCCCGCTTCGCCCTGGGGCGGCTGCAGCATGTGGGTCAGGGGTTCGGACACGCAGAAGAAGAACAAGGTGATGCTGATGCCGGCGGCAAACAGCATGCCGGCCCACGACAGGTAACTGAACTCGGGCTCGTCGTGGTCGGCACCGAGCTTGATCTTGCCGTAGCCGGACAAGGCGGTGACCACCACGAAGACCAGGTACAGCGTCATCGCCAGCATGTAGTACCAGCCGACCGTGTTGGCCGCCCAGTTCTGCGCCGCCAGCAACCAGTCGCCTGCTGCTTGCGGATAGGAAATGACCACCAGGCCGAAGATGAGGATGAAACTTGCCGCGAAATAGAACACCGGGGGGTTCATGCGGATCTTGCCATTGGCAAGGGAAGGGGTCGGTGCACTCATTGGGGGCGCACCTCGTCGAATGACGTAAGGCTCGGAATGAACGGGTTCAGCAAAGGAATCCTCCTGTTGAACACCGGCAGCGGACCAGCGTTTTTCATTGAACAAGCGTTCAAGTTAAACATGGATCGGATTTCAATGCGAATTGGGGCGCTGATTGGTGCCCTCCTGCACTGGCCTCTTCGCGGGCTTGCCCGCTCCCACAGGGACCGCACAAACATTGAATCTTGTGCAGTACCTGTAGGAGCGGGCAAGCCCGCGAAGAGGCCGGTACAGGCCAAGGAAATGCCAGATCAGTTCTTGTCCTGGCAATCCAGCTGCAGGTTGGCCTGGGTAATGTTGCTCTCGGCCGGCACACTGCGGGTCAGCCACACATTGCCGCCAATGGTCGAGCCTTTGCCGATGGTGATCCGCCCCAGCACCGTGGCCCCGGCATAGATCACCACATCGTCCTCGACGATCGGGTGGCGTGGCAGGCCCTTGTGCAGGGTGCCCGACTCATCGCTGGGGAAGCGCTTGGCGCCCAGGGTCACTGCCTGGTAGATCCGCACGCGCTCGCCGATGATCGCGGTTTCGCCGATCACCACGCCGGTACCGTGGTCGATGAAGAAGCTCGGGCCGATTTGCGCCCCGGGGTGAATGTCGATCCCCGTGGCCGAATGCGCCAACTCCGAGCTGATCCGCGCCAGCAGCGGCAGGCCGGCCTGGTACAGGTGGTGCGCCAGGCGGTGGTGGATGATCGCCAGGATGCCTGGGTAGCACAGCAGCACTTCATCGACACTGCGCGCCGCCGGGTCGCCGTGGTAGGCGGCCAGCACGTCGGTGTCGAGCAGCACGCGCAGGCCCGGCAGGGCGGCGGCGAAGCCCTGCACCAGGCTCAGCGCATGGGCATCGACGCCGGCCAGCTCGCCCTTGCTTTGCCGTGCGGCGTAGCGCAACTCCAGGCGGGCCTGGGCCAGCAAGGCGGTCAGCGCGGCATCCAGGGTATGGCCGACGTAGAAGTCTTCGCTTTCTTCGCGCAGGTCGACCGGGCCAAGGCGCATGGGGAACAGTGCGCCGCACAGTTGCTCCAGGATGTGCCGCATCGCTTCGCGCGAAGGCAGCTCACGCCCGCCCTGCTCGCCGCTGCTGCGGCCATTGCGGGTACGCCATTGTTCACGGGCTCCGCGCAGGCCGTTGACGATGCTCTGCAACTGCCAGTGCCCGGATGAAGGTTGTTCGCTCACGGTTTTCTCCTGCCTGAGTAGGCCAAACTCATTTTTATTTGCAGGTCCGGCCTCTTCGCGGGCTCGCCCGCTCCCACAGGGACTGCACAGGTTTCGATGCCTGTGCGGGCTCTGTGGGAGCGGGTTTACCCGCGAAAGGGCCGAACCTGCCTACATGCAATCCACTCTACGGCAAATCCATCCCTTGGAAAAAACAACGCTTTATTCCATCCTGCGCTAAGTCAGGCATAAGCCGCGATGACGGAGCAGGCAACCTCGCCTACCCTCAAAGCAGCCAGCACCTGGCAAAAACTAAAAAGGAAATAACAAAATAATTTTTTAGTATTTCCTGGCCTAAGCAGCCGACCCTATAGTCGCCACCCACCACTTACACAACAAGCGCGGGGCTCTGAAATGTCGAAATTCGCCAAACCGCTACTCAACGCCAGCCTGGCACTCCTGCTGGGTGCCGGCCTGCTCGGCCAGGCCTTCGCCGGCGAGCAGTTGAAGACCATCCAGGAAAAAGGCGTGATCAACGTCGGCCTCGAAGGCACCTACCCACCGTTCAGCTTCCAGGACGAAAACGGCAAGCTGACCGGCTTCGAAGTGGAACTCTCCGAACTGCTGGCCAAGGAGCTGGGGGTAAAGGCCAAGGTGCAGCCGACCAAGTGGGACGGCATCCTCGCCGCACTGGAGTCCAAGCGCCTGGACGTGGTGATCAACCAGGTGACCATTTCCGAAGAGCGCAAGAAGAAGTATGACTTCTCCGAGCCTTACACCATCTCCGGCATCCAGGCGCTGATCCTGAAGAAGAAGGCCGAGCAGCTGAACATCCACAAGGCCGCAGACCTGGCCGGCAAGAAGGTCGGCGTGGGCCTGGGCACCAACTACGAGCAATGGGTCAAGAAGGACGTGCCGCAAGCCGATGTGCGCACCTATGAAGACGACCCGAGCAAGTTCGCCGACCTGCGCAACGGCCGTATCGACGCCATCCTGATCGACCGCCTGGCCGCGCTGGAATACGCGCAAAAAGCCAAGGACACCGAACTGGCCGGCGATGCCTTCTCGCGCCTGGAAAGCGGCGTGGCCCTGCGCAAAGGCGAGCCGGAACTGCTGGCAGCGATCAACAAGGCACTGGACAAGCTCAAGGCTGACGGCACGCTGGCCAAGCTGTCCGAGAAATACTTCGGTGCCGATGTCACCAAATGATTGCTGAAAGCCTGCAACTCGTTGTCGACTCCGCGCCCTTCCTGCTGAAGGGCGCGGGTTATACAGTGCTGCTCAGTGTTGGCGGCATGTTCTTCGGCCTGCTGCTGGGCTTTGCCCTGGCACTGATGCGGTTGTCGAAGATCTTGCCGCTGAACTGGCTGGCGCGGGTCTACGTGTCGTTCTTCCGCGGCACGCCGCTGCTGGTGCAGCTGTTCGTCATCTACTTCGGCATGCCGCAGATCGGCATCGAGCTCGACCCGATCCCGGCCTCGCTGATCGGCCTGTCGCTGAACATGGCCGCCTACATCTGCGAAATCCTGCGCGCGGCGATTTCCTCGATCGACCGTGGCCAGTGGGAAGCCGCCGCCAGTATCGGCATGACCCGCGTCCAGGCCATGCGCCGGGCGATCCTGCCCCAGGCCTTGCGCACCGCACTGCCGCCGTTGGGCAACAGCTTCATCTCGCTGGTCAAGGACACCGCCCTGGCGGCGACCATCCAGGTGCCCGAGCTGTTCCGCCAGGCCCAGCTGATTACCGCGCGCACCTTCGAAGTGTTCACCATGTACGTGGCGGTGGCGGTCATCTACTGGGTGCTGTGCAGCATCCTCGCGCACTTCCAGAACCGCATGGAAGCGCGAGTCAACCAGCATGACCAGGAGCATTGAGCATGATTGAAGTCAAAGGCCTGACCAAGCGGTTCAAGGGCCAGACCGTGCTCAACGGTATCGACCTGACCGTGCAGCCCGGCGAAGTGGTGGCCATCATCGGCCCCAGCGGCTCGGGCAAGACCACCTTCCTGCGTTGCCTCAACCTGCTGGAAACACCCGATGCCGGGCAGATCCAGATTGGCGACATCAGCATCGATGCCAACCGCCCGCTGGGTGGGCAGCAAAGTGCGATTCGCCGCTTGCGCCAGCAGGCCGGGTTCGTGTTCCAGAACTTCAACCTGTTCCCTCATCGCACCGCCCTGGAAAACGTGATCGAGGGGCCGGTGATCGTCAAGAAGACGCCCCGCGAGCAGGCCATCGAACTGGGCCGGCGCCTGCTGGCCAAGGTTGGCCTGGCGGGCAAGGAAGATGCCTACCCGCGGCGCCTTTCCGGTGGCCAGCAGCAACGGGTGGCCATCGCCCGCGCCCTGGCCATGGAACCGGAGGTGATCCTGTTCGACGAGCCGACCTCGGCGCTGGACCCCGAACTGGTGGGTGAAGTGCTGGCGACCATCCGCGGCCTGGCCGAGGAGAAGCGCACCATGATCATCGTTACCCACGAGATGAGCTTTGCCCGCGATGTGGCGAACCGGGTGATCTTCTTCGACAAGGGCGTGATCGTGGAACAGGGCGAGGCCAAGGCGCTGTTTGCGGCGCCGAAGGAAGAGCGTACCCGGCAGTTCTTGCGCAAGTTCCTCGGTACTGCTGCTTCCGAATAGGCACGCACATACACAGATCCCTGTAGGAGCGGCCTTGTGTCGCGATGGGGCGCGCAGCGGCCCCAGGCTTTTTCAGCATCACCGCCGAGATTGCCGGGGCTGCTTTGCAGCCCTTTCGCGACACAAGGCCGCTCCTACACCGATCGCGCCTGCCTGGAACAGACACTCTCCTCCTTCCATCTATACATATTCCAAAGAGTTAGTTCATAAACTTTTTATAAAGCATTAGGGTATATAAACCGGACCACCGGACCAGCACACATCTGTCGCGATCAGCTGTAGCGGCATTACTTTTTTGTGAGGTCAGGAATGGTCAGGATCACAATCACCCCAGTGCGTAACGCCAGGGCATTGAGTGCAGCCAAGGAGCGGTACTGATGTCCAGCCAACCCAATACCCAATTCCACAGCGATCTCGACAGCTCGCCCCTGCTGCTGCCGGCCAAGGTACTGCGCAACGACGCCGAAGCCCTGCAAGCGGCCCGCGAACTGGCCGAGGTCGCCCGCGAGCAGGCCGCCCGCCGCGACCAGCAACGCAAACTGCCATGGGCCGAGATCGAACTGTTCACCCGCAGCGGCCTGGGCAGCATCAGCGTACCCAAGGCCCATGGCGGCCCCGATGTGTCATTCGAGACCGTGGCCGAAGTGTTCCGCCTGATCAGCGCCGCCGACCCGGCCCTGGGGCAGATCCCGCAGAACCAGTTCGGCATGCTGCAACTGCTGCGCCTGACTGCCACCGAGGCGCAACAGGCGGTGATCTTCCGCAGCGTGCTCGATGGCTGGCGCATCGGCAATGCCGGCCCCGAACGCGGCACCAAGGACACCCTGACCCTCAAGGCCAGGATCACCCGCGTCGGCGACAGCTATCGCATCAGCGGTGAGAAGTTCTATTCCACCGGCGCCCTGTTCGCCCACTGGGTGGCGGTCAAGGCACTGGACGACGAAGGCCGCCAGCGCCTGGCATTCGTGCGCCGAGGCAGCCCGGGGCTGCGCATTGTCGATGACTGGTCCGGGTTCGGCCAGCGCACCACTGCCAGCGGCACCGTGCTGCTCGACCAGGTACCGGTGGATGCCGACCTGGTGATCGACAACTGGCGCCAGCGCGACATTCCCAACATCCAGGGCGCTGCCTCGCAGCTGATCCAGGCGGCGATCGATGCTGGCATTGCCGAAGCGGCGATCGAAGACGCCATCAGCTTCGTGCGCGAAAAGGCCCGGCCATGGATCGAGGCCAAGGTCGACCGCGCCAGCGACGACCCCTATGTGATCGCCGACATTGGCCGCCTGAAGCTCGAGCTGCACGCCGCCGAAGCGCTGCTGCGCAAGGCCGCGCGGGTCCTCGACGAGGTCAACGCCGCGCCGATCGATGCAGCAAGCGCGGCGCGGGCCTCGATCGCGGTGGCCGAGGCCAAGGTGCTGACTACCGAGATTGCCCTGCAGGCTAGCGAAAAGCTGTTCGAGCTGGCCGGCAGCCGCGCCACCCTCGCCGAGTTCAACCTTGACCGCCACTGGCGCAATGCCCGGGTGCACACCCTGCATGACCCGGTGCGCTGGAAGTACCACGCGGTTGGCGCTTACCACCTCAACGGCACCTTGCCCGCGCGGCATTCCTGGATCTGATTTGTGGGCCTTGGGGCTGCTTTGCAGCCCATCGCGACACAAGGCCGCTCCTACAAGGGATCGCGTACCTCCTGTAGGAGCGGCCTTGTGTCGCGATGGGCCGCAAAGCGGCCCCAAGGCCCCGGAGAAACACCATGACTACAAACATCATCACCAGCGACACCGAAGCCCTGAACGTCGCCGAAGAAGTCGCCCGACACCTGCGCCGCGACAGCGCCCTGCGCGACCGCGAGCGCCGTCTGCCGCACGCCGAACTGGAACTGTTCACCCGCTCCGGCCTGTGGGCCATCAGCGTGCCCAAGGCCTTCGGCGGCGCCGGCGTGTCCAACGTCACCCTGGCCAAGGTCATCGCCCGCATCGCCCAGGCTGACGGCTCGCTCGGGCAAATCCCGCAAAATCATTTCTATGGCCTGGAAGTGCTGCGGGTAAACGGCACACCCGAACAGCAACAGCGCCTGTACGCCGAAGTACTGGCCGGCAGCCGCTTCGGCAACGCCCTGGCCGAACTGGGCACCAAGACTGCCAACGAGCGCACCACTCGCCTGACCCGCGACGGCGATGGCTTTCGCATCAACGGCCGCAAGTTCTACTCCACCGGCGCCATCTACGCCCAGCGCATTCCCACCTCGGTGGTCGATGAGCACGGCGTACAGCACCTGGCCTTCGTCCCGGCCGACAGCCAGGGCCTGCAGGTGATCGACGACTGGAGCGGCTTCGGCCAGCGCACCACCGGCAGTGGCTCGGTGGTATTCGACAACGTGTACGTCAGCGCCGCCGACGTGGTGCCGTTCCAGAGCGCCTTCGAACGCCCCACCCCGGTCGGCCCGCTGGCGCAGATCCTTCATGCCGCCATCGACACCGGCATCGCCCGCGCCGCATACGAAGATGCCCTGCACTTCGTGCGCACCCGCAGCCGCCCCTGGGTCGACTCCGGCCTGGACAAGGCCAGCGATGACCCGCTGACGCTGAAGAGCTTCGGCCACCTGGCGATCCGCCTGCACGCCGCAGAAGCCTTGCTCGAGCGCGCCGGCGAATACCTGGACCGCGCCCGCGACGATAGCACTGCCGACAACGTGGCCGCCGCTTCCATCGCGGTGGCCGAGGCCCGTGCCATCAGCACCGAGATTTCCCTCGCGGCCGGCACCACCCTGTTCGAACTGGGCGGTAGCCAGGCCACCCTGGCCGAACACAACCTCGACCGCCACTGGCGCAACGCCCGCGTGCACACCCTGCACGACCCGGTGCGCTGGAAGTACCACGCCATCGGCAACTACTACCTCAACGATGCCAACCCACCACGCCGGGGGACCATCTGATGGCCAAGCAGATCCTGCTCAATGCCTTCAACATGAACTGCATCGGGCACATCAACCACGGCCTGTGGACCCACCCACGGGACACCTCGACCCAGTACAAGACCCTGGAATACTGGACCAGCCTGGCGCGCCTGCTGGAGCGCGGCTTGTTCGACGGGCTGTTCATCGCCGACATCGTCGGCACCTACGACATCTACGGCCAGTCGCTGGACGTCACCCTCAAGGAGTCGATCCAGCTACCGGTCAACGACCCGTTGCTGCTGGTCTCGGCCATGGCCGCCGTCACCCGCCACCTGGGCTTCGGCCTTACCGCCAACCTCACCTACGAAGCGCCGTACCTGTTCGCCCGGCGCCTTTCCACCCTGGACCATCTGAGCAATGGCCGGGTGGGCTGGAACATCGTCACCGGCTACCTCGACAGCGCTGCCCGGGCCATGGGCCTGACGCAGCAACCCGAGCATGACCGCCGCTACGACCAGGCCGACGAGTACCTGCAGGTGCTGTACAAGCTGCTGGAAGGCAGCTGGGCCGACGATGCCGTGGTCGCCGACCGCCAGCAGCGCGTCTATGCCAGGCCCGACAAGGTGCGCAAGGTCAACCACCAGGGCGAGTTCTACAAGGTCGACGGCTACCACCTGTGCGAGCCCTCGCCGCAACGTACACCGGTACTGTTCCAGGCCGGCAGCTCGCAGCGTGGCTTGGCCTTCGCCGGCAACCATGCCGAATGCGTGTTCATCAGTGGCCAGGACAAGGCCGCCACCCGCGCTCAGGTCGACAAGGTGCGCGCCGCCGCCCAGGCCGCTGGCCGCGACCCGCAAGCGGTCAAGGTGTTCATGGGCATCACGGTGATCGTCGCCGCCACCGAGCAGCAGGCCCAGGCCAAGCATGCCGAGTACCTGCGCCATGCCAGCGCCGAGGCCGGGGTCGCGCACTTCGCAGCGTCCACCGGCATCGACTTCGCCGCCTACGCCCTGGACGAGCCGATTGCCTTCAGCCAGGGCAACGCCATCCAGTCGGCCACGCGCCAGTTGCAGGACAACGCCTGGACCCGCCGGCGCCTGCTGCAGCAGCACGCCCTGGGTGGCCGTTACGTGACCCTGGTCGGCGCGCCCGAGCAGGTAGCCGAACAGCTGATCGCCTGGATCGATGAAACCGGCCTGGACGGTTTCAACCTGACCCGCACCGTAACCCCGGAAAGCTTCGAGGACTTCATCGACCTGGTTATCCCGCAGTTGCAACAGCGTGGCCGCTACAAGACCGCCTACGCCGAAGGCACCCTGCGCGAAAAACTGTTCCAGGCCGACCACCCGCATTTGCCCGCCGACCACCCTGGCTCGGCTTACCGCTTTACCTCTACCCCTGCCCCGACTGGAGCCCTGCACCATGCTTGATAAACTGTTCCGGCCCGTCGCGGCCATTGCCCTCACCCTCGGCCTGTCCGCCAGCACGCTGGCTGCCGAACCGCTGAAAATCGGCACCACCTCGGCCTTTGCCATCCCGCTGGAAGCCGCAGTGGAAGAAGCGCACAAGCAAGGCCTGGAAGTGAAGCTGGTCGAGTTCAGCGACTGGATCGCACCCAATGTCAGCCTCAACAGCGGCGACATCGACGTGAACTACTTCCAGCACATCCCGTTCCTGGAAAACGCCAAGGCGGCCGCGGGCTTCAACCTGGTGCCCTACGCCCCGGGCATCATCAACAACGTCGGCCTGTACTCGAAAAAGTACAAGAGCTTCGCCGACCTGCCCGAAGGTGCCAGCGTGGCCATCGCCAACGACCCGATCAACAGCGGCCGTGGCCTGCAGCTGCTGGCCAAGGCCGGGCTGATCACCCTCAAGCCGGGGGTCGGCTACAAGGCCACCGAGGACGACATCGTCGCCAACCCGAAGAAACTGAAGATCCTTCAGGTCGAGGCCGTGCAGCTGGTTCGCGCCTATGACGACGCCGACCTGGTGCAGGGCTACCCGGCCTACATCCGCCTGGCCAACAGCTTCGACGCCGGCTCCGCACTGCTGTTCGACGGCCTGGAGAACAAGGAGTACGTGATCCAGTTCGTCATTCGCCCGCAAAGCAAGGACGACCCACGCCTGGCCAGGTTCGTCGACATCTACCAGCACTCGCCAGTGGTGCGCGCAGCCTTGGACAAAGCCCACGGCAAGCTCTACCAGGCCGGTTGGGAGGGCTGACATGAGCCAGGCCAGCGCGCTCCGGGCGCCCACCGCACAACCACTGCCGCCAACGGCCAGGGAGCAGGCCTTGCGCCCGGAGGTCAATGAAGCCCATGTGCGCTTCATCGGCCTGGGCAAGACCTACCCGGGCCAGGCGCAACCGGCCTTGCAAGGCATCGACCTGAACATCCGCCATGGCGAGATCTTCGGCATCATCGGCCGCAGCGGCGCCGGCAAGTCATCGCTGTTGCGTACTATCAACCGCCTGGAGCAACCCAGCCAGGGCCGGGTGCTGATCGACCAGGTAGACATCGCGCCCTTCGACGAGGACCACCTGGTAGCCCTGCGCCGGCGTATCGGCATGATCTTCCAGCACTTCAACCTGATGTCGGCCAAGACCGTGTGGCAGAACGTCGAGCTGCCCCTGAAGGTGGCCGGCGTGGCCAAGGCCGAACGCCAGCGCAAGGTGCGCGAACTGCTGGAGCTGGTCGGCCTGCAGGAAAAGCACCACGTGTACCCGGCGCAGCTGTCCGGCGGGCAGAAGCAGCGCGTGGGTATTGCCCGGGCGCTGGTGCATGACCCCGAGATCCTGCTGTGCGACGAGGCCACCTCGGCGCTGGACCCTGAAACCACCGCTTCCATTCTCGAACTGTTGCGCGACATCAACCAGCGCCTGGGCCTGACCATCGTGCTGATCACCCACGAAATGGCGGTAATCCGCGATATCTGCCACCGGGTGGTGGTGCTGGAACGTGGAGAAGTGGTCGAGCAGGGTGAGGTCTGGCGGGTGTTTGGCTCACCACGCCACGAGGTCACCCGTACCCTGCTGGCGCCGTTGCAAGCCAGGTTGCCAGCCGCGCTGCAAGCCAGCCTGCGGGCCAGCCCGGCAAGCCGCGACAGTGCCGTGGTGCTGAGGCTGACCCTGCTCGGCGAGCCCGAACTGTCTGCCCTGTTCAACGACCTTGGCGGCCGCGTGCGCCTGCTGCAGGGCGGTGTGGAAACCATTGGCGAGCATGCCCTGGGGCAGCTGATCCTGTCGGTGCAGCACTCGCCGCACGACACCCATCAATTGCTGGAACGCGCCCGCCGCTGGGCCGAGGATGTGGAGGTACTGGGCCATGTGGTTTGATCGCCTGCTGGAAGGCTTGCTCGATACCCTGCTGATGGTCGGCGTGTCGTCGCTGATCGCCCTGCTGATGGGGGTACCGATGGCGGTGCTGCTGGTCACCAGCGACAAAGGCGGGATCTTCGAGGCGCCGCTGCTGAACCGGGTGCTGGGTGCCTTCGTCAACCTGTTCCGCTCGATACCGTTCCTGATCCTGATGGTCGCGCTGATCCCCTTCACCCGCCTGGTGGTGGGTACCACCTATGGCGTGTGGGCGGCGGTGGTGCCACTGACCATTGCCGCCACGCCGTTCTTCGCGCGGATTGCCGAGGTCAGCCTGCGCGAAGTCGACCACGGCCTGGTGGAGGCTGCGCAGGCCATGGGCTGCCGACGCTGGCACATTGTCTGGCACGTGCTGCTGCCAGAGGCGCTGCCGGGGATTGTCGGGGGCTTCACCATTACCCTGGTGACCCTGATCAACTCCTCGGCCATGGCCGGAGCGATCGGTGCCGGGGGACTGGGGGACATCGCCTACCGCTATGGCTACCAGCGCTTCGACAGCCAGATCATGCTGACCGTGATTGCCATGCTGGTGGCGTTGGTGGCGTTGATCCAGCTGGGTGGAGACCGGTTGGCGAAAGGCTTGAACAAGCGCTGAATGCTTCGCGGGCACGCCCGCTCCCACAGGTACTGCACAGGGCTTGAATACAACGATATCCCTGTGGGAGATGGCCCAGCCCTTTGGGCTGCGCTGTCGCGCAGATAACTGAATTCGCAAGCGATCCTCATACACTGTGGGAGCGGCTTTAGCCGCGAAGAATCCAACGCGGTGCATGGCACCGGCTGCGCCGGTGTTCGCGGCTAAAGCCGCTCCCACAGGGTCCCTGCTGATTCAATGAGTTATGTGCAGTTCTATTCTATGGGAGCGGGCATGCCCGCGAAGGGGCCTTCAACCCCAGCGAAGATCCCCGGCAGGCACCGGCCGCCCGAACCAGTACCCCTGCCCCAGCTGACACAGCTCATGCAGCAGGAAACTGGCCTGCTCTGCCTGCTCGATGCCCTCGGCATGCACCTGCATGCCCATGCTGCGGGCCAGGGCGATGATCACCCGGACGATCGCGATGTCGTCCTCATCCAGCGGCAACCCGGCAACGAAGCCCTGGTCGATCTTCAGCTTCTGCACCGGCAAGCGCTTTAGCCGCAGCAGCGATGAATAACCGGTGCCGAAGTCGTCGATGGCCAGGGTGACCCCCAGCTCGCGCAGGCGATGCAACTGCTCCAGGGCCACCTCCGGGTCCTCCATCACCGCGCTCTCGGTCACCTCCAGCTCCAGCAAGGCCGGTGCCAGGCCGGTGTCGTGCAGTACCTCGGCCACCTGCTGGTACAGCTCGTGCTGGCCAAACAGGCGGCTGGAGATATTCACCGCCACGAACGCCAACTGCCGCCCTTCACCCTGCCATCGCACCATCTGCCGACACGCCTGGCGCAGTACCCAGGCGTCGATCTCGGCAATCAGCCCGGTACGCTCGGCAATCGGGATGAACTCGCCCGGCGGCACCAGGCCGCGCTGGGGGTGCTGCCAACGCACCAGGGCCTCGACGCCGACCTGGCGGCCGCTCGCCAGGTCGTGCACCGGCTGGTAGAACACCCGCAGCTCGTCCTGCTCCAGGGCCCGGCGCAGCTCGCCGGCGGTTTCAACCCGCTGCTGGGCGTGGGCAGTCAGCTCTTCGGTGTACAGCGCATAGCAGGCCCGCCCGTTGCTCTTGGCCTTGTACAACGCCGAGTCGGCATTGCGCAGCAGCTGCTCGGCACTCAAGGCATCGCTGGGGAACAGGCTGATGCCCACGCTGACACTGATGAACAGGCGGTGACCGTCGAACAGGAACGGCTCGCGCATGCGCTCGATGATGCCCTGCGCCAGCTTGCCCGCCTGGCCGACCTCATGGCAGTTTTCCGCCAGCACGCCAAATTCGTCGCCCCCAAGGCGCGCCAGGGTCACGCCGCTGCCCAGCACCTCACCCAGGCGCTCGCCCACCAGTTTCAGCAACTGGTCGCCAATGGTGTGGCCAAGGCCGTCGTTGATGCTCTGGAAGTGGTCCAGGTCCAGCAACAGCAGGGCACAACCACGCTTGTTGGCCTGGGCTGCCGCCAGGGCCTGCTCGACCCGGTCGTTGAACAGCAGGCGGTTGGGCAGGTCGGTCAGCGGGTCGTGGTGGGCCAGGTAGGCCAGTTCCTGTTCCGAATGCTTGATCGCGCTGATGTCGCTGAACACCGCCACGTAATGGCTGAGCTCGCCTTCATCGTCGCGGATGGCGCAAATGGTCTGCCACTGCGGGTAGATTTCACCACTCTTGCGCCGGTTCCAGATTTCGCCGCTCCACTCGCCCTTTTCCGCCAGGGTGGCGAATATCTGCTGGTAGAACGCCAGGCCATGGCGGCCCGACTTGAACTTGTTCGGGCGCTGGCCGATGACCTCGTCCTGCTGGTAGCCGGTGATGCGCATGAAGGCACGGTTGACGTGCACGATCAGGCCATGGCGGTCAGTCACCAGCACGCCTTCGAGGGTGCTGTCGAACACTGCCGCAGCCATGCGCAGGCGTTCACGGTCTTCACCACGCATACGCGCGCCAACACCGATGAAGTCGAGCAGCCGCACCCGCGACACATAGATCAGCAAGGCGCTCAGCAGCACCCAGACCACCACGTTGATCTGCCGGCCCACGGTCAGTGCCAGGGGATCCTCGGTCATGCTGTGCAACACCACCTCGGCCAGCGTCAGCCAGAGGATCGAGAGCACCACATACAGCGCAGCCATGCGCAAGGCGTCGCGAACGGAAACAGACATGTCGGGTGCAATTGCCCATAAAAAATGATGGGGCATTATAAAGGCTGAAACATGTCGTGACTTCCTATCTGAACGGGTGACTGTATTTATTTCCTGCCCAAGGGATAATCAGCCCCTCCTCCTGCATTCCGAGGGTATTTACACCTATGTGGTACAACGGCCTGCTCGACTTGTCGGCCTGGCAACTGGTCGGCATCACCCTGCTGATGACCCACGTGACCATCGTCAGCGTCACGGTCTACCTGCACCGCTATTCCGCGCACCGGGCCCTGGAGCTCAATGGCGCGCTCAAGCACTTCTTCCGTTTCTGGCTGTGGCTGACCACGGCGCAGAACACCCGCGAATGGACTGCCGTCCACCGCAAGCACCACGCCAAGTGCGAAACCCCCGACGACCCGCACAGCCCGCTGTACAAGGGCCTGGGCACGGTGCTGCGCAAGGGTGCCGAGCTTTACCGGGAAGAGGCGCGCAACCCCGAAACCCTGCGCATCTACGGCAAGAACTGCCCGGACGACTGGATCGAGCGCAACCTCTACTCGCGCTACAAGCTGGGCGGCATCGCGCTGATGGCGGTAATCGACCTGCTGCTGTTCGGCACCATCGGCATCACCATCTGGGCAGTGCAGATGATGTGGATTCCGTTCTGGGCCGCCGGTGTGGTCAACGGCTTGGGGCATGCCCTCGGCTACCGCAACTTCGAGTGCCGTGACGCCGCCACCAACCTGGTGCCGTGGGGCATCGTCATCGGTGGCGAAGAGCTGCACAACAACCACCACACCTACCCCAACTCGGCCAAGCTGTCGGTCAAACGCTGGGAGTTCGACATGGGTTGGGCGTGGATCCGCCTGTTCTGCCTGCTGCGCCTGGCCAAGGTGCAGCGCGTCGCGCCCATCGCCCACCGGGTGGCCGGCAAGGCCAGCCTGGACATGGACACCGCCATGGCCATCCTCAACAACCGTTTCCAGATCATGGCCCAGTACCGCAAGCTGGTGATCGGCCCGCTGGTCAAGCAGGAACTGGCCCGCGCCGATGCCTCGCTGCGCCACCACTTCCGCCGCGCCAAGCGCCTGCTGTCGCGCGAGACCAGCCTGCTGGAAGACCGCCACCATGTGCGCATCGAGTCGATGCTCGCCCACAGCCAGGCGCTGAAGACCATCTACGAAAAACGCCTGGCCCTGCAGCAGATCTGGGCGCGCACCAGCGCCAACGGCCACGACATGCTGGCCGCCATGAAGGACTGGGTACACGAGGCGGAAACCAGCGGCATCCATGCCCTGCGCGACTTCGCGGCACAGCTCAAGACCTACTCCCTGCGCCCGACCGGCGCCTGACCGCCGTTGATCGGCACGCCCCTTTGGCGGGGCGTGCCGCCCGGAACTTCGCCCTCTCGTTTACACTCATATCTGGCACATCGCCCGCGTGGCGGGCCAGATGCTGGCCGCACGCTTTCACGCCGAGATCTGCTCCGTGCACATGGCCAAGAACATTCCAACGACACTGCCCGGCACCCCGCCTCCCGAAGCCGCCCAGACCTTGCTTGCGCTGCTCCACGCCCAGGGCGAGGTTGCCCGCCTGAGCGAGCGCGAACAGCTGTTCAGCTCGCTGCTCGATAGCGTCAACGCGGTGCTATGGGCCTTCGACTGGGAAACCCGTCAGGTGCTGTACGTCAGCCCCGCCTACGAGCGCATCTTCGGCCGCCCGGCCAGCCTGGTGCTGGCCGACTACAACGAGTGGCGCGACAGCATCTACCCCGATGACCTGGAGTTCGCCGAGCGCAGCCTGGCCCAGGTACTGCTCAAGGGCTCGGTGGAAGACCGCGAGTACCGCATCCTCAATGCCGACGGCCAGCTACGCTGGCTGAGCGACAAGTGCTACATCAACCAGCAACGCGATGGCGACCGGGTGATCATCGTCGGCATCGCTGAAGACATCACCGAGAAGAAGCAGCTCGAAGGTGAACTGCAGCGCCTGGCCACAATCGACGTGCTGACCCAGAGCAGCAACCGCCGGCACTTTTTTGAATGCGCCCAGCAAGCCTTCGACAGCGCCCGCGAAGACGGTACGCCACTGGCCTTCCTGCTGCTGGACATCGACGACTTCAAGCGCATCAACGACAGCTACGGTCACCAGGAAGGCGACCAGGTATTGCAGCAGATCGCCGACAGCGGCAAGGCCGTGCTACGCCGAGGTGACCTGTTCGGGCGCATTGGTGGCGAGGAGTTCGCGGCAGTGTTCCCCGGCTGTAGTGCCCAGGTCGCGGAGCAGATTGCCGAGCGCTTGCAGCGGCAGATCCAGCGGCTGAGTTTCAGCCATGGTGAGCAGACCTACGGGGTGACGGTGAGCCAGGGGGTGACCGGGCTGACTGACGAGGATGTGGCACTGGACAGCCTGTATGCCAGGGCCGATGCGGCGATGTACCAGGCCAAGCGACAGGGCAAGAACCAGATCGTCCGCGGCTGAGCCTTTGGGGGGGCTTTGCCCCCCTATCGCGACACAAGGCCGCTCCTACAGGCAACCGCGCACCCGTGTAGGAGCGGCCTTGTGTCGCGATGGGCCGCAAAGCGGCCCCAAGATCTCAGCCCGAAACTTCACCCTCAGCTAAAGGCGGTTCTTCCTGCTGCGGTTTCACCTCAGGGTTCTCCACCTTACGCAACCGCCTCAGTTCCGGCAGGCCAAGCTTGAGCAGCCGCGCAGTCTTGCTGCTGGCCACCTTCTCCAGCCCCTGCTCGGCCGGCAGCCGCGACAATTGCCCGGCCAGGTTCATGGCCAGGATCTCCCGCGAATACACCCCGCCGCCCAGCTGGTAGATCGCCGCGATCAACTCGCGCAACCCCAGCGGCAACCGCCAGCGCGTACGCAGCGCCGAGCCGAACGCCGCCCCGAACTCGTTGAGCGACAGCTGCACCTGGTCCTCATCCAGCTCGCCCCCAGCCAGCCGCCATTCCTGCAGGCAGCGCAGCACCGCCAGGTCGCCCAGGCAATGCAGCAATCCCGCGCAATAACAACGCCCTTCGTCCAGCTCGAGCATGCGTGCCAAGGTGCGGCCATATTCGGCAGCGTGCAGCGACAACTCCCAGTAACGGGCCGCATGCTCCGCAAGCAGCGGGTCACTGAGGCGCGCACTGCGCTTGAGGGTCATGCCCAGGATCAGGTTCATGCTCTGGGTGCTGCCAAGCTTGTTCAAGGCCTGCAGCAACGTTTGCACCGGTGCTTCGCGGTGCAGCGCTGCGCTGTTGGCCGCAGCGATCAGCACGGCGGTGATCTGCGGGTCGCCCTGCACTTCCTCTTCGAGCACTCTCAGGTTCAGGCCCTGGGGGTTGAGCGCGCGCTTGATCGCCACCTGCACATCGGCCAGCAGCGGCCCGCCATCGGCGGTAGCGCGACGCTGTTCGAGGTAGGCCGGCAGGCTGGCACCAGCCTGCAAGGCTGGCACCGGGCAGGCGATCTCTTCGCCAACCGCCAGCAGCAATTCTTCCAGGCGCTTGCGCAGGGTGTCCAGGTTCAGCGGCTTGCTCAGGTAGGCCGTGGGGTGCAAGGGCAGTGCTTCGCGCACACTGGCACTGTCGCTGCGGTTGCTCATGAGAATGAACGGCAACCCCGAACCTTTGGCGCGCACCTTGCGCAACAAGTCGAGGCCATCGACACCGGCCAGTTCGCGCGCGGCGATGATCAGGTCGGGTTTGCTGGACAGCGCACTCAAGGCCTGCGAGCCGTCGGCGCAGACCTGCAGGCGGGCATCACAGCGCACGCTCAACAGCATTTCGCTGAGCATGTCGCGTACCCAGGGGTCGCCCTCGACAATCAGTACACTTGGTGGGGTGGGGTCTGCAGCGTTCATCGCCAACTCCTGAATAGCCCTGACACACAGTCCGTCGCAGCTTCCTGAGCAAATCCTCCGACAACGATAGCGCCCCAAGGCTTTCGTGGGCACAAAAAAAACCCGCCGAAGCGGGTTTTTTCTGAAGCACGTCACATCAGGCGATTTCAGCGAAGCACTCTTCGATGATAGCCAGGCCTTTGTCCAGCAGAGCGTCTTCGGCGGTCAGCGGAACCAGGATACGCAGGACGTTGCCGTAGGTGCCGCAGGACAGCAGGATCAGGCCCTTCTCGCGAGCCTTGGCGACAACCTGGCCAACGGCAGCAGCGTTCGGGGTGTGAGTGCCTTTCTCGAAGACTTCGACAGCGATCATCGAGCCCAAACCACGGACGTCGCCGATGATCGGGTACTTCTTCTGGATTTCGCGCAGGCCAGCGGTCAGGCGCTCACCCACAGCTTTGCTGCGGTCCAGCAGTTTCTCTTCCTCGAACACTTCGATCACGGCCAGGGCCGCGGCGCAAGCGATCGGCGAACCGGCGTAGGTGCCGCCCAGGCCGCCAGGAGCGATGGCGTCCATGTACTCGGCCTTGCCGCACACACCGGCCAGCGGGAAGCCGCCAGCGATGGATTTGGCGAAGGTGGTCAGGTCAGGCGCAACGCCCATCTGTTCCATGGCGAAGAAGGTGCCAGTGCGGCCAGCGCCGGTCTGTACTTCGTCGGCGATCAGCAGGATGCCGTGCTGGTCGCACAGGGCGCGCAGGCGCTTCATCAGCTCTTTCGGCGCTGGCAGGAAGCCGCCTTCGCCTTGTACCGGCTCGAGGATGATCGCGGCGATGTCGCGCGGCTCGGCGTCGTTCTTGAAGATGCGCTCGACCGAGGCGATGGCGTCGTCAACGCTGATGCCGTGCAGTTCGCTCGGGAACAGGGCGCGGAAGATGCCACCTGGCATCAGGCCCATGCCAGCGGAGTACGGCACGACCTTGCCGGTCAGGCCCAGGGTCATCATGGTACGGCCGTGGTAGCCGCCGGTGAAGGCGATGACGCCAGCGCGGCCAGTGGCGGCACGGGCGATCTTGACGGCGTTTTCAACGGCTTCGGAGCCGGTGGTGACCAGCAGGGTCTTCTTGTCGAAGTCGCCTGGGACCAGCTTGTTGATCTTTTCGCACAGCTCTACATAAGGTTCGTAGGCCAGCACCTGGAAGCAGGTGTGGCTGACCTTGGTCAGCTGCTCTTGCACGGCCGCAACCACTTTCGGGTGCAGGTGGCCGGTGTTCAGTACTGCGATGCCGCCGGCGAAGTCGATCAGTTCGCGGCCTTCAACGTCGATCACGGTCGAGTTCTTCGCGGTATCGACGAAGATCGGGTGGATCTGGCCAACGCCACGTGGGACGGCGGCGACACGACGTTGCATCAAGGATTCGTTGGTCTTGCTCATAATGCCCTCATTGCGCCGGTCTGGAGTGGCGCTTTTATTCGGGGGTGGCTGGGAGTGCTCGCGAACAGTATTCGTTGATCGACTGCCGTGAACGCCCTGGCCACCAGGTACTGCGATGTAAAAAAGGCCAGCGAGACGTCGCTCTCGCGCCCCGCTGGCAGAGGTAAAGCCGTTACCGTGCTATCAGACGCTGATGCACAGGTATTTGATTTCGAGGTAGTCCTCGATACCGTACTTGGAACCTTCGCGGCCCAGGCCCGAAGCCTTGATGCCACCGAACGGTGCCACTTCGTTGGAGATCAGGCCGGTGTTGATACCTACCATGCCGTATTCCAGGGCTTCGGCAACACGGAACACACGGCTCATGTCGCGGGCGTAGAAGTACGAGGCCAGGCCGAACTCGGTGTCGTTGGACATGGCGATGACTTCGGCCTCGTCCTTGAAGCGGAACAGCGGCGCCAGCGGGCCGAAGGTCTCTTCCTTGGCGACGGCAGCGGTCTTCGGTACGTCGACCAGAATGGTCGGCTCGAAGAAGTTGCCTTCGATGATCTTGCCACCGGACAGTACCTTGGCGCCTTTGCCAACGGCGTCTTCGATGTGTTCCTGGACCTTGGCGACAGCCTTGCCGTCGATCAGCGGGCCAGTGGTGGTGCCTTCTTCCAGGCCGTTACCGATCTTCAGCTTGGCAACAGCGGCGGCCAGCTTCTGGGCGAACGCGTCGTAGACGCCGTCCTGCACGTAGATACGGTTGGCGCAGACGCAGGTCTGGCCGTTGTTGCGGTACTTGGAGATGATCGCGCCCTCGACCGCCTTGTCCAGGTCGGCGTCGTCGAACACGATGAACGGGGCGTTGCCACCCAGCTCCAGGGAAACCTTCTTGATGTCCTTGGCGCATTCTTCCATCAGCTGGCGACCGATTTCGGTCGAGCCGGTGAAGGACAGCTTGCGGACCAGGGAGTTGCCGGTCAGTTCACCGCCAACTTCGCCAGCGCTGCCGGTAACCACGCTCAGCACGCCAGCCGGGATGCCGGCACGGTGGGCCAGCTCGACCAGGGCCAGGGCGGAGTACGGGGTCTGCGAGGCAGGCTTGAGCACCATGGTGCAGCCAGCGGCCAGGGCCGGGCCGGCTTTGCGGGTGATCATGGCGGCCGGGAAGTTCCACGGGGTGATGGCCGCGGTAACGCCGATTGGCTGCTTGATGACGATCAGGCGCTTGTCTGGCTGGTGGCCCGGGATGGTGTCACCGTAGACGCGCTTGGCTTCTTCGGCGAACCACTCGATGAACGAGGCAGCGTAGGCGATTTCGCCCTTGGCTTCGGCCAGCGGCTTGCCTTGTTCGGTGGTCATCAGGCGAGCCAGGTCGTCCTGGTTCTCGATCATCAGTTCGAACCAGCGACGCAGCTTGGCCGAACGCTCCTTGGCGGTCAGGGCACGCCAGGCCGGCAGAGCCTTGTCGGCGGCTTCGATGGCGCGGCGGGTTTCCGCGGTGCCCATCTTCGGCACGGTACCGATGACTTCACCAGTGGCCGGGTTGGTGACCTTGATGGTCTGGCCGTTGTCCGCATCCAGCCACTCACCATTGATGTAGGCTTGCTGGCGGAACAACTGAGCGTCTTTGAGCTGCATGTCGGCTTCCCGAATTGTTGATTGTTGAAAAGCGCCCAAGGCAGGGCATCGAGCGTTTGAAATCTCAAACGAATGCTAAGCGGCTGCTGGGGTGTTGGACAATAGGCTGTTCGAAAAAAAGAACGAATGGTTGAACACCCTGGCGGAAATTTCATCATTTGCATAATGGCAATGGGCCTCTTCGCGGGCACGCCCGCTCCCACAGGTACCTCACCGGTTTCGATCTCGGTGCAGTACCTGTGGGAGCGGGCGTGCCCGCGAAGAGGCCAGTACAGGTTAGACGAACGAGCTGAAGGAAATGTGATGGGAGGACCGACGGCCCTCCCGGAAGGGATGGGTCAGAAGGCCTTGGCCAGGTCGATCACCAGGGCTCGGTAACCCACGCTGCCCGGCTGCCGGCTGTGCACCTTCAGCTCTACCAGCACCTCCTGGGTCCCGCGCCGCACCTCGTTGAGCACGGTGGTGGTCAGTTTCTCCGGGGTCAGGAAGTTCACCGAGGCCGAGTAGATGAACTGGGTGTCGGTCTCCGGCCGGTAGGCCACCACCGAGGTCACCGGGCTGTACCACTCGTCACCGCGCTCCTTGCCATATTCCCACACCTGTTCGACCGTGCCCTTGGCCTCGTCGATGCGGTACTCCACCGCCCGGCTGTAGTTGCCGGTCAGCCTGGTCGGCGCAAAGTCGCGGCCCCAGCCGTTGTCGAACACGGTCAGCGTGCCTTTGCCGGTCAGCCAGGCGGTGTGCTGGGTCCACGACCAGTCGAAGCCTTCGCTCGCCACCGGCTTCAGCACTTTCTCGCGCAGACGCTCAGGCCAGCCTTGGGGCGAGGCGAGAATCCACTTCACCTGCTTGTCGCGGCCGATCTTCACCACGCCCTGGTGCCGTGCTGAAACGA
Organism: Pseudomonas sp. FGI182; assembly: GCF_000511325.1. Taxonomy (NCBI): domain Bacteria; kingdom Pseudomonadati; phylum Pseudomonadota; class Gammaproteobacteria; order Pseudomonadales; family Pseudomonadaceae; genus Pseudomonas; species Pseudomonas sp. FGI182. Next base: position 221,676 of record NZ_CP007012.1, on the reverse strand, counting down.
TGATGCTGTCGTCATCGGCGTCGTAGTCGATGGCATTGACGTGCGCCCAGTTACGCCCGGTGCCCACCCCCGGGGTGTCACCAAAGGGCAGGTCACCCTCGGCCAGTTCATTGGCCAGCCGCTCGTCCTGTTTCTGCACCCCGGCCGGCAACTGGATGGCTGCCTTGCCCAGGGTTTCCAGCAGGTCGCCACGGTACGGGTCGAGGATCTGGTTGAGGTCCCAGAAGTCCAGCACGTCACCGGCCTCGTCGACCTCGATGATGTGGTCGCGGATCGAGCGCACGCGCTTGCCGTCGGGCCGGCGATAGTCGCTGGTGCCCACCCGCAGCAGGTAGGTGCCATTGGCGGTCTCGCGGATTTCATGGGAGAAGTCGGCGAACTTGTCGGGCAGGCTGCGCTGCCAGATGCGCCGGCCCAGCAGGTCGTACTTGGAGTAGGTCTGGCCCTGCCCCCAGATCAGCTTGCCGTCGCGGGTCTGCTGGAAGCCCATGGTGCCGCCCAGGCCATCGCGGCGGTTGGAGTCGTGGATCTGCTCGATGTCCAGGTACCAGCGCACATCGCCATTGCTGTCGGCGATCCAGTTGTTGCCCACCTGGTCCCATTCCGCCGCACCGCCGAGGGCATTCCACTTGAAGGCGCGCCCGCCCGGGATGTCCCCCTGCAGGTGGTTGAACAGGTACAGGCGCTGTTCAAAACCTGGCGCTACCTTGACTGGCTGCACTTCAGGCAAGGCGGCGGTCTGCCTGGCCACCACCGGCAGACGCACGGCCGGGGCGTAGATCTGGTACTGCTCGCGGATGCGCTCGCCGTCGAGCTTGTAGGTCACTTCCACTTGGTTGACGTGATCCGGGTACAGGCCGAATACCGGGATGCCGCCATAGGTCCACAACGAACGGTCGGACACCTCGTAGGCGATGTCCACACCGCGCTCGCCCCGCCCCAGCACGCGCACGTGCGCGGCACTCAGGCTGCGCCCACCGTCGCGAATGATCGCGGTCAGCGGCGCCAGGCGATACGGGTTGACCACCACGTCGCCGAGCAGCGCCTCGTCACGTTCGGGAACCTTGGCGGTCAGGCAGGCGCCTTCAGGCAATGCAGGGGTTTCGGTCTTGGCATTCATGGCATAGCTCCTTGTGCTCAGAAGTCGTAACGGGCGGTGGCGCCGAAAGTGCGCGGGGTGCCGAGCACGCCGGCATAGCCACCGTTGGCGGAGTTCCACAGGCTGGTGAAGTAGGTCTTGTCACCGGCGTTCTTCACCCACAACGACAGGTCGACCACGCCGTCGCCCTGGTCCAGGCGCACACCGGCGGAAAGGTTGACCAGCGCGTAGCTGGGGATCTGGCCGAAATCGGAATCGTCGATGGTGCCCACCGCCTTGGAGCGGAAGGCGTAGCTGGCGGTGACGTAGGGTTCGATGTGCTCGCTGGCCTGCCACTTGTACTGGGTGTTGAGGTTGGCGATGTACTTGGAGGCGCCGACCACCTGGTGGCCGGACAAATCGCAGGTGGCAGTGGCATTGGCCAGGCTCACTTCCGGCGGGCATGGGGCGTCCTTGTACTCGGTGTAGCGCACGTCGTTCCACGAGCCGTTGAAGTTGACCGTGAGGCCGCGCAGCGGCAGCGCCGTGGCTTCGAACTCCAGGCCACGCGAGCGCACGCGGCCGGCGTTGGCCAGGTACTGCACGCGGTTGATCTGGTCGTAGACGTTGGCCTGGTAGCCATGCACTTCGGCCCAGAACAGGTTGGTATTGAGCTGCAGGCGGTCGTCGAACAGCGAGCTTTTCAAGCCGAGTTCGGCGTTGTTAACCCGCTCGGTGCCGACCAGCAGCGAGTCGGTGCCCAGCCGTGGCGCAGCGCCAACGGTAAGGTTGATGCCGCCAGACTTCTCGCCGTGGGTCAGGGTGGCGTAGCCCAGCAATTGCTCGTTGAAGCGGTAGCTCAGGCCCAGCAGGCCAGAGGGGCTGAAGCTGTACTGGTTGAGGTCGCCTGAATCGTAGGCGCCTACCCGGCCCTGGCGTGCTGCTGCGGCGGCCCCGGTTACTGCCGCACCGCCGGTTGGTGCATCGCGGGTCACCCAGGCGCTCTTTTCTTCATAGGTGCCGCGAACGCCGGCGGTGAAGTCCAGGCGGTCGGTGATGTGCCAGGTGCCTTGGGCGAACAGCGCGTAGCTGTCCGTGTCGATGTGCCCGTTGCCAATGGTGTCGACGTTGGCCAGGGCGCCGGCCGGGGTGAGGTTCCAGATGTCCGCCTGCGGCCCGTAGAAAGTGAAGGATTTGTTGTCCAGGTCCTGCTTGAAGTAGTACGCACCCAGCACGTAGTCGAAGGCACCACCGGTGGGCGAAGCCAGGCGGATTTCCTGCGAGTACTGCTTGTCGCGCACCGACACCCCGGCGCTGTAGAACACCGGCACGTTGAGGCCGTCGTCGTTGCGCGGGGTGAAGTCCCACCAGCGGTAGGCGGTGATCGAGGTCAGGGTGAAGTCGTTGGGCAGGGTCCAGTTGGCCTCCACCGAGGTACCGCCCTGGAACACCGTCACCTGCTGGTCGGCGTCGAAGTTGACCTTGCGGTGCTTGCCCGACACCAACGTCGCGCCGGCCTGGGCGGCCAGGCTTTCGTAGCGGTTGACGCCATTGATGGTAGGGCCGGTGCTGTACAGGCTGAGGATGCCGTTGTCGGAGTCTTCTTCGTTGTATTCGCCGATCCAGCGCAGGTTGAAGGTTTCGCTCGGTTTGAACAGCAGCTGGGTACGAAAACCTTGGCGCTTGCCGCCGTTGAGGTCGTCGCCGTTGTGGATGTTCTTCACATAGCCGTCGTCTTCGGTGCGATAGGCGCTGATGCGCCCGGCCAGAGTGTCGCTGATCGGCCCCGAGAAGCTGCCTTGGGTTTGCAGGTAGCCGTCTTCACCAATCGACTGCTGGATGCTGCCCTCGCGGTGGAAGGTGGGCTTGCGCGTGGTGATGTTGAGCACGCCGGCGGTGGTGTTCTTGCCGAACAGCGTACCTTGCGGGCCGCGCAGCACCTCCAGTTGCTCCACGTCCAGCAGGTCGAACACCGCCATGCCGGGGCGGCCGAGGTAGACGTTGTCCAGGTAGATGCCGACGCTGCCTTCCAGGCCATCGCTGGCGGGGTTGTTGCCCAGGCCACGGATCGAAATGCTCGACTGGCGGGCATGAACGTAGGCGACGTTGGTGCTGGGTACCAGTTGCTGCAGGTCCTGCACGCGGTAGATGCGTTGGCTTTCCAGGGTTTCGCTGTCGAGCACGCTGATCGGCGTGGGCACGCTTTGCGCGGTTTCTTCGCGGCGGCGGGCATTGACCGTGACAGTGCCGAGCTTGGCTTCCTGCTCCACCGCCGGGGTGGCAGTGACCGGCTCTTCGGCGAAGCTGGCAGAGGACGCCGCCAGCAGCACGCCGGCAGCCAAGGGTTGCAAGGTGAAACGCGACGCGCGCGCAGGCCAACGGGAAACTCCGGACATGCAAATGCTCCTTGAGGCATGGGCCCTGGCGAGCATTTCCGTTGGCGGAACCGAATCGCGGTCAGTCGGGCTTATATTCTTTTAGGTGATATAAATATTTGTAAATCATATTTTGTGGAATAAGTGACTCCCTTTATAAGGGGGCTAACCCTTGTCAGCAATTGCATTCGACCGAAAGTTTCAATGTAAAAAATGCATATCGATCTCCGTCAGCTGCGCCACTACATTGCCCTTGTCGAGCACCGCAGCTTCGTTGCTGCGGCGGCTGCGGTGAACCTGTCGCAATCAGCGTTCAGCCGCAGCATCCAGACCCTCGAGCACAACATCGGCTGCCGCCTGGTGGACCGCGCCAGCAAGGAGCTGGCGCCGACTCGCCAGGGCCTGCTGGTGCTGGAGCATTCGCGGCGGCTGGTGCATGGGGCGCACAACCTGGTCAACGAGATCCACCAGTTCAACGGTGCCACTACCGGCGTGGTGCGCTTCGGCTCCGGCCCAGCGCCAGCAGGGGGGTTGGTACCGCGGGCGGTGGCACGCTTCGTCGCCGAATACCCCGCGGCGCGTACCTGCTTCCAGGTGGATAACTGGCAGGCGCTGAACCGCAAGATGGTTGCCGAGGAGATCGAGTTCTTCGTCGCTGACACCCGCCAGTTCGAGTCCGACCCGGACTACCAGGTGCACAAGCTGACGCCGCAGCGCTGGCATTTCTGCTGCCGCGTCGGGCACCCGTTGACCGAGCGCGAGAGCGTGCGGGCGCGCGACCTGTTCGACTACCCCCTGGCCACCACCTTCCGCCCGCCGAACATCCGCAAGATCCTCAGCGACCTCAGCGGGCGACAGGATTTTCTGCCGACGGTGGAGTGCGAGCATGGCTATGCACTGCTGAATGTGGTGATGCATTCGGACACCATCGGCATTGCCTGCAATGCCAACTTGCGGCCGTATCAGCGTGACGGGGGATTGGTGGCATTGCAGCTGGCCGACCTGACGGTGGAGCAGGAAGAAGCGTTCTATACCCGTTATGGGGTGGTGAGCCGGGTGGGGTATGGGCTATCGCCGTTGGCTCAGGGGCTGGTCAGACAATTGATTGCCTGTGATACCGAGTTGTAGCTGGCGGGGGCTTTGCCCCCGTTTCGCGACACAAGGCCGCTCCTACAAGGGTATGCGATCGCCTGTAGGAGCGGCCTTGTGTCGCGAAAGGGCCGCAAAGCGGCCCCGGCGATATCAGCCTTTACGCGTAGTGCGGCTGAGTTGCCCATCCACCCCGACCGGCACCTCACCCGCCAGGGTCACCCGCCGCACCACCCGCGGCTGGGTCCCGTAATCATCCACCGCATAATGCTGCGTCGCGCGGTTATCCCAGATGGCCACGTCCCCCGCCTGCCAGCGCCAGCGAACAGTGTTCTCCAGGCGCGTCACATGCCCTTGCAGCACCGCGAACAGGTGCTGCGAATCCGCCAGCGAATAACCTTTGATGCGCTTCACGAAGTGCCCCAGCTGCAGCACCCGCTCGCCACTGATCGGATGCACGCGCACCACCGGGTGCTCGGTCTCGTACACCGTCGAGGTGAACACTTTGCGATAGCGCTCCAGCTTGGCGGGGTCCACATCGGGCTTCACGCTGGCGTAGTCGTATTCGTTGCTGTGCACCGCCCACAGTTTGTCGGCCAGCTCGCGCAGCGGCTCGGGCAGCTCCTGGTAGGCCGTGGCGGTGTTGGCCCACACGGTGTCGCCACCGGATGCCGGTGCCACCACGCTGCGCAGGATCGAGGCTTTGGGGTAGGCGTCGACGAAGGTCACGTCGGTGTGCCAGGAGTTGGCCCGCTGGCCTTCGGCACCATCGAGCTGCAACAGGTAGCTGGTGCCATCCACCACCGGCACGGTGGGGTGGGCGACCGGCTCACCGAGCAACTTGGCGAAGGCTTCCTGGCTTTGGTCATCCAGGTGGGTCTGGCCACGGAAGAAGATCACCTTGTGCTTCACCAGCGCGGCCTGGATGGCGTCGAGGGTGGCGGCATCAAGGTCGGCGGACAATTGCACCCCGCGAATTTCGGCACCAATGCGGCCGGCAACCGGGTGGATGTCGAGTTCGAGGGTTTGTGGCGCGGTGGCCAGGGCGGCGTTGCTCATGGTCGTGTCCTTGCGGTCATTGTCGGGTTATCGGGGTTCAGCGGGCGGCCTGCACGGCCTGTTTCTGTTGCAGGGCGGCATCGAGGAAACGTGGTTCGATCCAGTCGGCCACCTGGAAGCCACGACGGATCAGGCGCTCCTTGGCGGCCAGGTCCACGCCCTGTTGCAGCTGGCCGACGAATTCGGCGTCCAGCCGTGGATCGAAGTAATGGGCCAGGTCTTCCTTGGCCAGGTCATCGTTGAGGATGCTGCGCGGCCAGTTGGCATTGCTGGCCACCAGCTCGACATAGGCCTCGCGGTTGTGTTCGTCGCGCAGCCAGGCGCTGGCCTGTTGCTGGGCATTGACCAGGCGCTGCACCAGCTCGGGGTATTTGCGGATGAAATCGCCAGTGCCCAGCAGTACCGCCTGGGTACTGCCGGCACCTTCCAGGTCATGCGAGTTGACCGGTAGCTCTACCAGCCCGCGCTCGCGCAGCGACAGCAGGTTGGACAGGCCCCAGGTGGCGTCGATCTGCTTGGCGGCCAGTGCGGCATTGGCGGCGTTGAAGTCCAGGTTGATCACCTTCAGGTCGCGCTCGCTAAGCCCCTGGCTGGCCAGGGCGCTGGCGAACGACAGCTGGTTGGCGGTGCCACGGAACACCGCCACGCGCTTGCCTTTGAGGTCGTGCAGGGTCTTGATGCCGGAACCGGGCACCACGCCCAGGTAGCTCTTCACCCCACGTACCCCCGCCGACAGCACGCGGGTGTCCAGGCCATTGGCCTTGCCGACGATGGCGGCCAGGTCGCCGAGGTAGGCGAAATCGGCCTGGCCGTTGGCCAACGCTTCGTTCACCACCGGCCCGGCGCCCTTGAAGAAGTGCCAGTCGATGCGAATGTTGTCCTTGGCGAATTCCTTCTCCAGCAGTTGCTGGTCACGCAGCACGTCGACCACGCCACCGGCGCTGGGCTTGCTGCCCGCGCTGAGGTCGGGCACGGCGATGCGGATGCTTGCTGGCTTGGCCGGTTCAGCTGCGTGGGCGCTGAGGGTGAAGGCCAGCCCAAGGGCGGTGATCAGGTGGCGCAGCGGGGTTTTCATGGCAAGGCTCCTTGGCAGGCTGCCACCGGCGATGGCCGGCGCTTTGGCCAGAAGCTAGGCAGGTCTGGTTAGAACCTACAAAGATCAAAACTTCATTCTTCAGTAACTGGAAGGCATAAATCAGGCGGCATGCGGGCCTGCGGCAGGCTTGCGGAAAACGCATGGAAAATATGAGGAAAACGCAACGACGAGGGGCTTCCGTATGCATGAAGCGCATGCTCTTATCTCTTGAAAATCATTTTTTAGAATTTTTAATTCCATAAATGAATAATCTAACAACGCTTCGAGAGATGGCCGATGAATGGAGTTCTGAGCAGGAATCGGAGGTGGCTCCGGGGGCCGCTGCGCGGCCCTATCGCGACACAAGGCCGCTCCTACAAAGGCCTCGCATACCTGGTGCCTGCAGCAATTGCCGTGCTGTGGGTAGTGGCCAGCCGGGAGCACTGGATGAGCGAGCAGATTCTGCCGGCACCAGCATTGGTGTGGCAGAGCGCGGTGGAGTTTGGCTCCGGCGAGCTGTGGGGGCACCTGTGGATAAGCTTGCAGCGGTTGTTCTGGGGGCTGGCGGTCGGCATCGGCAGCGGGTTGCTGCTGGGGGTCTGGCTGGGTGCTTCGCGGCGGGCGCAGACGCTGGTGCTGCCAACCTTCGTGGCGCTGGCACAGATACCTACCCTGGCCTGGATCCCGTTGTTCATGCTGTTCTTCGGGATCGGTGAGCTGCTCAAGCTGGTGGTGCTGGTGAAAGCCGTGGTGGTCCCCGTTACCTTGCACACGCTGGTCGGTGTACGCGATGCCCAGCCCAAGCTGCGAGAGGCCGCTGCGGTGCTGCGCCTGCCTCGCCATCTACTGTTCCTGCGCCTGCTGCTACCGGCTGCCCTGCCCGCCTTCCTCACCGGCGTACGCCTGGCCCTGGCCACCGGCTGGACCTCGCTGCTGGCGGTCGAACTGCTGGCCTCCAGCGAAGGGATTGGCTACCTGATGGTGTGGGGACGGCAGCTGTTCATGCTCGACCTGGTGCTGCTGTGCATCCTGGTGATCGGCCTGGTCGGCGCACTGCTGGAGCGCGGCTTCTCGGCCCTGGAAAAGCGCCTGCTGTACTGGCCGCAAGCGGCCACAGGGGAGCAGCACCGTGGCCCCGTGCCGCGGGGTTGGCAAAGCCTGCTGCTGCCACTGGCACTGTTGGCCCTGTGGCAGGCCAGCAGCAGCTTTGGCTGGGTCGACAGCAACATCCTGACCTCGCCACTTGAAGTGTTGCGCACCCTGCTGACCGGCCTGGCCGATGGTTCGCTGCCGCAGGCCTTGCTGCTGAGCCTGCAGCGCGCCCTGGCCGGCTTGCTGCTGGGCGGTGGCGCTGGCCTGCTGGTCGGTTTGCTGTTGGGGCTTTCGGCCAATGCCGAACGTATCTTCGGGCCCAGCCTGTCGGCCTTGCGTCAGGTGGCGCTGTTTGCCTGGGTGCCGCTGCTCACAGCCTGGTTCGGCCTGGGTGAAGGGGCCAAGCAGGTATTCGTCGGCATGGCTGCGTTCTTCCCGTTGCTGATCGCCACCCAGCGCGGTATCGCCAGCCTCTCGCCGCAGCTGGGTGAAGCCGCGTGCACCCTGCGCCTGAACCTGTGGCAACGCCTGCGCCTGCTGGTGCTGCCCGGCGCAGCCCCGGCCATTTTTGCCGGCCTGCGCCTGTCGCTGATCTACGCCTGGCTGGGCACCATCGGTGCCGAATACTTCATGCCCTCGGACGGTGGCATCGCCAGCCTGATGATCGGCGCCCAGCAACTGTTCCGCATGGACCAGGTAATGGCCGCCATGCTGCTGATCGGCCTGGTCGGCGCCCTGCTCGGCACCCTTGGACAACGCCTCGAATCGCGCGCCACGCGCTGGAGAACCGCATGAACGCCTTCAATACCTCGCACCTGCACGCGGCCAACCAGCCCGACGTCACCCCGCCCCTGGTCAGCTTCGAGGGGGTCGGCAAAGTGTTCAGCGTCGATGGCCAGCCGCTGGAAGCCATCCGCAACTTCAACCTGTCGATCAACCAGGGTGAGTTCATCGCCATCGTTGGTGCTTCCGGCTGTGGCAAATCCACCCTGCTGCGCCTGCTGGTAGGGCTGGATACCGACTACAGCGGCAACATCCGTGTGGACGGCCACACTGTCAGCGGCATTGGTAGCGAACGCGGCATCGTGTTTCAGGAACACCGGCTGTTCCCCTGGCTGAGCGTGGAACAGAACATTGCCCTGGGCCTGGTCAACGAACCACTCACCCAGGGTGAGCGCGCGCGGCGGGTACACGAATTCGTGCAACTGGTGGGGCTGGTCGGCTTCGAGTCGGCCTACCCACACCAGCTGTCCGGCGGCATGGCCCAGCGCGTGGCGATCGCCCGAGGCCTGGTAGCCAGCCCGCGTATCCTGCTGCTCGACGAACCGTTCGGCGCGCTGGATGCGCTGACCCGCCAGCAACTGCAGGACGAGCTGCTGGCCATTCGCGAACGAGCCGGCATCACCACGCTGCTGGTCACCCATGACGCCGAGGAGGCCACCTACCTGGCCGACCGGGTGGTGGTTCTGGAGCCGCGCCCGGGGCGGATCAAGTCGGTGGTGGAGATCGACCTGCCACACCCACGGTTGCGTACGGGCGTGGCACTTCACGAGCTGCGGGAGAAGGTGCTGCACCAGATCACCGGGGATGGCGGCTACCTGACGCCGCCGGTGCGCCGGGTCGAAGGGCTGAGGCCGGAGCTGATTGCGCTCTGAGCCTGTGGGCACGGGCCCGTACTCATAGAACTGCCCATGACTCACTGAATTAGCAGGGCCTCTGTGGGAGCGGCTTTAGCCGCGAACACCGGCGCAGCCGGTGCCATGCACCGAGTTGGATTCTTCGCGGCTAAAGCCGCTCCCACAGGGTGCGCGGACCGCTTGCGAATTCAGGTCTTACCGGGCACTGAGGTCACGCAGGTAAGCCCAAGGGTAGATACCCCGCTCATGCCCATCGCTGAACACCAGCTGCACGCCATATCCTTGCGGCTCGATTTGCACCACGCGCACATCATCGCGAACCAGGCTGATGCTCCCCTGCAGCCGTGCCGCTCGGCATTGTGAACAGGGGCAAGCACCGCGCAGGCGGGCATGGCTGAGGCTGTGTTCGCCGTCTTGCCATTGCAGCACCAGTTGCCCGGGCCCGCGCATGTTGCGAATAGCTTGCGGGGCGTTCATCAGGAGGCCCCGCGCAGTTGCGCCATGGCGATCCGCACAGCCTTGCGCACCTCGGGGTCGCTATCGGCCTCGGCGGCCTGCAGCACCGGCAAGGCACGCGCCTGGCCCAGCTCACCCAGGGCCAGAGCCGCCTCCTTGCGCAGGTTGGCAATGCCGTGGCCAAGCAACTCGCCAAGCGCGTCCAGGGCCGCAACATGACGCAGCCGCCCCAGGGACCGTGCCGCACGCAGACGTACTTGCCAGAAGTCATCGGCAAGGGCATTTACCAGTGCCGGGCCTGCTGGGGCCAGGCCCACCTTGCCTAGCGTGGTGGCGGCTTCTTCGCGCACTTGCCAGGCCTTGTCAGCCAATGCAGCCACCAATGCTGGCACCACCGCGCTGTCGCGGGCGAGGCCCAGCGCACCAATGGCCGCGCGGCGCACCTCGGTGTCCGGCTCGTCTGCGGCAAGCTTTGCCAATGCTGGCAATGCCGGCTGGTGCTTGAGCCAGCCAAGAATACCCACTGCCTCACGCCGGACCGCGGCGTCGCCATCGGCCAGGGCCAGCAGTGCAGGCTCTGCAGCATCATCCAGGCGCAGCTCGCGCAAGGCACGCAGGGCGCTGGCACGGACGAAGGCATCGGCATGCTTGACCCATGGCAGGATCAGCTGACCAGTTTCAAGGCTCTTGAGTTCGCTGAGGCTCTGGGCGGCAGCCAGCCGTACCGGCTCGGCAGCATCGGCCAGCGCAGCGCACAGGGCCTGCACAACTTCGGGTTCTTCCCAGGCCTCGAGCAGGCGCGCGGCCTCGGCACGCACCTCGTCGGCGGCATCCACCAGCAGTGCATCGGTGAGCCATGGCAAGCCATCCGGGTCTTCCAGGTCGGCCAGTTCGATCAGGGCGATGCGGCGCACGCCTGCATCAGCGGCACCAAGACGAGGCAGAAGAGCAAGGATGTCGGGGTTGTCAGTCGTTCGTTCAGTCATAGCGCGATCCGTAGCGGTGGGTGCTCAGTGTCCGGCAGGCCCAGCGGGGTCAGGCGCGGGAGTTCGCGGCCTTCCTCGTGACGGAGCAAGGCCAGACAGTGACGCTTGAGGTGAGTGAATTCAGGGCTGGTCAGCAGGCTGGCGCGGCGTGGGCGCGGAAACTCCAGGTGCAGGTCTTCGATAAAGCGGCCAGGTCGCGGGCTCATCACCAGGATACGGTCGGCCAGGAACAGCGCCTCGTCGATATCGTGGGTGACGAACACCACGGTGGTGCGGATGCTTGCCCAGATATCCAGCAACAGCTCTTGCATGCGTGCACGGGTTTGCGCATCCAGGGCACCGAAGGGTTCGTCCATCAGCAAAAGGCGCGGGCGGTTGATCAGCACCCGGGCAATCTCGGCCCGTTGCTGCATACCGCCGGACAACTGACTGGGCCAGCGCCCGGCAAAGTCGGCCAGCCCCACCAGTTGCAGCATTTCACGAGCCTGCCGGCGACGTTCGGCGCGGCTCTGGCCCTGCATCTTCAGGCCGAAGGCCACGTTGTCGAGCACGCTACGCCAAGGCAGCAAGGTGTGGTGCTGAAACACCATGCCACGCTGCGGTGACGGCCCGGCAACGGTCTGGCCATCCACGCTCAACTGGCCGCTGCTGGGCACCAGGTGCCCGGCCAGGGCGCCAAGCAACGTCGACTTGCCACATCCGGAGGGGCCAAGGATGCAGACGAACTCGCCAGGCTCTACGACAAAGTCCAGACGCTGAACCGCCTCGAATGCTTCGCTGCCATGCCCCAGTCGTATCGACAGGCCACGCCCGTCGATACGCCCTGGCGCTGGTTGATAACTGTTCATCAGCTGGCCCTCCGCGTGCGGTACCAAGGCGTGGCCAATTCCCCAAGTCGCTTGACCAGGGCACTGCTGCCCATGCCCAGCACGCCGATCAGCAGCATGCCGACGATGATGTCCGGGTAGTTTTGCAAGGTGTACGACTCCCAGGTGTAGTAGCCGATACCGAACTGTCCGGAAATCATCTCGGCGGTGACCAGGCAGAACCATGAAGTCCCCATGCCGATGGCCAGGCCAGTGACGATGCTTGGCAGCGCTCCAGGCAACACCACTTCGCGCAGGATCGACCAACGTTCTGCACCGAGGCTGCGCGCCGACGCCACCAGGCGCGGGTCGATGGCCTCGACGCCGTGCACGGTGTTCAGCAGGATCGGGAACAGCGCGCCAGTGAAAGTTATGAACACCATCGACAGTTCCGACGATGGGAACATCAGGATCGCCAGCGGGATCCACGCCACCGCCGGAATCGGCCGCAGCACTTCGAGTGGCGGCAGCAGGGTGTCCTCGGCCCATTTCGAGCGGCCGATCAACAACCCCAGGGCCACGCCAATCAGCGCCGCGGCGCCATAACCGGCAAACACCCGTGACAGGCTGCTGCCCAGGTGCGCCAGCAGGGTGCTGGAGGTCAGCAACTGCCAGGCAGCTTCCAGCACCGCCCTCGGTGTGGGGACATAGGTGAACGTCAGCAGCCCGAGGTCCAGCTTCACGCTCGCCGCGACCTGCCAGAACAGCAGGCAGGCCAGCAGCGAAGCCAGGCGCACCGGCCAGCGCTTGAGGTTGCAGGTCATGTCGGTGCCTCCCGGTCAGCGCTGGGCGACCAGCTTCTGGTTGGCGCTGACGAAGTCCAGCGCTTCACCGCCATGGGCCTTGGCATACTGCTCGGCCTGGTCCTTGAGCAGGAACGCTGCCAGTTCACCCTTGGCGTTACGCACGAACCAGGCCTGGTTCGCCAGCAACTTGATTCCGCTGTCGGCGGCCTGGGCGTAGATGGCGCGGATGTCCTTGCCCTCCTGCTCCAGCTGGGCCAAGGCGCCAAGCGCGGCCTCCGGCGAAGCGTAGTGGCGGACCTTGCCTTCACCGCGCACCCAGATCTGTGCCAGGCGGCTGAAGTCGGTAATCGGTTTGCCTGTCAGCGCGTCATTGGCCTTGAGTGGCTGCGGATCGTAGTCTTTCAGCGCCTTGTCGTAGTCCAGGCCAGCCTCCTTGAAGGCCGCACGGATGTATTGGTCGTCGATGAACTTGTCGGTGTCGAGGCCGCGGTCGGTCTTTTTAAGCAGCTTGAGCGTATCGATGGAGGTTGCGACAGCCTGACGGTATTCAGGCTTCCATGTCAGGTCGCGAGTCTGCAGGCCGAGCGGGCCGTGGAACAGATAATTGACCTCGGCCTCGATGCCGGTGACTTTCTCGATCAACTCGCTGTACTTCTCAGGTTCCGCAGCGATCAGCCGATCGGCTTCGAGGCTGGCGCGCAGGTAGGCGGTGACCACTTCGGGGTATTTCTTCGCATAATCGGCATCGACCAAAGCGCCATGGAAGGTCGGTGCGTTGGCCTGGGCGCCGTCATAGATCTTGCGGGCGAAGCCGCGGTTGGGGAACAGTTCGGCGAACGGCACGAAGTCGGCATGGGCCTCGATGCGGTTGCTACGCAGGGCGGAACCGGCGATTTCCGGCGCCTGGGCGATGATTCGCACATCCTTCTGCGGGTCCCAGCCCTGGGCTGCTACGGCACGCAGCAGCATGCCGTGGGCGGTGGAGGCGAACGGCACGGAAATGGTCCTGCCCTTGAGTTCAGCCAGCGACTGCACGCTGGACGCCGCCGGTACGACGATGCCATTGCCGCTACCGTGCACGCTGCCCGACAGCACGCTTATGAACAGGCTGCGCTTGCCGGCATCCAGGTGGGCAACACCGTTGAACGACCCGGGGAAGTCGGCCATTGCACCGAAGTCGAGTTTGCCAGCGACCATTTCATTGGTCAGTGGCGCGCCGCTGGTGAAGTTCTTCCACTCCACCTGATACTTGGCATCTCTGTATTTGCCGTCATGCGGCAGGTACTTGTCCAGCAGGCCAAGCTCGCGTATCAGCAGGCCACCAGTGGCGCAGTTGATGGTGGTGTCCTGGGTGCCAATGGCGATGCGGATGGTTTCGGCGCTGGCATTCAGGCCAGTGAGCGCCAGCGCGAGGCCGGCCACGGTTGCAACAAGGCGCATGGGTGTTTCCCCTCGAGTCGTTATAAGAGTTGGGTCGTCTCCGCCGCCCGGCTTGGGTGGTGGGAAACGAGGGGCACAGCAGGAGGGCGTCCGGTGGTGCGCCGGATGGCGGGATGAATCAGCGCAGCAGGTACGGGATGTCGACCTTCACCGCACCCGTGGGGCAGTCCTTTTCGCAGGGCATGCAGTACCAGCATTCGTCGAAGGCCATGTAGGCCTTCTGCGTGGCCGGGTTGATCGCCAGCAGGTCCATGGGGCAAACCTCCACGCAGACGGTGCAGCCTTTTTCGGCGATGCACTTGTCTTCGTCGATGGTGACGGGGGCGCTGCTGCGGAAGAAGATTTCTTGCGGCTGGTAGGCCATTTCACGGAGTCCTCGGGGCCTGCGGCCCTCGTTCTTCGAAGTGTTCACAGGACACAGCGTCGCCTAGGCTGCATCGGCCTTTACCCGCAGCTGGTCGTAGGCGGTCTGCTCTTGTGCGTCCAACGCAATCAGGTAAGGCTCGACCGCTTTCCTGAAGCTGGTCATTTCACCGTTCTCGCCCTTTTTCAGATGGCAATGGCAGAACCACTCGCCATCGTTGCGCTCAGGGAAGTCCACCCGGTGGTGGTACAGCCCCCAGCGGCTTTCCTCGCGGAACAGCGAGGCCCGCGCCGCCATCTCGGCGCAATCGCGAATCACCGAAACTTCCATCGCACGCATCAGTTCATGAGGGTTGCTGGCCTTCATCTGGTCCAGGTCACGTTCGATCTCGGCAAAGCGCGCCAGGCCGATTTCCATCTTTTTGGTCACCTTCGGCGGTTGCAGGTAATCGTTGACCATGCGTCTGAGCTTGTACTCGACCTGCGCTGGCGGCAGGCCATGCTGACGCTGCAGCGGGGCAAACACCCGCGCGCGCTCGCGCTCGACCTGTTCGGCATCGACCTCGGCGAATTCGCGCCCGGTCACGTAATGCGCAGCGTTCACACCGGCAAACCAGCCATAGGTGAAGGCCCCGAGCATGTAGTTGTGCGGCACCGCTGCCATATCGCCCGCGGCATACAGCCCTTTGACGCTGGTCTCGGCCTTTTCATTGACCCACACCCCCGACGCCGAATGCCCCGAGCAGAAACCGATCTCCGAGATATGCATCTCGACCATGTGCTGGCGATAATCGGTGCCACGCCCGGCGTGGAACTGGCCACGACTGGGGCGCTCGTTGCTGTGCAAGATCTCTTCGATGTTCTGGATGGTTTCCTCGGCCAAATGATCGAGCTTGAGGAACACCGGGCCATTGCCGCCCTCGAGTTCCTGATGGAACTCCCACATCATCTGGCCGCTCCAGTAGTCGCACTCGATAAAGCGCTCACCCTTGCTGTTGGCGGTATATCCACCCAGTGGGCCGGTGACGTAGGCACAGGCCGGGCCGTTGTAGTCCTTGATCAGCGGGTTGATCTGGAAGCACTCGAGGTTGGCCAGTTCGGCACCTGCATGGTAGGCCATGGCGTAGCCATCACCGGCGTTGGTCGGGTTCTCGTAGGTGCCCATCAGATAGCCCGACGACGGCAGGCCCAGGCGCCCGGCCGCGCCGCAGGCAAGGATCACCGCCTTGGCCCGCACCACGCGAAACTCTCCGCTACGGCAATCGAAACCCAGCACGCCAGCGGCCGCGCCTTCACCATCGAGCAGCACACGGGTGCAGACCATACGGTTGCTGATTTCGACCCGGGCACGCTTGAGCTGACGGTACAGCACCTTCTTGATGTCGTGGCCTTCGGGCATGGGCAGCACGTAGGCGCCCATGTGGTGAACCTTTTTCACCGCGTAGTCGCCGGTCTCGTCCTTCTCGAACTTCACCCCCCAGCGGTCGAGTTGCTCGATGGTTTCGAAGCTGTGGGTAGCGTAGGCATGCACCGTGGTCTGGTTGACGATACCGTCATTGGCCACGGTGATTTCCTTGGTGTACTGCTCGGGGGTGGCATGGCCTGGGATGATCGCGTTGTTCAGGCCATCCATGCCCATGCTGATGGCACCGCTGCGCTTGACGTTGGCCTTGTCCAGCAGCAGCACGCGCAGGCTTTTGTCCTGCTCCTTGGCCTTGATCGCCGCCATCGGCCCGGCGGTACCGCCACCGATGACGATGATGTCGTAGTCCTGGGTCTGGATGCTCATGCCTTGCTCCCCTTCTGGCGGTCGATGCGCAGGCGGTACTGGAAAGCATCGCCGCGGTAGTAAAGGTGTTCGAAGTCCAGTGGCGTACCGTCGGCGGCATGGGTCAGGCGCTCGATGCGCATGATCGGCGAGCCTTCTTCAACATCCAGGGCCTGGGTCAGGTCGCTGTCGGCCAGCACGGCATCGATGGCCAGGTCGGCGTGGCCAAGGGCAATGCCGCAGTCGTTTTCCAGGAGCAGGAAAATGTCGCGGGTGACGAGGTCGGCCTTTTCCAGCTTTTCGCCGACGGCCTTGGGCAACCAGGTCAGCTCCAGCGACACCGGCTCGCGGTTGATCAGCCGTACTCGGCGGATCTCGGTGACCAGGCTGCCCTCCTCGACCTGCAGCCGCGCGGCCACCAATGCATTGGCTGGCACATGGCGGAAACTGCGCAGGCGGTTGATCACCTCGTAACCCATTTGCGTCATCGACTCGCCCAACCCCTGCAGGGTACTGACGTTCTGGAAAG
Organism: Pseudomonas sp. FGI182; assembly: GCF_000511325.1. NCBI lineage: Bacteria > Pseudomonadati > Pseudomonadota > Gammaproteobacteria > Pseudomonadales > Pseudomonadaceae > Pseudomonas > Pseudomonas sp. FGI182. The sequence continues at coordinate 205,117 of NZ_CP007012.1, read as the reverse complement.
CCTTGGGCTTGGCTACGAAGGTACCCTTGCCGTGGATCTTGAAAATCAGCCCTTCCTTCTGCAGGTCGCCCAGCGCCTGGCGCACGGTGATGCGGCTGACGTCGAAAGCCTTGCCCAGTTCGCTTTCCGAGGGCATGCGGCTATGCGATGGATAAGTGCCGTCGAGGATGCGCTCGCGCAGCAATTCCTTGAGCTGGGTGTAAAGCGGTACCGGGGACAGGGGGAGCAGTTCGGCCATGGGGTCTCTTCGCTGATCGAATACTTGTTATAACAAGTTGTGACCAGAGAATAGAGGGCATAATAACTGCTGTGGAAATATCGATATCGCATATGGATAGATGCGTTTGTGATTGCTGCTGTCGGCAGCTCTCGGCGAAAGGTAAAAACGGCTACAGATCAAGGCGATGGACGCCATCGGATCAGATGGGTATCATGCGTGCGCGTTGCACTCGTAGCTCAGCTGGATAGAGTACTGCCCTCCGAAGGCAGGGGTCGTGGGTTCGAATCCCGCCGAGTGCGCCATATCAAAAAGCCCTGGGCCTGTGCCCGGGGCTTTTTCGTTTGTGCGACATGTCGCGTTTCTGGCACTCCCGTGCCACGGGTCATTGGTGTTAGCGTGGGCGTCTTCCCGTTTCCCGACGGGTAACCCACAACAATGATTGGCGAAGGAATGCGCACAACCATGCACCTGAAAAAACTTACCGCCACCACCCTGCTGCTGGCCAGCATCGGCCTGTTCACCCAACCGGCACAGGCCAACCTTACCCAGCAGCAGTCCGCGGCCATCGTCAAAGCCTTCGACGGCAGCGACCCAAGCGACTTCAAGCAGTTCCTCGGCAAGCTCAAAGGCAGCGACCTGGCCAAGGCCGACAACCTCGCGGCAACCCTGGATGCCTACCTGGCCGGCAAGCCATTGGCTGTCGAGCAGCAGAACGAGATCAACCGCCTGCTCGGCCTGTATACCCGCATCAAGTACGGCAAGGCTGCCAGCGAAACCCTGCGTGAACTGGTGGCTATCCCCACCTTCAACGTCGAAGGCACGCCGCAGCACGAGAACCCCGAGTTCCTCAGGATCGCCGACAAGATCAAGGCCCTGGCCGACAGCTTCGGCCTGGCTTTCCGCAATATCGACAACCGGGTGTACGAGATTTCGCTGGGCAGCGGCAAGGAAGTGGTCGGCATCCATGCCCACGCCGACGTGGTGCCGGTCAACCCGGACAACTGGAAGCTGGCCGATGGCACGCGCCTGGACCCGTTCAAGGTCACCCTGGTCGGTGACCGCATGTACGGCCGCGGCACCGAAGACGACAAGAACGGCATTGTCGTGGCGATGTACGCGCTGAAAGTGGCCAAGGACGAGAACCTGCCGCTGGCTCGCCAGTTCAAGCTGCTGATCGACACCACTGAAGAAACCAGCGGTGATGCCATCCCCTACTACTTCGAGCGCAACCCCACGCCCGACTACAACCTGGCACTCGATGGCGGCTACCCTGTGGTCATCGCCGAGAAAGGCTACGGCACGATCATGGCCAGCTTCAGCAAGCGCCAGGCCAGTGGCAAGGGTGCCGAGATCGTCAACCTGACCGGCGGCCTGGCCACCAACCAGATCCCGACAACCTCGGTCGCGACCCTGGTCACCGACAACCCGGCGAAGCTGGCCAGCCAGCTGGAAAAAGCCGGCGCCGATTACGTGAAGCGCAATGGCGGCGACTTCAGCATCGCTGCCAAGGCCGATGGCAAGCAGGTGTTGCTCACGGTGACCGGCGTGTCCGCTCACTCTTCGGAGCCGGAGTCCGGGGTCAACCCGGTGGCGCGCATGCTTGGTTTCATCAACGGCCTGGGCAAGGATGTGCCGCTCAAGCACAACCACTTCACCGATGCCGCCCGCTATGCTGCCGACAACTGGGGCCTGGACTACCTGGGCAACAAGCTCGGCGTGGCCTTCAAGGATTCGTTCATGGGCCCGCTGACCGCCTCGCTGACCTTTGTCGGGGTGGATGAAAAAGGCCTGAAACTGGCGGTGAACCTGCGCATTCCGAAAGGCAAGCCAATTGCCACGATCAAGGACGAACTGGCTGACAAGCTGGGCAAATGGACCCGGCAGAGCCATACCTCGGTGGCCTTCGACTACAGCCTGGACGAGCCGATGTACCGCAACCCCGAGGGCGAATGGGTCAAAGCCTTGCTTGATGTGGCCACCGAGAACCTGGGCATGAAGCACGAGTTCGGTACCTCGGCGGGCGCCACCTCGGTACACGACTTGCCTAACGGCGTGCAGTTCGGCCTGGCCATGCCGGATGTGAAATACACCGGGCACAACGACAACGAGTTCAAGACCGTTGAGCAGTTCATGCTGGACTTGCAGGTGGTGAGCGAGATGGTGGCGCGGATCGGGCAGATGCCGAAGCTCTGAGCCAACTTTACCGGCCTCTTCGCGGCTAAAGCCGCTTGTGTCTTGATGGGGGATTAGAATTTGGAGTGAGAGCGGTGAATGGCAAGCTGAATGCCGTAGGTGCCTTGAGCACGTGTGGGAGCAAAAGCTGCCATTCACCGTTCCACTTTGGCGAGAGCCCGAACAGTTGGATGCGGCTCTGATCTCGAATCACAAGCGTGGGCCAAGCCAAAGTCCTCTCACTGTGTTGAGTTTAGGAGGTTTTGGTGATGGCTTCCTTCTTGGGTATCGATGTTTCCAGTCTCTCCCTTGATGCTGCGGTGCGGCCACAGGGCATCAAAATGCATTTAAGCAATGATCCAACAGGGTTTGAGGCGCTACTGGAGAGCCTTCGCAAGCTCAGTATCAAGCGCGTCCTGTTAGAGGCGACGGGTGGCTACGAGCGAGATGTCATGTGTTTTCTACAGGACGCTGGCTACAAGGTCATACGCGTCAATCCCAGGCGAGCCAGGTCATTCGCTGACTCTTTAGGCATCAAGGCCAAGACTGACGCCATCGACGCCGAGGTTCTGGCGCACTATGCCGAAGTCATTCCAGATCAACCCTCTCTGCGAGTCAGCCCCGAACGAGCGCTTCTGCGAGAGTTGCTTCAGCAACGTGATCGGATGGTTCAACAGCGAGATGACGACCTGCGGCGCCTGAAGCAGGTGCAATCGACTGCAGTTGCTAACTACCTGAATGCCAACCTGAAACACTTCAAGGCGCAGATCAAACGGGTTGAGTGTGAGATCGAACAGCAAATCGCGATGCTGAACGACGAACGGGTTGCCCAGCTGATCAAAGTGAAAGGCATTGGGATGGTGACAGCGGGCAAACTAATAGCGCTGCTGCCGGAGCTAGGTCGGGTTGAGTCCAGAGAAATTGCCTCCCTGGTTGGGGTGGCGCCCTTCAACCACGACAGCGGGAAATTCATGGGCAAGCGCTCTATCTCTGGCGGGCGATTTGCGGTCAGGCGATCGCTGTACATGGCATGCCTTGTGGCGATGAAATACAACCCAGCACTCAAGGCTCGTTATCAGTCACTGCGGGAGCGCGGAAAACTTCCCAAAGTCGCTATCGTGGCCTGCATGAGAACGTTCATCGTGCGGTTAAATGCCATGCTCAGAACGGGTACATCATGGCTCGATCTAGTGCTACCGCAGCCTGAAGGTACAACGTAAATCCAGAACGCAGCGTGAGCCGCCTGGAAGCGGGCTTGCCCGCGAAGCCAACACCGTGGTGGATGGCACGGGCTTCGCCCGTGTTCGCGGGCAAGCCCGCTCCCACAGGGATCGCGCCAGCTTTTTGAAATTGAGCAAGACAGTTGCTCCCACCTCGACCGCATCGGCCTCGAGCCAGGCGCTATCCCTGTGGGAGCTGGCTTGCCGGCGATGAGGCCAGTACAGGCAACACAAGACAGTTGCTCCCACCCTGTGGGAGCGGCTTTAGCCGCGAAGAGGCCGGCACAGGCGACCGCTCATGACGTTTTTCAATCGACTCGATGCCGTTTCCTGCATTGCCGTGCAGAGCGCCGTACCGGATGCTTTATTTACTCCGAGACATCGCTTTTTTCACCCGCAGAGGCCCGTATGAAGACCGTCGAACAAATCCTCAAGACCAAGTCCCAGCACCAGACCGTGTACACCATCGGCCCGGATGACTCGGTACTCGACGCCCTGAAGCTGCTGGCGGAGAAAAACGTCGGTGCGCTACCGGTGGTCGAGGCCAACCAGGTAGTGGGTATCGTCAGTGAACGGGACTATGCGCGCAAACTGGTGCTAAAGGGCCGCTCGTCCGCCGCTACCCCCGTGCGCGAGATCATGAGTGCGCCGGTGGTCACCGTGGAACCGAAGCAGAACCTCGAGTACTGCATGAACCTGATGACCAACCGCCACCTGCGCCACCTGCCGGTGGTCAGCAATGGCGAGCTGCTCGGCCTGCTGTCGATCGGTGACCTAGTCAAGGAAACCATCGCCGAACAGGCAAACCTGATCCTCAAACTGGAGCAATACATCCGCGGCGAATGAAGCACCTCAGTGGTAGGCGCGCTCCAGCTCGTCCAGCTGATGGTCGAAACTGCGCAGGCGCGCCGACCAGGTGTACACCAGCACTTCCAGGTCCCGGTTGAGCACGGCGGTGTTGCCATGGCCGCTGCGGGTCGGCTCTCCCACATCCAGCTGGTAGCGTTCACGGGCCATGGCCTGGGCCACGCTGGACAGGTCGCGGGCATTGGCCAGCCAGTGGTGATGGTGGTCATGAATTTCGCGATCGAGCAAGCGGCACTGGCGTTTCAGGGCATCCAGGCTCTGCTCCAGCGGCGTGCCCTTGAGCTCGCCCATGACCTCTTCGAAGGTGCGCCCCGAATGCCAGTAGCTGCCCCAGAAGTAACGGTCGAACACCGTCTCGACGCGGCGTAGCGCGACCTTGGTGTTCCAGATGGTCAGCAACGTTCGCCCCTGCGCCACCTCACGCTTGTTCAGGTGCAGTTGCTGCCAGGCGATCCAGGCCAGCGCCACCAGTGCAACCGCCACAGTGACAGCGGCAGCGGCATACAGGAAATGCACCGCCTGGTTCATCTGTTGCGTTTGCCGTATGCCGTAGAAATAACTGGCCGTCAACGTGCCCAGGATCGTCACGGAGCACCAGAAGCCTGGTGCGTAGGGATCTTTCATCGCGCTATCCCCTTGTTGTTTTCCTGAGCATAGCAACGGCCAATCACTCGTCAGGCACCACTCGGCGCTTTATTTTTTGCGCAGGTGCAGAGCCTCGTTCAGTTGGTCGATCATCGGAATCCAGTCGTCATCAGCGATGTACTTCTCTTTCAGAAAAGCGCGCTGTGAATCGTTCCAGAAAGGCGCGTCAACCAGCTTTATATCGTCGTCGAGCGGCGAATGGGTGGTGATGAAACGGTCGATATCGACCGGATCGTCAGACAGCCCCAGCTGTTTGAAAATCTCGGACAAAGGATGAATCGGCTTATCCATGGTTCCTCCTCGTCGCCAGACCGGTCGTCGACGATGCCGGCCCGGCATGGGTTGAGAGCATCAGCTGAGCTCACGCACTTCGGCGCGCGGCACCAGCTTCAGATATTGCTCCATGCTCATGTGGATCAGGTGATCGTGATCACCCGCCTCCAGATAGACATCGCCTTGGCGGGTAAGACTCGAATCAAGCAGCATCTTTATCTGGTAGGCATCGCCCAGCGCCGGTACGGCACCGCGCTCGCAGTCGCCGAACAGGCTCGGCAGGCCGCTTTCCCGGGTCAGTTGCCAGGCCCCGGACATGCGCACCTTGGTCATGTCCAGATGCCGGTTGGCCGGTAGCACGGCCATGATGTAGTTGCCATGACGGTCATCGAGCATCACCGACTTGGCGACCCGCTCGGCGGGCACGCCGGCCGTACGGGCCGACTCCAGGCTGGTGGCCGAATGTGGATGGGGAATGATGTCGTAATCGCAGTTGGCCTTGTCCAGGCGATCCTGCAGGGTCTTTGCCATACGCATGATGCACCTCCGGTTTCGCCCCCCAATTTCCAATTTTAGGCCGGGTACCAGCAGGCAGGGCTAAACTTGTGCAATAGAGGCAAACGAGGTGACGACAGGTGATCACCCGCTGCTGGCGCTGGCTGTTGCTGCTGTTGCTGCTTGGTATCACGCCAGGCGGCTGGGCAGCGCCCGGTGCAGTATGGGTGCTGGGCATCGATGACGCCATCGGCCCGGCCAGCGCCGACTACCTGATGCGCAGCCTCGACCAGGCCAAGGCGCAGGGTGCGCAACTGGTGGTTATCCGCATGGACACCCCGGGCGGGCTGGACAGCGCCATGCGCCAGATGATCAAGGCGATTCTCGCCAGCCCCGTGCCGGTCGCAACCTTCGTCGCCCCCAGTGGTGCCCGCGCCGCCAGCGCCGGCACTTATATCCTCTATGCCAGCCATGTCGCAGCCATGGCGCCCGGTACCAACCTAGGTGCCGCAACGCCCGTGCAGATAGGCGCCCCGCCAGGCACGCCCAAGGACGACAAGGCCAAAGGCAGCGATGACGAAACCCTCGCGCGCAAGCAGGTCAACGATGCGGCGGCCTACATCCGTGGCCTGGCGCAGCTGCGCGGGCGCAATGCCGACTGGGCGGAGAAGGCTGTGCGCGAGGCGGTCAGCCTGTCCGCCAGCGAGGCCTTGCGGCTCGACGTGATCGACCTGGTGGCCGATGACCTGCCCGACCTGCTGCGCAAGCTCGATGGCAAAACGCTCAGTGTCGCTGGCCAGCCCCAGCAACTGCAGACTGCCGGCGCCAGCCTGGTCGAGCACCTGCCGGACTGGCGCACTCAGGTACTGGCGGTTATCACCAACCCCAGCGTGGCGCTGATTCTGATCATGATCGGTGTGTACGGCCTGTTGTTCGAGTTCATGAACCCCGGCTCGACGGTAGGCGGCGTGGTCGGCGGCATCTGCCTGCTGCTGGCGCTGTATGCCCTGCAGCTGTTGCCCGTGAGCTTCGCCGGGGTGGCGCTGATATTGCTCGGCATCGCCTTCATGATCGCCGAAGCCTTCCTGCCCAGTTTCGGCGTGGTCGGCTTTGGCGGCATCGTCGCCTTCGTGGTCGGCGCGCTGATCCTGATCGACACCGATGCCCCTGGTTTCGGTATCCCGCTGGCCCTGATCGGCACCCTGGCGGTGCTCTCGGCGCTGCTGATCGGCGGTGTGCTGGGCATGGCGCTCAAGGCCCGCCGACGGGCGCTGGTCAGCGGTGACGCCGGCCTGGTCGGCAGCCTGGTCACCGTCACCCAAGTGATGGCGGGCAACCCGTTCTGTGGCTTTGTGCTGGCCCAGGGCGAGCAATGGCAGGCGCAGTGTGCAACGCCACTGCAAGCGGGCCAGAACGTGCGGGTGACCGCGCGCCATGGCGTCATGCTGGAAGTGAGCGCCGCCGCGCCCGCGGCGCAAGGAGAATGACCATGTTCATGCAATTGGGCTTCGGCGCGGTGCTGATCGTGCTGGCGATGCTGTTGCTGTCGGCATTCCGCATCCTGCGCGAATACGAGCGCGGCGTGGTGTTCCAGCTGGGGCGCTTCTGGCAGGTGAAGGGGCCGGGGCTGATCCTGCTGATCCCGGTGATCCAGCAAATGGTGCGGGTCGACCTGCGCACCGTGGTGCTGGATGTACCACCGCAGGATGTGATCACCCGCGACAACGTCTCGGTCAAGGTCAACGCCGTGGTCTACTTCCGCGTGCTCGATCCGCAGAAGGCGATCATCCAGGTCGAGGATTTCCTCGTGGCGACCAGCCAGCTGGCCCAGACCACGCTGCGCGCGGTGCTCGGCAAGCACGAACTGGATGAACTGTTGGCCGAACGCGAGCAGCTGAACTCGGACATTCGCCAGGTGCTGGATGCACAGACCGATGCCTGGGGCATCAAGGTGGCCAACGTCGAGATCAAGCACGTCGACCTCAACGAATCGATGGTGCGTGCCATTGCCCGCCAGGCCGAGGCCGAGCGTGAACGACGGGCCAAGGTGATCCATGCCGAGGGTGAGTTGCAGGCGTCGGAGAAATTGATGCAGGCGGCGCAGATGCTGAGCAAGGAGCCTGGGGCGATGCAGTTGCGTTACATGCAGACGCTGGGGACGATTGCCGGGGACAAGAGTTCGACCATCGTCTTTCCGCTGCCGGTGGATTTGCTCAAGGGGTTGGTGGACAAGCAGAAATAGCAAAGGCCGCCATGCGATCCCTGTAGGAGCGGCCTTGTGTCGCGATGGGCTGCAAAGCAGCCCCCGGGCCTATCAGACTGGCGCGCGGCGCAGGGTCGCCAGGAAGGTGGCCGCGCCAATGAACAACCCGGCAAACGTCCGGTTCAAACGCTTCTGCTGCTTGGGCGTACGCAGCAAGCGCAAAACCCGCGCAGCCAACCCTGTGTACCCCGCCATCACCAGCATATCCACGGTGACCATGGTAACGGTGATTGCCACATACTGCGGCAACAGCGGTTCATGCGGGTTGATGAACTGCGGCAGCACCGCCAGCATGAACACCAGTGCCTTGGGGTTGCTGACGTTGACCAGGAAGCCACGGAACACCAGGCTCAGCGGTTTACCGATAGGGCGCACGGCGGATTCATCGCTCATGTCCATCGGCAAGGCTCGCCATTGCTTGTAGGCCAGGTAGACAAGGTAGGCGACGCCGAACCATTTGATGATCTGGAAGGCCGTGGCCGAGGCGGCCAGGATGGCGCCGACGCCGGCGGCGATGATGGCGATCTGCACGACCAGGCCCAGTTGCAGGCCCAGGGCGTTCCAGTAACCACGCCAGAAGCCGTATTGCAGGCCGCTGGACATCGAGGCAATCGCCCCGGCACCGGGTGAAAGGCTGATCACCCAACAGGCGGCAAAGAAGCCCAACCACACTTCCATCGACATCACACACCTCGCTCGAACATATGTTGCAAAACGTTAAGCTAAGGTGTTGGTGAAAAAATAACCAGCGATTTCTGAAGGATTTGTATTGCCTGTGCTGGCCTCTTCGCGGGTGAACCCGCTCCCACAGGTATCGCGCTGTCCCCAAGGGCTGCGGAACTCCTGTGGGAGCGGGTTTACCCGCGAAGAGGCCGGTGCAGGTTCAGTCAGCCTCGGCGGACGACTCTTTTTGCATGGACTGCACCTCAGCCCCGCGCCAGCGCCGTACCGACTTCTGGAAGAACTGGCTATTGGGCACCTGCACCAGCGCCCCGCCCGCCTCGGGCATTTCCATCAGGGTGGTGAACAGCAGGTTGATGGCAATCACCCGGCCCTTGACGCCCGGCTTGTCCAGGGTGTCGACCAGTTCGACCACGTCACCAATACGAAACGGCCCGACGGTGAAGATCAGCACCGCGCACAGCAGGTTGGACAGCACGCTCCACATGGCGAAGAAGGCCACCGCCGCCACCGCGACGAAGCCGGACAGAGCTGTCCACAGCACAGTCGCCGATACACCCAGGCGCTCCAGCACGAACAGCAACGCGCTGCCCATGATCAGCCAGCGCAGGCCGCCACGCACCGGCACCAGCAGCTCCGGCGGCAACGGGTAACGCTGGCTCAGGCGGCTCAGCCCGCGTGCAACGATGCGCTGCAGGACGAAGGCCGCTACCAGGATCAACAGGATCTGCAAGCCCAGCCAGAAGGTGTCCATCCATTGCCCTGGCAGCAGCGAACGCAGTTCCTCCATCAGGACAGCGCCTCGAGCTCGGCCTGCATGCTCTCGAGGGTTTCCAGCGCTTCCATCCAGGCCTCTTCCAGTTCGCCTTCGCGCTGCTTCAGCTTGGTCTGGCGCGCCAGCAGGTCACGCAACTCGTCCTTGCGCGACGCGTCGTAGAGGCCACCATCACCCAGCGCGGTCTCGATCTCGGCCAGTTGCGCGTGCACCTGGTTGAGCTCGGCTTCCAGCTTGTCAGCGGCCTTCTTGTGCGGGGCCAGTTGCTGGCGCAAGGCGGCGGCAGCCTGGCGTTGGGCCTTCTTGTCGGTCTTGTCCGGGTTGACCGGGGCGGTACTGGCCGGCGCGCTGCGCTGGCGGTACTCGACCAGCCAGCGGCTGTAGTCGTCCAGGTCACCATCGAAGATGTCGACCTTGCCGTCAGCCACCAACAGGAAGTCGTCGGTAGTGCTCTTGAGCAGATGGCGGTCGTGCGACACCACCACCACGGCACCGGCAAACTCCTGCAGGGCCATGGTCAGCGCCAGGCGCATTTCCAGGTCGAGGTGGTTGGTCGGTTCGTCGAGCAGCAGCAGGTTCGGTCGCTCCCAGGCGATCAGGGCCAGCGCCAGGCGGGCCTTCTCGCCACCGGAGAAGTTCACCACCGGCTCGTCGACGCGATCGCCATGGAAGTCGAAGCCACCCAGGAAGTCGCGCAGGGTCTGCTCACGCTCGGCGGGGGCAATGCGCTGCAGGTGCAGCAGCGGGCTGGCCTTGTCGTCCAGCGAATCCAGCTGGTGCTGGGCAAAGTAGCCCACGGCCAGGTTCTCACCCCGCACCAGGCGGCCCGACAGTGGCTCGAGTTCGCCTGCGAGGTTCTTGATCAGGGTCGACTTGCCAGCGCCGTTGGGGCCGAGCAGGCCAATGCGCGCACCGGGGGTGAGCTGCAGCTTGACCTTGTCGAGGATCGCCTTGTCACCGTAGCCCAGGCGGCCTTCGGACAGGCTGAGCAGCGGGCTGGAGATTTTCTGCGACTCGCGGAAAACGAAGTCGAACGGCGAATCGACATGCGCCGCCGATAGCTCCTCCATGCGCTCCAGGGCCTTGATCCGGCTCTGTGCCTGACGGGCCTTGGTGGCCTGGGCCTTGAAGCGGGCAATGTACTTTTCCATGTGCGCACGCTGGGCCTGCTGTTTCTCGTAGGCCTGCTGCTGTTGCGCCAGGCGCTCGGCCCGGGTGCGCTCGAAGGCGGTGTAGCCGCCCTTGTACAGGTTCAGCTTGCGCTGCTCGACGTGCAGCACATGGTCGACCACGGCATCGAGGAAGTCGCGGTCGTGGGAGATCAGCAACAACGTGCCGGGGTAGCCCTTGAGCCAGTCCTCCAGCCACAGGATAGCGTCCAGGTCCAGGTGGTTGGTGGGCTCGTCGAGCAGCAACAGGTCGGACGGGCACATCAGGGCCTGGGCCAGGTTCAGGCGCATCCGCCAGCCACCGGAGAAGTCGCCGACGCGGCGGTCCATCTGTTCGTTGGTGAAACCAAGGCCGGCCAGCAACTTGCGTGCGCGGGCGTCGGCGGTATAGCCGTCGGCGCTATCCAGCTCAATGTGCAGGCGCGCCAGGGCAGTACCGTCGTGGGCCTGCTCGGCCGCGGCCAGCTCGGCCTGGACCTTGCGCAGGCGCACGTCACCGTCGAGCACATAGTCCACGGCCAGCCGGTCGAGGGTATCGACTTCCTGGCGCATGTGGGCGATGCGCCAGTCACCGGGCAGCTGGCAATCGCCGGCATCGGGCGACAGCTCACCGCGCAGCAAGGCGAACAGGCTGGATTTTCCGGCGCCGTTGGCGCCGATCAGGCCGGCCTTGTGACCGGTGTGCAGGGTCATCTCGGCGCCTTCTAGCAAGCGCTGCGGACCACGCTGTAAAGTGAGGTTGGATAGTCTGATCATGATGGTCGCGGAGTCTACCAGCTTCCTCGGCCCATAGCGCGAGTGGAACCATGCACACCGACCTGTGGAATCACGCCCTGGCCCTGTACGCCAGGCCCGGCGTAGAAGCCGCCTGCCTAGACCTGCAGGCGCTGGGTGGCGATGTCTGTCTGCTGCTGTGCGCAACCTGGTTGCAGGCACATGGCGTGGCCGTGCGGGACGATCGCGTACAGGCATTGCGCGAGGTTACCGAGCCCTGGCAGCGCGAAGTGGTCAACCCGTTACGTAGCTTGCGCCAACAGTGGCGAGCAGCGGCGCAAGGTGATGCGCAGCTGGCGGCGTTGCGGGAGCAGGTGAAAGGATTGGAGTTACAAGCCGAGAAAGCCTTGCTGGAACGCTTGCAGGAGCGTTCGCGACAGTGGCCGGTGGGCGCCCATGAGCCCATGGAAAACTGGCTGGACCGGCTGGCGCCGGCCCAGGCCCGCCACCACGACGCGCTGGTTCGGTTGCGCGTCGCGGCGGCAGCGCTTCAGGACGCCGAAGACGGTGCCTGAGCCGGGGTGCTGGCAGGTGCCGATGGCGCTACCGAAGCTGCCGGGGTGGCCGAGTTGGTCGCGGCGGCAGGAGTGCTGGCGGCTGGCGTAGCCGGTTTGGCTTCGGCTGGCTTGCTGGCAACAGGCTTCGCAGCTGCTGGCTTGGCGGCGGGTTTGGCAGCCGCACGTGCTGGGGCCTTGGCGGCAGCTGGTTTCGCGGCCGGCTTGGCAGCAGCGGCTTTGGCTGGCGTTTTGGCCGCCGCTGGCTTGGCTGCAGGTTTAGCGGCTGCGGTGGCTTTGGCTGCTGGCTTGGCTGCAGGTTTGGCAGCAGCAGTGGCCTTGGCAGCCGGCTTGGCTGCAGGTTTGGCAGCAGCAGTGGCCTTGGCGGCTGGCTTGGCCGCAGGTTTGGCAGCAGCAGTGGCCTTGGCGGCTGGCTTGGCCGCAGGTTTGGCAGCAGTGGCCTTGGCGGCCGGCTTGGCTGCAGGTTTGGCCGCAGCAGCCTTGGTGACGGGTTTGGCGGCTGCCGGTTTGGAGGTCTTGGCAGCACGCTGGTCAAGCGCCTTGGCTGCAGCTTCGCGAACCTTGCCTACACCTTGGGCCAGCTTGAGGCTGTCCTGGGCATCGCGCTTGAGTTGCTGGATATAAGAACGGGTCTGGGTTTGACGTTCCTTGAGGGAGTCGAGCAGTTCTTCAAGTTCGCCAATGGCTTTTTGCGCCTTGGTCTGCGCCTTGGCTTTACCTGCCTTGGCCGCGTCTTGCAGTTTCAGGCGACCGTTGTGCAGTTTTTCCTGGGCCTTGCCACGCTGCTTTTCCAACTTGGCCAGCAGTTTTTCCGCATCAGCCAGCGCTTGCGAGCAGGCATCTTCCAAGTGTTCGAGCAAGCTGCCCGAAAGTTGCTGGAGCAGGTGTAACGGCGTGCTTACTGGCTTCTTTTTAGCCGACATGGTTTACCTCCTGGCTGACGAGATTGCGGCTCATACTATGCTTCTGCTGCTACCGCCGCTAGGGCATGTTGACAGTATTATTTACGCCGCGTTGCATGCCTGGGCAAAGTTGTTATCTTGCAGCTCCGAGCAAGTGTAGTTGCTGAATAAATCATTGCTGATATTTGGCAATTATCTGTACTGCACAGCCCCCTGTAGGAGTGGCCTTGTGTCGCGATGGGGCGCAGAGCGGCCCCCGGTGTCAGCGCCAGGGCAAATATCGCCGGGGCTGCTCCGCAGCCCTTTCGCGACACAAGGCCGCTCCTACAGCGGGCGTAAAAAGGCAAATACAAATAACGAACACTGGCATACTTCCCCGCTCATTGGCGCAGGAACTCACCATGCCTCGATATCTTGTTTTAGGTTTATGCCTGCTGGCACCCATCGCCTTGGCCGACAGCGAAGAACATGACCTCGCCTACAGCATCGGCGCCAGCCTGGGTGAGCGGCTGCGCCAGGATATGCCGGGCCTGCAACTGGATGCGCTGGTAGAAGGCCTGCGCCAGTCCTACCAGGGGCAACCGCTGAAACTCGACAAGGCACGCATGCAGGCCTTGCTCCAGCAGCAGGAAGCCCAGGAAGGCGATGCCGCCATGCAGAAACTTCAAGCTGCCGAAACACGCTTCATGGCCAACGAGCGTGGTCGTTATGGCGTGCACGAACTACCGGAGGGCGTGCTCTACAGCGAACTGCAAGCAGGTACGGGCGCGCAGCCCAAAGCCGGTGGCAAGGTGCAGGTGCGCTACGTGGGCAGGCTGCCAGACGGCTCGGTGTTCGACCAGAACCAGACGCCCCAGTGGTTCAGCCTGGATTCGGTAATCGAAGGGTGGCAGGTGGCCTTGCCAAAGATGCACACCGGCGCCAAATGGCGCCTGGTGATTCCCTCAGCGCAAGCTTATGGCGCCGAGGGCGCGGGCGACCTGATCGCCCCCTATACACCCCTGGTGTTCGAGATCGAACTGCTGGCGGTTGGCGACTGACGCCAACCCTCAGGCCTGGACTGCGCCTTCTTCCTTGTGCGCGTTGTGCAACACTTCGATCAGGCAGTCTTCCAGTTCGAAGCGCTCGTGCAGCAGGCCACCCAGCTTGCCCAGCTTTTCGGCAAAGCGTTCGGTGTCCTTGCATTCACCCTTGGCGCAATGGTCATTGAAGGCCAGTGCGATCTGAGTACTGTCGTTGATCCGTGGGTTGATATCTTCGGCCAACTTCAGCGCCTTCTCGTCGCCGAAGGCCTTGGCCTCACTGACCAGCTGCTCGCAGACTTCGAAATGCCACGCCGAAACGTAGTCGACAAGGAGCGCGCAAAACTCCCCGTTCGTGTCCTTGTCGGCGAAGGCCGGCTTGGCAACGCGCAGCGCGCGGAAAGCCTGCACCAGTTCCTGGCGCTCCTCCAGCCAGCGGTCGATCAGTTTGTGAACCCCACCCCAGCGTTCCTGAGCGTTCTGACAACTATCGAGCATGGCGATCTCTTCCCTTCTGGGTAGATGCCGCTGCACCTCGCACCACGACCGTGCAGCACAAAGGTGACATCAGCAGGCGGCATCGAGCAGTTGTGTTTTCGGTATGCGTGCTGGGAGATTATTCCCGCGCGTGCTGCCCTTCAAGGTACGCAGCGGACAAAGTTCATACAAGTGTTTAATACCCTGTTACATGGCCATTGGTCGTGCCAATGGCGCAACCTTGCGCCAGGTCATGTTCTCGCCAGGGTGCGGAAACGATACGCCAGCAGGCAACTCAAGGGCAGCACCGCCAGCAGCAGGAAGGCCAGCAGGCTCCACTCGGGCAGGGTCAGGTCGAGAAAGCTCCAGGCCAGCGAGTTGCAATCCGGGCCGCCGAACAACAATTGCCGGGCCGCCTCGCCCCAGGATTGCTCGAACAGCCGCCCGAGCGGCACCGGGCAGACCGGGATGGCCCCGTCATCCCCTTGCAACCAGACATGTCGCGCTGCCAGCAACGCCCCGGCCAGCGAACAGCCCAGCGTCGCCCGCGCGTAACAGCGAATGCCCGCCGTACTTGGTGCCTGCAGCACCGCCGCCAGGCACAGCAGAGCGTACAGGCCAAGCAGCAGCCGCTGGCTGAAACACAATGGGCAGGGCACCAGCCCGAGGACGCTTTCCAGGTGGAAGGACGCGGCCAGTACCGCCAATGCAGCAAGGCAGGCAGGTAGGAAAAAGGTGCGCAAACGGGCCGGCAACATGGGCGGTGAAGGTCCCGGGATAATGAAGTGGCCTGAAACGGTAGAGGAAAGACGCGCTTTGTTTCAAGGCGCGACAGCAACGACAAGTCGCTGAATCGCGAAGGAAATTTCCAACTATGCAGTAGGAAACGTCTGAAGAAATGGATTGCAGATCTAACTTACATCGAGAGAAAGGTTACCCGCCCCCAAGGCCCGCGCCTTTGCGCGGGCCCTGGGGTAGGTCAGGCGCGTACGCCTTCGGGCAAAGGCAGGGCCAGCAGGCGCTCGTCCAGCAGGCCGAGGCCCTCCTGGAACAGCTGGTTGCTGCGCTCGGTCTCGCCAAGGCCAGCGAGCAGGCGCGCCAGCTCGGCACAAGCCTCGGGGTTGCGCTCCATGCGCAGGCTGCTTTCCAGGTAGTCGCGCGCCTTGCCCCACAGGCGGTTCTGCAGGCTCAGACGGCCCAGGGTAAGCAGCAGGCTGGCATCTTGCGGGTGGGCCTTGAGCCAACCTTCGGCTGTTTGCAGCTGGCGCGCCGGGTCATCGCCGCGCACCAGGCCGTACAGGCGGGCCAGGTGGCTTTCGTATTCACGCTTGAGGGCGGTACGCAGCACTTGTTCGGCTTCGCTCTGGGCACCCACCTGGCGCAATTGCTCGGCATAGGCCAGCACCAGCTGTGGCTCCTGGCGCTGGGCTGCGGTCAGTTGCTGCCAGGCGCGCTCCAAGGCCTGACGGGCACTTTGCGCGTCCTCGCCACGGGTGGTGGCCAGGCTCAGGTTCTGGCCCCAGGCACGTTGTTCCAGGGCTGCCAGCTCGGCGGCCGGCAGCACCTTGCCCTTGCGCAGGTCGGGCAGCAGGCGGATCAGTGCCGACCAGTCGCCG
The DNA here is from genome assembly GCF_000511325.1 of Pseudomonas sp. FGI182. NCBI lineage: Bacteria > Pseudomonadati > Pseudomonadota > Gammaproteobacteria > Pseudomonadales > Pseudomonadaceae > Pseudomonas > Pseudomonas sp. FGI182. The sequence continues at coordinate 189,031 of NZ_CP007012.1, read as the reverse complement.
CGCTCCAGGTACAGGCGCTGCAGCAGGCGCAGCACCTGGCCGTTGTGCGGGTGGCGCTCCTGCATGGCCAGCAGGGTTTCGAGGGCGCCGTCGCTTTCGCCACGGTCCATCTGCAACTGTGCATGGGTCAGGGCGATAGCCAGTTCCGCTTGCGGCTGGCGCTCCAGGGCACGTTCCAGCAGGTTGTCGCTGTCTTCGGTTCGGCCTTGCTCGTTGGCGGCACGCGCGGCACCGAGGTAGTACAGCAACGGCTGGCGCTCGGCCTCGGCGGCACGGTGCAGATGGCGCTGGGCACTGGCCCAACGGCCCTCGGCGAGGTCCAGCTGGCCCTGCTCGATGGCCAGACGAACGCGCCGGCTGCGATTACGCCGCGACCACGGGTTGACCACGCCGCTGGAAGTCAGCACCAGGCCGACCAGGTAGCGCACCAGCCACAGCAGCAGCACTACAGCCAGCAAGCCGGCCAGGGCCGCCCACAGCCCCGACTGGTAGCGGAAGCTGCCATAGGAGATCAGCACGTAGCCGCTGTGCTTGGCGACCGCAATACCCAGCGCCGCGGCGACCACGATCGCCAGCACGGCCAGCAGGTAGACACGCTTCATGGCTTGCCCCCTTCAGCCTCGGCCGGCAGGTGGCGGCGCTGTATATAGGCCTGCACTGCGGCCAGGCTTTCGCTGAGGTCGGGGGTAACCACCGACACCGGCTGCTCGGCCAGGGCGTTGAGGCTGTCAAGCATGGCCTTGCTTTGCGGGTTGTCGGCGTTGAAGTTGGCCAGCAGCACGCTGCGGGCGTCGTCCAGCGCCTGGGTGTACACCTTGCTATCGCCATTGAGCGCTGCCCACTGGGCCTGCTCGATGGTCAGGCTCAGGGCCAGGCGCAGCTGGTTCAGTTGCTGCCCGGCCAGCAGCGGACGCACGTTGTCATCGGCGTTGAAGTCGATCTGGAAGTACTTGGAGATCTCGGCCCACCACTGGGACAGGCGACTGGCGCCGTCACCATCGGCGGTGAGCGCGCCCAAGGCATCGGCATTGGTGTCGAACTCCGGCGACTGGGCGCTGAGTTGCTGCACCAGCTCGCGCTGAGCGGCCAGTTTCAGGAACAGGCCGGTACGGTCCGGTTGCTGGGTGCTGTTGAGCGTGGCCAGGCTGCGCGCCAGTTGCTCACGGGCGGCGAAGGCCCCCGGATCGCTCTGCTCGCGCAGGATCTCGTCCGCCCCCTCGACCAAAGCCTTGGCACTGGTGATGTCCTGCAGCGCAGACAGGCGCAGGGTGGCCAGGCGCAGCAGGTGCTCGGCCTCGGCCAGGCGCCATTCCTTGCGGCTTTCGCCCAGTACGGTTTCCAGGCGCTGGCTGAGGCGTTGCTGGTCGCCTTGCAACTGCGCCACCAGGCGGCGGCGGTCTTCCAGCTCGCTGGCCGCCGGCAGGCTGGCCAGCTGCGCGCTGATCTGCTGTTCACGCTGCTGCAGGGCTTCGGCGCGCTGGTTCAGCGCCTCGATGTGCTGGCCCTGGTTGAATTCGCTGCCTTGCAGTTGACGCACCTGCCAGACACCCCAGCCACCTACCGCCACCCCGGCCGCGCCCAACAGCAGGGCCAACGTTGCCAGGCCACTGCCGGAGCGCTTGGCAGGTGGGGCGGTGACGGGTTCCGCCGGCGCCTGTGCCGACGGCTGATCGTTATTGGACAAGACAGTCTCGCTCACGTATCCATCCTTTGCATGGGGGCGCATCGCGTTCAGCTTAGCGCCTTAAGAGGCAGGTGCAGCGCTGCGCTGCACGGCTGCCAGCAAGGCCGTGGCACTGGCGCCACGGCAATCCACAACCTGTTGGGCCCCGGCGGCCCTGGCCTGCTCGGCAACCCGAGGGCTGGGCACGAACAGCGGCATACGCGCCAGCTGCGGCCAATCGGCGCCGGCCATCTGCTGCAAGTGTTCAAAACCCTGCCCACTGCTGACCACCAGGCCATTGAGGCGTTCCGCTTCGATGCGGCGCATCAGGGTACCTGGTGGGTAAGACGGCAGGCAGCGACGATACAGTTCCAGATAATCGACACTAGCACCTTGCTCTGCAAGACGCTCTGCCAGCAGTTCGCGACCTCCAACGCCACGAACGATCAAGATCCGCGGTGCCGGCACGGCAACTGCCTGGCGCAGGGCTGGCAGCGCCAGCAACGCTTCGCTGTCATCGCCTCGTGGGGGGAAGCTCACCGCCAGGCCCGCGCCCTGCAGCACGGCGGCGGTTGCCTCGCCCACAGTGAACCAGCCTTGCACGGGTGGCTGCAGACCGGCATCGGCCAGTTGCTCAAGCAACAACCGGGCTGCCGGCTTGCTGACCACGATGATCGCCTGGAAGCCCTGCAGGCCTTCCAGCAATAGGCGTTGCTGGTTATCCACAGCGACGGGCTCGATTGCCAACAGCGGCAGGCAGCTGCTGCCTACCCCCGCCGCTGCCAGGCTTTGCGCCAGTGCCGCACAGTCCTCGGCAGGCCGGGTCAGCAACAGGCGCCACGAACTCACGGGTGGCCGGCCTCGCCGTAGACTTCCTTGAGGATGGCCTCGGCGCCCTGCCCCAGCAGGTCCTCGGCCACCTGCACGCCCAGGGTTTCGGCGGCAGTACGTGGGGCGCGGGCATCGGCCACCAGCAGGGTACCGCCGCTGGGCTGGCCGACCAGGCCACGCAGCCACAGCTGGTCACCTTCCAGCACCGCATAGCAGGCAATCGGTACCTGGCAGCCGCCATTCAGGCGTTTGTTCAGGGCGCGTTCGGCCACCACCCGGTCGGCGGTATCGGCATGGTGCAGCGGCGCCAGCAGCGCGTGGATTTGCTGGTCGGCGCTGCGGCATTCGATGCCCACCGCGCCCTGGCCGCCAGCCGGCAGGCTGTCATCGACGCTGATGGTGGAGGTGATGCGGTCTTCGAAGCCCAGGCGGATCAAGCCGGCGGCGGCGAGGATGATGGCGTCGTACTCACCGGCATCCAGCTTGGCCAGGCGGGTGTTGACGTTGCCGCGCAGGAAGCGGATTTGCAGGTCCGGGCGACGCGCCAGCAACTGGGCCTGGCGACGCAGGCTGGAGGTACCGACGATGCTGCCGGCAGGCAGCGCATCAAGGCTGTCAAAGGTATTGGAAACAAAGGCATCACGCGGGTCTTCGCGCTCGCAGATGCAATACAGGCCCAGGCCTTCGGGGAAGTCCATGGGCACGTCCTTCATCGAATGCACGGCGATGTCGGCTTCGTTGTCCAGCAGGGCGGTTTCCAGTTCCTTGACGAACAGGCCCTTGCCACCGATCTTTGCCAGCGGCGCGTCGAGCAGCTTGTCGCCACGGCTGACCATGGGCACCAGGGTCACCAGCAGACCGGGGTGGGCCTGCTCGAGGCGGGCTTTGACGTATTCGGCCTGCCACAGGGCCAAGGCACTTTTACGGGTGGCAATGCGGATTTCGCGAGTGGACATGGAACGCCCCGATCCAGAGAAATGCTGTCGATGATAACAGCATCGCCGGTATCGCTAGCAGATGTGGATCAGGATCCTGTGCTTACCTGTACCGCCCAATCGCCGGCAAGCCAGCTCCCACAGAAGCCGTGCAAGGCTCAAGGCTGACGCTATACCTGTGGGAGCTGACTTGCCGGCGATTGGGCCGGTACAGGCTCAGAGGGTTTGCATCATCTTGCGCACACCGGCCACATGGCGCCGGCTGACGGTCAGGGCGTCACCGTCCAGGCCTTTCAGGTATAGCTGAAAATGCCCCAGCGGCGTGCGCTGCAGGCGTTCGATCCGCTCACGGGCGACCAGCGCATTGCGGTGGATACGCACGAAGCGTTCGCCAAACTCGTCTTCCAGGGCCTTGAGGGGCTCGTCGAGCAGTACTTCCCCGGCCTCGTGGCGCAAGGTCACGTACTTGTGATCGGCAATGAAATAGATCACCTGGGGCAAAGGGATCAGTTCGATGCCTTTGCGCGTGCGGGCACTGATGTGGCTACGCGGGCCGCCGCCTTCATTGGCCGGCCTGGTGAGCGCCGCCAATTGGGCGCGGTTGGGCTTTTCAGCCTTGCGCAAGGCATCGCGCAAGGCCTGGGCCTGGAAAGGTTTGGTCACATGGCTGAGGGTACTGTCCTTGAAAGCCTCGGCACCGTATTCATCGTCCCCGGTGCAAAACACCACCGCCGGCGGCGCCTCGCGCTCGCACAGGCGAGCAGCAACCTGCAGGCCGTCCAGGCCTGGCATGCCAATGTCCAGCAGGACCACATCGGGCTTGAGGCTTTCGATCAGCGCCAAGGCCTCCTCGCCGTTGGTGGCGCTAGGCTCCAGCACGGTGTAACCCTCCAGTTCGCCGAGCAGCCGGCTAAGGCGCTCACGGCCTTGGGGTTCGTCATCAACGATCAGGACATTCATAATTGCGCTGGATTCCTGAATGAGTCTCGCACAGGTATAGCGTAGACAGGTATGGTTCGAGCGACACTAAGGTCACGCTCTAGACCGGTGCGATGGCCAAAGATTCACTCGGCCGGCAGATTCACTGCCAGTCCTCTGTCCAACTGTAGACGGTCCGTGGAACACTGCCGTTCATTCCTGCAAATCCTTCTCTATCGTTTTCCGCGCATTTCTCTCGACCAGCGCCCTGCGGCGGCCAGCCCAAACCCTGCTATCATCGGCGCCACTTTTTCGTTCACGCCTGCAATGAGTGAATCCATGAGCACCGACAAGACCAATCAGTCCTGGGGCGGCCGCTTCAGTGAGCCCGTCGACGCCTTCGTCGCCCGTTTCACCGCCTCGGTCGATTTCGACAAGCGCCTGTACCGCCACGACATCATGGGTTCGATCGCCCATGCCACCATGCTGGCGCAGGTCGGCGTGCTCAGCGATGCCGAGCGCGACACCATCATCGATGGCCTGAAGACCATCCAGGGCGAGATCGAGGCTGGCACCTTCGACTGGCGTGTCGACCTCGAAGACGTGCACATGAACATCGAGGCACGCCTGACCGACCGTATCGGCATCACCGGCAAGAAGCTGCACACCGGCCGTAGCCGCAACGACCAGGTGGCCACCGACATTCGCCTTTGGCTGCGCGACGAAATCGACCTGATCCTGGCCGAAATCACCCGCCTGCAGCAGGGTCTGCTGGAGCAGGCCGAGCGTGAAGCCGAGACCATCATGCCCGGCTTCACTCACCTGCAGACGGCCCAGCCGGTCACCTTCGGCCACCACCTGCTGGCCTGGTTCGAAATGCTCAGCCGCGACTACGAGCGCCTGGTCGACTGCCGCAAGCGTGCCAACCGCATGCCCCTGGGCAGCGCCGCGCTGGCAGGCACCACCTACCCGATCGACCGTGAACTCACCTGCAAGCTGCTGGGCTTCGAAGCCGTGGCCGGCAACTCGCTGGACGGCGTGTCGGACCGCGACTTCGCCATCGAATTCTGCGCCGCCGCCAGCGTGGCGATGATGCACCTGTCGCGCTTCTCCGAAGAGCTGGTGCTGTGGACCAGCGCGCAGTTCCAGTTCATCGACCTGCCAGACCGCTTCTGCACCGGCAGCTCCATCATGCCGCAGAAAAAGAACCCGGACGTGCCGGAACTGGTACGTGGCAAGAGCGGCCGTGTGTTCGGCGCCCTGACCGGCCTGCTGACCCTGATGAAAGGCCAGCCGCTGGCCTACAACAAGGACAACCAGGAAGACAAGGAACCACTGTTCGACGCCGCCGACACCCTGCGCGACTCGCTGCGTGCCTTTGCCGACATGATCCCGGCAATCAAGCCCAAGCACGCCATCATGCGTGAAGCGGCCTTGCGCGGTTTCTCCACCGCCACCGACCTGGCCGACTACCTGGTACGCCGTGGCCTGCCGTTCCGTGACTGCCACGAGATCGTGGGTCACGCGGTGAAGTATGGCGTGGACACCGGCAAGGACCTGGCCGAGATGAGCCTGGACGAACTGCGCCAGTTCAGCGACCAGATCGAGCAGGACGTGTTTGCCGTGCTGACCCTGGAAGGCTCGGTGAATGCCCGTAACCACATTGGTGGTACCGCACCGGCGCAGGTGCGTGCGGCCGTCGCCCGCGGCAAGGCGCTGCTGGCTTCGCGTTAAGGCCCATTGCGAGGGCTTCGCCCTCGTTCGCGGGTAAACCCGCTCCCACAGGTATTGCACAGGCTTCAAAAGCAGTGCTGTACCTGTGGGAGCGGGTTTACCCGCGAATGCCCCAACACTGTTCTCAGCGTTTTCCGCTGCGAATCATCTCCATGAAGGCCGGCATCGCCGCCTCCTTGTCCGCCACGATCCGCGCCATGTGCGGGTTGTCGCCCATCAGCTGCAGCAACGCCTTGGCCTGCGGGAAGTCCGCCAGGAAGTCGATGTTCAGCACCTTCTTGCCCACCGCACAGGCCAGGTCGACCGAGAAGCAGAACATCAGGTCTGCCAGGGTCAGTTGCTCACCCGCCACATAGGGTGCGAAGCGGCCGTTACGCTTGAGCGTGGCAAAACCGGCCAGCAGGTCGGCACGGGCTTTTTCCTTTATCAGCGGCTCGACCTGCATACCAAAGAAAGACTCGGCATAGCAGGTACGCGCCGGCAGCTCGATGTACAGCTCGATTTCCTTGAGCAGCTCACGCACCTTGGCCTGCCCGAACGGGTCGGCCGGCAGCAGCGCCTTGCCGCCCTGGGTCTGCTCGATATAGTCGAGGATCACGCTGGTTTCGCTGAGGAAGCCGTGTTCGGTCTGCAGCACCGGCACCTTGCCTCGCGGGCTCACTTCCAGCGCCTGTGGCGCCTGGCCGCCATAGAAGGTGACTTCCTCGAAGGGCAGGCCTTTTTCCAGCAGGGCCAGCTTGACCATGTTGTAGTAGTTGCTGACCGAGAATCCATGAAGCTTGAGCATGAGGTAACAGCCTCCAGGCCGTAAGGGGTTGGCCCGGCTTTTATAGACCGTACGCCCGCTCCTGACCAGCGTCATGCGCCCCGTCAATGCCCGGGCATTGCCGCCACAGGCGTGGCACACTGTGCATCCCATCCTAGGAGTACCGCCATGAGCGAGCCCACCGACATCGACAATGACGACGACGAAGCCTTCGCCGAGGCAACGCTGACCCAGGCCATCGAGAACCAGATCGAAAGCGGCGACCCGGCGGCGGCGAAAGCCACGTTCAACAAACTGACCCTGGTCGGTTACGAGCGCGAAGACATTCTCAACCTGATGGCCCATGTACTGGCCTTCGAAATTGACAACATGCTGGTGGAAGACCGCGAGTTCGACCGCCAGTGGTACGAGAATGCCCTGCGTGCGCTGCCCGAGCTGCCACCTGAGATGGATCAAGGCGAGGACGAATAACCCGGCTACACTCGAAGATCAGGCACCGTAGAACGGTGCCGTCATCCTTGTCTGGAAGTCAGGAGTCGCCATGCCTTTTACCCCCGATCTGATCGCTGAACTGGAAGTCCTTTCGCTGTTCAAGCACGACAGCAGCCAGGAAGGCATCAAGATTCACAAGAACGCTTCCCCCGCCCTGGTAGCCGCCGCGCAACGCCTGCATGAAAAGGGGCTGACCGATCAACCTGATGGCGGCTACCTGACCAGCCTGGGTCATGACGCTGTCGAAAGTGTCCAGTTGCTGCAGAACATTCTCAAGGCGCCACAGCCGGCCTGAGTTCCCTTCGCGGTCTGTGTGTAGGAGCGGCCTTGTGTCGCGACAGGGCCGCACAGCGGCCCCAGCAATTAGTGCAGCGTTACTGAAATCCTGGGGCCGCTTTGCGGCCCTGTCGCGACACAAGGCCGCTCCTACAAGGGATCGCGTGAGGCTTTCAGTTAGCAGTGACCCTGCGCTTCTCCGCCAGGCGCGAGCGCCCGTACAGGAACAAGATGGCCAGCAAGGCCAGCGCCTGCGCCGAAAGCGAGTAGGCGTCAGCGTGAATCCCCAGCCAGTCGAACTCGAAGAACGCCACCGGCCGTGTTCCAAGTACCCCGGCCTCTTGCAACGCCTTCACGCCATGCCCGGCGAACACCACCGACAAGGCACATAGCAGCGCGGCGTTGATGCTGAAGAACAGCGACAGCGGCAGCTTGGCCGAGCCACGCAGGATCACCCAGGCCAACCCCACCAGCAGCACCAGCGCCGTGGCGCCACCCGCCAGCACCGCCTGGTGCCCGGCTGGGCCGGCCTGCAGCCACAGGGTTTCGTAGAACAGGATCACTTCGAACAGTTCGCGGTAAACCGAGAAGAACGCCAGCACGGCAAAACCGAAACGTCCACCACCACTGACCAGGCTGCTCTTGATGTAGTCCTGCCAGGCGGCGGCATGGCGGCGGTCGTGCATCCACACGCCAAGCCACAGCACCATCACCGCGGCGAAAAGCGCCGTGCAGCCTTCCAGCAGTTCGCGCTGGGCGCCACCGACGTCGATCACGTAGGCTGCCAGCGCCCAGGTTGCGAAACCAGCCACCAACGCCAGGCCCCAGCCGATGTTGACGCTGCGCACCGCCGACTGCTGGCCGGTATTGCGCAGGAAGGCCAGGATCGCCGCCAGCACCAGAATCGCCTCCAGGCCTTCGCGCAGCAGGATCAGCAAGCCGGATACAAAGCTCAGCGACCAGCTCAGGCCATCGCTGCCCAGCAGCTTGGAAGCCTGCTCCAGCTTGGCCTTGGCTTCGCTCAGGCGTTGCTCGGCCTGGGCCGCGGGCAAGCCGTCCTGCAGCGACTGACGGTAGGCCATCAGCGATTTTTCGGTGTCCTTGCGCGCCTGGGTGTCGATGTTGTCCAGCGAGCTTTCCACCAGCTCGAAGCCTTCCAGGTAGGCCGCCACTGACAGGTCATAGGCCTGGTCGTGATCACCTGCGCGGTAGGCCGCCAGGCTCTTGTCCAAGGTGCTCGCGGTGTATTCGAGCAATTGCGCAGGGCCACGCTTGACCTGCGGCGGCTGGGCGCGCTGGGCGCGGAACGCCTCCACGGCCGTGGCACCTTCGCTGGCGGCAACTTCGGCCGGGGTCTGGCGGGCAAGGTCGGCGATGTTCCAGGCCTTGTCGCCTTTGCCGGCTTCTGGCCTGGCGGTGAAGCTGGCGATATAGGCAGCCACATCCCAACGCTGGCGGTCGTCCAGCTGGTCGGCAAAGGAAGGCATCTCGGTGCCATCGATGCCCAGGGCCAGGGTGTTGTAGAGGTCGAACAGGCTCAACTGGTCGAGGCGCGAAACATCGCGCAGGTTGGCGGGTGCAGGCTCCAGGCCCACGCCGGCCGGGCCGTCGCCGGCGCCAGTGTCGCCGTGGCAGATCGAGCAGTTTTGCGCATACAGCGAAGCGCCGCGGGCTGGGTCCGGGGTAATCACTGGAGCCTGGCTGACCTCGTAGGCCACCGCCAGGCGTGCACCCAGCTGGCGGGCCTGCCTGGCAACAGCCGGGCCGTCCTGGCGCTGGTCGATGGCCTGGCGCAGCGCCTGGACGCCCTGCTCCAGGGCTGCTTGTTCAGCATGCGCAGGCAGGCCTTTGACCAAGTCGGCCAATACCGCGCTGAACTCCTGCTGCTCGCGGTATTCACCATCGTCTATCACCTTGCCGCCTTGCACGGTGGGCGGGTAGTCGGCGCCAATGTAGTCCAGCAGGTGCAGGGCCTTGGTGGCCTCGGCGGGGGCTTCGGCCAACGCCAGGGTGCTGCACAGCGCCAGCACCGGGCCGAGCAATATAACCGGCAGCCAGGCAAGCAGACGGGAACGGGTTTTCATGGCCAGTCTCGAAGGGAATGCGAAAGAGAACATTGTTCACTCCCACTTTGCTTCGCTCAAGGGTGCCGGGCGGATTTCATGAAAAATCTTGCTACAAATCAGATGAAGAGGGGGATGCGCTGAACCTGTGGGAGATTCTGTCTTGTGTTGTCTGCCCACAGGTATTGCACATGGCTTGAGGGAGATGCGGTCGAGGTGGGAGCTGGCTTGCCGGCGATGGGCCGCACAGCGGCCCCGGGGTCTTTAGGGCTATTGAAGAACCTTGTTCATCCCCCGCTCCATATCATCAATCAAAGCCTTGGCCATCTCGCTTAGTATCCGCGCAGCGCTACCGGCAATGCGGTCGTTTTCCATTTCCGCTTCGGTGGTCAGGTGGCGAATACAGCCCAGCAGCACAGATAGCTGCGAGAAAGCATGGCTGAACGGCACATTTGGCTGCAGGCGGAACAAGTCGAAGGTTTCCACACCTGCGGTTGCAGAGTCTCTGGGGTCATTGCTCATCGGGTCGCTCCTTGATCGTGGCGGGTTGCATGGGTGCGGTCGCACACGGCATTGATCAGGCGGCAGAGCAATCGAATATTCATGCCCATGGCATTGCGCATGTCGCCGGGAGGGTTGTCGAGCAGGACTGTGGTGGTGTGGTCGATGGTCAGGGTGATGGCGCTGACCAGCTCTTCGCAGTCTTTGGGGCTGAGTGGATCGATTAGTGAGAGCGCGGGAGGGTCGAGCAAAAGCAGATCGGTAACAGGTGGATCGGGGACGAGCTTATTCATGGCAGAACTCCGTATGGTGGATTGAACTGCTCTCCTCCTTGTCTCACGAAGTTGGGTGGCAGTCGTGTACGGTGTGAGACACGGGACATACGGTAACCCCGGCCAGGCCGAAGCCTGTCCGCACACGACCGCCATAACGCGGTGCTACCGAATGTAAACCGGGTGTCTCACGCCCGATCGCCTTGCGAGGCGACCCCACGACAGTAGTCCGGGAACACTTCCCAGCCAAGACAGCACCTTCCGACAGGTGCTGTAGGATAATTCGACAGGGCGTCCGAACTGAAGCATTTGGTTTCAGGTTCGGAAATGTCTTACAGCTCTAGAACCTAGGCGAGGGCTTTGCCCTCGATCGCCGGCAAGCCAGCTCCCACAGGTGGACTACAGGGCTCGAAAACAGCGCAGTACATGTGGGAGCGGGCGTGCCCGCGAAGAATTCAACGCGGTGGCTGGCACCGGCTGCGCCGGTGTTCGCGGGCACGCCCGCTCCCACAGGGTCCCCGCTAAATCAGTAAGTTATGTGCAGCTCTATGGGAGCTGGCTTGCCGGCGATTGGGTCCTCAAGGCTTGGCGGTATCCTTCCACCCCCCACCCAACGCCAGGAACACTCCAATCTGCCCCTGAGCCACTTGGCTATTGGCCGCTGCCAGCTGCGCGCGCATGTCGGTATAGGTACGCGTCGCCTGCAGGTCGGCCAGGAACGATTCACGCCCCGCCTGGTAATACCGGTGCGTCTGGTCCGCCGCTTCCTTGGCCGACTTCTCCGCCTCGGCCAGCGCGTCACGCCGGTCCAGCAGGGCGCTGTACTGCGCCAGGCGGGTCTGGGTCTCGCGAATGGCGTTCAGCACTACCCCATCAAAATTCGCCAGGGCGGCCTGGGTCGAGGCTTCGGCCATGCGAATGCGGGCGCGGGTGCCATTGGTGGGGATGGTCCAGCTGATCTGCGGGCCGAAGCCCCAGCGGTTGGTCGCCGGCTCGCCAAGGTTCTCGAGGATACCGATGGTGCCAACCTGGGCGCCGATGCTGATGTCCGGGTACAGGGCCCCGGTGGCCACGCCGATGTAGGCAGTGGCAGCCGCCAGCTGCCGTTCGGCCTGACGCACGTCGGGACGGCGCTTGAGCAACGCCGCGCCATCGCCCACCGGGACCAGCTGGTTCAGGTGCGGCAGCTCGGCACAATCGGCAGTGCCGGCAGGCAGCTGATCAACCGGTTTTGCCAACAAGGCAGCCAGTGTGTACATGCCGGTCTCGCGCTCCGCCTTGAAGCGTGGCAGCTCGGCGCGCAAGGATTTGAACTGGGTCTGCGAGCGGGTGACCTGGGTTTCGTCGCCACGCCCGGCATCACGCAGGCGCTGGTTAAGCTTCACGCTCTGCTCCTGCAGGTCAAGCGACTCGCGGGCAATGTGGTATTCCTCGTTGGCCGAGCACACCTGGGTGTAGGCCTTGACCACATCCGCCACCAGGGTGATGCGGGCGGTATCGGCGGCGGCCTGCACTGCGTCGGCATTGGCCTTGGCCGCCTCGGTGCCACGCTTGAAAGTACCCCACAGGTCGAACTGGTACGAAGCACTGATGATGGCTTCGCCGATGTTGGCCACCGGCACTTTCTCTGGCAGCAGGAAGGCCTCGCCCGATTCCTGCAGGCGCTGGGCGCCAAGCTTGACGCCGCCGTTGAAGCCACCTTGCGACTCAGCCACTTCGACCTGGGCGCGCGCCTTGGCAATGTTGGCGGCAGCCACGCGCAGGTCGGTGTTGGCACTCAGGGCCTGGCGCACCAGCTCGTTCAGCCGTTGATCCTGATACAGCTGCCACCAGTCCTCAGGCACCGGTGCCGATACCACGCTGTCGGCATCCTGGCGCAGCGGGCCGTTGAGGTCGCTGCGTTGCACCGCTGCGTCCTTCGGCACCTCATAGTCGGGGCCGACCATCATGCAGGCCCCCAACGACAGGCACAGCCCCGCCAGGATCAGCTGTTTCATGGGCGCTGGCCCTCGATGATCGACACCGTGGCGGTTCGCCCGGCAATCATGCGGAAGTCTTGCGGCACTTCATCAAAGGCGATGCGCACCGGAATACGCTGGGCCAGGCGCACCCAGCTGAATGCGGGGTTGACGTTGGGCAACAGGTTGGCACCACTGCTGCGGTCGCGGTCTTCGATGCCGGCGGCAAAGCTTTGCACATGGCCACGCAGGCGGGTGTTGTCGCCCATGACGCGAATGTCTACGGCATCGCCGATGTGGATACCGCCAAGCTTGGTTTCCTCGAAGTAGCCATCGACGTGGTACGAGGCGCTGTCGACCACCGACAGCACCGGGCGGCCGGCGGTGACGAATTCGTGATTACGCGGTGCTCGGTCGTTCAGGTAACCGTCCACCGGGCTGCGCACCACCGAGCGGTCGAGGTTGAGCTGGGCGGTATCGACGGCCACCTGCGCTTCGCTGACGGCGGAACGGGCACGGGCCTCGCGGGACTGGCTTTCTTCCAGCTGCTCGGCGGCCACCAGGTTGCCCAGCTTGCGGTTGCGCTGCGCTTCGCGGGAGGCCTGGGCCAGGGTTTCCTGGCGCTCACCCAGGGTCGCCTTGGCCTGGCGCAGGGCCAGGGTGAAGCGGTCCTGGTCGATGGTAAACAGCACATCGCCGCGCTTGACGGTCTGGTTGTCACGCACCTCGACCTTCTGGATCAGCCCGGACACGTCCGGGGCGATCTGGATCACGTCGGCGCGGATGTGGCCGTCGCGGGTCCAGGGGGCGAACATGTAGTACACCACCATCTGCCACACGAGCACGGCGGCGAAGGTCACTACCAGCAAGGTCAGGACCACACGGCCCAGGGTCAGCAAAGGTTTTTTCATGGCAGCATCAGGTTTCGGCAAAAGTGGTCCACCGCACCAAGCAGCACGGCATACAGAGCAACGTTGAACAACGCCCGGTGCCAGACCAGGCGGTAGAAATGCAGGCGCACCAGCACCGCGTGCACCCCGAGGAACAGCAGGTAGGTGCCAAACATCATCACCAGCAGCGTGGGCAGGAATACCCCGCTGATATCCAGTTCACCAATCACAGGGGCGCTCCGTCGAGGCCGGGGGGCAGTTGCGGTTGTTCGGCTGGCTCGAGCATCACCTCCACGCCCGGCAGCAGCGCCAGGCGCAGGCCGCTCAGCGCGTGCAGCAGGTGGGTACGGGCATCGCCGCGCTCGTACAGCTCATCCAGGTTCAGCGCCAGGCGCGCGCGCTCCATGTTGCGCAGCAGCGCGGCCGGGGCGTGCAGGCGCTCGCCGGCGCGCAGGCAAGCGGCATAGTGCGCGCCGACTTCCTCGACTACCGTGTTCAGGCGCTCACGAGCCTGCTGCCCGGCACGCGGCATGTAGGCCAGCAGGTCGAGCAGGTTCAACCCCACGCGCAGGTCGCGCAGTGCCACGCCGCTGTCCTGCCCGGTTTGCGACAAGCGCGGCAGGTGCTGCATCAGGCGGTCGAGCATCTGCACACCGACCTGGCGGTGCTCGGCCAGGGTGGCCGGCTCGGTCATTTCGACGATGTCGCGCCAGGCGAAGCGGGTCATGCGCTTGGCTGCCAGCTCCACGCCGAACGGGCGCATCACCAAGGTCCAGATGAAGGCGAACAGCAGCCCCACGGGGCCGGCCAGGTTGGAATTGAGGAAGGTGAAGAAGTCAGCATCGTAGGCGCCCTGGATGCTGATGAAGGTCGAGGTGTTGACGATGGTCAGCAAGGTACCCAGGTAGAAGCGCGGCTGCACGGTCAGGGTGCCAACGCAGATGAATGGCACGGCGAAGGCCAGCACCAGCATCGGGAAGTCGTGCAGGTTGGGCAGCACCAGGAACAGGTACAGGCTGGAGAAGATGACCGACATCAGCGTCCAGAAGAAGAACCTGTAGATCTGCGGCGCCGGGTCGTCCATGGCGGCGAAGAAGCTGCACGACACGGCGGCGAGGATCACTGCGCTGGCGCCGTCGTTCCAGCCCAGGCCAATCCACAGGCCGCAGGCGACAACGATCGCCAGCACGGTTGAGGCCACCGAATACAGCATCAGGCCACGGTCGAAGAACGCCGTCAGGCGGCCCAGGCGCCAGTGGCGGTACACCGCGCGCCAGGGTTTGGAATCGTCGCTGCGCAGGGCATGTTGCAGGCTGCAGCAGTCCTGCCACAGGTCGGCCCATTCGGTCAGGCGATACAGGGCGTTGGACAGCAGCAGTTCGGCGCGCTGGTCGAGGGCAGCGGCGCCGGGCTGCAGGCGCTCGATCTGTTCGTGCAGAGCGGTCCAGCGGGCGACGGAGGCGCTGTCGACGGTGCCCTTGAGCCATTCGCGGGCGGCATCGAGCAACGGTTGCAACTGGGCGAACTGTGCCGGGGCGCGGCCTTCGAGGGCGACCAGGGCGTCGTCGAGGGCATCGATCACGGGCAGCAGGTGGATCATGCGCCCGCGCAACTCGCGGGCATTCTTCAGGGTATGCGGACCAGCGCCTTCATGGCCGAGCTGGCCGATCATCAGCTCCAGCGAGTTGAAGGTGGCGACCATCGCCCCGCGCATGCCGCCAACCTGGTCTGCACTGGCCTGGCGGGCCAGGTAGGTGTCGCTGTAGCGGATCGCTTCGGTGAACCAGCTACCAGTGGCACCGACTACAACTGGCGCCAGCCGTCGTGGCCAGAAGATCGCCCCGACCACCGCCGCGCAGACGATCCCCAGGCAGATTTCCTGGGCGCGGGAAGACGCCACGTCGAACACAGCAAGCGGGTTGTCGACCACCGCCAGGGCAATCATCGGCAAGGTGTAGCCGGCCAGCATCAGCACGTAGTTATTGGCGGTGCGCAGGTTCAGCGAAAGGAACAGCAAGGTGCCGGTCCACAGGGCGATGGCGATGCTCAGCAGCAACGGCGACTGCACCAGCGGTGGTACCAGGAAAATAGCCCCGCCGGCGCCGAGCAGCGTGCCCACGGCACGGTACAGGGCCTTGGAGCTGGTGGGGCCAAGGAACGGGCTGGAGACGATGTACACCGTGGCCATGGCCCAATAGGGGCGCGGCAACTGCATGAGCAGGGCGATGTACAGGGCGATCATGGAGGCGGCAAAGGTACGCACGCCATAGAACCAGTCGCGGGCCGGGGGCACCGAGCTGAAGAAACCGTTCATGCTGCCCCGCCTGTGTTGCCCAGGCCGGCGGCTTCGAAGGCACGCAGCACGCGCAAGGCAGCTTCCAGGTCGGCCTGGTCGATGCCATGCAGCACCTCGCGGCGCAGGCGCACCAGCTCGGCTTCGATGGACTCGGCCAGGGTGCGGCCTTCGGCGGTCAGGCTCAGGGCCTTGGCGCGGCGGTCCAGCGGGTCTTCGCTGCGACATACCAGGCCAGCCTTGCACAGCTGGTCGAGCAGGCGCACCAGCGATGGGCTTTCCAGGCCGGCGGCCTGGGCCACGGCCACCTGATGCACGCCGTCACCCAGGCGCACGATCATCAGCAACGGCGCGGCGCAGGCCTCGGAAATGCCGTAACCGGTCAGGGCGGTATGGCAGATGCGCCGCCAATGGCGGGCGGCAACCACCATGCCACTGCTGACTTGCAGGCGCAGGAGATCAAGGGACATGACAGGAACCAAGGATATTCATAGTTTGCTAACTATCAATATACGCCTGTGCCTCCCCCTGTCGTCAACCAGGGGGATGGATGAATTGTTGTTCATGCTGGGGCTTCTGGCCTGCCTGTGCCGGCCTCTTCGCGGGTAAACCCGCTCCCACAGGTGCTGCATAGGATTCAGCCATGCGCGGTACCTGTGGGAGCGGGTTTACCCGCGAAGAGGCCCGGACAGGCAACAGAGCATTCAGGGCTGAATCTGGTCTTCCAGCTTCATGGTCAAGGCCAATGTACTGCCCATCTGCACCGCCCGGTCACGCCACTCCTGGTAGCGGCCCTCGTCACGGCTGCTGAAGTGCACCGCCAGCTCTTCGGCCGCCTGTACCACCCCCGCAGCTGCCGCCAGCTCCAGCCAGTACAGCGCGGCCTTGAGATCAGCCTCCACGTACAGCCCGTGCATCAACCGGTAGCCCACCTCGAAACGGCAGCGTGCCTCGCCCTGCTCGGCCCCGCGCAGGAACCACTGGTAGGCCTGCACCAGGTCGACCTGCCACTGCAGGCCGCCATCACACACCTCTTCCTCGTACAGGTCACCCAGCGCGGCAGCGGCATGCAGCATGCCCCGCTCGAAAGCCTGCCGGTAGCACTCCGCCGCCTGCATGTAAGAAGGCTCGATGCCTTTGCCGAAGTAATGTTGCTGCCCAAGGTTGAACCATGCCGCGGCATTGCCTTGCAGGGCCGCCATGCGCAACAGGTGGCCGGCCAACACGGTGTCAGCACGCCAGTATTTGCCGTTGAGCCAGATCCAGCCAAGGTCGTTGAGCGCCGCCACGCTGCCTTGCAAGGCCTGGCGGCGCAGGTCGACGTACACCGCCTGCAGGTCGCTGGCTTCGTCCAGGCGGCTGACCAGCAGCGAGCGCTGGCTGGGCAACCCTATCCCGGCAAACAGTCGCTGTCGCCTCCCGACAGCGGCCGGTGGGGCAATGACCCGCTCGGGCAAAAGGCGGGCAAGCAGCGAATGGATATTGCTGGCAGCAGACATGTTCATCCTCATTGAACGACACACAACCCCAACCTTCGGCTGTGATGAGGCGTGATTCTGCGTGACGTAACGTCAAAACCTGTCGCGAACGATTCGGCGCCAGGCAACCAAATGCGACTTCCTTGATCTGAGCAGGCTGTGGCCAATTGCCATGACCCACGCCTGCCGCCATCCTATTGCGGCAAGCCTAGACAAGGACGTTATCTTTTGCCGTTCGCCACAACTCGCGCCACCCTCAGCCGACAGTGGGCGCTGCTGCGCCAGTTGCCCAGCCGTTCCCCAGGCATTACCAGCGCCGAATTGGTCTGGCGCCTGCGTGACGTGGGCTTCACTGTCAGCAAACGCACTGTCGAGCGTGATCTCAACGAGCTGTCGCTGATATTTCCGCTGGAGCGCAATGACAAGAGCATCCCGTTTGGCTGGCATTGGTCGGCGAGCGCCGTGGGCGACTTGCGCGGCAATTTCGACTTGTTGACGCACCTGCGCGGTGATGCGCTGCAACCGGCTCGGGGCGAGGGGGTGGAGTTGGTGGCGCGGATCAGCGATACGCTGGCGCGGCAGTTGCGGGTTGCGCCGTTGAGTAGCGACATGCAGCTGACGGCCTTGGAGCACGGGCATCGGTTGCAGGCCACGGTGAGTGACGGCTGGCCACTGCGCTGGTGGCTGTTGAGCCATGGCGATGGGGTGGTGGTTGAGCAGCCGGGCGGCTTGCGGGAGGAGATTGGCAAGATCCTGAGCAATGCGGCGGCGCAGTACCAGAATTTTTAGCCTGTGCTGGCCTCTTCGCGGGCTTGCCCGCTCCCACAGGTACTCTACAGATTCTGAAGTGTGTGGTTTTCCTGTGGGAGCGGGCAAGCCCGCGAAGAGGCCGGCACAGGCATACCAGTTAGCGCTGCATCCCCCAACGCCGCACCGTCAGCCGCTCGAGGGTATTGAACACCAGCCCTTCCACCAGCAAGCCGATCAGGATCACCACCGCCAACCCGGCAAACACCTTGTCGGTGTACAGCTCGTTGCGGTTCTGGAAGATGTACCAACCCAACCCGCCTTTGCCACTGCTGGCCCCGAACACCAGCTCGGCAGCGATCAGTGTACGCCAGGCGAACGCCCAGCCGATCTTCAGCCCCGAGAGGATCGACGGCAACGCCGCCGGCACCAGGATATGCAACACCAGCCGCAGCCCTTTCAGGCCGTAATTGCGCCCGGCCATGCGCAGGGTTTCCGACACGCCGAGAAAGCCCGCATAGGTGTTCAGCGCCAGCGCCCATAGCACCGAGTGCACCAGCACGAAGATCAGGCTGTTGTCGCCCAGCCCGAACCACAGCAAAGCCAGCGGCAACAGGGCAATCGCCGGCAACGGGTTGAACATCGAGGTCAGGGTGCCCAGCAGATCGCGCCCAAGCTGGGTCGACACCGCCAGGCTGGTTAGGCCGAACGCCAGGATGATCCCCAGCAGGTAACCCTTGAGCAGAATCACCAGCGACACGCCAACCTTGGCCGGCAACTCACCGCTGACCATGCCGTCCCACAGCGCCGTGGCCGTCTGCAGGAAGGTTGGTAGCAGCAGATCGTTGCCCTGGTAGCGGGCAATGGCCTCCCACAGCACGGCGATCACCAGCAGGATGACCGCCTTGCGCAACCAGCCGTGCTGCCACAGGCGCTGAGCCAACGGCAGGTTGCGCTCCACAGGCACACTGAGCAAAGGCTCCAGCTGCACCTCGTATTCCTGGCGTACAGGTGTAGTGGTCATGGCTGAAGCTCCTGTCAGTAGGCGATACGGATATCGTTGAAACCAAGATCGTCGGGCTGTTCGGGGGCATCCACCTCATCGAACAGCAAACGATGGATGCGCCGGGCACTGGCCTGGAAGTCGCTACCACCCAGGCTGCCCAAGTCGTACTGGTGGCTGTGCACTTCGGCGCGCACCCGCCCTGGGTGGGGCGACAACAGCAGGATGCGGTTGCCGACCACCAGAGCCTCTTCGATGGAGTGGGTAACGAACAGCAGGGTAAAACGCACCTCCTCCCACAGCAGCAGCAGTTCTTCCTGCATCTTGCGCCGGGTCAGCGCATCAAGTGCCGCGAACGGTTCGTCCATCAGCAGGATCTTCGGCTGCGTGGCCAAGGCCCGGGCAATCGCCACGCGCGCCTTCATACCGCCCGAGAGGGTGTGCGGGTAGGCATCGGCGAAGGCTGCCAGGCCGACTTTTTCCAGGTAGTGCAGTGCCCGCTCCTCGGCTTCAGCGCGTTTCAGCTGGCCCGACACCAGCAGCGGGAACATGACGTTCTGCTTCACCGTCTTCCACGGCGGCAGCTGGTCGAACTCCTGGAACACCACGATGCGGTCGGGGCCTGGGCCGCTGACTGGCTGACCTTGCAGCAGAATCTGCCCTTCCTGGGGCGAGATGAACCCGGCCACGGCCTTGAGCAAGGTGGACTTGCCGCAGCCGGAGGGGCCGAGCAGCACGAAGCGGTCGGCACGGTCGACTTCGAAGCTGACCTGGTGGGTGGCCCGCACCACGCGTTGCGCGGTGCGGTATTCGAGGCTGAGGTTATCCACCTTGAGCAAAGGTGGCGTTGCGACACGGCTCAGGTTGCTGGCCGTGTGGCCTGGCAATGGGGCGGTCATGATCGGTCAGCTCCCCTGCAGTGGGCGTTCATCCTGGAAGAAGTAGTCCTTCCACGATTCCGGCTTGTGCTTGATGGCGCCTACCCGATAGAGGAAGTCGGCCAGCTTGTAGGTGTTTTTTGGCGTGACGGTGAATTCGTACTGCGGGTTGTCGATCAGCTTGATCAACGTGTCGCGGTCGATCTTGGCCTTGGTCACGCGGATGTAGGTGTCGGCGGCGGCCGCCTTGTCCTTCTGGGCGAAGTCCGCGGCTTCGGCCAGCGCATCGACGAAGGCCTTGTAGGTCTTGGGGTTGTCCTTGCGGAATTTTTCGGTGGCGAACAGCAAGGTCGGCGAGTTGGGGCCGAGCAGGTCGTAGCTGTTGAGCACCACGTGCACGTTCTTGTTGGCCAGCACCTGGTCCTGGAACGGCGGGTTGGAGAAGTGCCCGTTGAGTTCGGTGCCGCCGGCCAACAGCGCGGCAGTGGCATCCGGGTGCGGCACGGCCAGCGTGTACTTGTCGAGGCGGTTGTATTCCTTGTCGCCCCATTGCTGGGCGGCGGCGTATTGCAGGAAGCGAGACTGCACCGAAACGCCTACCGCCGGCACGGCGATGCGGTCCTTGTCGGAGAGGTCGGCAATGGTCTTCACGTTGGGGTTGCTGCTGACCAGGTAGTACGGGAAGTTGCCCAGCGAGGCCACGGCCTTGACGTTCTGTCGGCCCTTGGTACGGTCCCACACGGTCAACAATGGGCCGACGCCGGCACCGGCGATGTCCACCGAACCGGACAGCAGTGCGTCGTTGATGGCCGAACCACCCGACAGCTGGGCCCAATCGACTTCGATGTCGATGCCCTGCTCCTTGCCATGTTTTTCGATCAGATGCTGGTCACGCACTACGTTCAGCAGCAGGTAGACGATGCCGAACTGTTCGGCGATGCGAATCTTGCCTTCTGCTTGCGCCGCGGCGGGGGCCGCCAGGCTGCCGACGACCAGGCTTGCGCCCAGGCCGATGCTTGCCGCCAGGCGGCTGATGGATTTACGCATGATGGGTTTCCTCAGTCGTCAGAACGGGGCATCGCCCTGGATGGTGGTGCGGTAAAGCTTGCGCCGCAGGTGTGCGGGGCAGCCGGTGGCCAGGTGGATCAGCGAGCGGTTGTCCCAGAACACCAGGTCGTGGGGCTGCCACTGGTGGCGGTAGATGTTCTGCTCCAGCACGCTCAGGGCATACAGCTGTTGCAGCACGTCGCGGCTTTCGTCACTTGGCAGGCCGACGATACGGGTGGTGAAACCTTCGCTGACGAATAGCGCCTTGCGGCCGTTTTCCGGGTGGGTACGGACCACCGGGTGGATGACTTCCTGTACCTGCGCCAGTTGCTCGGCGGTCAGGGTCGGGCGCCAGTTGCCTTCGAATTTGGTCTCGGCGTAACGGGCGGTGTAGGAGTGCGCAGCATCACGGCCCTCGATGACCTTGCGCAGGGCCGCGGGTACGGCGTCCCAGGCCTTGTGCATGTCGGCGAACAGGGTATCGCCGCCCTCGTCGGGAAGTTCTTGGGCATGCAGCATGGAGCCGAGGCTGGGCAGTTCCTTGTACGACAGGTCCGAGTGCCAGAACTTGCCGGCATCACCCAGGCCGATGTTCTGGCCGTTTTCGATGATGTTGGAAACGATCAGGATCTCGGGGTGGCCGGCGAGCAGGAACTGCTTGAGCACATGGATCTGCAACGGACCAAAACGGCGGCTGAAGGCGATCTGCTGGTCGGGGCTGATGCGCTGGTCGCGGAACACCAGCACATGGTGATCGAGGTGGGCGCGATGGATACGGGCGAAATCCTCGGCGTTGACCGGTTTGGCCAAGTCCAGGCCGATGATCTCGGCGCCCACGGCACCGGAGAACGGGCGGATTTCGAAGCGTTGCGGCTGGGCGCTGTCGATGATCGACAAGGCGTTCGAGGCGGCTGACATTTTTCACTCCCACGCAGTGCGCGACTTCAATGGCGCGCAACGATCAGAAACGCACGGGGATTTCCCGTGTGGGTTCAAGTCGTGCGGCGCATCGATTGGTCGACGGGTACGCAGTGGAAGTGACTATAAAGTCATAAGAGCTTTATTTTAAATACCGTTAAAGAATAACCATAGCACTGCTGCCAGGGGTGCTACGCAATCAGATCAAGCCGCCCTGCTCTTCTTCATCAATGAGGTTGTTCAGGCTGCTGAGCGCCTTGCGCGCTGTAGAACGGTTGAGCAGCTTGGCCTGCGCACCGGGGGGCAGGTCGGTGATCTTGAACACACCCTTGGCGGTCAGTACATCGATCAGGTCCTCGAGCACGCGGATCATGTCGAGGTCGCTTTGCTTGAGCTGGTTGAGGCTGTTTTCCACCACGTCATGGGCAAACCATTCCTGGATATCGGCATGGTCGGCGGGGAGCATTTCGGTGAACTCGTCAAAAGCGGCTGCTTCTACCCGCAGCAACTGGCCAGCGGCATCGCGTTGCACGTAGAACATGGCGGTGTCCCTCGTCACATTGGTTCCTTGGTGGTAGACAGCAGCATAGGCAAAGATCACCAGGCACGCCGGCCCGGCGCCAGAGTATGCGCTGTCATGGAGTTGCGGGAAAGGCCCAGGCACGCGCCCTGTAGGAGCGGCCTTGTGTCGCGATAGGGCCGCAAAGCGGCCCCTCGGTTTCGGCAACAATGCCGGAGACCTGGGGGCTGCTCTGCAGCCCATCGCGACACAAGGCCGCTCCTACAGGGACAGCGCCAGCCTGAAGCCGGTGATGGCGATGGGCTGCAGGGCAGCCCATTGGCGCATCAGCTGTCCTTGTTGTGGACGATGATGGTCGGGTCAGCACCGCTGATCAACGAGTTGATCGTGGTGTTGGACCAGTTCACCCCTTCCAGCTTGATGGTGACGTCGGCGTTGGCGATACCACCGGCGGCATTGAGCTTGCCTTCGCTGCTGACCTGCAGCGTCGTCGTGCCTTCCACCGTGGTGAGCTTCAGGTAGTTGTCGATGGTGCTGCCCTTCTCGCCCTGGAGCAGGTCCTTGAGGTCGATGCGGTCGCCTTCGGCCACCTTGAAATCCTTGATCACGTCTTTGCCGGTATCGCCAGCCTTCCATACGAAGGTGTCGGCACCGCTGCCACCGGTCATGGTGTCATCGCCCTTGCCGCCAAGCAGGATGTCATTGCCTTCACCGCCGAGCAGGGTGTCCTTGCCCAGGCCACCGATCAGGATGTCATTGCCCTTGCCACCGTCGAGGGTGTCGTCGCCGCCCTGGCCGAACAGAAGGTCATTGCCCGCGCCACCGTTGAGAATGTCATTGCCATCGTTGCTGCGCGAGACATCGAATTCGCTGACGTGCTCGACGATGTACTTGTGCAGCACGCGACCGTCGACATCACCCAGGGCCACACCCAGCTGACCTGCGACATATCCCTGTATGGCTTCGACACCGTTGCCGGCGACCGAACCAAAGCTCACCAGGTCACCGAAGATAATGTCGTTGCCATCACCACCGTTGACGGTGTCATTGCCTGGCACGGTGGCTTCGGTGTGGCCCAGGATCGCTTCCGCCAGTTTGCTCGGGTCGATATTGGTCTGCGGCTTGCTATCGGTGTCGTAAGGCTTCAGGTCGTTGAAGTTGACCGCGCTGTTGAGGCCAATGGCCTCCACGCCAGACAGCTTGGACAACAACAGGAAGCTCTGCTGGGAATTGACGTCCGCATAGTAGTCGGTCCAGCGGTCGGAAGTGGCGTAGGAAAACTCATAAGTACCATCTCCCTGAGCATGCAACTGTCCGCTTGCATAACTGTCGGTTTTCCAGTTGTTGCCGTTTCCGGTTTTGTACTCGGCGGTCATGTTGCCAGCGGCGTCGATGCTGAATCGGTTGTTGTTCCCAACGAGCTTGTCAGTGACCACATCACCCAATTTGTAGTTGATCGACTTCAGCACTGCATCCAGCGTGTAGCTTGAGTTCATGAGCGTGGGGTCATACTCGCCGGTCTGGTACACGTTCGGCTGGCCGTCGGTGATGAAGAACGTCTGGCGGCTGCCGGTGTTGCCCGCGTCCATCAATTGCTTGAACCAGTTGGCGGTGGTCTTGAAGGCATCCTCGTAGTTGGTCGAGCCGCTGGAATAGAGTTTATTGAGCGCACTGTAGAGCGAGCTCAGCGCGTTCTTGTCGCCCAGGTTGACCGAAACCGTACTGTTCACCTGGGTGGAGAAGTCCACCAGCAGGATGTTCACTGTACCGGACTGCGCGCCCTTGACGCTGTTGGCCAAGGTATCGAACACCGACTTCAGCGAGTTGCGCGCGGCATCGACCGCGCTGCCCATGCTGCCTGAGGTATCGACGATGAACGCAATGTTGTAATCCTGACCCGGCGTCACGTGCAGGCCACTGATGTCGGCAACGATGATGTCGCTGGTGGCGGTGCCGGTGAAACTGTCGCTGTCGGTGGTCAGGTTGCTGGCGGTGTAGGTGTCCGGATAGACAGTTACCTTGATCGTGCCTTCGGTAGAGGCTTTGCTGCCGCCCACGCTTTCGGTAGCGGTCGAGGTGACCTTCACATCGAAACTGCCCTGGTAGTACGCCGGCGGCTTGATGCTCAGGCCGTTGAGGCTCCAGCCGGTGACGTCAACCGAAGTGGCGCCGACGGTTACGGTATGACCGGCGCCATCGCTGAGCACCGAACCTGCCGGAATGCCGTCCAGCTTGACGCTCAGGCTCTCGGAGCCGTCGGTGTCGGTCAGGTTGGTGGAAATGCCAACCAGCTTGACGGTGCCGTTCTCCGGCCCTTCGTTAAGCTTGTAGCCATCGTAGTAGCCCTGGCCGTCACTGCCATGGAAATCGGACACGGAAAGCCCGGCATTACCCATCGCCGCAACGTTCGGGTACATCGGGATGGCCGAGCTGCTCAGGTCGGTCACCGGGCCGTTGCCGACCTTGACGTTGATATCCAGGCTACCCGGGCCGGACTGGTTGGCGTGGTAGATCTCCAGGGTGTAGTAGCCGCTGACAGGCGGCGAGAAGCTGCCGGAGATCGTACCGCCCGCCCCCCAGGTGGCGCCGACCACGCTGGTTTTGCCGATATAGACCTGCAAGCTGTCATCGGCGGTGCCGCTGAAGGTGTAGGTCTGGCCGGCTTCCAGGTAGATCAGACCGGAGGTCTTGGAGCCAGTGCCGGCGGCAACGCTGCCGCCCGAATCGGCGCTGGTAACCTGCTCGGTCTTGCTGGCACTGCCAGAGTTGGCGAACACGTTCTTCAGCGCAGTACCACTGATGCCGTTGCCGTTGGTGCCCAGGCCCGTGAGGCTGTTCCAGGTTTCCTTGGTCAGGCCAAGCGAATCGGGGGTGTTGCTGCCGATGTTCAGGCCAGGCTTGTCGGCTACAGGCGCAATATCGACCTTCAGCGTGGCCTCGCCACCAGCAGCGGCACCGTCGGTAGGCTTGTACTTGATCTGGGCATAGTCGGCCTGCTTGTTGCCGACGCCCGTTCCGCCATATCCGTCGATACCCGACTCGTTGGGTTTCGGCACGAACCGCAGGTTGCCGGCAGCGATGTCGGCCTGGCTGACGGTCTGGTTCTGGGCGACGTTGACCCAGGCGGTGCCGTTGAAGAGCTGCAGGGAACCCGCTGGCAGCTGGGTGAAGGTCACACCCAGGCTCGACAGGGCGCTGTCGACGTCGGAAATGTTGAAGTCGTTCCAGGTCAGCACCAGCGGCGTGTCTTCGACGCCAGTGACAGCGCCGCCGGTGGCGACCGGTGCGTCGTTGACGGCGATCACATTCACCGTGGTCGTGGCGGTGTTCGAGGTATTAACGCCGTCGGTCACCGTCACGGTGATGATGCGAGGCGTGGTGCTCGGGTTCTCGCTGCTGTTGATGAAGGTGATGTTCTTGATCGCCTGGATATAGTCGGCCAGCGATGCAGTGCCGCTCAGGGTCAGGACTACCTTGCCGTCTGTGCTATTGGCGTTGATCGTGATGCCGTTGACACTGTTGCCCAGGTTCAGCGCGTCACCCGGCTGGCGGTTGGTCAGGGTGACCGTCGCACCCGTCAGCTGCGAGCTGTCGAAGTCGGTGATGGTGACGTCCACATCGCCGATCGACACACCACTGCCTGGCTGGTTCTCGGTGAAGGTGGTCTGGTAGTCGGCACCGGTCTTGCCGCTGGAGTCGTTGCCATCCAGGTCCAGAACCGGGGCTGGTTCGAAGATCTGGGTGGTCACGCTGCCGGCGCTGGAGCTGATGTCGAGCTTCTCGAAGTTGCCGCCAGTGGCCGAATCGATCTTGACGGTGAAGTGCTCGGTGCCCTCGGTGGTGCTGTCCTTGAAGGTCGGGATGGTGAACGTTGCCTGCGTGCTGTTGGCCTTGATCACCACGGTGGCCACGCCGGTGTAGTCCGTGCCATCGGCCGCGGTGCCGGTGTAGGTCAGTTTGACGGTGACGTCGGTCTCGGCCTTGTTGGTCAGGTTCAGGACGTACGTGGCATCGCCACCTTCGGCGACCGCAGAGGTGCCGCTGATGCTCAGGGTGGTGGTCTGGATGGTATCCGTGACCGCAGTGACCGCCGCGGTATCGCTGACGTTCAGTTTCTCGAAGTTGCCACCGCTGGTTTCGGTGATCTTCGCCGAAACGTTGCCTGCATCGATATAGACGTCATCGGTAGGCGCCGGAACGGTAACGCTACCGGAGAGCTTGCCCGCTTCGATGCTGATGACGGCACCGTTGCTGAGCTTGATGGTCATGTCGGTGCCGGCCTTGTTGGTCAAGGTGGCGGTGTAGGTGATCTGGCCACCTTCCTGGACGGTAGGAGTGGCAGTCAGGGTCAGACCGGTGTTATCGAGGGTGTCGGTGACTTTGGTCACAGCTGCAGAGTTGCTGATGTTCAGCTTCTCGAAGTCACCACCGGTGGTGCCGGTGACAGTCACGCTCAGGTTTTCGGCATCGAGGTACACGTCATCGCTTGGGGCATTGATGGTGATCGACGCTTCTTTCGAACCGGCGGCGATGGTGATCGTCTCACCGTTGCTCAGCTTGATCACCAAGTCGGTACCGGCCTTGTTGGTCAAGGTAGCGGTGTAGGTGATCTTGCCACCTTCGGCCACGGTGTCCGTTGCGGTCAGGGTGAGCGTGGTGACATCCGGAGTCGCCGGGTTGTCGGTGACGGTGGTCACCGGCTCGCCAACGGCCACGGTCTTCTCGTAATTGCCGCCCGAGATATTGGTGATCTTGTTGGTCAGGTCCAGGTTGGTGTTGTGGACGTTGTTCGGTGCAGTGAACGGTACCGAAGCCGACGACTCGCCCACCGGGATGGTGATGGTCTGGCCGTTGGCCAACTTCACCACCAGGTCCGAACCGGTGACCTTGTGGTTGACCGAAGCGGTGTAAGTCACCACGCCGCCCTCGACCACACTTTGTGTGGCGGTCAGGGTTACGGTGGTGGTGTCGATGGTATCGGTCACCTTGGTCACAGCCGCAGTGCTGCTGACGTCGAGCTTCTCGAAGTCACCACCGGTGGTGCCGGTGACGGTCACGCTCAGGTTTTCGGCATCGAGGTACACGTCGTCGCTTGGGGCATCGATGGTGATCGAGGCTTCCTTCGAGCCGGCCGCGATGGTGATGGTTTCACCGTTGCTCAGTTTGATCACCAGGTCAGTGCCAGCCTTGTTGGTCAGGGTAGCGGTATAGGTGATCGCCCCGCCTTCAGCCACGGTATCCGTCGCGGTCAGGGTGAGCGTAGTGATGTCCGGAGTGGCCGGGTTGTCGGTGACGGTGGTCACCGGCTCGCCAACGGCCACGGTCTTCTCGTAATTGCCGCCCGAGATGTCGGTGATCTTGTTGGTCAGGTCCAGGTTGGTGTTGTGGACGTTGTTCGGTGCAGTGAACGGTACCGAAGCCGACGACTCACCCACCGGGATGGTGATGGTCTGGCCGTTGGCCAGTTTCACCACCAGATCGGAACCGGTGACCTTGTGGTTGACCGACGCGGTGTAAGTGACCACGCCACCTTCAGCGACGGTCGAAGTCGCGGTCAGGGTCACGGTGGTGGTGTCGATGGTGTCGGTGACCTTGGTCACAGCTGCGGTGCTGCTGACGTCCAGCTTCTCGAAGTCACCACCGGTGGTACCGGTGACGGTCACGCTCAGGTTTTCGGCATCGAGGTACACGTCGTCGCTTGGGGCATCGATGGTGATCGACGCTTCCTTCGAGCCGGCCGCGATGGTGATGGTTTCACCGTTGCTCAGCTTGATCACCAGGTCGGTGCCCGCCTTGTTGGTCAAGGTAGCGGTGTAGGTGATCTTGCCACCTTCGGCCACGGTGTCCGTCGCGGTCAGGGTGAGCGTGGTGACGTCCGGAGTCGCCGGGTTGTCGGTGACGGTGGTCACCGGTTCACCAACGGCCACGGTCTTCTCGTAATTGCCGCCCGAGATATTGGTGATCTTGTTGGTCAGGTCCAGGTTGGTGTTGTGGACGTTGTTCGGGGCGGTGAACGGCACCGAAGCAGACGACTCGCCCACCGGAATGGTGATGGTCTGGCCGTTGGCCAACTTCACCACCAGGTCCGAACCGGTGACCTTGTGGTTAACCGACGCGGTGTAAGTCACCACGCCGCCTTCAGCGACAGTCGAAGTCGCCGTCAGGGTGACGGTGGTGGTGTCGATGGTGTCAGTGACCTTGGTCACGGCCGCGGTGCTGCTGACGTCCAGTTTCTCGAAGTCACCACCGGTGGTACCGGTGACGGTCACGCTCAGGTTTTCGGCATCGACGTACACGTCATCGCTTGGTGCATCGATGGTGATCGAGGCTTCCTTCGAACCGGCGGCAATGGTGATGCTCTCGCCGTTGCTCAGCTTGATCACAAGGTCAGTACCGGCCTTGTTGGTCAGGGTGGCGGTGTAGGTGATCTTGCCGCCTTCAGCCACGGTGTCCGTCGCAGTCAGGGTGAGCGTGGTGACGTCCGGAGTCGCCGGATTATCGGTGACAGTCGTCACTGGCTCGCCAACCGCCACGGTCTTCTCGTAGTTGCCGCCCGAGATATTGGTGATCTTGTTGGTCAGGTCCAGGTTGGTGTTGTGGACGTTGTTCGGGGCGGTGAACGGCACCGAAGCAGACGACTCGCCCACCGGAATGGTGATGGTCTGGCCGTTGGCCAACTTCACCACCAGATCGGAACCGGTGACCTTGTGGTTAACCGACGCGGTGTAGGTCACCACGCCGCCCTCGACCACGCTTTGCGTGGCGGTCAGGGTCACGGTGGTGGTGTCGATAGTGTCGGTGACCTTGGTCACAGCCGCGGTGCTGCTGACGTCCAGCTTCTCGAAGTCACCACCGGTGGTACCGGTGACGGTCACGCTCAGGTTTTCGGCATCGACGTACACATCATCGTTTGGAGCATCGATGGTGATCGACGCTTCCTTCGAGCCGGCTGCGATGGTGATGGTTTCACCGTTACTCAGCTTGATCACCAAGTCGGTACCCGCCTTGTTGGTCAGGGTAGCGGTGTAGGTGATCTTGCCGCCTTCGGCCACGGTATCCGTCGCAGTCAGCGTGAGCGTAGTGATGTCCGGCGTGGCCGGGCTGTCGGTGACGGTGGTCACCGGCTCGCCAACCGCCACGGTCTTCTCGTAGTTGCCGCCCGAGATATTGGTGATCTTGTTGGTCAGGTCCAGGTTGGTGTTGTGGACGTTGTTCGGGGCGGTGAACGGCACCGAAGCAGACGACTCGCCCACCGGAATGGTGATGGTCTGGCCGTTGGCCAACTTCACCACCAGGTCCGAACCGGTGACCTTGTGGTTAACCGACGCGGTGTAGGTCACCACGCCGCCTTCAGCGACGGTCGAAGTCGCCGTCAGGGTGACGGTGGTGGTGTCGATAGTGTCGGTGACCTTGGTCACAGCCGCGGTGCTGCTGACGTCAAGTTTCTCGAAGTCGCCACCGGTGGTGCCGGTGACGGTTACGCTCAAGTCTTCGGCATCGACGTAGACGTCGTCGCTTGGTGCATCGATAGTGATCGAGGCTTCTTTCGAGCCAGCGGCGATGGTGATGGTTTCACCGTTGCTCAGCTTGATCACCAGGTCGGTGCCCGCCTTGTTGGTCAAGGTAGCGGTGTAGGTGATCTTGCCACCTTCGGCCACGGTGTCCGTTGCGGTCAGGGTGAGCGTGGTGACGTCCGGAGTCGCCAGGTTGTCGGTGACCGTGGTCACTGGCTCGCCAACCGCCACGGTCTTCTCGTAGTTGCCACCCGAGATGTCGGTGATCTTGTTGGTCAGGTCGAGGTTGGTGTTATGGACGTTGTTCGGTGCATTGAACGGTACCGAAGCCGACGACTCGCCCACCGGGATGGTGATGGTCTGGCCGTTGGCCAACTTCACCACCAGATCCGAACCGGTGACTTTGTGGTTGACCGACGCGGTGTAGGTCACCACGCCACCCTCGACCACGCTTTGCGTGGCGGTCAGGGTGACGGTAGTGGTGTCGATGGTGTCGGTGACCTTGGTCACAGCCGCGGTGCTGCTGACGTCGAGTTTCTCGAAGTCGCCACCGGTGGTGCCGGTGACGGTTACGCTCAAGTCTTCGGCATCGACGTAGACGTCGTCGCTTGGTGCATCGATAGTGATCGAGGCTTCTTTCGAGCCAGCGGCGATGGTGATGGTTTCACCGTTGCTCAGCTTGATCACCAGGTCGGTGCCCGCCTTGTTGGTCAAGGTAGCGGTGTAGGTGATCTTGCCACCTTCGGCCACGGTGTCCGTTGCGGTCAGGGTGAGCGTGGTGACATCCGGAGTCGCCGGATTGTCGGTGACGGTGGTCACCGGCTCGCCAACGGCCACGGTCTTCTCGTAATTGCCGCCCGAGATGTCGGTGATCTTGTTGGTCAGGTCCAGGTTGGTGTTGTGGACGTTGTTCGGGGCGGTGAACGGTACCGAAGCCGACGACTCGCCCACCGGAATGGTAATGGTCTGGCCGTTGGCCAACTTCACCACCAGGTCCGAACCGGTGACTTTGTGGTTAACCGAAGCGGTGTAAGTCACCACGCCGCCTTCAGCGACAGTCGAAGTCGCCGTCAGGGTGACGGTGGTGGTGTCAATGGTGTCAGTGACCTTGGTCACCGCTGCGCCGCTGTTTACATTCAGCTTCTCGAAGTCACCACCCGAAGTTTCGGTCATTTTTACCTGAAGGACTTCAGCATCGACATACACGTCATCGCTTGGCGCATCGATGGTGATCGAGGCTTCCTTCGAGCCAGCCGCAATGGTGATGGTCTCGCCATTGCTCAGTTTGATGACCAGATCGGTACCGGCCTTGTTGGTCAAGGTGGCGGTGTAGGTGATCTTGCCACCCTCGGCGACTGTCGGCGTCGCGCTCAGGGTCAGGTGAGTAATGTCCTTGGTACCTGGACCATCGGTCACAGTTGTCACCGGCTCGCCGACGGCCACGGCCTTCTCGTAGTTGCCGCCCGAGATGTCGGTGATCTTGTTGGTGAGGTCCGGGTTGGTTTTATGGACGTTGTCTGGTGCAGTGAACGGTACCGAAGCAGACGACTCGCCCACCGGAATGGTAATGGTCTGGCCGTTGGCCAGTTTCACCACCAGGTCCGAACCGGTGACTTTGTGGTTGACCGACGCGGTGTAGGTCACCACGCCACCCTCGACCACGCTTTGCGTGGCGGTAAGGGTGACGGTGGTGGTGTCGATGGTGTCGGTGACCTTGGTCACGGCCGCGGTGCTGCTGACGTCGAGTTTCTCGAAGTCGCCACCGGTGGTGCCGGTGACGGTTACGCTCAAGTCTTCGGCATCGACGTAGACGTCGTCGCTTGGTGCATCGATAGTGATCGAGGCTTCTTTCGAGCCAGCGGCGATGGTGATGGTTTCACCGTTGCTCAGCTTGATCACCAGGTCGGTGCCCGCCTTGTTGGTCAAGGTAGCGGTGTAGGTGATCTTGCCACCTTCGGCCACGGTGTCCGTTGCGGTCAGGGTGAGCGTGGTGACATCCGGAGTCGCCGGATTGTCGGTGACGGTGGTCACCGGCTCGCCAACGGCCACGGTCTTCTCGTAATTGCCGCCCGAGATGTCGGTGATCTTGTTGGTCAGGTCCAGGTTGGTGTTGTGGACGTTGTTCGGGGCGGTGAACGGTACCGAAGCCGACGACTCGCCCACCGGAATGGTAATGGTCTGGCCGTTGGCCAGTTTCACCACCAGATCGGAACCGGTGACTTTGTGGTTGACCGACGCGGTGTAGGTCACCACGCCGCCCTCGACCACGCTTTGCGTGGCGGTCAGGGTGACGGTAGTGGTGTCGATGGTGTCAGTGACCTTGGTCACAGCCGCAGTGCTGCTGACGTCCAACTTCTCGAAGTCACCACCGGTGGTGCCGGTGACGGTCACGCTCAGGTCTTCGGCATCGACATACACATCGTCGCTTGGGGCATCGATGGTGATCGAAGCTTCCTTCGAACCGGCGGCAATGGTGATGCTCTCGCCGTTGCTCAGCTTGATCACCAGGTCAGTACCGGCCTTGTTGGTCAGGGTGGCGGTGTAGGTGATCTTGCCGCCTTCAGCCACGGTGTCCGTCGCAGTCAGGGTGAGCGTGGTGACGTCCGGAGTCGCCGGATTATCGGTGACAGTCGTCACTGGCTCGCCAACCGCCACGGTCTTCTCGTAGTTGCCGCCCGAGATATTGGTGATCTTGTTGGTCAGGTCCAGGTTGGTGTTGTGGACGTTGTTCGGTGCAGTGAACGGTACCGAAGCCGACGACTCGCCCACCGGGATGGTGATGGTCTGGCCGTTGGCCAACTTCACCACCAGGTCCGAACCGGTGACCTTGTGGTTGACCGACGCGGTGTAAGTCACCACGCCGCCCTCGACCACGCTTTGCGTGGCGGTCAGGGTGACGGTAGTGGTGTCGATGGTGTCAGTGATCTTGGTCACAGCCGCAGTGCTGCTGACGTCCAACTTCTCGAAGTCACCACCGGTGGTGCCGGTGACGGTCACGCTCAGGTCTTCGGCATCGACGTAGACGTCGTCGCTTGGGGCATCGATGGTGATCGACGCTTCTTTCGAACCGGCGGCGATGGTGATCGTCTCACCGTTGCTCAGCTTGATCACCAGGTCGGTACCGGCCTTGTTGGTCAAGGTGGCGGTGTAGGTGATCTTGCCGCCTTCGGCCACGGTGTCCGTTGCGGTCAGGGTGAGCGTGGTGATGTCCGGAGTGGCCGGATTGTCAGTGACAGTGGTCACCGGCTCGCCTACGGCCACGGTCTTCTCGAAATTGCCGCCCGAGATGTCGGTGATCTTGTTGGTCAGGTCCAGGTTGGTGTTGTGGACGTTGTTCGGTACGGTGAACGGTACCGAAGCAGACGACTCGCCCACCGGGATGGTGATGGTCTGGCCGTTGGCCAGTTTCACTACCAGATCGGAACCGGTGACTTTGTGGTTCACCGAAGCGGTGTAAGTCACCACGCCGCCTTCAGCGACAGTCGAAGTCGCCGTCAGGGTGACGGTAGTGGTGTCGATGGTGTCAGTGACCTTGGTCACAGCCGCAGTGCTGCTGACGTCGAGCTTCTCGAAGTCACCACCGGTGGTGCCGGTGACAGTCACGCTCAGGTTTTCGGCATCGACGTAGACGTCGTCGCTTGGGGCATCGATGGTGATCGACGCTTCTTTCGAACCGGCGGCGATGGTGATCGTCTCACCGTTGCTCAGCTTGATCACCAGGTCGGTACCGGCCTTGTTGGTCAAGGTGGCGGTGTAGGTGATCTTGCCGCCTTCGGCCACGGTATCCGTCGCGGTCAGGGTGAGCGTGGTGACGTCCGGAGTCGCCGGGTTGTCGGTGACGGTGGTCACCGGCTCGCCAACCGCCACGGTTTTCTCGTAATTACCGCCCGAGATGTCGGTGATCTTGTTGGTCAGGTCGAGGTTGGTGTTATGGACGTTGTTCGGCGCGGAGAACGGTACCGAAGCCGACGACTCGCCCACCGGGATGGTGATGGTCTGGCCGTTGGCCAACTTTACCACCAGGTCCGAACCGGTGACCTTGTGGTTGACCGACGCGGTGTAAGTCACCACGCCGCCCTCGACCACGCTTTGCGTGGCGGCCAGGGTGACGGTAGTGGTGTCGATGGTGTCGGTGACCTTGGTCACGGCCGCAGTGTTGCTGACGTCGAGTTTCTCGAAGTCGCCACCGGTGGTGCCGGTGACGGTTACGCTCAAGTCTTCGGCATCGACGTAGACGTCGTCGCTTGGTGCATCGATAGTGATCGAGGCTTCTTTCGAGCCAGCGGCGATGGTGATGGTTTCACCGTTGCTCAGCTTGATCACCAGGTCGGTGCCAGCCTTGTTGGTCAAGGTGGCGGTGTAGGTGATCTTGCCGCCTTCGGCCACTGTCGGCGTAGCAGACAGGGTCAGGAAGGTGGTGTCCTCAGAGTCTGGTCCGTCTGTGACGGTGGTGCTGATCTCTGTCTTGTCCAGGGTCAGCTTTTCAAACTTCCACGCGTCTGCACCGCTGACCGAGTCGATGGCATTGACGACAGGCTGAGCGCCTACATAGATGTCATTCGGCGCGGTCACGGTGATCGAGCCGGTGGTGCTGTTAGCCGGCACTACAACAACGGTCTTGCCGTCGCTGAGGGTGAAATACAGCGTCGAGTGGCTATTGATCGGCAGGCCGTCTTTGCTGGTCAGCGTGACGGTGTAGGTAATCTCGCCACCTTCGGTGACGGACTCGGTGGCCGTCAGCTTGGCCACCACTTCGTTGATGGTGTCGGTTACTTTCACCGACGCATCGCCGCCCAATTGCAGGTTTTCGAAGCTGCTGCCTGCGGTATCGGCCGCCGACTTGAGGCCCACGCTGATTTCGCCAGCGTCCTGATAAACGTCTTCACCCTGCTCGGCGTGGGTGTACTGCACGCTGGTTTCGCCCGCCTTGATAGTGACCTGGGCATTGTTGCTCAGGGTCACGACCAGATCGTGCGCCAGAACGGTGTTGATCTTCACGGTGAAGGTCGGGTTCTGGTTCTCGAAGACCGACTCCTGATTGGCCTCGATGGTGACCTTGACGATATCGCCGCCAGGGCCTGGGGTTCCGGGCTCGTCAGTCACCGTTGTGCTGACTTCGGTCTTGTCCAAGGTCAGTTTTTCGAACTTCCACGCGTCTGCACCGCTGACCGAGTCGATCGCGTTGACCACTGGC
The DNA here is from genome assembly GCF_000511325.1 of Pseudomonas sp. FGI182. Taxonomy (NCBI): domain Bacteria; kingdom Pseudomonadati; phylum Pseudomonadota; class Gammaproteobacteria; order Pseudomonadales; family Pseudomonadaceae; genus Pseudomonas; species Pseudomonas sp. FGI182. The sequence goes on along the minus strand of NZ_CP007012.1, from coordinate 154,140 downwards.
GCATTGGCGCCCACGTATACGTTGTCCGGCGCGGTCACGGTGATCGAACCGGTGGTGCTGTTGGCCGGTACCACAACAACGGTCTTGCCATCACTGAGGGTGAAGTACAGCGTCGAGTGGCTGTTGAGCGGCAAGCCGTCTTTGCTGGTCAGCGTGACGGTGTAGGTGATCTCGCCACCTTCGGTGACGGACTCGGTAGCCGTCAGCTTGGCCACCACTTCGCTGATGGTATCGGTCACCTCGACCGAAGCGGGACCGCCCAGCTGCAGGTTCTCGAAGACTCGCCCGTCGACATCTGCCGCCGACTCGACGCCCAGACTGATCTGGCCGGCGTCGTTATAGACATCATCGCCCTGCGCGTCGTGAGTATACGGCGCGCTGGTATCGCCAGCCTTGATGGTGACCTGGGCATTGTTGCTCAGGGTCACGACCAGGTCGTATTCCAACGGGGCATTGATGCGTACGGTGAAGGTCGGCTTGAGGTTCTCAGCCACCGAGGGCTGGTCGGCGGTGATGGTGACCTGTACCAGATCGCCCTGGTTACCAGTACCCGGAATGCCGGAGCCTGGCTCGTCTGTTACGGAGGTGGTGACGGTATCACCGCTGAGCGTCAGCTTCTCAAAGCTGTCCGCACCTGATACGGATTCCAGCTTGTTCGCGATAGCCGCCTGACCACCGACATAAACGTCATCGGCGACCGTGATGGTCGCGGTACCCGACGCGTTGTTGGCCGGGATGGTGACTTTCGTCCCATCACTCAGAGTGAAGATCAATGCGCCGTGCTGAGTAACCGGCAGACCCTGCGTGTTGGTCAGGGTGACGGCGTAGGTCACCTGGCCACCCTCGGCTACGGAGGCCTTGTCGACGGTCAGAGTAGCGACGACTTCACTGACGGTGTCCGAGATTTCAACGGTCGCCGGCCCACCAAGGTCCAGCTTCTCGAAAGTGGCACCCGATACGGTAGCGTCTGTGACGCTGAGGGTCACAGAGCCAGCGTCTTTGATTACGTCATCACCCTGGGCCGAGGTCTTGTACTCGACTTCGGTCTTGCCAGCTTCGATGGTCACGGTGTCGCCGTTGGACAAAGTGACAGTCAGAGGACGGTCCAGTGCCTGGCTTACTTTCACGGTGAAGGAAGGCTGCTGGTCTTCGGTCACATTGCCATTGCTGACGATGCTTACGGTGACAGTATCGATACTGTCACTGATCACAGTCGAAGCTGGTGTCGGGTTCGGGGTCAGCTGCTCGAAGTTGCCGCCTGTGGCGCTTTCGATGGTTACGCTGACGGTCGAGCCGTTGTTGTAAACGTCGTTGGCCGGGGTCTGGAAGTCAACACTGCCCTGGGTTTTACCGGCTTCGACGGTAATTGTCTGGCCATTGGACAGGGTTACGGTCACCGGGGTTTGAGCCGGGTTGCTCAGGGTCACGGTGTAGGTGATGACGCCACCTTCGGTCACCGACGGGTTCGCCGTCAGGGTCGCGGTGGTGGTGTCGACCGAGTCGTTGATCGTGGTCTGAGCCGGGGTCGGATTCGGCACCAACTGCTCGAAGTTGCCACCGGTCGCACCGGTAATCGTGGCGCTGACAGTTGAACCGTTGTTGTAGACGTCGTTAGCCGGAGTCTGGAAGTCGACGCTGCCCTGGGTCTTGCCAGCTTCGACGGTAATGGTCTGGCCGTTGGACAGGGTTACGGTCACCGGGGTTTGAGCAGGATTGCTCAGGGTCACGGTGTAGGTGATGACGCCACCTTCGGTCACCGACGGGCTCGCCGTCAGGGTCGCGGTGGTGGTGTCGACCGAGTCGTTGATCGTGGTCTGAGCCGGAGTCGAATTCGGCACCAACTGCTCAAAGTTGCCGCCTGTGGCGCCCTCGACGGTGACGCTGACGGTCGAGCCGTTGTTGTAGACGTCGTTGGCCGGGGTCTGGAAGTCAACGCTGCCCTGGGTCTTGCCGGCTTCGACGGTGATGGTCTGGCCGTTGGACAGGGTTACAGTCACCGGGGTTTGAGCCGGATTGCTCAGGGTAACGGTGTAGGTGATGACGCCACCTTCGGTCACCGACGGGCTCGCCGTCAGGGTCGCGGTGGTGTTGTCGACCGAGTCGTTGATCGTGGTCTGAGCCGGAGTCGGATTCGGCACCAACTGCTCAAAGTTGCCGCCTGTAGCGCCCTCGATGGTGACGCTGACGGTCGAGCCGTTGTTGTAGACGTCGTTGGCCGGGGTCTGGAAGTCGACGCTGCCCTGGGTTTTACCGGCTTCGACGGTGATGGTCTGGCCGTTGGACAGAGTCACGGTCACCGGCGACTGGGCCGGGTTGCTCAGGGTCACGGTGTAGGTGATGACGCCGCCTTCGGTCACCGACGGGCTCGCCGTCAGGGTCGCGGTGGTGGTGTCGACCGAGTCGTTGATGGTGGTCTGAGCCGGGGTCGGGTTCGGCACCAACTGCTCGAAGTTACCGCCGGTCGCACCGGTAATCGTAGTGCTGACGGTCGAGCCGTTGTTGTAGACGTCATTGGCCGGAGTCTGGAAATCGACGCTGCCCTGGGTCTTGCCGGCTTCGACGGTGATGGTCTGGCCGTTGGACAGGGTCACGGTCACCGGCGACTGGGCCGGGTTGCTCAGGGTCACGGTGTAGGTGATGACGCCACCTTCGGTCACCGACGGGCTCGCCGTCAGGGTCGCGGTGGTGGTGTCGACCGAGTCGTTGATGGTGGTCTGAGCCGGGGTCGGGTTCGGCACCAACTGCTCGAAGTTACCGCCGGTCGCACCGGTAATCGTGGTGCTGACGGTCGAGCCGTTGTTGTAGACGTCGTTGGCCGGGGTCTGGAAGTCAATGCTGCCCTGGGTCTTGCCGGCTTCGACGGTGATGGTCTGGCCGTTGGACAGGGTTACAGTCACCGGGGTTTGAGCCGGATTGCTCAGGGTCACGGTGTAGGTGATGACGCCACCTTCGGTCACCGACGGGCTCGCCGTCAGGGTCGCGGTGGTGGTGTCGATCGAGTCGTTGATGGTGGTCTGAGCTGGAGTCGGATTCGGCACCAACTGCTCGAAGTTGCCACCGGTCGCACCGGTAATCGTGGCGCTGACAGTTGAACCGTTGTTGTAGACGTCGTTAGCCGGAGTCTGGAAATCGACGCTGCCCTGGGTCTTGCCGGCTTCGACGGTGATGGTCTGGCCGTTGGACAGGGTTACGGTCACCGGGGTTTGAGCCGGATTGCTCAGGGTCACGGTGTAGGTGATGACGCCACCTTCGGTCACCGACGGGCTCGCCGTCAGGGTCGCGGTGGTGTTGTCGACCGAGTCGTTGATCGTGGTCTGAGCCGGAGTCGGATTCGGCACCAACTGCTCAAAGTTGCCGCCCGTGGCGCCCTCGATGGTGACGCTGACGGTCGAGCCGTTGTTGTAAACGTCGTTGGCCGGGGTCTGGAAGTCAACGCTGCCCTGGGTCTTGCCAGCTTCGATGGTAATGGTCTGGCCGTTGGACAGGGTTACTGTCACCGGGGTCTGCGCCGGGTTGCTCAGGGTCACGGTGTAGGTGATGACGCCGCCTTCAGTCACGCTTGGCGAAGCGGTCAGGGTCGCGGTGGTAGTGTCGATGGTATCGGTAACCTGGGTAACCGCAGGTGTTTGCGGCACGGTCACCGTCAGCCCACCGCCCCCGGTGGTGCCCGTTACGGTCGCCGAAATCTGGTCCCCGTCGACATACGGGGTATCGTTTGCCGGAACCACGACGTTGACGCTGCCCGAGGTCTGCCCGGCCGGAATGACGATTACGGCCCCGTTGGAAAGGGTGACCATCAGGTTGGTGCTCGGTGCCTGGCCAACCGTAGCGGTATAAACGATTACACCACCCGCTTCGCTGATGGACGGGGTAGCGCCAAGAACCAGGTCGGTAGCAACGCTGGTATCCGTCGTCGGCGTAGTTACCTGGTTGTTGCTGGTGGTATCCAGCACGGCAACCTCTTCGCCATCGAGCACGGCAGCAAAGCCCAGCCCGTCAGTCGGGAAGCCGACGGTAGGGTCGACCCGGCCCGCGGTTTCTTCGAGCATGACAAAGCTGTGGCCACCGCCCAGTGCACCACCACCGCCCGCCGATGATGGGCCAGCCGCAGTCGCTTCAAGCTCGGTAGTCGGGTCGACACCGGCAGCGATCGCCTGTTGCAGCTCCTCCACCGACGGCGCGGCCTGTGCGGTCGCCTGGCTCAGGTCGGTGCTGCTGTCTGGCGCATCGGCGCTCCACTGGCTATCACGACCCAGGTCGAGCAGACGGCCATCGGCCAGCTCCAAAGTAACTGCACCACCCGGGCCGGTGAGCACTTCCTCACCGGCCAGCAGGCGGTCCCCTTCAATCAGAACACGCCGAATGCCCTCTGGGGATACCGCAATAACCTGGCCGACAATACTTTTGACGATGGCTACAACGCTGCTCATTGGACTCTCCGTGTGACCCGATGGGTACTTCCCTGCCAGAGCGGCACTTGCAGACCACTTCAGGCGGAACTATGTCGATGATCTCTAGACGTTTATTGGCGTCAATATTCCGTCTATAACTTTTTGGAATTAACCAAATGCCAAACTATTGACCTTATACATTGCCATCCTAAACAATCAGCAATGTAATGTCACATTGATATTCGAATCTTAACCATGCGTTTCTTGAGGATAAGTGTCGTACATCATCCAAAGCGTCTTCAGTGAGTACTTTCAGCAGCTTTCCTCGTGCTAGGTAACCGCAAAGAATACGACTGGACAACCGCTCATCGGCAGCTGTCAAAGATTCAAGCGTCAATAACCAAGTCACTTTCCCTGCCGCTCGGGTCATTGCCTGGTTACAAGCACAAACCTTGCCTGAAGGCAGCCAGACTTTGATCGGGAGGCCAGGCAAAAGCGCGGCCATACGATAGCTCACGGAGCCAGCAGCCCGCACCGCTGCACAATCAGGCACCCGATTTGCCGTAGATCAAAGAGATAGCGAACCACTAAGCAAATACTGCCAGCCCGAAAATGAGAAAACGTAGTCGATTGTCGAGCCAAAGCCTGTCAGCGACCTGCTTTCCAATAATAAATTTTGCCTAATTAGTTACCGAATGACGTCAACAAATAAGCGCCTGTTTATTGACAAGCTACAAGTCGATACGGACAACTCCTCTGCCGCCAGACGGATGGCAGGCTATGCTGCAAATTAATTCGGCCTGGATGCTGACTGGATCAAAAATGAAACATCCGCCACTCAGCATCGTCTGCCAGGAATGAAGACCGTAGAATTGTTTACTCAATACCGATTCAAGGCGACCATTGGCCGGTTGCCCAAGCGCCAAGGTGCCGTAGCCTCATGGCCACTGCCTGGCAGCGCCATTGAACGCCAGGGTGAGCCAGCCTGAACGGCGGCACACCCACCCCACCCACCACAAGGATGAAGAGCCGCGTGGAATCCGAAGTCAGTCGAGTCCAACTCAGCCACGATCCACGCAGTCAGCATGACGATCCCCTGCTGGATAGTCTGTTGAGCCTGTGTGTTCTGCACCAGAAACCCGCCAGCCGGGTCATGCTGACCACCGGCCTGCCGCTGCCGGCCCAGCGCCTGAGCCCCGAGCTTCTGCCCCGCGCAGCCGCCCGGGCTGGCCTGCAGGGGCGCCTGCTGCAGCGTAAGCTGGAGCAGATCCCGAGCATCGCCATGCCGGCCATGTTGCTGCTCAAGGAAGGCCGCAGCGCCGTCCTGCTGGGCTGGGAAAACGAAGACACGGCGCGCCTGCTGCTCAGCGAGAGTGATGGCGGCGAGGTGCATGTCAGCCGCGAAGCCCTGCAGAGCGATTACAGTGGCCGGGTATTCTTTGCCCAGCCGCAGCACAAGTTCGACGTCAACCACGGCAACCTCATCCCGCGGGCGAAGTCGTGGTTCCGCGATACCTTGCTGCGCAGCAAGTGGCTATATATCGACGCCATCGCCGCCAGCCTGGTGATCAACCTGATCGCCCTGGCCGCGCCACTGTTCGTGATGAACGTATATGACCGGGTGGTGCCCAACCAGGCCACCTCGACCCTCTGGGTGTTGGCCATCGGCATCGCCGGTGCCTACATCTTCGACCTGATCCTCAAGGGCCTGCGCGGCTTGTGCCTGGACCTGGCTGGCAAGAAGACCGACCTGATCATTTCGGCAACGCTGTTCGAACGTATCGTCGGCATGTCGATGAAGTACCGCCCGGCCAGGGTCGGCAGCTTTGCCCAGAACATTCACGAGTTCCAGGGCCTGCGTGACTTCCTCGCCTCGCTGACCCTGACCAGCCTGATCGACCTGCCGTTCACCGTTCTGATCCTGATCGTCATCGCCATCATTGGCGGGCACCTGGTGTGGATCCCGATCATCGCCTTCCCGCTGGCCCTGGGCATCGGTTACGCCCTGCAACGGCCACTGATGGCGACCATGGAACGGACCATGGCCCTGGCCTCGGAGCGCCAGTCCAGCCTGATCGAGACCCTTGCCGGCCTGGATGCGGTAAAGGTCAACAACGCCGAAAGCGAACGCCAGTACATGTGGGAGCAAACCCTGGGTACCCTCAGCCGCCTGGAACTGCGGGTGAAGGTGCTATCGAGCCTGGCGATGAACATCACCCTGCTGATCCAGCAACTGGCAGGCGTGGCGATGATCTGCGTCGGCGTGTACCTGATCATCGACGGCAACCTGAGCATGGGCGGCCTGGTGGCCTGCTACATGCTCAGCGGCCGTGCCCTCGGCCCGCTGGGCCAGCTCAACGGCCTGCTCGCCCGCTACCAGCAAGCCAAGGTGACCATGGTCTCCACCGACCACATGATGGAACTGCCGCAAGAACGCAACTTCGAAGAACGCCCGCTGAGCCGCAAGGTGCTGCAGGGCAGCGTCGAGTTCCGGGGGGTCGATTTCACCTACCCGAACCAACAGAATCAGGCCTTGAAGAACATCAACCTCACCATCCGCCCCGGCGAGAAGGTGGGCATTATCGGCCGCAGTGGCTCGGGCAAGAGCTCGCTGGCCAAGCTCATCGTCGGCCTGTACGAGGCCGATAGCGGCTCGCTGCTGGTCGATGGCGTGGACATTCGCCAGATCGACGTCAGCGAACTGCGCCACAACATCGGCTACGTGCCCCAGGACATCCAGCTGCTGGCCGGTACCCTGCGCGACAACCTGGTCAGCGGGGCTCGCTACATCGAGGATGAGTTGATTCTGCAAGCTGCCGAACTGGCGGGTGTGCATGAGTTCGCCCGGTTGCACCCGGACGGCTACGAGTTGCAGGTGGGTGAACGCGGGCAGAACCTGTCCGGTGGCCAGCGGCAGAACGTCGCCCTGGGCCGCGCGCTGTTGCTCAACCCGCAGATCCTGCTGCTGGACGAACCGACCAGCGCCATGGACAACACCGGCGAAGAACGCCTCAAGCAGCGCCTGCAGGCGGTGGTGGAAGGCAAGACGATGCTGCTGGTCACGCACCGTGCCTCGCTGCTGTCGCTGGTGGACCGGCTGATCGTGATCGATCGCGGGCAGATTGTCGCCGACGGCCCGAAAGCCGCGGTCATGGATGCGCTGAAGAAGGGGCAGATCAGTGTTGCATAAGCTGGATGTGGGGCAATTCAAGGACGGCCTGCGGCGCTATTTCAAGGGTTCCGATTCACTGGGCGGCCAGCCGCTGCCAGAGGTCAACAAGGCCCTGATCGAGGATGCGCCGCGGGTCGTGCGGCTGACCATATGGGGCGTGATCCTGTTCTTCGTGTTTCTGATCGTGTGGGCCAGCGTAGCGCCCATCGACGAAGTTACGCGGGGTGAAGGCAAGGCCATTCCGTCGTCCAAGGTGCAGAAGATCCAGAACCTGGAGGGCGGCATCGTCGCCGAGATCTTCGCCAAGGAAGGGCAGATCGTCGAAGTGGGCCAGCCATTGCTGCGCCTGGATGAAACCCGCTTCGCCTCCAACGTGGGTGAAACCGAGGCCGACCGCCTGGCCATGGCCTTGCGTGTCGAGCGCCTGAGTGCCGAGGTCGAGGACAGCCCGCTGAAGATCGACGAGGCGCTGCGCAAGGCCGCGCCAAGCCAGGCGGCCAGTGAAGAGTCGCTGTACCAGAGCCGGCGCCAGCAACTGCAGGACGAAATTGGTGGCCTGCAACAGCAGCTGGTACAGCGCCAGCAGGAACTGCGCGAATACAGTTCGAAACGTGCCCAGTACGCCAACAGCCTGCAATTGTTGCGCAAGGAGATCAGCATGTCCGAGCCCCTGGTGGCCACCGGTGCGATCTCCCAGGTTGAGGTGCTGCGCCTGCGCCGCGCCGAAGTGGAGAACCGCGGTCAGCTGGACTCCACGGCGCTGGCCATCCCGCGTGCCGAGGCGGCCATTCGCGAGGTGCAAAGCAAGATCGAAGAGACCCGTGGCAAATTCCGCAGCGAAGCGCTGACCCAATTGAACGAAGCGCGCACCGAGCTGAACAAGGCCACGGCGACCAGCAAGGCGCTGGATGATCGCGTGCACCGCACCATGGTTACTTCGCCGGTACGCGGTATCGTCAAGCAGCTGCTGGTAAATACCATTGGCGGGGTGATCCAGCCGGGCAGCGACATCATAGAAATCGTGCCGCTGGACGACTCACTGGTCATCGAGGCGAAGATCCTGCCCAAGGACATCGCCTTCCTGCACCCTGGGCAGGAGGCGACGGTCAAGTTCACGGCCTATGACTACACCATCTACGGTGGGCTGAAGGCCAAGCTGGAGCAGATCGGTGCCGACACCATCACCGATGAAGACAAGAAGACCACCTACTACCTGATCAAGCTGCGTACCGACCGCAGCCACCTGGGCACTGACGAGAAGCCGCTGCTGATCATTCCGGGGATGGTGGCGACGGTCGATATCATGACCGGCAAGAAGACCATCATGAGCTACCTGCTCAAGCCGATCATGAAGGCGCGTTCGGAAGCGTTGCGCGAGCGTTAAAAAGCACACTTATCGCCGCGACCCACACTGTGGGAGCGGCCTTGTGTCGCGAAAGGGCTGCACAGCAGCCCCAGCGATTTATGCATCTTTGCTGAAATCCTGGGGCCGCTGTGCGGCCCTTTCGCGACACAAGGCCGCTCCTACAAGGGACCGCATACCCTCAGCGCCAGGGGGCAGGCTCACCAACCAACTGCCCCTGAATCCCGCCTACACCCATCTCCCGCAACACCAACCGCTCACCTTCCGTCTCGACCCGCTCGGCAATCAGCGGCAGGTCGATGCTGTGTGCGGCGCGCTGGACCGCTTCTATGAACAGCCGCTTGTGCTGCTCTTGATCAATGTTGCGGATGTAGCTGCCATCGATCTTCAGGTACGCCAGGCCCAGGTGCGCCAGGTTGCCGATCATGCTGAAACGCCCACCAAAGCGTTGCAGCGCCAGGCCGAAGCCAAGCGCGTGCAGGCGCCGGGTGAGTTGCTCCAGGGCCGCCTGCTCAGGTAACTGCTCCTCGCCAATTTCGAAAACCAGCCGCGGGCCGAGCGCCGTGTTCTGGCCCAGAAGCTCGAAAACACGCTGAAGTGCCTTGGGGTCGGCCAGGGTGGCGGCGGACAGGTTCAGTGCCAACACCTGGTCATGCCCTCGAAGGTGCGCCAGCACTTTCTCCAACACCAGCACATCAAGCCGCGGCATCCAGCCGAAGCGCTCCAGCCAGGGCAGGAAGCGGCCGGCCGGCAGCGCTTCGCCCTGGCCATCCTGCAAACGCGAAATCACTTTGTGGTGCAGTACCCGTTGCGCAGAAGCGCAATCCACCACTGGCTGGAAGAACAGTTCGAAATGCCCATTGTCGAACGCCTGGTCCAGCCGCTCGTGCCAGACATGCTGGCTATCCGCGGCAACTGCAGCCACGCCTTGTTCAAGGCATACCCAACCCGGTGTTGGCTGGTTCTCGGCGCGGGCCAGGGCCTCGTCGGCAAGCTTCAGCAATGCCTGAGGTGAATCACCGGGGCTGAACGGCGCCAGGCCGATACAAGCCACCGGGTCGATATCACTGGCGCCCGTTTCGTGCAGGCTGTGCAGCGTCGCTTCCAGGGCCTGGGCAAGCTGTACCGCCTCTTCATGCACCATACCCGGCGCCAGCACGGCGAACTCGCCCCCACGGCTGCGGGAAATCAGGTCGTTGGTTTCCGGGTAGCTGGCACAGGTGCGACGCAACTGCTCACCCACGGCCTGTAGCAACTGGTCAGTACGCTGGCCGCCAAGACGGGCGTTCAACCCCGCCAGCCCCTGGACCCGCAGCAACAGCAGGTAGCCGGCGCGCGCTTCTTCCAGGTTGCTCACCCGCGTGTTCAGCTGCATCTCGAAATAACGGCGGTTGGACAGCCCGGTCAGGCTGTCCTGATAGGACTCGGCACGCAGCCGCTCACTGCGCTCGGCTTGCTCGGTAAACAGTGCCTTGAGCTTCTCGACCATCTGGTTCATCGCCTGTACTACCCGGCGCAGCTCCGGCGTGCGCGGCAACTCGGGCAGGCTGAGGAATTCGCGGCGGGCAATGGCGTGGGACTGCTCGACCATGTAGTCCAGCGGCCGCAACTGGCGACGCAGGAGCAAGGCGCCGAGTACCGCACTGGCCGCGCCACACAGCAGCAGCCAACCCAGGCTGCCCAGGGCGCTCTGCCAGAGTTTGGCAATGGCGAACATCGGGTGGCTGATTACTTCAACGCGTGCGGCCTGCTGCCAGCCGCGGCTGACGATGGCATCGCCACCGGCGGCTTCCAGGCCGATCAGGTGCACGAACCAGCGCGGCACACCGCCGGGGTCCGGCTCGGCGTGGCGCTCCACCAGCACAGCATTGGAACCCAGGTCGACAACCTTGATGCTTGCGTAGTAACCACTGTCGAAGATCGAGCTGACCATCAGCTCGACCATCGCTGGGTCATCGATATTCGGCGTCAGCGACAGCGCCAGCGCGGTCGCCGCATCCTGGGCGTGCGAGCGCAACTGGTTGACGTACTGGCTGCGCGAACTTTCCAGGCTGACCATGAAACTGCCACTGAAGGCGACCACCAGGAACAGGCAAATGGCCAACAGCAATTGTTTGAACAGTGACATCTGTGCTCCTTCAGTAGACCGGCTCGGCCGGGAACCCTTCGGCCTGCATTTTCTTCAGCAAATCCTGCCAGCGTGACAACCGCTTGGTATCGCCGACCTTCTTGTTGCCTGCGGCACCCGTCAGCCACAAGCCCTCACCATTGAAGGCGTACACCGGCAGCAGGTCGGTACGCTGGCTGGCCGGCTTGATGGCATCCATCAGGCTGTCGAGCACCAATGGTTGTGCCTGTGGGCTTGAATAATAGGTCAGGACCATGTGCGCCCGGTTCTGCCGCAGCGCCTTGACGTAGGTGATGCGCAGCTTTTCGCTGGGGATGCCCATACGCCGCAGACTGAAATACTTGGCGATGGCATAGTCCTCGCAGTCCCCTGCCCCCTTGATCAGCGCCTGCACCGGCGTGGCCCAATAATCGACCTCACGCCACAGGTCGATATCCTCGACATAGCGCAATTGCTGGTTGAAGAAGCGGTTGACCACCTGCAATCGCTCAAGCTCAGTACCCTGCTTCTGCGTGGCCATCAGGTTCTGCCAGGCATCGATCCGGCCCTGCCCGGCACCCAAGGGGCCATACAGGGCCTGCGACTTGCGGCTGATCTGGGAAAAGTCCCAATCCGCGTGCAAGCCGCCCAGCAGCAGGCTGCCAAGCAGCACAGCAAGGCCGACACGTTGCACAACAGTTTTGAGCATCCAGGATATCGCCACTGCGAAGCCCTGTTCAGGCCAGTCGAAAGCAGCGATGGTGCGGCTTGCCACGGCAAAAGACAATGGCACCCTGCAATCATGCACCCGCCGGTCACCCGACCTACACTTTCTGGTTATAACCTTCCATAGGCCGCTTCCTTTGACAGGCGACTTCATCCACCATAGCCGCGCTTTTGGGGCGCCGGTTCCATTACCGGTAAAGGTTTGACACCCCCAAGAGCTGTTACTAGTGTCATTGGATCCAACTTAAGTCATCGTTGAGGCAGACGTCGCGTGGCCGAGAAAATCAAATTGAGCAATGTGCTGGCCAGCGAGCAGCTGTTGCCGCACCAGGCCCGTGGCGTGATCGAAGAACGCCTGCGCAGTGCCATTCTTGATGGCCGCTTGCCCCCAGGTACTGCCGTAAGACAACAAGAGCTCGCCACCTTGTTCGGTGTCAGCCGCATGCCCGTGCGCGAGGCCCTGCGCCAGCTCGAGGCGCAATCGCTGCTGAAAGTGGAAATGCACAAGGGTGCGGTGGTTGCGCCGTTGATCGGCGAGGACGCGGTGGACACCTATGCCCTGCGCGTGCTGCTCGAGACCGAGGCGCTGCGCCAGTCCATTCCGCTGCTCGATGCCAGCGACATCGCCAGCGCCCGCGGGTATATCCAGCAACTGGAAAACGAAACCCGTCACGCTGAAATCGGCCGTCTCAATCGCCTGTTCCACATGTCCTTGTACAACAAGGCGCCGAACAAGAAGCTTCTGCGCCTGATCGAGGACGAACTGAATGAGGAAGAGCGCTTCCTGCGGTTTCATCTTTCGTCCATGGGCCTGGGCAAGCTCACCCAGGACGATCACAACGCACTGGCGGATGCAGCTGGCGACAAGCTGGTGGACGAAGCGGTAGCGGTGCTGGAACGGCACCTGAATAACGCATCGCGGGTAATCCGTAAGTATCTGGATACGCAACTGGGGCGCTAGCGGGTAGTGACTGCGCGCATGGTGCAGTCGGCTGGGTTGCAAATTGATCGGCTCCCGCCAACAATGAGACTAATTATCATTCATGTCCATTGATGGCAGCGCCCTCACCCATGCCCAGCAACGATTCCGTGCAAACGCTCTACAGTGACCACCACGGCTGGTTGCATGCCTGGCTACGCAGCAAGCTGGGCAACGCCGCCGATGCCGCAGACCTGGCCCAGGACACCTTCGTGCGCCTGTTGCAGCGTCGCGAACACCTGCAACTGAATACTCCCCGGGCCTTCCTGCGGACGGTCGCGCGCGGGCTGGTGATCGACCACTGGCGGCGCGAGGAACTGCACAGGGCCTATCTCGAGGCATTGGCACAGTTGCCGGAAGCACAGGCCCCCTCGGCCGAAACGCGTGAGCTGCTGCTGGAGTTGCTGGAGCGCATCGCGCGCATGCTCGACGGCCTCAAGCCCAAAGTACGCCGCGCATTCCTGCTGGCCCAATGCGAAGGGCTGAAGCACCAGGCCATCGCCGACCAGATGGGGATCTCGGTGCGCACCGTGGAGCGCTACATCGCCGACGCGCTCTACCATTGCTACCTGCTGCGCTACAGCGACGAGTGCTGACATGATGACCGCCGCACAGCCTGGCGCAACAGCGGTCAAGCAGGCCATCCAGTGGATGCTGAGGCTGCGCGAGAGCGGGCATGACCCTGCCCTGCAGCAACAGTGCAGGCAATGGCGCACTGCCCACCACGAACACGAACAGGCCTGGCAACGGGTGATTCACCTGCATCAGGACCTCGACCTGCGTGCCGTCCCTGGCGCCGGGCTGGCTTTGCAGACCCTGGAGACCAGCCAGCGCCGGCTGCACCGTCGGCAGGCGCTGAAGCTGCTTGGTGGCGTTGCCATGGTGGGGACGGCGGCATGGCTGGGAAAAGACCTCGATGCGGTCAACGCCTGGACATCGGACTACGCCACCGGCACGGGCGAACGACGCAGCTTTGCGCTTCCCGATGGCTCGCTGATGCAACTCAATACCCGCAGTGCCGTCGACCTGGCCTTCAATGACCAGCAGCGCCTGGTCCGCCTGAAGCAGGGGGAACTGATGATTGCCTGCAGCCGGCAGCGTCCCTTGCTTGTACAAACTCGTGACGCGTTGCTGGAAGGGTTCGAAGGGCGCTTTGTGGCGCGCCAGGACAGCGACTGCACGCAGGTCAATGTCAGCCATGGCAGGGTGGCGATACACCGGCCTGGCATTGGCCCGCTGCAATGGATCGAAAGCGGCCAGAACTGGCGCCTGGATGCACAGGGTACACACCGGCTCGAGCAGGTGGACATGGATGCGATGGCCTGGACCGAGGGCCTGATCGTCACCCGGGACATGCGCCTGTTCGACTTCCTCTCGCAGGTCAGCCGTTATCGCCATGGCTATCTGGGCTGCAGCGACGATATTGCCGATTTGCGCTTGTCGGGTGTATTCCGCCTCGAAGACCCGGAGCAACTGCTGCAACTGCTACCACGGACGCTGCCCGTGCGGCTTCGTCAACGTACACGCTGGTGGGTTCGCGTGGAGGGGCTGGCCTGAACTGATGGGGCTATTGCGTTCAGGGCTGCTATGCAGCCCATCGCCGGCAAGCCAGCACCCACAGGGATCGCACAAGGCCTCAGGGCTTATGCAATACCTGTGGGTGCTGGCTTGCCGGCGATGCGGCGCGTAGCGGCCCCAATAACTTTTTTGACGGGTTTTGAATGCCGGTCCGGCTAGGACAGTAAGCGACACCTCCTGCCCTCACACTTCAACGGACCCCTCATGCCTACCGCCCCCGTGCACACGCGCACCTTCAACGCGAATGATTTTCGACCTGTCTTGCACTCAGCGCCTTTGCGCAAAGCAGTCCGGGCTGCCCTGTTTGGCACCGCCTTGGGCCTTACAGCCGTCACGCAACTTTCCATGGCAGCTGAAACGGCCCAGATGAGCCACCACTATGCGATCCCGGCCGGCCAGTTGGATGACGTGCTCAACCAGTTCGCCCGCCAGGCTGGCATCACCTTGTCGAGCACACCCCAGCTCACCCAAGGCTTGCAGTCGAACGGCCTGCAGGGGCAATACCCAACCGATCAGGCACTGCACCAGTTGCTCAATGGCAGCGGCCTGGAAGCCGTCAGCCAGGACGGCCGCAGCTACGTGCTGCAGGCACAACCCCAAGGCGCTGCATTGTCATTGCCAGACACCGATATCCGTAGCTTCACCCTCGGCAATGCACTGGGCAGCACGGAGGGTTACAACGCTACCCATAGCCAAGTGGCGACCAAGACCAGCATGCCACTGGTAGAGACATCGCAATCGGTCTCGGTGGTTACCCGACAGCAGATGGACGACCAAGGCTCACAAACCGTTGCCCAAGCCATGCGCTACACACCAGGGGTACTGACCAACCCCTACGGGGCGACCCATCGTTATGACTATGTGGCCATGCGTGGCTTCAACGACGGCTCGGTGGACAACATCTACGTCGACGGGCTCAAGTCGATGGGAGACAACGGCACCTACAGCACCATGCAGGTGGACCCGTACTTCCTGGAGCGCATCGATATTCTCAAGGGACCGTCTTCGGTACTGTATGGCCGTAGCTCGCCAGGAGGCCTGGTGGCGCTGACCACCAAGAAGCCGCTATTTACCCCCTACCATCAAGTCCAGGCCACCATCGGTACCCAAGGCCAGCGTGGCATGGGTTTCGACTTCAGCGGCCCCGTGGATGACGACAAGCGTATCGCTTATCGCCTGACAGGCCTGGCGGATGCTTCCGACACGCAGTTCGATCACAACAAGGAAGAACGCTACGCCATCGCGCCGGCCGTCAGCATCGACTTCAGCGAAGACACTTCGCTGACCCTGCAGGCCTACCTGCAACACGACCCCAACGGCGGCTATCACGGCGGTAACCCCGCAGATGGCATGCTGCACAAACGCAACGGCTTGCGCCTGTCGGACCACTTCTTCGAGGGCGAGCCGGGTATCGACAACTACGAGCGTACCCAACAGTCCTTCAGCTACCAGTTCGAGCATCGCTTCAACGATGTGTTCACGGCACGCCAGAACTTCCGCTATCAGGATTCCGATGTGTCGATGGACCAGGTGTATTCCGCCGGTTGGGCGGATGCCGACAGCAATATCCTCAACCGCGCCTATACCGGCGGCGACGAACGCCTGCATTCGTACATCATCGACAACATGCTGCAGGCGGAATTCTTCACCGGGGCCGCCAAACACACCTTGCTGCTGGGCACCGACTACCAGCGACGCAAGGCTGACGTGGCCTGGCGTTATGGCACAGTCGATCCGTTGGATGCAGGCAACCCGCAGTACGGCAACGGCAACCTTCAGGTGCTGGGCGAGAACCGCTACCAGCGGCGCTTGCAGCAAACGGGCGTTTACCTGCAGGACCTGGTGGAGCTGGACCAATGGCGCTTTTCGTTGGGGCTGCGCCAGGACTGGGTGAAGGTGTCCGAGGAGAATCGCGACAGCAACACCAAGGTCAGTGACCAGCGCTCCAGGTTTACTACCCGCGCAGGTGTGCTCTACCTGTTCGAGAACGGTATTGCGCCCTATGTCAGCTACTCGGAGTCGTTCAACCCCAATACCGTATCCGACCAGCAAGGCCGCCCTCTGGCACCGACCGAGGGCACTCAATGGGAGGCTGGCATCAAGTATCAGCCGCCGGGTAGCGACAACCTGTTCACCGCATCGGTTTTCCGCATCGAGCAGGAGAACCTGGCCTCGAAGCAGCCTGACGAGGACTTCTATCGCCCTGTAGGGCAAGTGCGCTCACAAGGGCTGGAGCTGGAGGCCCATGTGCAATTGACCGACAGCTTGAAGCTGCTGGGCGGCTATACCTTTACCGATATCGAGTACGCAAAGTCGATGCCCAGCCTGGTGTCCGGCAACCTGGATAACAAGGGCAATTCGCCAACCCAGGCACCGAAGCAGATGTTTTCCCTTTGGGCTGACTACAACTTCCACCAGGGGGCCCTGGATGGCCTGCGCTTGGGCGGTGGGGTGCGGTATGTGGGGTACAGCTGGGTGGATGCGGAAAACAGCATGAAGGTGCCCTCCTATACCCTGTTCGACGCTTCAATCGGCTATGACCTGGGCAAGGTCGGCCTCCAAGGCATGGATGTACGCCTGAACGCCAATAACCTCACCAATGAAAGCTACATCACCTCGTGTGCAAGCCTGAACTACTGCTACATGGGTGAAGAGCGCAATGTCAGTGCCACGGTCAGCTATCAGTTCTGACTCTATGGTGGTCGCTGCGCGTCCGATCGCGACACAAGGCCGCTCCTACACGGGAAGCGCGCTCGCCTGAAAGTGCGCCCCCCCGGAAAAGACAAAGCCCCTGTCTGCATCGCAGACAGGGGCTTTGGATTTGAATCTTGACGATGACCTACTCTCACATGGGGAAACCCCACACTACCATCGGCGATGCATCGTTTCACTGCTGAGTTCGGGATGGGATCAGGTGGTTCCAATGCTCTATGGTCGTCAAGAAATTCTGTGTGCTGGCCCGTCCCTCGGACGTACCTGCGAATCTCTGTAGTTCCTACTTAAAGACAAAACCCCTACCTGCATGCGCAGATAGGGGTTTTGCGAAATGAATCTTGACGATGACCTACTCTCACATGGGGAAACCCCACACTACCATCGGCGATGCATCGTTTCACTGCTGAGTTCGGGATGGGATCAGGTGGTTCCAATGCTCTATGGTCGTCAAGAAATTCTGTTGCCAGAATGTCCAGATGGACAGCCCAGCGAATTCGGATATGCGATATTTGTGATGTTGCGAACTTTCGGTTCTTTCGTCTTCACCACCACAATTTGGCTTTCGTGCGCAAATTGCTTGGGTGTTATATGGTCAAGCCTCACGGGCAATTAGTATTGGTTAGCTCAACGCCTCACAGCGCTTACACACCCAACCTATCAACGTCGTAGTCTTCGACGGCCCTTTAGGGGATTCAAGATCCCAGTGAGATCTCATCTTGAGGCAAGTTTCCCGCTTAGATGCTTTCAGCGGTTATCTCTTCCGAACATAGCTACCCGGCAATGCCACTGGCGTGACAACCGGAACACCAGAGGTTCGTCCACTCCGGTCCTCTCGTACTAGGAGCAGCCCCTCTCAAATCTCAAACGTCCACGGCAGATAGGGACCGAACTGTCTCACGACGTTCTAAACCCAGCTCGCGTACCACTTTAAATGGCGAACAGCCATACCCTTGGGACCGGCTTCAGCCCCAGGATGTGATGAGCCGACATCGAGGTGCCAAACACCGCCGTCGATATGAACTCTTGGGCGGTATCAGCCTGTTATCCCCGGAGTACCTTTTATCCGTTGAGCGATGGCCCTTCCATACAGAACCACCGGATCACTAAGACCTACTTTCGTACCTGCTCGACGTGTTTGTCTCGCAGTCAAGCGCGCTTTTGCCTTTATACTCTACGACCGATTTCCGACCGGTCTGAGCGCACCTTCGTACTCCTCCGTTACTCTTTGGGAGGAGACCGCCCCAGTCAAACTACCCACCATACACTGTCCTCGATCCGGATAACGGACCTGAGTTAGAACCTCAAAGTTGCCAGGGTGGTATTTCAAGGATGGCTCCATGAGAACTGGCGTCCCCACTTCAAAGCCTCCCACCTATCCTACACAAGCAAATTCAAAGTCCAGTGCAAAGCTATAGTAAAGGTTCACGGGGTCTTTCCGTCTAGCCGCGGATACACTGCATCTTCACAGCGATTTCAATTTCACTGAGTCTCGGGTGGAGACAGCGCCGCCATCGTTACGCCATTCGTGCAGGTCGGAACTTACCCGACAAGGAATTTCGCTACCTTAGGACCGTTATAGTTACGGCCGCCGTTTACCGGGGCTTCGATCAAGAGCTTCGCTTGCGCTAACCCCATCAATTAACCTTCCGGCACCGGGCAGGCGTCACACCCTATACGTCCACTTTCGTGTTTGCAGAGTGCTGTGTTTTTAATAAACAGTCGCAGCGGCCTGGTATCTTCGACCGGCATGGGCTTACGGAGCAAGTCCTTCACCCTCGCCGGCGCACCTTCTCCCGAAGTTACGGTGCCATTTTGCCTAGTTCCTTCACCCGAGTTCTCTCAAGCGCCTTGGTATTCTCTACCTAACCACCTGTGTCGGTTTGGGGTACGGTTCCCAGTTATCTGAAGCTTAGGAGCTTTTCTTGGAAGCATGGTATCAACCACTTCGTCGCCTAACGGCAACTCGTCATCAGCTCTCGGCCTTGAAATCCCGGATTTGCCTAAGATTTCAGCCTACCACCTTAAACCTGGACAACCAACGCCAGGCTGGCCTAACCTTCTCCGTCCCTCCATCGCAATAACTGGAAGTACAGGAATATTAACCTGTTT
>NZ_CP007012.1:0-132500 GCF_000511325.1 Pseudomonas sp. FGI182 | reverse complement strand
CCTTCGCCACTGGTGTTCCTTCCTATATCTACGCATTTCACCGCTACACAGGAAATTCCACCACCCTCTACCGTACTCTAGCTCGCCAGTTTTGGATGCAGTTCCCAGGTTGAGCCCGGGGCTTTCACATCCAACTTAACGAACCACCTACGCGCGCTTTACGCCCAGTAATTCCGATTAACGCTTGCACCCTCTGTATTACCGCGGCTGCTGGCACAGAGTTAGCCGGTGCTTATTCTGTCGGTAACGTCAAAACAGCAAGGTATTAACTTACTGCCCTTCCTCCCAACTTAAAGTGCTTTACAATCCGAAGACCTTCTTCACACACGCGGCATGGCTGGATCAGGCTTTCGCCCATTGTCCAATATTCCCCACTGCTGCCTCCCGTAGGAGTCTGGACCGTGTCTCAGTTCCAGTGTGACTGATCATCCTCTCAGACCAGTTACGGATCGTCGCCTTGGTGAGCCATTACCCCACCAACTAGCTAATCCGACCTAGGCTCATCTGATAGCGCAAGGCCCGAAGGTCCCCTGCTTTCTCCCGTAGGACGTATGCGGTATTAGCGTTCCTTTCGAAACGTTGTCCCCCACTACCAGGCAGATTCCTAGGCATTACTCACCCGTCCGCCGCTGAATCAAGGAGCAAGCTCCCATCATCCGCTCGACTTGCATGTGTTAGGCCTGCCGCCAGCGTTCAATCTGAGCCATGATCAAACTCTTCAGTTCAATACTGCTTGGGTTTTTAAGAAACCCTAAACTTGGCTCAGCAATCTCAAATGACTATGTGATTTCTCGCATGGCCACTTGTGATGCTGATAATCTTTGTGACTATCAGTCCGTACTCACAAGCACCCACACGAATTGCTTGATTCGATTTGTTAAAGAGCGTTTGGCTAAGAGCTTTTCGTCTCAACCGAGGCGCGCATTCTACGCTTTCCTCAGGGTCTGTCAAGCGTTTATTTTGAAGTTTTTCCGAAAAAATCGTTTAACTTCAGACACTTAACTCGCTTCGATCTCTCGTCGCGGGAGGTGAATAATACAGCATTCAGAAACGCTGTCAACCACCTTTTTACCGCCACCGGCTGGCCTTCAGCCTACCAGGAGAAGCGATAGCTTCTACTTAAAGACAAAACCCCTACCTGCATGTGCAGATAGGGGTTTTGCGAAATGAATCTTGACGATGACCTACTCTCACATGGGGAAACCCCACACTACCATCGGCGATGCATCGTTTCACTGCTGAGTTCGGGATGGGATCAGGTGGTTCCAATGCTCTATGGTCGTCAAGAAATTCTGTTGCCAGAATGTCCAGATGGACAGCCCAGCGAATTCGGATATGCGATATTTGTGATGTTGCGAACTTTCGGTTCTTTCGTCTTCACCACCACAATTTGGCTTTCGTGCGCAAATTGCTTGGGTGTTATATGGTCAAGCCTCACGGGCAATTAGTATTGGTTAGCTCAACGCCTCACAGCGCTTACACACCCAACCTATCAACGTCGTAGTCTTCGACGGCCCTTTAGGGGATTCAAGATCCCAGTGAGATCTCATCTTGAGGCAAGTTTCCCGCTTAGATGCTTTCAGCGGTTATCTCTTCCGAACATAGCTACCCGGCAATGCCACTGGCGTGACAACCGGAACACCAGAGGTTCGTCCACTCCGGTCCTCTCGTACTAGGAGCAGCCCCTCTCAAATCTCAAACGTCCACGGCAGATAGGGACCGAACTGTCTCACGACGTTCTAAACCCAGCTCGCGTACCACTTTAAATGGCGAACAGCCATACCCTTGGGACCGGCTTCAGCCCCAGGATGTGATGAGCCGACATCGAGGTGCCAAACACCGCCGTCGATATGAACTCTTGGGCGGTATCAGCCTGTTATCCCCGGAGTACCTTTTATCCGTTGAGCGATGGCCCTTCCATACAGAACCACCGGATCACTAAGACCTACTTTCGTACCTGCTCGACGTGTTTGTCTCGCAGTCAAGCGCGCTTTTGCCTTTATACTCTACGACCGATTTCCGACCGGTCTGAGCGCACCTTCGTACTCCTCCGTTACTCTTTGGGAGGAGACCGCCCCAGTCAAACTACCCACCATACACTGTCCTCGATCCGGATAACGGACCTGAGTTAGAACCTCAAAGTTGCCAGGGTGGTATTTCAAGGATGGCTCCATGAGAACTGGCGTCCCCACTTCAAAGCCTCCCACCTATCCTACACAAGCAAATTCAAAGTCCAGTGCAAAGCTATAGTAAAGGTTCACGGGGTCTTTCCGTCTAGCCGCGGATACACTGCATCTTCACAGCGATTTCAATTTCACTGAGTCTCGGGTGGAGACAGCGCCGCCATCGTTACGCCATTCGTGCAGGTCGGAACTTACCCGACAAGGAATTTCGCTACCTTAGGACCGTTATAGTTACGGCCGCCGTTTACCGGGGCTTCGATCAAGAGCTTCGCTTGCGCTAACCCCATCAATTAACCTTCCGGCACCGGGCAGGCGTCACACCCTATACGTCCACTTTCGTGTTTGCAGAGTGCTGTGTTTTTAATAAACAGTCGCAGCGGCCTGGTATCTTCGACCGGCATGGGCTTACGGAGCAAGTCCTTCACCCTCGCCGGCGCACCTTCTCCCGAAGTTACGGTGCCATTTTGCCTAGTTCCTTCACCCGAGTTCTCTCAAGCGCCTTGGTATTCTCTACCTAACCACCTGTGTCGGTTTGGGGTACGGTTCCCAGTTATCTGAAGCTTAGGAGCTTTTCTTGGAAGCATGGTATCAACCACTTCGTCGCCTAGAGGCAACTCGTCATCAGCTCTCGGCCTTGAAATCCCGGATTTGCCTAAGATTTCAGCCTACCACCTTAAACCTGGACAACCAACGCCAGGCTGGCCTAACCTTCTCCGTCCCTCCATCGCAATAACTGGAAGTACAGGAATATTAACCTGTTTTCCATCGACTACGCTTTTCAGCCTCGCCTTAGGGACCGACTAACCCTGCGTCGATTAACGTTGCGCAGGAAACCTTGGTCTTTCGGCGTGCGAGTTTTTCACTCGCATTGTCGTTACTCATGTCAGCATTCGCACTTCTGATACCTCCAGCAAGCTTCTCAACTCACCTTCACAGGCTTACAGAACGCTCCTCTACCGCGTCATCCTAAGATGACACCCGTAGCTTCGGTGCATGGTTTGAGCCCCGTTACATCTTCCGCGCAGGCCGACTCGACTAGTGAGCTATTACGCTTTCTTTAAAGGGTGGCTGCTTCTAAGCCAACCTCCTAGCTGTCTAAGCCTTCCCACATCGTTTCCCACTTAACCATGACTTTGGGACCTTAGCTGACGGTCTGGGTTGTTTCCCTTTTCACGACGGACGTTAGCACCCGCCGTGTGTCTCCCATGCTCGGCACTTCCAGGTATTCGGAGTTTGCATCGGTTTGGTAAGTCGGGATGACCCCCTAGCCGAAACAGTGCTCTACCCCCTGGAGTGATACATGAGGCGCTACCTAAATAGCTTTCGAGGAGAACCAGCTATCTCCGAGCTTGATTAGCCTTTCACTCCGATCCACAGGTCATCCGCTAACTTTTCAACGGTAGTCGGTTCGGTCCTCCAGTCAGTGTTACCTAACCTTCAACCTGCCCATGGATAGATCGCCCGGTTTCGGGTCTATACCCAGCGACTAAACGCCCTATTAAGACTCGCTTTCGCTACGCCTCCCCTATTCGGTTAAGCTCGCCACTGAATATAAGTCGCTGACCCATTATACAAAAGGTACGCAGTCACCTAACAAAGTAGGCTCCCACTGCTTGTACGCATACGGTTTCAGGTTCTATTTCACTCCCCTCTCCGGGGTTCTTTTCGCCTTTCCCTCACGGTACTGGTTCACTATCGGTCAGTCAGTAGTATTTAGCCTTGGAGGATGGTCCCCCCATATTCAGACAAAGTTTCTCGTGCTCCGTCCTACTCGATTTCATTGACAAGAGATTTTCGTGTACGGGGCTATCACCCACTATGGCCGCACTTTCCAGAGCGTTCCACTAATCTCAAATCAACTTAAGGGCTGGTCCCCGTTCGCTCGCCACTACTAAGGGAATCTCGGTTGATTTCTTTTCCTCAGGGTACTTAGATGTTTCAGTTCCCCTGGTTCGCCTCTTGCACCTATGTATTCAGTACAAGATACTCAGCTTGTGCTGAGTGGGTTCCCCCATTCAGAGATCTCTGGATCACAGTCTGTTTGCCGACTCCCCAAAGCTTATCGCAGGCTACCACGTCTTTCATCGCCTCTGACTGCCAAGGCATCCACCGTATGCGCTTCTTCACTTGACCATATAACCCCAAGCAATCTGGTTATACTGTGAAGACGACATTCGCCGAAAATTCGCATGTTGCTCTTTCGAGCAGAACTCACAAATTTTACCTTAGCCTGATTAACCAGCAGTGAAACTGGCCATCAGTCTATATCTATCACATATCCGAATTTTTAAAGAACGATCTGACAAAAGTCAGAAATCAACATTCGAACTGAATGTTCATTTCTAAGTTCTGACAAGCTACTGCGTACGGCGAAAGTGGTGGAGCCAAGCGGGATCGAACCGCTGACCTCCTGCGTGCAAGGCAGGCGCTCTCCCAGCTGAGCTATGGCCCCGTATTCTACGGCTGAACCATGTAATGGTAGGTCTGGGCAGATTTGAACTGCCGACCTCACCCTTATCAGGGGTGCGCTCTAACCAACTGAGCTACAGACCTATAACAGGGTCGCGTTACAGCATCGTCTTTTACAATGAATCAAGCAATTCGTGTGGGAGCTCATCAGCAGGCTGATGTCGTCGATTAAGGAGGTGATCCAGCCGCAGGTTCCCCTACGGCTACCTTGTTACGACTTCACCCCAGTCATGAATCACACCGTGGTAACCGTCCTCCCGAAGGTTAGACTAGCTACTTCTGGTGCAACCCACTCCCATGGTGTGACGGGCGGTGTGTACAAGGCCCGGGAACGTATTCACCGCGACATTCTGATTCGCGATTACTAGCGATTCCGACTTCACGCAGTCGAGTTGCAGACTGCGATCCGGACTACGATCGGTTTTGTGAGATTAGCTCCACCTCGCGGCTTGGCAACCCTCTGTACCGACCATTGTAGCACGTGTGTAGCCCAGGCCGTAAGGGCCATGATGACTTGACGTCATCCCCACCTTCCTCCGGTTTGTCACCGGCAGTCTCCTTAGAGTGCCCACCATAACGTGCTGGTAACTAAGGACAAGGGTTGCGCTCGTTACGGGACTTAACCCAACATCTCACGACACGAGCTGACGACAGCCATGCAGCACCTGTGTCAGAGTTCCCGAAGGCACCAATCCATCTCTGGAAAGTTCTCTGCATGTCAAGGCCTGGTAAGGTTCTTCGCGTTGCTTCGAATTAAACCACATGCTCCACCGCTTGTGCGGGCCCCCGTCAATTCATTTGAGTTTTAACCTTGCGGCCGTACTCCCCAGGCGGTCAACTTAATGCGTTAGCTGCGCCACTAAAATCTCAAGGATTCCAACGGCTAGTTGACATCGTTTACGGCGTGGACTACCAGGGTATCTAATCCTGTTTGCTCCCCACGCTTTCGCACCTCAGTGTCAGTATCAGTCCAGGTGGTCGCCTTCGCCACTGGTGTTCCTTCCTATATCTACGCATTTCACCGCTACACAGGAAATTCCACCACCCTCTACCGTACTCTAGCTCGCCAGTTTTGGATGCAGTTCCCAGGTTGAGCCCGGGGCTTTCACATCCAACTTAACGAACCACCTACGCGCGCTTTACGCCCAGTAATTCCGATTAACGCTTGCACCCTCTGTATTACCGCGGCTGCTGGCACAGAGTTAGCCGGTGCTTATTCTGTCGGTAACGTCAAAACAGCAAGGTATTAGCTTACTGCCCTTCCTCCCAACTTAAAGTGCTTTACAATCCGAAGACCTTCTTCACACACGCGGCATGGCTGGATCAGGCTTTCGCCCATTGTCCAATATTCCCCACTGCTGCCTCCCGTAGGAGTCTGGACCGTGTCTCAGTTCCAGTGTGACTGATCATCCTCTCAGACCAGTTACGGATCGTCGCCTTGGTGAGCCATTACCCCACCAACTAGCTAATCCGACCTAGGCTCATCTGATAGCGCAAGGCCCGAAGGTCCCCTGCTTTCTCCCGTAGGACGTATGCGGTATTAGCGTTCCTTTCGAAACGTTGTCCCCCACTACCAGGCAGATTCCTAGGCATTACTCACCCGTCCGCCGCTGAATCAAGGAGCAAGCTCCCGTCATCCGCTCGACTTGCATGTGTTAGGCCTGCCGCCAGCGTTCAATCTGAGCCATGATCAAACTCTTCAGTTCAATACTGCTTGGGTTTTTAAGAAACCCTAAACTTGGCTCAGCAATCTCAAATGACTATGTGATTTCTCGCATGGCCACTTGTGATGCTGATAATCTTTGTGACTATCAGTCCGTACTCACAAGCACCCACACGAATTGCTTGATTCGATTTGTTAAAGAGCGTTTGGTTAAGAGCTTTTCGTCTCAACCGAGGCGCGCATTCTACGCTTTCCTCATTTGCTGTCAAGCGTTTATTTTGAAGTTTTTTTGCGAGAAACTCGTTTAGCTTCAAACACTTGACTCGCTGCGATCTCTCGTAGCGGGAGGCGAATCATACAGCGTTTAGAAGCGCTGTCAACCATCATCTCAACCGCTGCCGATCATTCGACCGAAGCACTCCTGATACTACCTGAATCGCTTAACTAATTGATTTACAAGAAGTTTTGCGCTTCGACTACGTCAGAAGTGGGGCGCATTATAAGGGGATTCGAAACCGCGTCAACCCTTAATTTCAAGAAACTTTGATATAGCTGAAAAGCAAAGCGGGGAGGCCTGACGGCCTCCCCGCTTTTCACCAAGACCAAACGCCCTTAAAGCACACCGGCACTGCGCAGCCGCTGCACTTCACCGGCATCCAGCCCCAATACATCCTCCAGCACCACCTCGGTATGCTCACCCAGCAACGGCGGCGCCCGACGGTACTCAACCGGCGTCTCCGACAACCGTATCGGGCTCGCCACCTGCGGCACACTCCCCGCCAACGGATGCGGAATGCTTACCGCCAATCCGCGCGCCAGCACCTGCGGG
Organism: Pseudomonas sp. FGI182; assembly: GCF_000511325.1. Classification (NCBI taxonomy): domain Bacteria; kingdom Pseudomonadati; phylum Pseudomonadota; class Gammaproteobacteria; order Pseudomonadales; family Pseudomonadaceae; genus Pseudomonas; species Pseudomonas sp. FGI182. Next base: position 125,356 of record NZ_CP007012.1, on the reverse strand, counting down.
TCCTGGAACATCTGCGCCAGGTCATTGATAGGCCCGCACGGCACCCCTGCAGCCTCCAACTGACTCACCCACTGCGCTGTGGTCTTGAACACCGTGGCCTGGCGAATCAGAGGAATCAGCTCGGCCCGGTTGGCAACCCGCAGCTTGTTGGTAACGAAACGCGGGTCGTCCGCCCACTGCGGCTGCCCGGCCACCTCGGCGAACTTGCGGAACTGGCTATCGTTGCCCACGGTAAGGATGAAGTCGCCATCCGCCGTCGGAAAATCCTGATAAGGCACGATATTGGGGTGCGCATTACCCAGGCGACGAGGCGGGTTGCCCGTGGTCAGGTAGTTCATCGCCTGGTTCGCCAGGCAGGCCACCTGCACATCGAGCAACGCCATGTCGACATGCTGGCCCACTCCGGTCTGCTCTCGATGGGCGAGGGCAGCGAGGATCGCCACCGTGGAATACAACCCGGTAAGGATGTCGGTCAGCGCCACCCCTACCTTGACCGGCCCTGCACCTTCTTCACCTTCCGGGCGGCCGGTCAGGCTCATCAGCCCGCCCAACCCCTGGATCATGAAGTCATAACCCGCGCGCCTTGCATAAGGCCCGGTCTGGCCGAACCCGGTGATGGAACAATAGATAAGCCGCGGGTTGATCGCCTTCAGGCTCTGGTAGTCCAGGCCGTAGGCAGCCAACCCACCTACCTTGAAGTTTTCGATGACGATATCGGACTTCGCCGCCAACTCACGTACCAGGCGCTGCCCCTCGGCCTGGGTGAAGTCGATGGTAACCGAGCGCTTGTTGCGGTTGGCCGACAGGTAATAGGCCGCCTCACTGGTGTTCTCACCCTCGGGATCCTTGAGGAAGGGCGGCCCCCACGAGCGGGTATCGTCACCACTGCCAGGGCGCTCGACCTTGATCACATCGGCACCAAGGTCAGCGAGAATCTGGCCAGACCATGGGCCGGCCAACACGCGAGAAAGGTCCAGCACCCGCAGATGTGATAGCGCGCCCATGGGCTGGCTCCTTATCAATAGAAGGCCTGGATGCCGGTCTGCGCACGCCCCAGGATCAGTGCATGCACATCGTGAGTACCTTCATAGGTGTTGACCACCTCCAGGTTGACCAGGTGACGAGCCACGCCGAACTCATCGGAAATGCCATTGCCACCCAGCATGTCGCGCGCCATGCGGGCAATATCCAGCGCCTTGCCACAGGAGTTGCGCTTCATGATCGACGTGATCTCCACTGCAGCCGTGCCTTCGTCCTTCATCCGCCCCAGGCGCAGGCAGCCCTGCAGCGCCAGGGTGATTTCAGTCTGCATGTCGGCCAGCTTCTTCTGGATCAACTGGTTGGCAGCCAACGGGCGACCGAATTGCTGACGGTCCAGGGTGTACTGACGCGCGGTGTGCCAGCAGGCTTCCGCAGCGCCCAGCGCACCCCACGAGATGCCATAGCGGGCGGAGTTCAGGCAGGTGAACGGGCCTTTGAGGCCGCGTACATCCGGGAAGATGTTTTCCTCCGGCACGAACACGTTGTCCATGACGATTTCGCCAGTGATCGAGGCGCGCAGGCCAACCTTGCCGTGAATCGCCGGCGCACTGAGACCTTGCCAACCCTTTTCCAGAACAAAGCCGCGGATATCACCCGCATCGTCCTTGGCCCAGACCACGAATACATCGGCGATCGGGCTGTTGGTGATCCACATCTTGCTGCCGGTCAGGCGGTAGCCGCCGTCGACCTTCCGGGCACGGGTGATCATCGAACCCGGGTCGGAACCATGGTTGGGCTCGGTCAGGCCGAAGCAACCGATCCACTCGCCGCTGGCCAGCTTGGGCAGGTACTTCTGCTTTTGTGCCTCGGTACCGAATTCGTTGATTGGCACCATCACCAGCGACGACTGCACGCTCATCATCGAGCGGTAACCCGAGTCGATGCGCTCTACCTCGCGAGCAATCAGGCCATAGCACACATAGTTCAGGCCACTGCCACCGTATTGCTCGGGAATGGTGGCGCCCAGCAACCCGACCTCACCCATTTCACGGAAGATTGCCGGGTCGGTCTGTTCATGACGGAAGGCCTCGAGCACACGCGGGGCCAGCTTGTCCTGGGCGAACTGATAAGCGCTGTCACGCACCATGCGCTCTTCTTCAGTGAGCTGCTGATCGAGCAGCAGCGGGTCGATCCAGTTGAAGCTTGCTTTACCGGCCATGAGAGAAATCCTCGAAATAGGGGGCAGTTTCTTGTGCCTTTGAGCCTAGGCCTGATCGGCCGCCGGGACAAACGAGGATTGCGCACCAATTAGTGATAATTTGTCACTTCGTAAATCGGCAAAACGCCATATTGACAGCCTTACGAGTGAGGTTGACGTACATGCGCCGCAAGATCCCCAGTACCGCCGCCCTGGTTTGCTTCGAGGCGGCGGCGCGCCACGAGAGCTTTACCAAGGCCGCCCAGGAACTCGCCCTGACCCAGGGTGCCGTCTGTCGGCAGATAGGCGGCCTGGAAGCCTTCCTTAATGTGGAACTGTTCCGCCGCTCGCGCCGCGGCGTGAAACTGACCGAAGCCGGCCTTTCCTACAGCCGCCAGGTGGCCGCCCAACTGGACGCGGTAGAGCGCGACACCTTGTCGGTAATGCGCCAACAGGGCGCCAACGTGATCGAGTTGGCCGTGGTGCCCACCTTCGGCACCCAATGGCTGCTACCGCGACTCAAGGACTTCCAGCAGCGCCACCCGGAGGTCACGGTCAACCTCACCAACCGCACCCGGCCATTCCTGTTTGCCGACACCACCTTCGATGCCGCTATCTACTTCGGCGATGCCGACTGGTCCGGCACCCAGTCGCACCGGCTGATGGGGGAAAACCCGGGACCGGTGTGCAGCCCGGCGCTGCTGGACGGGCAGGGCACACTCGACGCGCAGCGTATTGCCCAACTGCCACTGCTGCAGCAGAGCACGCGCCCCTATGCCTGGCGGCAATGGTTCGGCAGCGTCGGCATGAATGTGGAACGCGACATGACAGGCCCGCGCTATGAACTATTCTCGATGCTCGCCCAGGCGGCCATGCATGAGATGGGCATCGCCCTGATTCCACCGTTCCTGATCCAGCGCGAGTTGGAGGAGGGTAGGTTGGTGGTCGCTAACAGGCATGCCCTGAGTAGTGACAAGGCCTACTATCTGATGATTCCGGAGCGCAAGGTGGAGTCGGCTTCGCTGCGCGCCTTCCGCGACTGGCTGGTGAGCCAGGCCCAGGCGTATACGGCGAAGACGTAGGCAAGCGCGACAAATTGACTCCGTAGTCAATTATTTTGAACACCTACAGATATATGTATTTGTCGCATCTACATAAACTGTTATGCAGGGTGCAAAAATCTGCTTTAACCCTGCTTACGGCGCGGCTTTGCGGGTTATTTTGCGACATTCACCAAGCCGTAAGCGAATTGACCGCAAAATTTTTGTTTTTTTCTCATAATCTGCCAATAGCCTATGTTTGACAGGCTGCAGCCTGACCGTTGCGACATACGGTCACAGGGTGACTTGTAGTTTTGACTTCGTTTCGCTCCAGAACCGGTTGAAGGCCTCTGGCTTCGTCTGCAAAATGCTTCGCCCGCCCGGGATTCGGCGGGTCGGCGCTCCACAGCCGCCCCAGCGCACCATCCGAAGTACGCTGGCTTTTAAAAAGACAAAAGGTCACCGCAGGAGAAATAGTCGTGCACATTGGTGTTCCTCTCGAGACGCAGACCGGTGAGACAAGGGTCGCTGCGACCCCGGAAACCATCAAGAAACTGATTGGCCAGGGCCATCAGGTCACCGTCCAACGGGGGGCAGGGCTCAATGCCAGCATTCCGGACAGTGCCTATGAGGCCGTGGGTGCTTCCCTGGGGAGTGCAGCCGATGCCTACGGCGCCCAATTGGTGCTCAAAGTGGTCGCCCCCAACGACCAGGAACTGGCCCTGATCAACAGTGGCAGCCTCTTGGTGGGCATGCTCAACCCCTTCAACAGCGAGCTGATCGGCAAGATGGCCGAGCGCGGCATTACCGCGTTCGCCCTGGAAGCCGCGCCGCGCACCTCGCGGGCGCAGAGCCTGGACGTGCTGTCGTCGCAGGCCAACATCGCCGGTTACAAGGCGGTGTTGCTGGCTGCCCATCACTACCCACGCTTCATGCCCATGCTCATGACCGCCGCCGGTACCGTCAAGGCCGCGCGCGTGCTGATCCTGGGCGCGGGCGTTGCCGGCCTGCAAGCCATTGCCACGGCCAAGCGCCTGGGCGCAGTGATCGAGGCGTCCGACGTACGCCCGGCCGTGAAGGAGCAGATCGAGTCGCTGGGCGCCAAGTTCATCGACGTACCCTACGAAACCGATGAAGAGCGCGAGTGCGCCGAAGGTGTCGGCGGTTACGCCCGGCCGATGCCGGCCTGCTGGATGCAACGCCAGGCCCAGGCCGTGCACGAGCGCGCCAAGCAGGCGGATATCGTCATTACCACTGCGCTTATCCCGGGGCGCAAGGCGCCGACCCTGCTCAGCGCCGAAACCGTCGCGCAGATGAAGCCCGGCTCGGTGGTCATCGACCTCGCAGCAGCCCAAGGCGGCAACTGCCCACTGACTGTCGCCGACCAGGTGGTACAGGAGAACGGCGTGATCATCGTCGGCCCGACCAACCTGCCGGCCCAGGTGGGCGCCGATGCCTCGGCACTGTATGCACGCAACCTGCTGGACTTCATGAAGCTGCTGTTCGACAAGGACGGCGCGCTGGTCATCAACCTCGAAGACGACATCGTCGCGGCCTGCCTGATGTGCCGTGATGGTCAGGTCGTCCGCAAGAACGGCTAAGGAGCACGACAATGGAAGACATGCTGATTTCCCATGGCATCTACAACCTGATCATCTTCGTGCTGGCCATTTATGTGGGCTACCACGTGGTGTGGAACGTCACCCCGGCGCTGCACACGCCGCTGATGGCCGTGACCAACGCCATCTCCGCGATCGTCATCGTCGGCGCCATGCTGGCCGCCGCCCTGACGGTGACCCCGGCCGGCAAGCTGATGGGCACCCTGGCGGTGGCCCTGGCCGCGGTCAACGTGTTCGGTGGCTTCCTGGTCACCCGTCGCATGCTTGAGATGTTCAAGAAGAAAACCAAGAACGAGGCGCAGAAGTAAGCATGAGCATGAATCTGGTAACGCTCCTCTACCTCGTCGCCTCGGTGTGCTTCATCCAGGCGCTCAAGGGCCTGTCGCACCCGACTACCTCGCGGCGCGGCAACCTGTTCGGCATGATCGGCATGGGTATCGCCATCGTAACTACGGTCGGCCTCATTTATAAGCTCGGGGCCGAGCTTGCCACCGCCGGCATCGGCTACGTCCTCGTTGGCCTGCTGGTCGGCGGCACCGCCGGCTCGATCATGGCCAAGCGCGTCGAGATGACCAAGATGCCGGAACTGGTCGCCTTCATGCACAGCATGATCGGCCTGGCAGCGGTGTTCATCGCCATCGCCGCGGTGCTGGAACCGCAATCGATGGGCATCGTTGCCGCCATGAGCGACCCGATCCCCACCGGCAACCGCCTGGAGCTATTCCTCGGCGCAGCCATCGGTGCCATTACCTTCTCCGGCTCGGTGATCGCCTTCGGCAAGCTGTCGGGCAAGTACAAGTTCCGCCTGTTCCAAGGCGCACCGGTACAGTTCGCCGGCCAGCACAAGCTGAACCTGATCCTCGGCCTGACCACCATTGCCCTGGGCCTGCTGTTCACCTTCACTGGCCACTACAGTGCCTTCACCCTGATGCTGGTCTTGGCCTTCATCATGGGCGTGCTGATCATTATTCCGATCGGGGGCGCCGACATGCCGGTGGTGGTGTCGATGCTCAACAGCTATTCGGGCTGGGCAGCGGCCGGTATCGGCTTCTCGCTGAACAACTCGATGCTGATCATTGCAGGGTCCCTGGTCGGCTCGTCCGGTGCCATCCTCTCGTACATCATGTGCAAGGCGATGAACCGTTCGTTCTTCAACGTCATCCTCGGTGGCTTCGGTGGTGATACCGATGCCGGCGCGGCGCAAGGCTCCAAAGAGCAGCGCCCGGTAAAGTCCGGCTCTGCCGACGATGCCACCTTCCTGCTCAGCAACGCCGACAGCGTGATCATCGTCCCGGGTTACGGCCTGGCGGTAGCTCGCGCCCAGCACGCGCTGAAGGAGCTGACCGAGAAGCTGAGCCACAACGGCGTGACGGTGAAGTACGCGATCCACCCGGTGGCGGGCCGTATGCCCGGGCACATGAACGTGCTGTTGGCCGAGGCCGAAGTGCCATACGACCAGGTATTCGAGATGGAAGACATCAACGCCGAGTTCGGCCAGGCCGATGTGGTGCTGGTTCTGGGCGCCAACGACGTGGTCAACCCGGCGGCGAAGAACGATCCCAAGTCACCGATCGCCGGCATGCCGATCCTCGAAGCGTTCAAGGCCAAGACCATCATCGTCAACAAGCGCTCCATGGCCAGCGGCTATGCCGGCCTGGACAACGAACTGTTCTATCTCGACAAGACCATGATGGTGTTCGGCGACGCCAAGAAGGTCATCGAAGACATGGTCAAGGCGGTGGAGTGATAACGGCCGCTGCAAACCAGCTGATATAAAGGAAGCCCCGGTCAGAATCTGCCGGGGCTTTTCTTTTATTGATCCGGATCAACGGCTCTATTCCAAGGCTTCTCATACGACCATGGTCGTGGGACGGCAAGGGGCGAAGTCTCTAGACTGCGCTGCAGTAGTTTCAGTAGCCCGAGATAACAATCCATGTACCGTGATCGTATCCGCTTGTCCTCCCTGCACAGCAAGGTAATGAGTGCGGCTGATGCCGCTGGTCTGATCGAGGACGGCATGACCGTCGGCATGAGCGGTTTCACCCGCGCCGGCGAAGCCAAGGCCGTACCACATGCACTGGCCGAACGTGCCAAGCAGTCGCCACTGAAAATCAGCCTGATGACCGGCGCCAGCCTGGGCAACGACCTGGACAAGCAACTGACCGAGGCCGGCGTGCTGGCTCGCCGCATGCCGTTCCAGGTCGACAGCACCCTGCGCAAGGCCATCAACGACGGCCAGGTGATGTTCATCGACCAGCACCTGTCGGAAACCGTCGAGCAGCTGCGCAACCAGCAGCTGAAGCTGCCGGACATCGCGGTCATCGAAGCCGTGGCCATCACCGAGCAGGGCCACATCGTGCCAACCACCTCGGTGGGCAACTCGGCCAGCTTCGCGATCTTCGCCAAGCAGGTGATTGTCGAGATCAACCTCTCGCACAACACCAACCTCGAAGGCCTGCACGACATCTATATCCCGACCTACCGCCCGACCCGCACGCCAATCCCGCTGGTCAAGGTCGACGACCGTATCGGCAGCACCGCCATCCCGATCGACCCGGCCAAGATCGTCGGCATCGTCATCAGCGACCAGCCGGACTCGCCGTCCACCGTATTGCCGCCGGATGACGAAACCCAGGGCATCGCCGACCACCTGATCAACTTCCTCAAGAAAGAAGTCGAAGCTGGCCGCATGACCAACAAGCTTGGCCCGCTGCAGGCCGGTATCGGCAGCATCGCCAACGCAGTGATGTGCGGCCTGATCGAGTCGCCGTTCGAAGAACTGACCATGTACTCCGAAGTACTGCAGGATTCCACCTTCGACCTGATCGACGCCGGCAAGCTGAGCTTCGCCTCGGGTAGCTCGATCACCTTGTCGACCCGCCGCAACGCCGACGTGTTCGGCAACCTGGAGCGTTACAAGGACAAGCTGGTTCTGCGCCCGCAAGAAATTTCCAACCACCCGGAAGTGGTCCGTCGCCTGGGCATCATCGGTATCAATACCGCGCTGGAGTTCGACATCTACGGCAACGTCAACTCCACCCATGTCTGCGGCACCAAGATGATGAATGGCATCGGCGGCTCGGGTGACTTCGCCCGTAACGCCCACCTGGCCGTGTTCGTCACCAAGTCGATTGCCAAGGGTGGCGCGATTTCCAGCGTGGTGCCGATGGTCAGCCATGTCGACCATACCGAGCACGACGTTGACATCCTGGTCACCGAGCAAGGCCTGGCCGACCTGCGTGGCCTGGCGCCACGTGAGCGCGCCCGGGCGATCATCGACAACTGTGTGCACCCGGACTACCGCGCAGCGCTGAACGACTACTTTGATCGCGCCTGCCAGCGTGGCGGCCACACCCCGCACATCCTGCGCGAAGCCCTGAGCTGGCATGAGAACCTGGAAGAAACCGGGCGCATGCTGGCTAGCTGATACAGATGTGGTACGGAACGGCGGCCCTGCTTCCGCTGTTCCGGCCTCTTCGCGGGCTTGCCCGCTCCCACAGGTCATGTGCAACCCTCAAGGGCAGCACTTTACCTTGTAGGAGCGGGCAAGCCCGCGAAGGGGCCATAACAGTCAAACCCTTTCATCGATACACTACCGCCGCAATCTGCAACAGAATCTGTACTACTGTACTGGTGTTTTTGCGCCTTCCCGGCTGAAAAATCCTCTTCATCAAATCAAAGTGCACCAAATAAGTGCGCACCAGTACAGTTACGCCAGTTTCGAGTGCAACAGTAGGGTTACACAGTTAACTGGACCATCGTCTTTCAACCGAACTGTATCTACTGTTATGGACGACAGAGGAGGATCATTGGCATCAGTTAAATCACTACCTAATCCCGCCATAAGCGGAAGGATGAAACATCATGGAACGTACCCTCAGTTCCGGTCTGGTTTTTGAAAGCAACGCCCAACAATCCAACGCTTCGCTGCCTCTGCGCGCTCTGTCCACCTTGCTGCTGTGGCAGCGCCGCATGGCCAGCCGCCGTCAACTGGCTCGCCTGGACGCCCGCCTGCTGGCCGACGCCGGTATCAGCGAGTCGCAGCGTTACGAAGAGCTGAGCAAGCCTTTCTGGCGCTAAGCTCCGGCTTGCCGGCTTCGGCCGGCACCGCGAATTCCCGAAACCCGTTGCAGGTGACTGCGACGGGTTTTTTGTTTGCAGGCGGCATGGTAGAGCCTTTTGCAAGCGAACCTGTACAGTTTGAAAAAACCAAAAACAAACCATAACAGTTTATTGGCGCACCGTTCATTAACATCCAGAAACACCGGCGCGTGATACGCTTGGCGTAACAGTCTGGTAGAACGCACTGTTGAAAAAGTACCGCGACGAGCTGTGCGAGCGTCCGATAAAGCAGAACCACCCGACCCTAGTCCAGGAGTCCACGATCATGTCCCGTAAATACCTGATTGGCGCCGCCCTGATGCTGAGCCTGGCCGGCACCGCAAACGCCACCAGCTTCGTTGTCACCACCGACGCCGTCGTTGGCGCAGTGGCCGCGTCCACCGATGCCACTTCCGATATTTCCTCCTCGTTCCGTGACGACAAGATCGTCCAGGCCGCCCGTGACGACGCCGCCAGCTTCGTTGGCAGCCAGGGCGACATCCGCGGCGCCAAGCTGGAAAGCGCTTTCCTGCACATCCGCTCGCAGATGCCAGCCCTGCAGGCCAGCGACGCGCAACTGGCCCAGGCCATCCTGGCGCTCTGACCCCGGCTGAGCCGTTCAGCTGTGCTGGTCACCACCAGCACAGCCGTACTCACCATTGCCGCCCACGTTTCCAGCTGTTGTAGAGCCCATGCGTTATCTGTTGCCGTTGCTGTTCTCCGTTGTTGGCATGGCCAGCGCCCATGCCATGGATACCACTACGCAAAGCCTGGTCATCACCGGCTATGTCACCAGCCAGGTCACCACCGCACCGTTCGACCGCAAACTGGTCCGCCAGGCCCAGGACGATGCTGCGGCCTTCGTCGCCAGCGACGGCCAGATCCGCGGTGCGCGGCTGGAGGCAGCACTGGAATCACTACGCCACAATTGCGCACGGCATACCGTCGGCGATCTGGAACTGGCGCAGGCAATTCTCGTCCAATAATTACATCTGACTCCCTGTATTTTTCGGAGATGCTCCATGCGTAAACCGCTGATTGCCGCTACCCTCGGCATGCTGCTGCTGGCCGACCTGGCCCAGGCACAGACCCTGGTGGCCACCAGCAATATCATCGTGCGGGCCTTTGGCCGTTCGATCGATTTCACCTCTGACACCACCACCTCGATCCGCGATTCCAAAGTGGTGCGCGAAGCCCATGACGACGCCGCCAGCTTTGTAGCCAGCAACGGTGACATCCGCGGCGCCCAGCTCGAGGCCGCCTTCAACACCCTGCGCGAGCGCGTGCCGCAAGCGCGCGACGCCAGCGACCAGGTACTGGCTGAAGCCATCCTCGCGCTGTGAACCGCGTGCGCGCCTGGCTGCTCGGCTGCGCCCTGACGCTGCTCGGCACGCCCGCCCTGGCCGACCTGCAGCTCGAGCTGCAGGCGTCCGGCCTTGACTCGCAGCAGGCCCAAGCCACTCAGGCTCTGCTCGACGAAGCCATGGGCAAGCTGCCCCCTCGCTTCAAGCAACAGCTGAACCGCCGGGTGCGGGTCAGCTGGAGCGACAACATGCAGGCCGACGCCTATGGCCAGGCATCGCTGGTATCTACCCTCGAACTCAATCGCCGCCTGCTGCCCAGCCTCACCGATGGCAGTGCTGCCACCGAGCGCACCAACCGCCCGCATGGCACGGTGCGAGAAGAACTGCTGGCCACCGTGCTGCACGAACTCACCCATATCTACGACCGCGCCCGGCTGTGGCCCAGCGCCGAGAACGCGCTGATCGCCCGTTGCAAGCGCCAGCAAGGTACGTTGGGCAAGGTCGGCCTGCCCGAAGCATGCCGTGGCCAGGCCGAGCGCCGCTTCACCCTCAGCGACGACCCGCGCCTGCTCGACCTGGCCGGCTGGCAGCAGTACGTGGGCCGACGCGGCGAGCGCGAGCAGCACAACGGCCAGTTCGTGCGCAGCCCCGACAGCTATGAACTGAGCAGCCCCAAGGAGTACATCGCGGTCAACATGGAGTACTTCCTCCTCGACCCGAGCTACGGCTGCCGCCGTCCGGCGCTGAACCAGTACCTGCGCGAACACTTCGGCTGGGCACCGCAGCAGGACAGCTGCGCCAAGGGCCTGCCGTTCATCAATGCCGGCAGCGACTTCGCCCGCCAACCGCTGGGCGAAATCGACCCCGAGCGGGTCTATGAGGTGGACTACCTGCTGGCCGAAGCCAACCAGAACCTGGTCAGCCGCTGGGGCCACAGCATGCTGCGCCTGGTGATCTGCAAGCCGGGCCGCCCACGCGGGCCGGACTGCCGCCTGGACCTCGACCAGAGCCTGGTGCTGTCGTACCGCGCCTTCGTCAACGATGTGCAGCTTTCCAGCTGGGACGGCCTGGTCGGTGCCTACCCCTCGCGCCTGTTCGTGCTGCCGCTGGGCCAGGTGATCGACGAGTACACCAAGACCGAACTGCGCAGCCTGGCCTCGGTGCCCTTGCGGCTCGACCGCGACGAGATCGAGAACCTGGTGCGTCAGGCCGCTGAAATGCACTGGAGCTACGATGGCAACTACTGGTTCCTGTCCAACAACTGCGCAGTAGAGTCGTTGAAGCTGCTGCGCAGCGGCACCGCCAACCCACGCCTGAACGACCTCGACAGCATCATGCCCAATGGCTTGCTGGCTGTGCTCAAGGGCAGGGGGCTCGCCGACACCAGCGTGCTCGACGACCCCCGCGAGGCGCTGCGCCTGGGTTATCGCTTCGACTCCTACCGCGACCGTTACCAGGCCATGTTCGAGGTGTTGAAGAAGCAGTTGCCAATCAAGCAGGACAAGGTCGAGGACTGGCTGGCCCTTGACGCCGAGCAACGGCGGGGCTGGTTCGCCCAGGCCGACCTGCGCACCAGCGCCGCCTTGCTGCTGCTTGAACAGGCCAGCTTGCGCCGGCAACTGCTGCTGGCCCAGGACGAAGTCAAGCAGCGCTACCTGAACGCCGCCGCGCTGAACGATGGTAGCGTCAGCAAGGCCGATGCGACCCTCAGACAGATGCTTGCCAACAGTGGCTTCCTCAGCCGCCCGGCAGAATTGCTCGATAGCAAGGGCTACGGGCTGCCGCAGCCGCAGGAGCGCAAGCACCTGGAGCAAGTCAGCAGCGAGCGGCAAGCGCAGTTGCTGCGCTTGAGCACGAGCCTGGACAAAGAGGTGAGGGCGCTGCTGGAGCCGTCGCGGGCCAGGGAGATTGCGGCGGTGGAAGCCAATGTGAAGCAGGTGGGCGAGCATCTGCGGGCATTGCACAAGGCTGCGGGTGGCCTGCAGTTGTGATGTTTGCTGTGCCGGCCTTGAGATTCGTGGGGACCTTGTAGGAGCGGCCTTGTGTCGCGAAAGGGCTGCAGAGCAGCCCCAGCAATAGGTGCAGCGATGCTGAAATCCTGGGGCTGCTCTGCAGCCCTTTCGCGACACAAGGCCGCTCCTACAGGTTCTCCTCCGCCTCCGAAGGCAAATCCTCATCCAGATGCAACCAAGGCAACCGGCTACCCACCCAGATATGCCGGTTGGCCCTGACGCGTTCCGGGTGGTCCAGCGTCGCCACCGTCACATCCACCGTCTCCGGGCTATGTGTAGTCACCAATGCCACATGCGCCCCGCAATGCCCACAGAAGTACCGGCTGCAACTGGCCGGTGCCACATAGCAGTTCGGCTCGCCCGCCAGCCACTGGAACCCCGAGCGGGGCACGGTGAGCCAGGTCACCACCAGCCCGCCGCTGACCCGCCGGCAGATAGAACAATGGCAATGGGCAATGTCCGTCAGGTCGCCCTCCAACCGATAACGCAAGGCGCCACAATGGCAGCCACCCTCGGTCACATCCTGCATCACCTACCTCTCGTCGCCTTTGCTTCGGCGAAAGCTGGCTGAAAGCTTGCCCTCATAGGATAGCCCCCACTACCGGCACAAGACCGGTCAGCCAGGGCACCCGGTAACCACCGCGCCCGGCCCAATCAACAACAACAATGGTGATTCTGATGTATTCCTGTGCCCGACTTTCCGTAGCCCCCCTCCGCATGCTCCCCGCACAGCGCCAAACGCGCTGATCCGCCCGAATCGACGTTCCTTTCGCCGCGCCACGCCTGGAGTATTGCCATGCTGACCTTCCTCGGCTTTGCCATGGTCATCACCTTCATGTACCTGATCATGACCAAGCGCCTTTCGGCCTTGATCGCGCTGATCCTGGTACCGATCCTGTTCGCCCTGTTCGGCGGTTTTTCCGCCAAGATCGGCCCGATGATGCTCGAGGGCATCAGCAAGCTCGCACCTACCGGCGTGATGCTGATGTTCGCCATCCTCTATTTCGCGCTGATGATCGACTCCGGCCTGTTCGACCCGGCCGTGCGCAAGATCCTCAAGCTGGTCAAGGGTGACCCGCTGAAAGTCTCCGTCGGCACCGCAGTACTGGCCCTGGTGGTCTCGCTCGACGGTGACGGCGCCACCACCTACATGATCTGCTGCGCCGCCATGCTGCCAATGTACAGCCGCCTGGGCATGAGCCCGCGGATCATGGCCGGCCTGATCATTCTCGCCGGCGGGGTGATGAACATGACCCCCTGGGGTGGCCCGACCGCCCGCGCCGCCAGCGCCCTGCACGTGGACCCGTCGGACATCTTCGTGCCGATGATCCCGGCCATGCTGTTCGGCGTGCTGGCAATCCTGGCCATCGCCTACATGTACGGCAAGCGTGAACGTGCCCGCCTGGGCGAGTTGCACCTGCCCACCGACGACATCGACCACAGCGAAATCACCGTTTCGCAGTACCCGGACGCGCGCCGGCCAAAACTGCTGTACTTCAACGGCGCCCTGACCGCTGCCCTGATGGTCGCGCTGATTGCCGGCGTGCTGCCGCTGCCAGTGCTGTTCATGATCGCCTTCAGCATCGCCATGATCGTCAACTACCCGTGCCTGCAGCAGCAGAAGGACCGCATTGCCGCCCACGCCGGCAGCGTGCTGGCGGTCACCGGGCTGATCTTCGCCGCCGGCATCTTCACTGGCATCCTCTCAGGCACCGGCATGGTCGACGCCATGTCCAAGAGCCTGCTTTCGGTCATCCCCGAGGCGCTGGGCCCATACCTGGCGGTGATCACCGCTATCGTGAGCATGCCGTTCACCTTCTTCATGTCCAACGACGCGTTCTACTACGGCGTGCTGCCGGTGCTGGCCGAAGCTGCCAGCCACTACGGCATCAGCCCGGTGGAAATGGCCCGTGCGTCGATCGTCGGGCAACCGGTACACCTGCTCAGCCCCTTGGTACCCTCCACCTACCTGCTGGTGGCCCTGGCCGGCATCGAGTTCGGCGATCATCAGCGCTTCACCTTGAAGTGGGCAGTGCTGGTGTGCCTGTGCATAATGCTCGCCGCGCTGCTGATGGGCATTTTCCCGCTGTTCAGTAGTCTTTAATAAACGCGTATTTCCCTAACGCGACGCGCCCTGATCCGGGCGCGTCGCCTTTACCGTTCGAAGGAAAACACATGGAATGGCTGACCAGCCCGGAAATCTGGGTTGCCTTTTTCACCCTTACCGCGCTTGAGATCGTCCTCGGTATCGACAACATCATCATGATCTCGATTCTGGTCAGCCGCATGCCCAAGCACATGCAGCCGCGCACCCGGATCTTCGGCCTGGCCCTGGCCATGGTCACCCGTATCATGCTGCTGCTGTCGATCACCTGGGTCATGCGCCTTACCGCCGACCTGTTCGTGGTCCTGGGCCAGGGCATCTCCGGGCGTGACCTGATCCTGTTCTTTGGTGGCCTGTTCCTGCTGTGGAAAAGCTCGCAAGAGATCTACCACGGCCTGGAAGGCGAAGACGAGAACCCGGAAGAGCCGAAAGGCGCGGGTGGCAAGTTCTTCTACACCATCATCCAGATCGCCATCATCGACATCGTGTTCTCGCTGGACTCGGTGATCACTGCGGTGGGCATGGTGTCCCACGTACCGGTGATGATCGCCGCGATCATCGTCGCCGTGCTGGTGATGATGCTGTGCGCCGGCACCATCAGCGACTTCATCGACAAGCACCCGTCGCTGAAGATGCTCGCACTATCGTTCCTGATCGTGGTCGGTACCGTGCTGATCGCCGAAGCTTTCGACGTGCATGTACCAAAGGGCTACGTCTACTTCGCCATGGCGTTCTCGCTGGCGGTGGAAGCCATCAACATCCGCATGCGCACTGCCTTGGCCCGCAAGAACGGCAAAGAGCATGAACCGGTGAAACTGCGCAAGGACATTCCGGGTCAATAAGATCAGGAAGTGCAGGACATAAAGGGCCCTTCGCTGGGCCCTTTTTCATGCCCGGATTACTGAATTCTGCCATTTGCTGTACTGGCCTCTTCGCGGGCACGCCCGCTCCCACAGGGATATCACTGGCCCTGAGGGTGGTGTGGTATCTGTGGGAGCGGGCGTGCCCGCGAAGAGGCCGGCACAGGCAATCATTCATTTCCGGTATGTTTCAAATAAACGGCAGCCATGCGAAGCTGGCGACAGCTACGCAAAACAACTAAAGCTTTGAGTGAGCACTGAAAATTCTTCAAACGCTCACGCTTCGTCTCTTGGCCCTCTGGGCCAATGCAACAGGGGGCCGTCGCCATGCTGACCCTGCTCAACCTGCTCTCGGCCGTTACGCTTCTGGTCTGGGGCACCCACATCGTGCGTACCGGCATCCTTCGGGTATTCGGCTCGAGCCTGCGGCGCATCATCAGCCAGAACATGAGCAAACGCCCGCTGGCGTTCGTCGCCGGCATTCTGGTCACGGCCATGGTGCAAAGCAGCAACGCCACCGCCATGCTCGTCACCTCGTTCGTCGGCCAGGGCCTGATGGCCATGACCCCGGCCTTGGCAATCATGCTCGGCGCCGACGTGGGTACCGCGCTGATGGCGCGGGTGCTGACCCTGGACCTGTCCTGGCTGTCGCCGCTGCTGATCTTCCTGGGTGTTATCTTCTTCCTATCACGCAAACAGACGAGGGCCGGCCAGCTGGGCAGGGTAGGCATCGGGCTTGGCCTGATCATCCTGGCATTGGAGCTGATCGTGCAGGCAGCTACGCCGATTACCCACGCCCAAGGCGTGAAGGTGCTGTTCGCCTCGCTGACCGGTGACATCATGCTCGATGCCTTGGTCGGCGCTCTGTTCGCCATGATTTCCTATTCCAGCCTGGCGGCCGTGCTGCTCACCGCAACACTGGCCGGTGCCGAAGTGATCAGCCTGCCGGTGGCCATCGGCCTGGTGGTGGGCGCCAACATCGGTAGCGGGCTGCTGGCCTTCATCAGCACCAGCATGCAAAACGCCGCCGGACGCCGGGTGGCTCTGGGCAGCCTGCTGTACAAGCTGATCGGCCTGCTGCTGATCATCCCCGCGTTGCACCCGCTGGTGGGCTGGATGGACTCACTGAGCTTCAGCCCACAGGAGCTGGTCATCGGCTTCCACCTGCTCTACAACACGCTGCGTTGCCTGATCATGCTGCCCACGGTCAAACCCATGGGCCGGCTGTGCAACACCCTGCTGCCCGAACGGGAAAACGGCAACGGGCAGATTCGCCCGCGCCATCTCGACACCTCGGCGCTGGAAACACCCAGCCTGGCCCTGGCCAACGCCTCCCGCGAAACCCTGCGCCTGGGCGATATCGTCGACAGCCTGCTCGAAGCCATGCTCGGTGCCCTGCGCGGTACCCAGGCCGCCTTGCCGCAGCAGGTCCGCGCCCTCGGCGAGGACGCCGAAGCCTTGTACAGCGCGATCAAGCTGTACCTGGCGCAGATGTCGCGTGAAGACCTCAGCGAACAGGACAACCGCCGCTGGGCGGAAATCATCGAACTGGCGATCAACCTCAAGCTGGCCTGCGACCTGATCGAGCGCATGCTGCGCAAGGTCCAACAGCAGAAAACCAGCCAACGCCGGGAGTTCTCCCAGGTGGGCCTGGAAGAGCTGACCGGCTTGCAGGAACAGCTGCTGGCCAACCTGCGCCTGGGCTTGTCGGTGTTTCTCAGCGCCGACCCGGAAAGCGCCCGCTTGCTGCTGCGGGAAAAACGCCGTTTTCGCGCCCAGGAGCGGCGCCTTGCCCACGCCCATGTCAGCCGCTTGCAGCGCAAGGTAGTGCAAAGTATCGAGACCAGTTCGCTACACTTGGAGCTGATCGCCGACATGAAACGGTTGAACTCTTTGTTCTGTAGCAGTGCCTATGTGGTACTGGGCGGCTCGGACACGGGCGGGCTGATGCTCGACAGCGTGCCGGACGAAGCCCGTCTGCCGTGATTTCGCCTACCTGAGGACCCAAGCTCGCCCATGCGTTGCCTGATGTTCGTTTGCCTGCTGATCTGCAGCCTGCCCTCATTCGCCCTCGACCGCTCGCGGGTTGAAGGTTACCTGTTGCCCAATGGCCTGCAGGTCATCCTGAAAAACGGTTATGAACGTGACCATGTGGCGATTCGCCTGGTGGTCGGCGTCGGCCTGGATGACTTCAGTTGCGAGCAGAAAGAGCTGCCGCACCTGCTCGAACACCTGCTGTTCAGCGGCATCGACGAAACTGGCGAGGGCGGCCTGGAAGAGCGCCTGCAATCGCTGGGCGGCGAGTGGAACGCCTACACCAGCAGCGCCGACACCACCTTCGTCATCGAAGCCCCGGCGCGCAACCAGCGCAAAGTCCTCGACCTGCTGCTGGCGGTGATCCACGACACCCGCATCGATGCCAAGGCCCTGGCCACCGCCAAGCGCATCATCGAGCGCGAGGATGGCGGCCACTATGGCCACCTGCAGCGCTGGCTCGACCGCCAGGACATCGGCCACCCCGCCAGTGACCAGCTGGCCACCGAGCTGGGCCTGAAATGCCCGGAGCGCTCCAACCTCGACGACATGACCCTGGAGCAGGTGAACACCTTGCGTGACCGCTGGTACGCGGCCAACAACATGACCCTGATCGTGGTCGGCGGCCTCGACCGCCTGCTGCCGGCCTACCTGGAGCGCACCTTTGGCGAACTGCCCGCCACCGAGCCGGAGGAACGCCGCACCCTGGAAAGCATCGGCCAGCAAGCTGCACAGCGCCGCGACCTGACCCGCGGCTGGCTGGGTGACAGCGTCAAGCTGCACTGGCTGTTCGTCGAGCCGGTGCTGGACAACGACCACCAGGCCACCCTCGACCTGCTGTCGCACTACCTGGACTGGGCGCTGTACGACCAGCTGCGCCTGCGCAATGGGTTGTCCTACGGCCCTTCGGCAAAACGCGAAAGCTTTGGCGACACCGGCCTGCTAAGCCTCAATGCCGACCTAGAGCGCGAGGATATCGACCAGGCGGTCGAGGTGATGCAGAAATTGTTCGACCACCTGCGCAAGGAAGGCCTCGACCCGGACACCTTCGAGCGCATCAAGTACGCCAGCGTCGCCAAGGAAAGCTGGAGCACCCAGGGCAACAGCGCCTTGGCCGACTACTACTGGGGCGCGCTGAACGACTATAGCGACGGGCGCTTCGTCAACCCGGTGCGCAAGCTGCGCCAGGTCAGCCTGGCGCAGGCCAACGAGGCGCTGAAGGAACTGCTCAAGGAGGATGGCTATGTGCGTATCGAGAAACCATTGCTTGGCTATGATGAGCTCTACGGGCTGGTTGCCTTGCTGTTGGGGCTGATCCTGGCAGCGGGGCTGTTGCGCTGGCGTCGGCATGGTCCGGAAAAGCCGAGCGGTGCTACACGCGAGCAGTGAAACGACGGTATCCTTTTGCCAGTACCGGCCCCTTCAAGGGTATCGCAACGCGGTCCCTGTGGGAGCGGGTTCACCCGCGAAGAGGCCGGCACAGCCACCATATCCTTTCTGTTGTAGCCCCCAATGCCCCAAATCCCCCACATCGTCCAGCGCATCATCGAACTGCTCAAACGCTACCCCGGCATCATCGCGCTCGGTGGTTTCCTCTCCGGCATCGGCAGTTTCATCCTGGTCGACCGTCAGGCTGGCCTGGCCAGCTGGGTAGCTGTGCTCATGCTGGTCAGCTGGCTCTGGCTGATGCTGGAAAACACCCTCACCGGCCTGTTCGCGCGCACCTTCAACCGCGAAATACCGCAGCCATTGCTGCGCTACGCGACGCAGATGATCCACCAGGAATCACTGTTCTTCGTACTGCCGTTCTTCTTCATCACCACCACCTGGAACAGCGGCCAACTGGTGTTCACCGGCCTGCTCGGTGCCGCCGGGCTGATTTCGATCATCGACCCGTTGTACTACAAGTGGCTGGCACCGCGGCGCTGGTTGTTCCTGGCGCTGCATACCCTGACCCTGTTCGCCGCCCTGCTGACCGCGCTGCCGATCATCCTGCACCTGACCACAGCGCAAAGCTTCAAGCTGGCCCTGATTGCAGCCATGGCCCTGTCGTTCCCCAGCCTGGCCAGCAGCTTCCCGATCAACAACTGGCGCCGCGCCGTGGCCCTGGTGCTGGTCACCCTGTCGGTCGGCGGCGGGGGCTGGCTGCTGCGTTCCTGGGTGCCGCCAGCGACCCTGTGGATGACCGAAGTGGCGGTCAGCACCGAAGTGCTGAACCGCCAGCCGGGCGATTCGCTGGACGAAATTGCTGCCAGCCGCATCCGTAGCAGCGGCCTGTACGCCTATACCGCGATCAACGCGCCACGCGGCCTGAACGAGCGGATCTACCATGTGTGGCAAAAGGACGGCCAGGAAGTCGACCGCATTGCCTTGGACATCCACGGCGGGCGCAAGGAAGGCTACCGGGCCTGGACGCACAAGCAGAACTTCCCGCCGAACCCGGTGGGCAAGTGGCAGGTGAGGGTACTGACCGAAGATGGGCAGGTCATCGGCGTGCTGCGCTTCAAGGTGGTCGACGAAGCGCCGGCTGGGTAGTTATCCCTGCCTTGCGCAATCCCTGTGTAGGAGCAGCCTTGTGCTGCGAAAGGGCCGGTACAGCCAGACCATTCCAGTCGGCGCTTGCGGCCCCTTCGCAGCACAAGGCTGCTCCTACAGGTCCCTGCTGCAGATACGCGCACAGCACATAATCACCAAACAGCCCATGCCCGCTGCGCTATGATCAGGCCCTAAGCCTTAGCGCCGAGTCAGTAGCATGGAGCCGATGACCACCCCCAGCGCCACCCTGGACACCAGTAGCCAACCGGCCTGCCTGCGCATTACCGGTGACTGGACCCTGGCGCACTACGCCAGCCTCAAGCGTGAGAGCGAGCGCCTGCGCGCGCAATACGCTGCCGATACCGTCGCCGACCTCAGCCAACTAGGCCGCCTGGATACCGCCGGTGCCTCGCTGCTGGCCGAACTGCTCGGCTCCGAGCGCCTGTCGCGCTGCACCCACGGCCTGCCCGAAGCCAGCCGCGCCCTGCTCAAGAACGTCTACTGCTCGGTGCAGGACTACTGCATCCCGGTCAAGGAACCCGAGCGTAACGTGCTGCTGTTGCTGCTGGAACGCATCGGCTGCGCCGTCGGTACCTTGTGGCAAGACACCATGCAGGTGCTCGGCTTCGTTGGCCTGATTCTCGAAACCCTGCTGCGCCGCGCCCTGCAACCTCATCGCTGGCGCTTCACCCCGGTCGTGGCGCACATCGAACAGACCGGCCTGGACGCCGCGCCCATCGTCGCCCTGCTGACCTTCCTGGTGGGCGCGGTGGTGGCCTTCCTCGGCGCCACGGTGCTGGCCGATTTCGGTGCGACCATCTTCACCGTCGACCTGGTGGCATTCTCGTTCCTGCGCGAGTTCGCCGTGCTGCTGACCGCTATCCTCATGGCCGGCCGCACCGCCAGCGCGTTCACCGCGCAGATCGGCTCGATGAAGGCCAACGAGGAAATCGATGCCATCCGCACCCTTGGCCTGAACCCCATGGAGATGCTGGTGGTACCGCGCGTACTGGCGCTGTTGATTTCGCTGCCCTTGCTGACCTTCATCGCGATGATTTGCGGCATCGTCGGCGGTGCGGTGGTGTGCGCGCTGTCACTGGACATCTCGCCAGCCATGTTCCTGTCGCTGCTGCAAAGCGACATCGGCGTGCAGCACTTCCTGGTCGGCCTGGCCAAGGCACCGTTCTTCGCCTTCCTGATCGCCGCCATCGGCTGCCTGGAAGGCTTCAAGGTCAGCGGTAGCGCCGAATCGGTGGGCGCACACACCACCTCGGCGGTGGTGCAGTCGATATTCGTGGTCATCGTGCTGGATGCGGTGGCCGCACTGTTCTTCATGGAGATGGGCTGGTGAGTGGCCAGGAACGCGTGATCGAGGCCCGCGGCATCTGCAACCGCTTCGGCCGCCAGAGCGTGCACGAAAACCTCGACCTCGACCTGTATCGCGGCGAGATCCTCGCCGTGGTTGGCGGGTCGGGCAGCGGCAAGTCGGTGCTGCTGCGCAGCATCGTCGGCCTGCGGCGGCCCGACGAAGGGCAGATCAAGGTGTTCGGCCAGGACCTGGCCGGCCTGCGCGAAGAGCAGCGTTCACTGGTCGAGCGGCGCTTCGGCGTGCTGTTCCAGAAGGGTGCGCTGTTCTCTTCGCTGACCGTCACCGAAAACGTGGCGTTGCCGCTGATCGAGCACGCCGGGCTGTCCCGTGCCGATGCCGAGCACCTGGCCGGAGTGAAGCTGGCCCTGGCCGGGCTGCCGATCTCGGCCGCTGACAAGTACCCGGCCTCGCTGTCGGGGGGCATGATCAAGCGCGCCGCGCTGGCCCGGGCCCTGGCACTGGACCCGGACATCCTGTTCCTCGACGAACCCACCGCTGGCCTGGACCCGATCGGCGCCGCCGCCTTCGACCAGTTGATCCTGACCCTGCGTGACGCCCTGGGCCTGTCGGTGTTCCTCATCACCCACGACCTCGACACCCTGTACACCATTACCGACCGCATCGCCGTGCTGTCGCAGAAGAAGGTCCTGGTGGCCGGCCCACTGGCCGAGGTCGAGCAGACCAACGACGCCTGGATTCAAGAATACTTTCATGGCCCACGCGGGCGCGCAGCCGAGCAGGCCGCCACCCGTGCCGGGCAGGAGCGCTGAGCAATGGAAACCCGAGCCCATCACGTTCTTATCGGCCTGGTCACCGTCCTGGTGGTGGCCGGCGCCATGCTGTTCGGCCTGTGGCTGGCCAAGTCCAGTGTCGACGACGCCTTCAAGGACTACGAAGTGGTGTTCAACGAAGCCGTCTCCGGCCTGTCCCGTGGCAGCCCGGTGCAGTACAACGGCATCAAGGTAGGCGACGTGTCCACCCTGCGCCTGGACCCGAAAGACCCGCGCCGGGTACTGGCACGGGTGCGCCTGAGCGCTGACACCCCGGTTAAGGAAGACACCCAGGCCAAGCTGACCCTGGCCGGCGTGACCGGCAACTCGTTCATCCAGCTCAGCGGGGGCACCCCGCAAAGCCCCGAGTTGAAAGGCAAGGACGGCAAGCTGCCGGTGATCATCGCATCGCCCTCGCCAATCTCGCGCCTGCTCAATGACAGCAGCGACCTGGTGACCAACATCAACCTGCTGCTGCACAACGCCAACCAGATGTTTTCCGAGGACAACATCGACCACCTCAGCAACACCCTGTCCAACCTCGACAAGACCACCGGCGCCTTCGCTGGCCAGCACGGCAGCATCACCCAGGCCATCGAGCAACTGGTGCAGGTGGGCAAGCAGGCCAGCGCCACCCTGGCCGAAACCCAGGCACTGATGCGCAATGCCAACGGCCTGCTGGGCAGCGAAGGCAAGCAGGCAATCGGCAGCGCCGAGCAGGCCATGCAGTCACTGGCCGAGAGCACCGCCACCATCAACCGCCTGCTCGAGGACAACCGCGAAGCCATCGGCGACGGTGCCCAGGGCCTGAACCAGCTGACCCCAGCGATTCGCGAGCTGCGCGAAACCCTCAATGCACTCAAAGGCATTTCCCGGCAACTGGAGGCCGACCCTAGCGGCTACCTGCTCGGCCGCGACAACAACAAGGAGTTCCAACCATGAAACCGTCGCTGCGCCTGCTGGCCCTGGCGGCCGCACTGAGCCTGGCCAGTGCCTGCTCGATCCTGCCGCAGAGCGAGCCCTTCGACCTGTACCGTCTGCCGGTGAACCAGCCCGGCCGGACGGCGCCGGCGCTGGACTGGTCATTGCGCCTGAACAAGCCGCTGGCCAGCGAAGTGCTGGCCGGGCCACGGATTGCCGTGATTCCCCAGGGCGATGTGGTCAGCAGCTACAAAGGCGCGCGCTGGAGCGACGCAGTACCGGTGCTGCTGCGCAACCGCCTGCTCGACGGTTTCCAGCGTGACGGCCAGGTACAGCGCCTTAGCGCCGACGACAGCAACCTGCAGGCCGACTACGAGCTGGCTGGCGAGCTGCAGGCGTTCCAGACCGAATACCGCGAGGGCGGGGCGGTGGAGGTAGTGATCCGCTATGACGCACGCCTGGTCCAGGGCCGCAGCCAGCGCATTCTGGCCAGCAAACGCTTCGAAATCCGCCAGCCGCTGGCCGACAAGCAGGTGTCAGCGGTGGTTGCCGGCTTCGGGAAGGCCTGCGACCAGCTGACCGGGCAGGTGGTGAGTTGGACCATTGCGCAAGCAGCCAGCGTTCCTGCTCACTGAAGCCCTGCCTGCTTTTGTAGGAGCGGCCTTGCGTCGCGATGGGCCGCAAAGCGGCCCCGACGATTTCTGCATTGACGCTAACATTCGGGGGCCGCTTCGCGCCCCGTCGCGACACAAGGCCGCTCCTACAAATGCCCGCGCATGCCAAGCAGATAAGTCAGGCGAAGAACCAGTAGCAGACGAAGATCGCTGCGATGACACCGGAAAACTCCGCCAGCAATGCGCAACCGACGGCATGGCGCACGCGCTGGATACCCACCGCACCAAAGTAAACCGCCAGCACGTAGAAGGTGGTTTCGGTACTGCCCTGAATCGTCGCCGCTACCAGCGCCGGGAAGCTGTCCACACCGTGGGTCTGCATGGTCTCGATCAGCATCGCTCGCGCCGCACTGCCGGAGAACGGCTTGACCAGTGCCGTGGGCAGGCCTTCGACGAAGCGGGTGTCCAGGCCCAGCCAGGTCACCGCATGGCGAATGCCGTCCAAGGCCAGCTCCAGTGCGCCTGAGGCCCGCAATACACCCACCGCCACCAGCATCGCCACCAGGTAAGGCAACAGGCCCTTCGCCACATCGAAGCCTTCCTTGGCGCCTTCGACAAAGGCTTCATACACCTTCACCCGCGTCAAGGCGCCGATTACCAGGAACAGGATGATCACGCCAAACAACGTGAGGTTGCCCAGGATCGACGACAGGCTCGCCAGCGCGGCCGCCGAGAGGGTGCCGAGAAAGGCCATGAACCCGCCCAGCAGCAAGGCACCGGGGATCAGGTAGGCGAGCACTACCGGGTCCCACAGGCGCAGGCGCTGCATCACCGCCACCGACAGCAGGCCGACCAGGGTCGAGACGCTGGTGGCCAGCAGGATGGGCAGGAACACCATGGTCGGGTCCGCCGCGCCTTGCTGGGCCCGGTACATGAAGATGGTCACCGGCAGCAGCGTCAGCGACGAGGCGTTGAGCACCAGGAACAGGATCTGCGCGTTGCTCGCCGTGGTGCTGCTGGGGTTCAGCTCCTGCAGTGCGCGCATGGCCTTCAGGCCGATCGGCGTGGCGGCGTTGTCCAGGCCCAGGCCGTTGGCGGCGAAGTTCATGGTGATCAGGCCCAGGGCCGGGTGGCCGGGCGGGACTTCCGGCATCAGCCGGGCAAACAGCGGGCCGAGCACCTTGGCCAGCCACTCGACGATGCCAGCCTTCTCGGCGATCTTTAGAAAGCCCAGCCACAGGGTCAGCGTGCCGAACAGCAGCACCATCACCTCGACCGACAGCTTGGCCATGGCGAAGATGCTCTCGACCATCGCCGCGAAGATGCCGGCGTTGCCGCCTACCAGCCATTGGGCCAGGGCGGACACTGCCGCCACCAGGAAAAAGCCAAGCCAAAGGCCGTTGAGCATCCGTGTGTTCCCCCTGAAAAATGCCCGAATGATAGCGTATCGGGGCCTGTGACTGGCGATCGCGATCCTTTGTAGGAGCGGCCTTGTGTCGCGAAAGGGGTGCGCAGCGCCCCCCAAGATTTCAGCTCCGCTGCACAAATTGCCGGGGCCGCTCTGCGGCCCTTTCGCGACACAAGGCCGCTCCTACAAGGGTTCGCAATTGGCTCCCAAGATCTCACAGGCAACAAAAAGCCCCGACAAGTCGGGGCTTTGGGTCAAACAGCAGTCAGGCTCAGCGCTTGGCAGCTTCGCCAACCATGGCCGCTTCCTGTTTGCCGGCCATCAGCGAGGCGTAGTACTTCTCGCCCTTGGCGGCGTCGTACATACCCTCCCAGCGGGCGATGACCAGGGCTGCCAGAGCGTTACCCACAACGTTCAAGGCGGTACGGGCCATGTCCATGATGCGGTCGACACCGGCGATGAAGGCCAGGCCTTCCAGCGGGATACCCACGCTGCCCAGGGTGGCCAGCAGCACCACGAAGGAAACACCCGGTACGCCAGCGATACCCTTGGAAGTGACCATCAGGGTCAGCACCAGCAGCAGCTGCTGGCTCCAGGACAGGTCGATACCATACAGCTGGGCAATGAAGATGGCCGCGATGCTCTGGTACAGGGTCGAGCCGTCGAGGTTGAACGAGTAGCCGGTCGGTACCACGAACGAGCAGATCGACTTCGGTGCACCGTACTTCTCCATCTTCTCGATCACGCGCGGCAGCACGGTCTCCGAGCTGGAGGTGGAGTAGGCGAGGATCAGCTCATCTTTCATGATGCGCATGATCTTGATCACCGAGAAGCCGAACAGGCGGGCAACCAGGCCCAGCACCATGAAGGCGAAGAAGGCGATGGCGAAGTACACCAGCAGCACCAGCTTGGCCAGCGGCAGCAGCGAGCTGAAACCGAAGTTGGCGACGGTCACGGCGATCAGGGCGAACACGCCGATAGGGGCGTAGTTCATGATCATGTGGGTGACCTTGAACATGGTCTCGGAAACCGCCTGGAAGGTACGCACCAGCGGGTCGCGCAGCTCTGCCTGCAGGCTCGACAGGCCCAGGCCGAACATTACCGAGAAGAAGATGATCGGCAGCATTTCGCCACGCATCAGCGCTGCGAAGATGTTCGACGGGATCAGGTTCAGCAGGGTTTCGATGAACGCGTGCTCATGCTGCACTTCGGCCGCGGTAGCCTGGTACTTGGAGATGTCCACGGTACCCAGGGTGCTCATGTCGATGCCGGCGCCCGGGTGGAACAGGTTGGCCAACACCAGGCCCACGACGATGGCGATGGTGGTCACCACTTCGAAGTAGATGATGGTCTTCAGGCCGATGCTGCCCAGTTTCTTCGCGTCGCCAACCCCGGCGATACCCACGATCAGCGACGAAATCACGATCGGGACGACGATCATCTTGATCAGGCGAATGAAGATGTCACCAGCGGGCTGGAGGACGTTGCTGATCCACCATGCCTTTTCTGCACTGAAATGATTCAGTAGCGCGCCGATTGCAACACCCAGGACCAGACCGATGACGATCTGCCAGGCGAGGCTCAGTTTTGCCTTCTTCATGTCTTTACCCTTTGTTCTAGTGGTCATGGGCACCCAACGGAAACGCGCGTAACAGAGCCGTTGGCTAGGTCACGAGCAGCAGATGCTTCCGTCCGGCACCTTCATGTAAGGACACCGCAGGCGAGCGACAGGGCGCTCGGGCCGGCGAAAAAGGCGGCAACTATTGCGATGGCAAAGGGGGAAATCTAATGCCGGAAGCGCATACCCCATGCCGTTTATGCATAACATTTTTGACCAAAACGGGAGGTTCGCAAGTGCTTGATTTACAACGTTCGGAATCCCGAACAAGACCAAACCGCCATATTTAGGCAGATTTGGCAGGGTAAAAAGGACAGGGGCGATGGCTTGTTCGACAATCCGAATGGCCGAAATGCCACTTGAACAAGCGCCAGGCTGATCGAAAAAAAATTGATGTACGGTCGAGACAAAATGTGTCTCGAAGAGAAAATCGCGCAGGGAAGAGACGTTTCCTACATGGCTCCTCGGAAGCCAGGTCTGGTCAGATGCCCCTATGGCATCGCCGACCTGAAACTTCCGATTCCGCCTTTCCTGACCCGGCCCATTGCTGGAGGCACTCCCTGTACCCCTAGGCCACTCCGATCCTGCAACAATCAGAACAGCCCGGCCCCTTGGTCATGTGCAGCCCCTCCTCGGGGCGGCGCATCATAGAAGGCTGAAAATATAGAAAGGTTCAGCTTCTATTTCGTGACAGTGCATGACCTTTCCTCCGTACCGGGTGCAAATGCTCAGTACCAGTTCGGGTCACGCTTGAGCTGCTCCTGCAGCATCGCCTTCATGCCGTCGTCCGGCTTACCCAGCCAGCGGTACTGCGCGTGACGGGTGGGCGACTTGTCGCTCGGCAAACCTTCGGGTACCTCCACGAGCATCCCGTAGGCATCGTCCTTGTCCCAGCTGAACGCCACGATCAGGCGCTTGTAGGTGCAGTTGTCCTGGCGTTCGCACAATGGGCCGACCAAGTACTTGTCGCCGTCTTCGGTAACGGCAGACATCTGCTGCTGGGCACTGCCGGTCAGATTGACCACCCAATCAGGCAGACGTTCCTCGCCTTCAATCGTGTCCTGCCAGGTTTCCCGGTACTCCGGGTCCGAGCCGAGCAGCTGGTCGACCCGGACCTGGCCGTCATTGGCCGCCATCGCCGCCGCACTGCCGCCCAGTAACAGGGCGGCAGCCAGGGATGTCCAACGCTTCCTGCCCATCTTCAACCTCGTCCACGTCCAAAGAAGAAGGAGGCTACGAACAGCACCAGGAAGACAATGAACAGAATCTTCGCGATACCGGTGGCAGCGCCCGCGATACCACCGAAGCCCAGTACGGCGGCGACAATGGCGATGATGAGGAAAGTGATAGCCCAACTCAGCATGGTGGTTCTCCTTTCTTTTTTGAAATCGTTAAGGCCAGCGGTCAGAACACCCAGCGGTCCTGGGGTACGACCCTTTCCAGGGTGGCCGGCGACGCGGTGGCCTGGCCAGTTGGAAGCGGGTCGGCGGCCTTGACCAAGGTATTGGCACGGGTTGCCTGAATCTGCGTCAACAGGGCGGTCTGCGCCGCCACTTGCTCGGTCAGGCGCGCGGTCTGCCAGCTGTAATAGAAGAGGCCAGCGGCCAAGGTCAGCAACAGCGCCAGGCCGAGTGAAAGCACCTGGCTCAGGGGCAGTGCAGCGCTCTGCAAGCGGTTGACGGATTGGCGGGTCATGCCGGCTCCTCCTGCTGTAATTCTTGTTCAAACCTGAACAGGTAATTGCAGCCTGCATGCCAGCCTTACGAATCAAATAAAATTCATTTAAATCATATAGTTATGTGAATCCTGCAAAACCAGCAAGGACGTATCCTGCACGATGCCGCCCGGGCCGTCGTGCGAATTGCACGATCAGCCCTCGACCTTGGTCGCCACCTTGAGCAGGTCGGCATCCACCCCGCGCACGCCGATGATCTGCCGGGCGATTTCCACGGCAATGGTTTTCTGCTCGCTGCTGACCACCTCGCCCGAAAGCCGTACCAAACCCTCCTCGCTGGCCACTTTCAGGTTCAGGCCATCGAGGTTACGGCTGAAGCGGTAGCTGTTCTGGATCTTGTCGATGATCCAGCTGTCGCTCGGTTGCGGCCCAGTCGGCGTCCCCACCGGGGTTTCCCGGGCCTTGGCCATGGCGGCGCTATCGAGGCTGACCAGGTTGTTGACCAGGTGCACACCCTCGGTGGTACGCGCCACCACGCCGGCCAGCTCCTTGGCCTCGGCACTGTCGACCTTGCCGCGCAGGGTCACCACACCTTCGCTGCTCTGTACATCTATAGGCGCCTTCTCGGTGGTGCGGCTCCATAGCAGCCGCGCACGGATCACCGCGGCCAGGGTGGCATCCTCCAGGCGCTGGGCATAGGCACGCAGCGCCAGCGGGCGCTCCACCAGCTGGGCATTGACCCGCAGCTGGTTGTCGACTTGCTCGATGCCACGGGTAGCCAGCGCCACATGCTCGGCCAGCTGGCGCTCGACGTCGTTCTCCACCTCACCGGAAAGCCGCGCCTGCTTGCCGTCCACCTCGACCTGGATACGGAACGGGTCGAGCATGCGGTTCAGCGACAGGGCAGTTTGCAGGGCCCCCTCCAGGCGGGCGTCCTGCACCGGGCCGGCGAATGCCGGGGTGAACATCGGCAGCAGGGTGGTTGCCAACACGGCGGTGCGAATGGAAAAGGACATGGCAGTGCCTCCTTTTGTAGAGCAAAAGCTAAAAATCCTCGCAACCAATGTGCCACCGTGGACCTCTAAAGAAATCATCGGGATATCGCGGCCTTCCAAGCGTTGATTGGCCATTTGCTAGCATGCAAAGGACAGGTTCCTTCACAATGGACCATGCAACTTGCCCGATTTTTCCCACACTAAATGAAGATCTTTCCTAAAGGAGCGCAGCACATGGAGTCAGCCCAGGACAACCAAGGCCGCATTCTGCTGGTGGATGACGAGTCCGCGATCCTGCGCACCTTCCGCTACTGCCTGGAGGACGAGGGCTATAGCGTGGCGACGGCCAACAGCGCTGCTCAGGCCGAAGCCCTGCTGCAGCGCCAGGTATTCGACCTGTGCTTCCTCGATTTGCGCCTGGGCGAGGACAACGGCCTCGATGTGCTGGCGCAGATGCGTATCCAGGCCCCATGGATGCGGGTGGTGATCGTCACCGCACACTCGGCGATCGATACGGCGGTAGACGCGATCCAGGCAGGCGCCGCCGATTACCTGGTCAAACCGTGCAGCCCCGACCAGCTGCGCCTGGCTACCTCCAAGCAGTTGGAAGTGCGCCAGCTTTCCGCGCGCCTGGAGGCCCTGGAAGGTGAAGTACGCAAACCCAAGGACGGCCTCGACTCGCACAGCCCGGCCATGATGGCGGTACTGGAAACCGCCCGCCAGGTCGCTACCACCGACGCCAACATCCTCATCCTTGGCGAGTCGGGCACAGGTAAAGGTGAGCTGGCCCGGGCCATCCACGGCTGGAGCAAGCGCGCGCGCAAATCCTGCGTGACCATCAACTGCCCGTCACTGAACGCCGAGCTGATGGAAAGCGAGCTATTCGGTCACACCCGCGGTGCCTTCACCGGCGCCAGCGAAAGCACCCTGGGGCGAGTCAACCAGGCTGATGGGGGCACGCTGTTCCTCGACGAGATCGGCGATTTCCCACTGACCTTGCAGCCCAAACTGCTGCGCTTCATCCAGGACAAGGAATACGAGCGCGTCGGCGACCCGGTCACCCGTCGCGCCGATGTGCGGATTCTCGCCGCCACCAACCTCAACCTCGAAGAGATGGTGCGTGAAAGCCGCTTCCGCGAAGACCTGCTGTATCGCCTGAACGTCATCACCCTGCACCTGCCGCCCCTGCGCGAGCGCAGTGAAGACATCCTGACCTTGGCCGACCGCTTTCTCGCCCGCTTCGTCAAGGAATACTCCCGGCCTGCCCGCGGCTTCAGTGACGAAGCCCGTACGGCCCTGCTCAACTACCGCTGGCCCGGCAACATTCGCGAATTACGCAACGTGGTGGAGCGGGCCAGCATCATCTGCCCGCAGGAACGCGTGGAAATCAGCCACCTGGGCATGGGCGAGCAGCCCGCAGGCAATGCCCCGCGGGTTGGCGCCGCGCTGAGCCTGGATGAGCTGGAACGCGCCCACATCGGTGCGGTGCTCGCCGCAAGCGACACCCTGGACCAAGCCGCCAAGACCCTGGGGATCGATGCCTCCACCCTGTACCGCAAGCGCAAGCAGTACAACCTATGAGGTGGCCGCCCATGAAGCTGCGCACGCGGCTTTTCCTCAGCATTTCGGCGCTGGTCACCGTGGCCCTGCTCGGGCTGCTGCTGGGCCTGGTCAGCGTGCTGCAGATGGCCACGGTGCAACAGCGACTGGTGCGCGATACCACCCACGCCCTGGAAATCGGGCTGAAGTTGCGCCAGAACCTTGGCGAACAGTTGACCCTGATCCTCGATGACGAGACCGCCCCGGAAAACCTGCGGCTGCTGCAGGACAACTTCCAGACCCTGCTCAACCAAGGGCTGGACCAAGGTGGCGAGCGCACCGGCTTCAGCAAGGCCAGCAGCAATTACCAGGCTTTTCTCCAGGCCTACCGCGACAGCCCGGCGCCTTCGCGCAGCATGGGGGTTGAACAACCACTGGGGGCCGCGTTCAACCAGGTCCGCACCGACCTGATCGATTCCCACAAGCAGGCCTTGGAGCACATCACCCGCAGCGAGGAGCACACCCGCGACCACGCCTTGCTGGTCAGCGGCGTACTTGGCCTGATGGGCTTGGTGGTGCTGGTGCTGGGCTTCATCACCGCGCACAACATTGCCCGGCGCTTCGGCCAGCCGATCGAAGCCTTGGCCATAGCGGCCGACCAACTCGGCAAGGGTAATTTCGACGTAACCCTGCCGGTCACCCAGGCCACCGAACTTAACCAGCTGACCCGCCGCTTCGGCCTGATGGCCGATGCCTTGCGCAAGCACCAGGCCACCAACGTCGATGAACTGCTGGCCGGCCAGCAACGCTTGCAGGCGGTACTGGACAGCATTGACGATGGCCTGCTGATCATCGACCGCCAAGGCCGGCTGGAGCACCTCAACCCGGTGGCGCAACGCCAGCTGGGCTGGAACGATAGCCGCGTGGGCAGCAGCCTGGCCGAAGCCCTGCAGCGCCCGGAGCTGGAGCAGCAGCTACGCCAGGTACTGCGCGGCGGCAACCTCGACCGCCAGCCGGACGACCTGAACATGGAGGTCGATGACGAAACGCGCCTGCTCGCCTACAGCCTGACTCCGGTCAGCCACCCGCAAGGGCCGATCCTGGGCGCGGTGATGGTGCTGCACGATGTAACCGAGCAGCGAGCCTTCGAACGCGTGCGCAGCGAATTCGTGCTGCGTGCTTCCCATGAGCTGCGCACCCCGGTGACCGGCATGCACATGGCCTTCGGCCTGTTGCGTGAGCGGCTCAAGTTTCCGCCCGAGGCGCGCGAACATGACCTGCTGGAAACCATCGGCGAGGAAATGCAGCGCCTGACCCAGTTGATCAACGACCTGCTCAACTTCAGCCGCTACCAGAGCGGGATGCAGAAGCTCGAGCTGGCTCCCTGCGCCATCGACGAATTGCTGGAGCGTGCACAACAGCGCTTTGCCGAGCCGGCGGTGTACAAGCAGATCGAGCTGATCACGGAGCTGGAGCCGCCGCTACCGCGTATCCAGGCCGACGTCGCCCAACTCGACCGGGTGCTGGACAACCTGTTGCACAACGCCATCCGCCATACCGCCAGCGGCGGGCGTATCCGCTTGCATGCACGACGGCATGCGGAGCGGGTGATCATCAGTGTCGAGGACAACGGAGAGGGCATTGCCTATGGGCAACAGGGGCGCATCTTCGAGCCCTTCGTGCAGGTAGGGCGCAAGAAAGGCGGCGCGGGGCTGGGGCTGGCGTTGTGCAAAGAGATCGTGCAACTGCATGGCGGGCGCATGGGCGTGTTTTCCAGACCGGGGCAGGGGACCCAGTTCTACATGGCACTGCCGGTCTGACGGCCTGTGACTGCCCTCTGTAGGAGCGGCCTTGTGTCGCGATAGGGCCGCCAAGCGGCCCCAGGATTTCAGCACCAGTGCACAAATTGCTGGGGCTGCTCCGCAGCCCTATCGCGACACAAGGCCGCTCCTACAGAGATCTCGCAGTCCAGCAGCAATCACTCAATGCTCAACCCGCCGCGGCAGCCGTCCGCGGGTCACCAGTTCGGCAAACTGCCGGGCATTCAGTGGCCGGGCAAACAGCCAGCCCTGGCCATAATTGACCCCTTCGCTGTTCAGCAGCACCGCCTGGTCTTCACACTCGATGCCTTCGGCAATCACCCGCAGGTGCAGGTCGTGGGCCATGCGGATGATATGCGGGGCAACACCGCTGCTGGCGGCGTCATGCCCAAGGGCATCGATAAAGGCCTTGTCGATCTTCAGGCAGTCCACCGGCAGGGTCTGCAGGTAGGCCAGGCTGCAATAACCCGTACCAAAATCGTCGATCAGCACCTGATGCCCTACTGCACGTAACGCCTGCAGATTGTCGCGCGCCACCACCACATCGATCAGGCCGCGCTCGGTCACTTCGAAGGCAATCTGGCTGGCCGCCACCCGGTGCATTGCCAGCAAGCGCGCAGCTACCCGACCAATACGCGGCACCATCACATCGCAAGCTGCCAGGTTCACCGATATGTACAGGTTGGGGTGCGAGCGCAGCAGTTGCCCTAACTGTTCCAGCACACGCTGCAGGACAAAGTCTGTGATCTGGCGAATCTGCCCGGTGTTTTCCGCCAGCGGGATGAACAGGTCCGGGCTGGTCAGGGTGCCGTCCGGGCGACGCCAGCGCACCAGGGCCTCGGCCCCGACACAGCGCCGGCTGTCGAGCTCGAAGATCGGCTGGTAGAGCACCTGCAGTTCGCCGCGGCGCAAGGCATTCTGCAACTCCGAGCTCATCGACCGCCGCTGCAGGATCAGTTGCAGCACCAGCCAGCCGATACAACAGGCCGCCAGCACACTGCCGGGGAACAGCAGCCAGAGCATGCCGTTCATCCTCAACGGCAGGCTCGCCCGCGGAGCAATCAGCACCAGCTGGTAGTCCGGTGACTTGGTCGGCATGCGGTAGATCAGGCGGTCGCTGAGCTCGAGCAGCGACTTGTGGCTGGTCGACCAGGCCGAGGGTGGCGGCCATACCTGTGGTGGGCCCAGCACAGGGATGGCCCGGGTACCGTTGTCCAGCACCACCACAAGGCTGCCGCCCGGGGGCAGGTCGACCACATCGGTCAGGTGCCCACGAGAGGTGGATACCACGAACTTGCCCCTCCCCAGCATCAACGCGGCCAGGTTTTCGTTCGGCTCGGTCGTTGTGTTCAGCCAGTAGCTGTAGGTCGGTCCCTGGATGTCGGGGACCCGCAAGGGTTCGAACGCCCGCTCATCACCGCGGTTCGAACAGGCAATATCCCCATCCACGTATGCCGCTTCATAAATGAAGCGTGAACTCAGGCCTACCTGCTGCAACGCCGTCAGCATCGCCGGGCTGCAGCCGCGCAAGGGCTGCGCCTGCAGCAGGTCGACCCCTTCGCGCAACTGGCCGAACACCTGCTCGAGGCGCTCGAGAAAGCGCTCGCCCTGGGCATTCATCTGTGCGCTCTCGCTTTGCTTCATCTGTTGCAGGGCAATGCCGATGCTGGCTGAGAGCAACAGTGCCGCGCTGGCCAGTGCTGCCAATGTGGCCAGCATCCAGGGACGGTAAAAAATTTGGCGCATCAAGGCGATGAAGGCTGACATCGAGGGCATCCAGTTGATAACTAAGGTATAGCAACTGAATCAGGAATCACCTCGCCGTTTGGCGCTTCGCTACAATCGCCGAGGGCCTGTTGTAGGAGCGGCCTTGTGTCGCGATAGGGCCGCAAAGCGGCCCCGGCAGTTTGTGCTGGAACCAAGATCCTGCTGCTGTGCAGCCCGTCGCGACACAAGGCCGCTTCTACACAAGAGCCCGTCCCACCTTGGCAGCTCAACGCATCCGGTTGAGCACCTGCAGCATCGCCGCCGTCTGCGCATCCGGCATGCCATCGAAGCGCTGCGGGCGGAAACGCATCTGGAACGCGGCGATCACATGGCGGGTGGCAACATCCAGTACCCCGGTCTGCTCTATCGCATAGCCAAACCGCGCCAGCTCCTGCTGATACCAGCCAACGCTCGGCGGGTTGACGCTGAAATAGGCTTGCTGCCGTGCCACGGCATTTGCATCCGGCCAGACACCCAATCCGGCGTCGGCCAGGCGCTTCCACGGGAACAGCGGCCCCGGGTCAAGCTTGCGCAGCGGTGCGATATCGCTGTGGCCAATGATGTGCCGTGGCTCGATGTTGTTGCGTTTGACGATGTCCTTGAGCAGCGCGATCAGCGACTGGACCTGCGCTTCGCTGTAAGGGTGCCAGACCCGGCCATTCGGCGTATCGGTGAAGCCCGGGTTGACGATTTCGATACCGATGGACGAGGAGTTCAGCCAGGTCCGCCCCTGCCACTGGCTATCACCGGCATGCCAGGCGCGGCGGTTCTCATCCACCAGCTGATACACCGTCGCCGGGCCGTCACCAATCAGGTAATGGCTGCTGACTTCGCCATGGGTCAGCAACGCCAGGGAACGCTCCAGCGAAGCATTGGTGTAATGCAGGACAACGAACTGGATGCGGTTGTCCTGGTTGACCGAAGGGTGGCTACGGTCGATGCGCAGGCCTGTCGAGCAACCGGCGACAGACAACAGCAGGAAGGAAATCAGGGTTTTTTTAAGCGTGGAAAGCACGTCAGTAGCCTCAGCGTATGAGCGCTACAGTATAACGTGCTCCCCAAGGGCCGTGCTTGCCGCGAGTCAGCGGCTGCCGGCTATGCCTGCTCGACGCGGTTGCGCCCCGACTCCTTGGCCCGGTACAGCGCCGCATCGGCGCGCTTGAGTACCTGGTCGCCGCGCTCGCCGGAACGGAATGCACCCAGGCCGATGGACGTGGTGATCACCACCCGTTCGCCCTTGAAGTGGAACGGGCACGCCTCGACCGTGGCCCGTAGCACCTCGGCTATCTGGGCAGCGGCGGCCGGCGAGGTCTGCGGCAGCAACAGCACAAACTCCTCGCCGCCGAAGCGGGCGATGAAGTCACCGCTGCGCAGGCGCTTGCGCAACTGGTCGGCGACAATCTTCAGTACCTTGTCGCCGGCCAGGTGCCCATAGCTGTCGTTGATACGCTTGAAATGGTCCAGGTCGAGGATCGCCATCGCCAGATGGCCGCCGTGTGCCTGCCATTCGAGCATTTCGCGCTCGACCCGCTCGCTCCAGGCCGCACGGTTGGGCAAACCGGTGAGGGGGTCGAGCAAGGCCTTCTGGCGCTGCTCTTCCAAGTGCTCGCGGTAGCCGAGCGCCTCGTGCTCCATGTTCGCCACCCGCTCCGACAGCCCTTGCAGGCGCCCAGCCAGCTCCTGTTCGCGGCGATCACGCTCGTGCTTGTGCTCGTCCATGGTCACCAACAGGCCTTCCAGGCGGTTTTCCAGGATGTGCTTGAGGCTGTCGACGTCGGCGGCACCTTGCACACTGCTCTGCAGCCCGTCGACATGCTCCCGCAGCTGTGTATCCAGCTCGCGGGCGGCCGAGCTGTTGTCGGCATGGCCGGCGCTGGCCTCGTGAAGGTGGCTCTGGAAACCCTCCAGGCGTTCGTTGAGCTGCTGCAGGTAGGTTTCGAATTCGTGCTGGCCGCTGTCGGTGATCGCCAGCATGAGCACAGCCAGGTCATCCAGCACCGGGATCAGCTCATACCAATTCAAGCCGCGGGCGACCCGTTCACGCATCTCGAGCGCCTGGGCCTTGTGTCGCTCCGGCAGGCTGAGGTCATCGAGCAGGCCGATCAGGGTATGCTCGATGTGCTCGGCAACCTGGCTGTAGGGCGGCTCCACCGCGTAGGGCAGGGCATAGGGGCCGTCTTCGCCGAAGGTTTGTTCGAGTGTTTGCGCCGGTCCTGCTTCAGCCGGAGGCTCGCTGGCGACAGCTTCCGGTGCCGGCACATCGTCCGGTAGCGGCTGCGGCAGCGGGGCTGGTGACAGTTCGGCCGTTTCGATCAGCGCCGGGCCAGGTGTCTCCAGCGCGGGC
This sequence comes from Pseudomonas sp. FGI182, assembly GCF_000511325.1. Classification (NCBI taxonomy): domain Bacteria; kingdom Pseudomonadati; phylum Pseudomonadota; class Gammaproteobacteria; order Pseudomonadales; family Pseudomonadaceae; genus Pseudomonas; species Pseudomonas sp. FGI182. The sequence goes on along the minus strand of NZ_CP007012.1, from coordinate 88,728 downwards.
TCTGGCACTACGGGCGCCTCGACAACAGATGCTGATGAGGCTGGCAGCGGCTGCAGCGCGTCCACGTCGTCGGGCTGCGGAGCACCGACGTTGGCCGGTGCCGCCAAGGGCTGCGCCCCGGCAACCGGCAGCGCCAGCGGCACAAGCGCTGGCTCGCCTTGCGCATTATCCTCGCGGCTGCCGAACAAGCGCTGCAAGAAGCCGGGGCGGGCATCCTCCCCCGACTTACCCAGGGCTGACAGCGCGCGGCCCTGCAAGCCGCTCAACTCGCCCAGCAACGGTGGCAGGTCGCGTGACTGGGCCACGCCACCGTCGAGCTTCTTCGCCAGCTTTTTCAACGGCCGCGACACATCGTTCGGCAATGGCAGGCCTTGCAGTTGGTCGACCAGAGCGGTCAGCGCATCGCTGACCTGATTCATGCGAGCTTCCCGGCGCTGTTCGGAGTCCAGCACCGCCTTCTCAAGACGCGGAATCAGCCCGGCAAGGCCAGCGTCCATGTTGTCGCTGCGGATAACCTCGCGCATTTCCTTCATGCACTGGTCCACCACCTTGTCACTGCCTTCGGCAGCCAGGGTGCTGCGTACCAGGCCGCGACGCAGCAGGTCGAGACGGGCGTCCCAACGGCGCTCGAGCTTTTCCTGCTGCTCGATGCTTTTCAGGTATTTTTCTTTCCAGCGCTCAGCGTCTTCAGTCATGCCCGGGTCCGCAAACGGTGATGGCAATTAGCTCAGGACCGGCAGCGTATCCACAGTCAATGCATCAGGCAATCGAATCTCGACAGCAACGGGAAGGTGGTCGGAAATTGGCTGCGCCAGCACCTCGACACGCTCCAGCGTGAGGCTTGGGCTGAGCAGTATGTGGTCCAGGCAACGCTGTGGACGCCAGCTGGGAAAGGTGGCCTCGACTTGTGGGGCAATCAGGCCCAGGTCGCGCAACGGCGAGTGCTCCAGCAGGTCGGTGGCATGGGTATTCATGTCGCCCATCAGCACCTGGTGGCGGTAACCGCCAATCAGCTCGCGGATGTAACCCAGTTGCAAGGCGCGGGTCTTGGCGCCGAGGGCCAGGTGCATCATCACCACGATCAGCGCATCTTCGCCCTCGCCAAAGCGCACCAGAATCGCACCACGCCCAGCCGGGCCGGGCAATGGGTGATCCTCGAGCAGTTGTGGCTTCAGGCGGCTGAGCACGCCATTGCTGTGCTGGGCAAAACGCCCAAGGTTGCGGTTGAGTTGCTGGTACCAGTAGGGGAAGGCACCCAGGTGGGCAAGGTGCTCGACCTGGTTGACATAGCCCGAGCGCAGGCTACCGCCATCGGCCTCCTGCAAGGCCACCAGGTCGAAGTCGCCCAGCAGTTGGCCAATCTTCTGCAGGTTGCCGGCACGCCCGTTGTGCGGCAGCAGGTGCTGCCAGCTGCGGGTCACGTAATGCCGGTAGCGCTCGGTGCTGATGCCCACCTGGATGTTGAAACTGAGCAGCCGCAGACGACCATCCTCGGGCAGGCCAGGGGCCTGCAAGTGATGCTCGTTGACCTGCGGCTGGTGCAGGCCAATGCCACGCGCGGTTCTGAAGCGGCGCATGGGTTACGCCGCTTACTTAGCGGCGCGCTCCTTGGCGATCAGCTGGTCGGCAACGTTCAGTACGCCTTCCGGCCCGCCGGCAGTACCCAGGTCGAAGCGGTACTTGCCGTTGACCACCATGCTCGGTACGCCGGTGATCTCGTACTTTTTCGCCAGTTCCTTGGCCTGGTTGACCTGGCCCTTGATGGCGAACGAATTGAAGGTGGCGAGGAACTTGTCCTTGTCCACGCCCTGGGTGGCGAGGAAGTCGGCCATGTCCTGCGGGTCGGTCAGGCGCTTTTTCTGGTTCTGGATGGCATCGAACACTGCGGCGTGTACCTTCTGCTCGACGCCCATGGCTTCGAGGGTCAGGAACATCTGGCCGTGGGCGTCCCATGGGCCACCGAACATGGCTGGTACGCGCTTGAAGTTGACGTCCTTGGGCAGTTTTTCAACCCACGGGTTGATGGTCGGCTCGAAGTGGTAGCAGTGTGGGCAGCCGTACCAGAACAGCTCGACCACTTCGATCTTGCCAGGCACGGAAACCGGAACAGGGTTGCTCAGCTCGAGGTATTCCTTGCCGGCGACAGGCTCGGCGGCCTGGACGGCAGTCATACCGAATACGCTGGCAGCGACCAGCGCGGCGCTGAGAATCAGTTTACGCATGCTTTACTCCTGGGCAGTCATTGGTCGCCACGACGCGACCTGCACTGAGACAGGCCGGGAAGGGGCCGAGTTCTGTAGTGTAACGGCTGCGGACGGAAAAAAGGGCGGTCCGGCCGCCCTTTCATCATTGGCCTACAACATTAACTGAAGGTTAATGCGCCGCCTGTAATGGCCCTATCGCAGGCAAGCCGGCTCCCACCTCGAGCGCATCGACCTCAAGCCATATGCAGCATCTGTGGGAGCTGGCTTGCCTGCGATAGGGCCATCACAAGCGGCCGAAGGGCCTCAGTGCAGGCCCTGGATGTAGCTGGCCAGCGCCTCGATGTCGTGGTTGCTCAGCTTGCCGGCGATGGTGCGCATGGTCATGGCATCGCCATCGTTGGTGCGGTTGCCTTCGCGGAAGTCGGTGAGCTGCTTGGTCACGTACTGTGCATGCTGCCCGCCCAGGTGCGGGAAGCCGGCCAGGGCGATACCCGCGCCGTTCGGCGAGTGGCAGCCGGTGCAGGCAGGCATGCCTTTTTCCAGGTCGCCGCCGTTGAACAGCGCCCGGCCACGTTCGACCAGCTTGGGATCGGCCGCGCCCACGCTGCCTTTCTGGCTGGAGAAGTAGGCGGCGATATCGGCCAGGTCCTGGTCGCTGAATGCGGCCAGCATGCCGGTCATCTCCAGCACGGTACGCTTGCCCGACTTGATATCGTGCAATTGTTTTTCGAGATAGCGCTGGCCTTGGCCGGCCAGTTTCGGGAAGTTCGGTGCCAGGCTGTTGCCGTCGGGGTTGTGGCAAGCGCCACAGACGGCCGTCTTGGCCTGGCCGGCGGCGGCATCGCCTTTGACGGGTTGCGCAGCAGTGGCCGCACCTGCGACACCCAAGGTCAACAGCAGACTCACGACTAGTTTGTTCATCAGCTAATCCAACACGGCTAAGGGTGAAATGTTATGTATCGGGACTGCCACTCATCCAAAGGATGACCAAACGGTAGTCCTCGGCACTGCAGTCCATGCACAATCCACGCGGCGGCATAGCCTTGAAACCCTGGGTCACGTGCTTCACCAGTACATCCATGCCTTGCGCCAGCCTTGGCTCCCATGCTGCCCGGTCACCCTGCCTGGGTGCCTGTGGCAACTGCCCGGTGTGACAGGCCGCACACGTGCGGTTGTACAACACCTCGGGATCCTGTGTAGCCTGTGCGCTGAAAAACGGCAGGAACATACCGACAGCAAGCAGCCATTTCGCCATGCGGAACGACCTTCAGGGTTGGGGGCCGCGCTGCGTTCTGTTGCGCGAGCTATTGTTCGACACCCCATGCCCGTTCTCCTTCGCCGGGAGAATGAGCACACAAAAACTGGGGCATTATATACTTCCGCCATCCAAACGGAAACGACACCGCTTGCCAGGCTCGGGCCTATAGAGTCAGGCAACACCCACATCGGATATCCCATGCAAGTCAAGAACCCCATCCTCGGCCTCTGCCAGAAAGCCAAATTCGCCCTCAGCGCTGCCAAGGTCGAACAATGCCCGGACGACCAGGGTTACGAGGTGGCTTTCGCCGGCCGCTCCAACGCCGGCAAATCCAGCGCCCTCAACACCCTGACTCATGCCAGCCTGGCGCGCACCTCGAAAACCCCCGGGCGCACCCAGCTGTTGAATTTCTTCAGTCTGGACGATGAACGGCGTTTGGTCGACCTGCCAGGCTACGGTTATGCAAAAGTCCCGATTCCGCTCAAGCAGCACTGGCAGAAACACCTGGAAGCCTACCTGGGTAGCCGGGAGTGCCTGCGTGGCGTGATCCTGATGATGGACGTGCGCCACCCGATGACCGACTTCGACAAGATGATGCTCGACTGGGCCAAGGCCAGCAGCATGCCGATGCACATCCTGCTGACCAAGGCCGACAAGCTGACCCACGGCGCGGGCAAGAACACTCTGCTCAAGGTGCAGTCGGAAATCCGCAAGGGTTGGGGCGACGGCGTGACCATCCAGCTGTTCTCGGCGCCCAAGCGCCTGGGCGTGGAAGAGGCCTACCGGGTGCTGGCGGACTGGATGGGGCTGGAAGACAAGCCAGTCATTTGAAGGTTTGCTTGTAACCTGTGGGAGCGGGTTTACCCGCGAATGCGGCGGTGCATCCGACATCGCATTCGCGGGTAAACCCGCTCCCACAGGGCTCTCTATTAGCCATAAGTCAAATTCCGGGCAAAAAAAACCCCGGACTTCGTATGGGGAGGGGGAAGTTCGGGGTCCAAGTCCGGACCGCTAGGGCGGGGTCCAGATATCTGCCAACACTTAACACAACATAGGAGCATCGAAAGGCTTCACCAGCCATTCAGTTACTCTGAGTTCCGCTTCACCGGTTTAGTTCCAAAGCCCTGAAAACTATTTGCGATAGTTTCATGAAGCCTCAGCACTACTGGCACTGAGCGGTGCCAGGATCCGCATCCCTACATCACGGATCCTACACAGCTTTCCCCGCCCGATCAGTGAGCTTCGTCCCAATTCGCACCAATTCCCGCCTCGACCAGAAGCGGTACATCCAGCTGCGCGGCCTTGCTCATGTACTGGCGAATTTCATCTTTCACCTGCTCAACCAGGTCCTCGCGCACTTCCAGCACCAGTTCGTCGTGTACCTGCAGGATCACCCGGGCGTCCAGCCCGCTCTCGCTCAACCAGTTATCCACATTGACCATGGCCCGCTTGATGATATCGGCCGCAGTGCCCTGCATCGGGGCGTTGATCGCCGTGCGCTCGGCGCCTTTGCGCAGGGCCGGGTTCTTGGCATTGATATCCGGCAGGTACAGGCGGCGGCCGAACAGGGTTTCGACAAAGCCTTGCTCCGCCGCCTGGGCGCGGGTGCGCTCCATGTAGGCCAGCACGCCCGGGTAGCGGGCGAAGTAGCGGTCGATGTAATCCTGCGACTGCTTGCGGTCGACGCCGATCTGCTTGGCCAGGCCAAAGGCGCTCATGCCGTAGATCAGGCCGAAGTTGATGGCCTTGGCACTGCGGCGCTGGTCGGTGGTGACGTCTTCCAGGGCTACGCCGAACACTTCCGCCGCCGTGGCGCGGTGCACGTCCAGGTCGTTGCGGAAGGCATGCAGCAAGCCTTCGTCCTTGGCCAGGTGGGCCATGATGCGCAACTCGATCTGCGAGTAGTCCGCCGCCAGCAGCTTGTAGCCCGGGCTGGCGACGAAGGCCTGACGGATGCGCCGGCCTTCGGCAGTGCGGATCGGGATGTTCTGCAGGTTCGGGTCGCTGGACGACAGCCGGCCGGTGGCCGCTACCGCCTGCTGGTAGGAGGTGTGGATACGCCCGGTGCGCGGGTTGATCTGCCCCGGCAGCTTGTCGGTGTAGGTGCTCTTGAGCTTGCTCAGGCTGCGGTACTGCATCAGTACCTCCGGCAGCGGGTAGCCTTGCTCGGCCAGTTCGTCGAGCACCGCTTCTGCCGTGGATGGCTGGCCCTTGGTGGTCTTGCTAAGCACCGGCATGCCCAGCTTGTCGTAGAGGATCGCGCCCAGCTGCTTGGGCGAGCCGAGGTTGAACTCCTCACCGGCCAGCTCATAGGCGCGCTGCTCCAGCTCGGCCATCTTCACCCCCAGCTCACCGCTCTGCACCTGCAGCAGCGCGGCATCGACCAGCGCCCCCTGGCGCTCGATCTTGGCCAGCACCGGCACCAGCGGCATCTCGATGTCCATCAGCACCGGCTGCACGCTCGGCGTCTGCGCCAGGCGCGCCTGCAGCGCCTGGTGCAGGCGCAGGGTGATGTCGGCGTCTTCGGCAGCGTAGGGGCCGGCCTTGTCCAGGTGGATCTGGTTGAAGGTCAGCTGCTTGGCGCCCTTGCCGGCGATGTCCTCGAAGGCGATGGTGGTGTGGTCGAGGTACTTCAGCGCCAGGCTGTCCATGTCGTGACGGGTGGCGGTGGAGTTCAGCACGTACGACTCGAGCATGGTGTCGTACGCAACGCCGCGCATTTCGATGGCGGGCGAGCCATTGGCGAGGATGTTGATGTCGTACTTGGCGTTCTGCCCGACCTTGGCCTTGGTCGGGTCTTCCAGCAGAGGCTTCAGCGCCAGCAGCACGGCGGCGCGGTCCAGCTGGACCGGCGCGCCTTCATAGTCGTGGGCCAGCGGCACATAGGCCGCTTCATGCGGCTCGACGGCGAACGACAGGCCGACAAGCTGCGCCTGCTGTGCGTCCAGGCCAGTGGTCTCGGTGTCGAAGGCGAACAGTGGCGCCTGACGCAGCTTCTCCAGCCAGAAGTCGAAACGTTCCTGGTCGAGAATGGTTTCGTAACTGGGCTCGGTCTTGGCCACCGGCTCCGCGATCGGCGCGATGTCGTCACCGGCCTTGGCAGCGTCACGCTGCACCTCGGCGACCCAGCTCTTGAATTCCATCTCGGTGTACAGCGCCAGCAACGCGTCGCGATCAGGCTCGCCGCACACCAGGGCATCTACTTCGATATCCAGGGGCACGTCGACCTTGATAGTAGCCAGCTCATAAGACAGGAACGCCGCGTCGCGGTGCTCTTCCAGCTTGGCCGGCAGGGTCTTGGCGCCGCGAATGGCCAGCGTCGGGACCTTGTCCAGGTTGGCGTACAGGTCGCTGAGGCCGCCGCCGATACCGGTCAGCAGGCCCACCGCGGTTTTTTCGCCCACGCCCGGCACACCGGGGATGTTGTCGACCTTGTCGCCCATCAGCGCCAGGAAGTCGATGATATGTTCCGGGCCGACGCCAAATTTCTCGTGCACGCCAGCCACGTCCAGCACGCTTCCGGTCATGGTGTTGACCAAGGTAATGTGCCCGTCCACCAGCTGCGCCATGTCCTTGTCACCGGTCGAGATGATCACCGGGCGGCCCAGCGCGGCGCTGCTGCGCGCCAGGGTGCCGATCACGTCGTCGGCCTCGACCCCCTCGACGCACAGCAGTGGGTAGCCCAGCGCCTTGACGCTGGCGTGCAGCGGCTCGATCTGCACCCGCAGGTCGTCCGGCATGCTTGGGCGGTTGGCCTTGTATTCGGCGAACATGGCATCGCGGAAGGTGCCACCCTTGGCGTCGAACACCACCGCGAACAGGCTGTCGGGGTATTGCTTGCGCAGGCTCTTGAGCATGTTCAGCACCCCCTTCACCGCGCCGGTCGGCATGCCTTTGGAGGTAGTCAACGGCGGCAGCGCGTGGAAGGCGCGGTACAGGTAGGAGGAACCGTCCACCAGGACGAGGGGCGCTTGGCTCATGAGCAGAATCAACCTTTTCGACGGGTCCGGCGCTAGAATAGCCAGAATCATTGACGACAAAGGGACAAGGTTATCATGCGTACACTCAATCGCCTGTTACTGCTCGGTCTGTTGGCCACCATGCCTGTCGTCACCCTGGCGGCGGACGACGCCCCCTCGGCCGATCCCGAGGTGACCATTCGCACGGAAGGCGACAAAACCATCCAGGAGTACCGGCAGAACGGGTTCCTGTATGCGATCAAGATCACGCCGAAAAACGGCAAGCCTTATTTCCTGGTACGCGCCGATGGCTCTGATGGCAATTTCATTCGATCCGACCAGCCGGACATGCTGATTCCGTCCTGGAAGATCTTCGAGTGGTAATCTGACGCGCACCGTTCACATCAACCCGGCACTTCCCGGCGGAAGTGCCCGTATGGGCAATTTTTCATCATGTCAGTCTTCACCCCCGTGACCCGGCCTGAGCTGGAAACCTTTCTGGCGCCGTACGCGCTGGGTCGTCTGCTCGATTTCCAGGGCATCGCCGCCGGCACAGAGAACAGCAATTTCTTCGTCAGCCTCGAACAGGGGGAGTTCGTCCTGACGCTGATCGAGCGCGGGCCCAGCGAGGACATGCCGTTCTTCATCGAGCTGCTGGACACTTTGCACGCAGCCGACATGCCGGTGCCCTATGCCATACGCGACCGCGACGGCAATGGCCTGCGCGAGCTGTGCGGCAAGCCGGCGCTGCTGCAGCCACGGCTGTCGGGCAAGCACATCAAGGCACCGAACGCCCAGCACTGCGCCCAGGTCGGCGAGCTGCTGGCGCACATTCACCTGGCTACCCGCGAACACATCATCGAGCGCCGCACCGACCGCGGCCTGGACTGGATGCTGGCCTCGGGTGCCGAGCTGCTGCCGCGCCTTACCGCCGAGCAAGCCGCGCTGCTGCAGCCGGCGCTGGATGAAATCAGCGCACACAAGACACAGATCCTGGCCCTGCCACGGGCCAACCTGCACGCCGACCTGTTCCGCGACAACGTGATGTTCGAAGGCACCCACCTGACCGGTGTGATCGACTTCTACAACGCCTGTTCCGGGCCGATGCTGTATGACATCGCCATCACCGTGAACGACTGGTGCCTGGATGAACACGGCGCGATCGATGTGCCACGCGCCCAGGCATTGCTGGCGGCCTATGCGGCGCTGCGGCCGTTCACCGCCGCCGAAGCCGAGCTGTGGCCGGAGATGTTGCGGGTAGGCTGCGTACGCTTCTGGCTGTCGCGCCTGATTGCAGCGGAATCGTTTGCCGGGATGGATGTGATGATCCACGACCCGAGCGAGTTCGAAGTGCGTTTGGCGCAGCGTCAGCAGGTGGCTTTGCACCTGCCGTTCGCCCTCTAGTCCAGCTTCTGCTTCTTCGCGGGCATGCCCGCTCCCACAGGGATAACACAAACCTCAAGGTTGTCGTTGTACCTGTGGGAGCGGGCGTGCCCGCGAAGAGGCCGGTACAGGCTTACAACTGCTCCAGGCACCCAACCAGGTCGCCACCCAGCTTCTCCAGCAAGCGCTCATAGCCCTTGCCATCCACCGGGTCGGTACCGCCCAGGGCATCCAGCTCGGCCAGGCGCACCGGCAGCCCGGCGGTCAAGGTCTCGGCCAGCCGCGGCCGCAGCGGCGGTTCGCTGAACACACAGGTCTTGCCCACTTCCTGCAGGCGCTTGCGCATGGCTGCCACGTGCTGCGCACCCGGCTGCACCTCGGACGCCACGCTGAACACCCCGGTGTGCTTCAGGCCATACTCGGCCTCGAAGTAGTCGAATGCTTCGTGGAACACGAAGTACGGCTTGCCGGCAATCCCGGCCACCCGCGCCTTGATCCGCCCATCCAGTGCGTTCAGGCGTTCGTCGAAGGCCTTGAGGTTGCTCTGGTAGCGCGCCGCATTGGCCGGATCGATCTGCGCCAGGTCAGCCGCCATTTTCGCTGCAATAACCCGCGCGTTGACCGACGATAGCCACAGGTGCGCGTCCAGGCTGCCCGGGCGGTGGTCATGATCATGGTCGTCGTGGTCTTCTTCCTCGTGGGAATGGCTGTCCTCGCCAAAATGCCGCAGCTTCATGCCCGGTAGCGCCTGCACGGCCACCGTGGCCTTGCTGCGATTGCCCAGTACCCGCGGCAGGAAGCCCTCCATGTCCGGGCCGATCCAGTACAGCAGGTCGGCATCGCCCACCCGCCGTACGTCGGACGGGCGCAGCGCGTAGTGGTGCGGCGAAGCACCCGGCGGCAGCAATACCTCGGGGTTGCCAACACCATTCTGCACGGCGGCGGCAATCTGCTGCAGGGGTTTGATACTGGTCAGCACGCGCACGTCGGCCTGGGCGGAAAATGCGATGAAAGCGACAAAAAGGACTAGGAATCGGGACACGGTGAATACTCGAGTCGTCAGAAACAGGTAACATAATAACGTCTCCATCCAGAACCGTCGCTGCCCATGTCCATCACGCCGCTGGCCAACCGTCCTCACGATCATTCCCATTGCGTACACAGCGCACTGGCTGAAGCCGACGCCTTGTGCACCCGCCAGGGCCTGCGCCTGACCGCGCTGCGCCGTCGAGTGCTGGAACTGGTGTGGCAAAGCCACAAGCCGCTGGGCGCCTACGATATCCTCGCCGTGCTCAGTGAGCAGGACGGCCGCCGCGCCGCGCCCCCCACGGTGTACCGTGCGCTGGACTTCCTGCTGGAAAACGGCCTGGTGCACCGCATCGCCTCGCTCAACGCCTTCATCGGCTGCAGCCACCCGGAACACCTGCACCAGGGTCAGTTCCTGATCTGCCGGGCCTGCCATGTGGCCATCGAGCTGGAACAGGACAGTATCAGCGACGCCATCATCAGCAGCGCCAAGGGCGTGGGCTTCACGGTCGAGACCCAGACGGTGGAAGTGGTCGGCCTGTGCAGCAATTGCCGGAGCGCGGCATGAGCGATGCACTGATCCGCCTGGAGCAGGTCGGCGTCACCTTCGGTGGCGAGGCGGTGCTCGACAGCATTGACCTGTCGGTCGCACCTGGCCAGATCGTCACCCTGATCGGCCCGAACGGCGCGGGCAAGACCACCCTGGTGCGCGCCGTGCTCGGCCTGCTCAAGCCGCACCGCGGCAAGGTATGGCGCAAGCCGAAACTGCGCATCGGCTACATGCCGCAAAAGATCCAGGTCGATGCCACGCTGCCGCTGTCGGTGTTGCGCTTCCTGCGCCTGGTGCCCGGTGTAGACCGCGCGGCAGCCTTGTCGGCGTTGCAGGAAGTGGGTGCCGAGCAGGTCATCGACAGCCCGATCCAGACCATTTCCGGCGGCGAGATGCAGCGCGTGCTGCTGGCCCGCGCCCTGCTGCGCGAACCCCAGCTACTGGTGCTCGACGAGCCGGTGCAGGGCGTAGACGTGGTCGGCCAGACCGAGCTGTACAACCTCATTACCCGCCTGCGCGACCGCCACGGCTGCGGCGTGCTGATGGTTTCCCACGACCTGCACCTGGTGATGAGCGCCACCGACCAGGTGGTATGCCTGAACCGCCACGTGTGCTGTTCGGGCCACCCCGAGCAGGTAAGCGGCGACCCGGCATTCGTCGAGCTGTTCGGCCAGACCGCTGCACCCAGCCTGGCCATCTACCACCACCATCACGACCACAGCCACGACCTGCACGGCTCGGTGGTCGCCCCTGGCACCCATGTTCACGGAGCGCACTGCAAGCATGGCTGATTTTCTTCTCTACGCCCTGCTTGCCGGTTTGTCCCTGGCGCTGGTGGCCGGCCCACTGGGATCCTTCGTGGTGTGGCGGCGCATGGCCTATTTTGGCGACACCCTGTCCCACGCCGCCCTGCTCGGCGTGGCCCTGGGCTTTGCCCTGGACGTCAGCCCGGCGCTGGCGGTAACCGTGGGCTGCCTGTTGCTGGCGATCTTGCTGGTGACCTTGCAGCAACGCCAGCCGCTGGCCTCCGATACCCTGCTCGGCATCCTCGCCCCCAGCACCTTGTCGCTGGGCCTGGTAGTGCTGAGCTTCATGCATGACGTACGCATCGACCTGATGGCGTACCTGTTCGGCGACCTGCTGGCCATCAGCACCACCGACCTGGCCTGGATCCTCGGCGGCAGCGCGCTGGTGTTGCTGCTGCTCGCTGCGCTGTGGCGGCCATTGCTGGCAGTCACCGTGCACGAAGAGCTGGCCATGGTCGAAGGCCTGCCAGTGGCCGGGCTGCGCATGGCGCTGATGCTGCTGATCGCGGTGGTGATTGCCGTGGCCATGAAGATCGTCGGCGTGCTGCTGATCACCTCGCTGCTGATCATTCCTGCCGCTGCGGCGCAACGTCACGCCCGCTCTCCCGAGCAGATGGCCCTGGGCGCCAGCCTGCTCGGCGTGACCGCGGTATGCGGCGGCCTGGCCATGTCCTGGTTCAAGGACACCCCCGCCGGCCCGTCGATCGTGGTCTGCGCGGCGGTGCTATTCTTGCTGAGCCTGGCCCTGCCAAAACGCTGAAAAACAGGGCGCGTGAAGGCGCGCCCTGCAACCTTTTCGCACGTAAAGGGTCTGTAAGACTTGTTTTCGAGCGTGCGCACCTGGGTGTAGACTTGCTCGCTTTTTGCGCAAATAGAGAGTCGCAGGAATGAAGCCGTTCGCCTCCCGTTATCTGCTTGTTGCCGCGTTTTCCCTGTTCCTGGCTGCGTGTTCCAGCGCGCCGGTCGAACAGGCCACCGCACCTGCCCAAGCCGATGCCTGGCAGCAGTTGCAACAGAACATCGCCAGCAACGAGCTGGCCACCGCCGAAGACCAGCTGGCAGCCTTGCAGGCCCAGGCGCCGGACGACGCGCGCCTGGAGCAATACCAGCGCCAGCTTGCCGAAGCCTACCTGCAACGCAGCCAGATCTTCCTGCAGAAGGGTGATGTGAACGCTGCCGCCACCGCCCTGGCCCGTGCCCGCGCGCTGATGCCGCAGGCCCCGGCAGTGACTGGTGGCGATACCGTGACCCAGGCGCGCAAAGCCGAGCTGGAGAAGGCTGAAGCGGCGCTGAAAGCGGCCGAGGCCAAGCCCAAGGCGCGCATCATCGACCCGGCTGCACCGAGCACCGTCGTGGCCTTGAAGACTACCGACAGCCGCGCCATGCGTCGCCAGCTGGATGACATTGCCGCCGATGTGGTGAGCTACCAGTGCGACGTGGTGTTCCAGGTGCCGCGCACCGAGGATGCGCCTTGGCTGAAGACCTTGCTGGAGAAGCGCGTGCGCAAGATCGACAGCGGGTTCGAGTTGAAGCAGAAGCATGAGATTCAGCGGTCGTTGCCGGCGCAGGTAGTTCTGGTTCCGCATCAGCGTTAAGAATCTGGGGGCGCTGCGCGCCCCTTTCGCGACACAAGGCCGCTCCTACAAGGGAATGCGATCTCCTGTAGGAGCGGCCTTGTGTCGCGATGGGCTGCAAAGCAGCCCCTTAGGCAGGCACAGCCTCCGCAGCCGCCTCCCGCTCCCACACCCGATGCCCTTCTACCGCTTTGACGAAGGCATCCACGGTCTTCTGCTCATCTCCCAGCAGCAACCCCTTGTCTTCCTTCAGCCCCAAGCTGCCCAAAAGCTCTTTGGTCAACACCATCGCCTTCAGGTGCTTGTAGCCCTCCAGCAGGAAATGCTTGGCCAACCCGCTGGTCGCCAGCGCATCGGTCGAAGCCTTGCCACCCGGCACGACAATTCCGTCGAACATGATCGATGGCATCCCCTCCATGGAAGCATCCACCGGCAGTTGCTTGCCGTGCGCAGCCTTCACCGGTGCTGAGGTCGGCCCCAGGAGCAATGGCCGGGCACTCTGTGCTTCCAGGGCCTTGACCAACTTGTCCACGCTGGCAGCGTCTATGCCATCTGCTACCAGCACGGCAATCTTGCGCCCCTTGATGCCAACCGAACCCGGGTGGTTCATCTGGCTCAGGGCAGGCGACTGCGCAAGCTGGCTTCCCTTCACTTGAACAGTGCCCGCGCTCGGAGCAGGCAAACCGAGGTTGGCAGCAACCGCAGCCGCCAGCTTCAGGTCGATATTGGCGAGAATCTCATTCACTTCCCGAGCACGGATCGTCTCCCGCTCCACCTTGCCCAGTTCAAAGCTGTAAGCCTTGATGATGTGCTGCTGCTCGGTCGGGCTCATGCTCTGGAAGAACAACCGCGCCTGCGAAAAATGGTCGCCGAACGAATCGCTGCGTTGGCGGATCTTGTGTGCATCGATACGCTCCTGGTAGCTCTCGAAGCCGCCATCCTGCGCGGCTGGTGGCGTTTCCTTCGGCCAGCCACCGTCGATGGAATTGGGCTCGTAGGATGCGCGACCTTTGTGAACCACATGCTGATGCAAGGCGTCACGCTGGTTGTTGTGGTTAGGAGCGACGGGGCGGTTGACGGGGATCTGGTGGAAGTTGGGCCCGCCCAGGCGGCTAAGCTGCGTGTCGGTGTAGGAGAACAGCCGCCCCTGCAGCAAGGGGTCGTTGGTAAAGTCGATACCAGGCACGATATGACCCGGGCAGAACGCCACCTGCTCCACTTCAGCAAAGAAGTTGTCCGGGTTGCGATTCAGGATCATCTTGCCCAAAGGTGTAACCGGCACCAGTTCTTCCGGGATGATCTTGGTCGGGTCCAGCAGGTCGAAATCAAATTTGTGCTCGTCGGCTTCCGGCACAATCTGCACACCCAATTCCCATTCAGGGTAATCGCCCGTCTCGATAGCCTCCCACAAGTCGCGACGCTGGAAATCAGCGTCCTTGCCTGCCAGCTTCTGCGCTTCGTCCCATAGCAAGGAGTGCACACCCTGGCGCGGCTTCCAGTGGAATTTGACGAAACTGGCTACGCCCTGGGCGTTGATCAGGCGGAAGGTATGCACCCCGAAACCTTCCATCATCCGCAAGCTGCGCGGGATAGCACGGTCCGACATCGCCCACATGACCATATGGGCCGACTCCGGTACCAGCGAGACGAAATCCCAAAAGGTGTCATGGGCCGAAGCGCCGGTCGGGATCTCGTTGTGCGGCTCTGGCTTTACGGCGTGGACGAAATCCGGGAATTTGATCGCATCCTGGATGAAAAACACCGGCATGTTGTTGCCCACCAGGTCAAAGTTGCCTTCATCGGTGTAGAACTTGACCGCAAAGCCCCTTACGTCACGCACGGTGTCGGCTGAGCCACGCGGGCCCTGTACCGTGGAAAATCGCACGAACACGGGCGTGATTTTCTCCGGGTCCTGCAGGAAGCCCGCCTTGGTCAGTTCGGCGTGGTTGCCATAGCTCTGGAAATAGCCATGCGCCCCCGTCCCTCGCGCATGCACGATGCGCTCAGGGATGCGTTCGTGGTCAAAGTGCGTGATCTTCTCGCGCATGATGAAATCTTCGAGAAGCGAGGGGCCTCGATCTCCGGCCTTCAGCGTGTTCTGGTTGTCAGCGATGCGCACCCCCTGGTTGGTGCGCAGCGCATGACCCGTCGCATCGCTACGGTCAGCCTCCAGGCTCTGTAACTTGGCGTTGGTGTTGGCCCGGTCCGGGGTCTGGGTGCCAGCGGCTTCGCTGTGCTTCGGCGCGTCCGTGTTCTTGCTGGGCATGGTCGGCTCTCCTCGTCAGTCTTCAGGCGTACCCGTTTCGGGCTTGTGCAAGTAGTGACCGGGAGGCTTTGCCGAGCGTTCAATCAGGATTACCGGTTGTCGCGATATGCCCGAAGGATTGGTGCATTACGAAATAAATGCTAAGAACAGCTATGGGAAAAGGCTAAAATGCGCGACCCCAGCCAACCGCTGACCCAAATTCCATGCGCCCCACAAGGTTCGCTACGTGATCGAGTTCCAACAGGTACACAAGACCTACCGCGTCGCCGGTAGGGAAATCCCCGCACTGAATCCGACCAGCCTGACCATCGAAGATGGCCAGGTGTTCGGCCTGATCGGCCATTCCGGCGCCGGCAAGAGCACCATGCTGCGCCTGATCAACCGCCTGGAAGAGCCTTCCGGCGGCAAGATCATCGTCGACGGCGAAGACGTTACCGCGTTCAACGCCAGCCAGCTGCGCGGTTTCCGCCAGCAGGTCGGGATGATTTTCCAGCACTTCAACCTGCTGGCCTCCAAGACCGTCGCCGACAACGTCGCCCTGCCACTGACCCTGGCCGGCGAGCTGTCGCGCAGCGAAATCGACAAGCGCGTGACCGAGCTGCTGGCCCGCGTCGGCCTTTCCGACCACGCCAGAAAGTACCCGGCGCAGCTGTCCGGTGGCCAGAAGCAGCGCGTCGGCATCGCCCGCGCCCTGTCCACCAACCCGAAGATCCTGCTGTGCGACGAGGCCACCAGCGCCCTCGACCCGCAAACCACCGCCTCGGTCCTGCAATTGCTGGCCGAAATCAACCGTGAGCTGAAGCTGACCATCGTGCTGATCACTCACGAAATGGACGTGATCCGCCGGGTCTGCGACCGCGTGGCAGTGATGGACGCCGGCCAGATCGTCGAGCAGGGCTCGGTGGCCGAGGTGTTCCTGCACCCGCAGCACCCCACCACCAAGCGCTTCGTCCAGGAAGACGAGCAGGTCGACGAAGGCGAGCAGCGGGACGACTTCGCCCATGTGCCGGGCCGTATCGTGCGCCTGACCTTCCAGGGCGATGCCACCTACGCGCCGCTGCTGGGCACCGTGGCCCGCGAAACCGGCGTGGACTACAGCATCCTCGCCGGGCGTATCGACCGCATCAAGGATGTCCCCTATGGCCAGCTCACCCTCGCCCTGATCGGCGGTGACATGGAAGCGGCGTTTGCCCGCTTCAAGGCAGCTGACGTACATATGGAGGTACTGCGTTGATGGACGCCCTGAATTTCTTTGCCAACGTCGACTGGGCCGAAATCTGGCTGGCCAGCGTCGACACCATGATCATGCTGTTCGGCTCGCTGTTCTTCACCGTGCTGCTCGGCCTGCCGCTGGGCGTGCTGCTGTTCCTGTGCGGGCCGAAACAGATGTTCGAGCAGAAGGGTGTGTATGCGCTGCTGTCGCTGATCGTCAACATCCTGCGCTCGCTGCCGTTCATCATCCTGCTGATCGTGATGATCCCGATCACCGTGCTGATCACCGGCACTTCGCTGGGCGTTGCCGGCGCCATTCCGCCGCTGGTGGTAGGTGCCACGCCGTTCTTCGCGCGCCTGGTGGAAACCGCCCTGCGTGAAGTGGACCGCGGCATCATCGAAGCCACCCAGTCGATGGGCGCCACCACCCGCCAGATCATCACCAGCGCACTGCTGCCGGAGGCCCGCCCGGGCATCTTCGCGGCCATTACCGTCACCGCCATCACCCTGGTGTCGTACACCGCCATGGCCGGTGTGGTCGGCGCCGGCGGCCTGGGCGACCTGGCCATCCGCTTCGGCTACCAGCGTTTCCAGACCGACGTGATGGTCGTCACCGTGGTGCTGTTGCTGGTACTGGTTCAAGTCCTGCAGAGCGTGGGCGACAAACTGGTCGTGCATTTTTCCCGTAAGTAACCCCAATGGGGTCGGCCCGGCCGACCCGTTCGGGGGCCGTCGCGGCCCTCACAAGGAGTGATCAATGAAGAAGCTGCTTGCTGTTGTCGCCGCTGTCGCGGCCTTCTCGGCCCACGCCGAGTCCCTGACCGTTGCTGCTACCCCGGTACCGCACGCCGAGATCCTCAATTTCGTCAAACCTGCACTGGCGAAAGAGGGGGTGGAGCTGAAGGTCAAGGAATTCACCGACTACATCCAGCCGAACGTGCAGGTGGCCGAAAAGCGCCTGGACGCCAACTTCTTCCAGCACCAGCCGTACCTGGATGAGTTCAACAAGGCCAAGGGCACCAACCTGGTGAGCGTTGCCGGCGTGCACATCGAGCCGCTGGGCGTGTACTCGACCAAGATCAAGAAGCTGGACGAGCTGTCCTCCGGCGCCACCGTGGTCATCCCCAACGACGCCACCAACGGCGGCCGCGCGCTGCTGCTGCTGGACAAGGCCGGTGTGATCAAGCTGAAGGACAACAAGAACATCCTGTCCACCGTGAAGGATGTTGCCGAGAACCCGAAAAGCCTGAAGTTCCGTGAGCTGGAAGCAGCCACCATCCCGCGCGTGCTGACCCAGGTCGATGCTGCCCTGATCAACACCAACTACGCGCTGGAAGCCAAGCTGAACCCGGAGAAAGACGCCTTGGTCATCGAAGGCAGCGACTCGCCTTACGTGAACATCCTGGTTGCCCGCCCGGACAACAAGGACTCGGACGCCATGAAAAAGCTGGCTGCTGCGCTGCACTCGCCTGAGGTGAAGCAGTTCATCAACGAGAAGTACAAAGGCGCTGTGGTTCCGGCGTTCTGATCCGAAATCCCCGGGGCCGCTTTGCGGCCCATTCGCGACGCAAGGCCGCTCCTACATGGGATCGCATTCCCCTGTAGGAGCGGCCTTGTGTCGCGATAGGCCTGCGCAGCAGGCCCAAAAATCTCAATCCCGCTTCACAAGCCCGGGCAACTGCGCCACCAGCTTCTGGTTGTTGAACGGCGCCCGAATGAACCCGCGCTGACGCCCATCCGGCCCCACAACCGCCAGGTTGCCGCTGTGATCCACGGTATACCCCGGCTTGCTGGTATCGGCCGGAATGAACGGAATGCTCAAGGCATTGGCCAGCTTCTGGGTATCCTCGATCGACCCCGCCACCCCGACGAAATCCTTGTCGAAATAACCCAGGTACTGCTTCAGCTGGTTCGGCGTGTCGCGGTTCGGGTCAACGCTCACCAGCACCACCTGCAGCCGGTCGACGGCCTCCTTGGGCAGCTCGCTCTTCACCTGGCGCAGCTGGGCCAGGGTGGTCGGGCAGATGTCCGGGCAGTAGGTGTAGCCGAAGAACAACAGCGACCATTTGCCCTTCAGGTCATCCAGTTGCACCGTCTGGCCGTCCTGGTTGGTCATGGTCACATCGGCCACGGTACGGCTCTGCGGCAGCAGGATGATGCCGGCATCGATCAGCTCGGTGGGGTTGGGCTGGTCGCGGCCATTGAGCACCTTGTTGACGGTCAGGCCCAGGATCAACGCGACCAGGGCAACGAGGATGAAGACGGTTTTCTGGGTTCGGGTCATAGGTTCAGCAACAGGTAGTGGTCGAGGAGCAACGCGATGAACAGCGCGAACAGGTAGCCGATAGAGTACTTGAAGGTGCCGATCGCTGCGTGCGGCCGGCTGCCACGGTACAACACCCAGGCCCATTGCAGGAAGCGCAGGCCCAGCACCAGGGCGCAGGCCAGGTACAGCGGGCCGCTCATGTGGATGGCGTACGGCAGCAGGCTTACCGCCAGCAATACCAGGGTGTACAGCAGGATATGCAGCTTGGTGTAGCGCTCGCCGTGGGTCACCGGCAGCATCGGGATATCGGCCTTGGCGTATTCCTCCTTGCGGTGGATGGCCAAGGCCCAGAAGTGTGGTGGGGTCCAGGCGAAGATGATCAGCACCAGCAACAGGGGCTCGGCGCTGACATGGCCGCTGACCGCCACCCAGCCCAGCAACGGCGGGGCGGCTCCAGCCAAACCGCCGATGACGATGTTCTGCGGCGTGGCGCGCTTGAGAAAACCGGTGTAGAGCACCGCATAGCCGAGCAGGGAAGCCAGTGTCAGCCAGGCGGTGAGGGCGTTGGTGAACACCAGCAGCAGGGCCATGCCCAGTAGCGCCAGCGCCAGGGCGAACAGCAGCGCCGGCAGCGGCTCGACACGGCCCTGGGCCAGCGGCCGCTTGTGGGTACGCGCCATCAGCGCGTCGATGCGTCGGTCCACCACATGGTTGACCACCGCCGCGCCGCCTGCACAAAAGCCGATGCCCAGGTTGCCGAACAGCAGCACGCTCCAGCTGACACCCGCACGGGTGGCAAGGAACATACCCGCCAGCGAGGTGATCAGCATCAGCACCACCACCTTGGGCTTGGTCAGCTCCAGGTAATCACGCCAGCTGGCCCTCTGTGTGCTCAGAAGCGTCGCCACGAATCATTCCTCATGTGGTGGGAAATGCCCACGCCAGCCAAGGGCCGCAGGCGCCAGCCATGGCCGACACCCACGCGAAACTTGTCGACCACACGGATGCGGTAGTTCACCAGCACCATGCTCAGCAGCAACAGCGCCCCACCAGCGTTGTGCGCCACGGCTACGGCCAGCGGCAGGTGCAGCAGCACATTGCTGATGCCCAGGCCGACTTGCACCACCAGCGCCAGCAGCACCAGCCGCGCCAGGCCAGGGAGGCCGCAGCGGTGCAGCTTCCAGCTGAGCATCAGCAGCACACAGGTCACCAGCAATGCGCCCAGGCGGTGGCTGATGTGAATGGCCGTGCGCGCATCACTGTCCAGCTGCCCGCCCAGGTAATTGGGCCCGACGTGCTGGGTCAGGTGGAACCCGTTGCTGAAGTCCGCCGCCGGCCACCACTGGCCGTGGCAGGTGGGCAGGTCGATGCAGGCGACGGCCGCGTAGTTGGCACTGACCCAGCCGCCCAGGGAGATCTGGCCGATCACCACCAGCAAGGCCAGCGCGGCGATCCGGCGCAGGCTCAATGGCAGCTTTGGCAAGGGCGCAAAGGCCCGCGACAGACGCAGGGACAACAGGAACAACAAACTCAGGGTAGTGAAGCCACCGAGTAGATGCGCGGTGACCACCTGCGGCCACAGCTTGAGGGTGACCGTCCACATGCCGAAGGCTGCCTGGGCCAGCACCACGCCCAGCAGCAGCAAGGGCAGGCGATAAGGCTGGCCATCGCGGGCATGCCGGCGCAGCGCCTGCAAGGCGAGCAGGGCGATCACCATCGCCAGGGTGCCGGCGAAGTAGCGGTGGACCATCTCGGCCCAGCCCTTGGCGGCTTCCACCGGGTGTTCGGGGAAATGCAGCTCGGCATGAGCCAGCTGCGCTTCGCTCTTGGGCACGCTGATGAAGCCGTAGCAACCCGGCCAGTCCGGGCAGCCGAGGCCGGCGTGGGTCAGGCGGGTATAGGCACCGAGCAGGACGACCAGCAGTGCCAGCAAGGTGGCGAACACAGCAAGGCGGAATCCGGGTCTGGCCATGGCAGGCTCCTAGCCGATGTTGGACAGCTTGAGCAGGTGGCGCAGGTCGTCCAGCACATGCTTGCCGTTGACCTTGGCGTCGTAGCGCAGCACCAGGTTGCCGTGTGGGTCGACGATCCACAGCTGCGGGCCGGCCTCGCCGACCTTTTGCAGGTAGCGTTGCGCATCCAGCGGGTAACGCTGCAACTGTGGGTATTCGCGGCCGAGCAACGCCTGGTAGTCGGCACTTGCCGGCTGGGCGGCCGCCAGGGCATGGCTGGCACGGCTGGCATCACGGCCCAGGCCGACCTGGATCTGCCGGGCCAGGTACACCAGCCGCTGGCAATCCTCGGCACAGGCTGTGGGTGTGCTCACCAGCAGCTGCCAGCGCTCGTCCTGGCCCGCCACGCCGATATCGGAAAGGCTCTCACCGTTGCCGATCATCACGCCGTGGTAGCTGCGGCCGTCCGGCACCCAGAACTTGAGCTTGTACATGCTGGTGGCCAGAACCATCGGCCCGAGCACCACCAGCAGAATCAACAGCAGCTGCAAACGCCCGCGGGCTCTGGGTTTGCTACGTTCAGGCACTTCCAGTGGAGTGGCGGTGGCCATGGCGTTTCTCCTTGTTGTGGTGCCAGCCGAAGTAGAGGTAGAGCAGTACCAAAGTGGTTGCCAGGGCAAACCACTGCACGGCGTAACCCAGGTGTTTTTCCGGGCCCATGGCAACGACCGGCCAGTCCAGGCGATAGGTCGCCGGGCCGGGTTCCAGGCGCAGCTCATGGGCGAAGCCTTCGCGATCGAGCTGTTGCCATAGCTGCGCGGCATCCACGGCAGTCAGCAGGTGCGGCCATTGGCCGCCTGCAGGGTCGGGGTGCAGCTGGAACGTGCTGCCAGGCGCGACATACACCGAAGCGTCCAGCGCCAACGCCTGGGCAGGGGTATCGAAATGCACCGGCACGCGGCGGTCCGGCCAGGGCAGCCAGCCGCGGTTGACCAGCAGCCACACGCCGCTGGCCTGATCATGGAAGGGTTGCAGCAGCTCGACACCGGCCTGGCCATCACGCATGCGGTTGTCCAGCAGCAGGCTGTGCTCGTCGTCGAAGCGGCCATAGAGATGCACGCGGCGGAAGGCATTGTCCTGGTTCGCTGTCAGCTGGGCCGTGGCCACGGGCGCTTCGACCCGCCGCTCGGCATAGGCGGCCAGCAGCACGCGCTTTTCCTCGGCACGGCCGAGTTGCCAGCAGCCAAGCGCGATCAGCCCCGGCAGCAGCGCAAGCACCACCAGAGTTGGTACCCAGCCCGGACGAAACGGCCTCATCGGAGCCTCGTCGGGCCGATCGCTATACTTATCCACATCACCGCATCCCCCCGGAGTATCGCCATGCTCAAGGCCGCGATTGTCCTGATGCTGTTGGCCACGATTGCCAGCCTGTTCAGCGGCCTGGTGTTTCTGGTCAAGGACGATGAAAGCTCGACCCGTTTACTGAAAGCGCTGACCGTGCGGGTGACCTTGGCGGCGCTGACCATCGGCCTTGTCGCCTGGGGCTTCATCAGCGGTCAGCTGGTCTCGCACGCCCCCTTCTGATACCTGAACCTTGCGCGTTTCCTTGTAGGAGCGGCCTTGCGTCGCGATGGGCCGCAAAGCGGCCCCAAAACCTGCAACCCTGATTCACCTGGCAGAGCGCCTTGGCTGCTTTGGGGCCGCTACGCGCCCCATCGCGACACAAGGCCGCTCCTACAAGGGTTCGCAGTCGGCTGTCAGAGTACGTAGACAAAGATGAACAACCCCACCCACACCACATCGACGAAGTGCCAGTACCAACTGGCCGCCTCGAAACCAAAGTGTTTCTCCGGGTTGAAATGCCCGCGCAAGATGCGCACGAACATCACGATCAGGATGATCGTGCCCAGGGTCACGTGGGCGCCGTGGAAGCCGGTGAGCATGAAGAACGTCGCGCCGTAGATACCCGACCCCAGCGTCAGCCCCAGCTTGGTATAGGCCTCGTGGTACTCGTAGGCCTGCAACGCGATGAAGCTGGCGCCTAGGACGATGGTCAGCGCCATCCAGAATTTCAGCGGGCCACGGTGGCCGCGACGCAGGGCATGGTGGGCGATGGTGATGGTCACGCTGGAGCTGACCAGCAAGATGGTGTTGATCAGCGGCAGGTGCCACGGGTCGATCACTTCCTTGGGCGGCGGGAACAGTTTCGGGTCGGGCGTGTGCAGCAGCGGCCAGGTGAATTCGAAGGTCGGCCACAACATGTGCGCAACACCCTTGGCCCCTTCACCGCCCAGCCACGGCCCGGCCAGCACGCGCACGTAGAACAGCGCACCGAAGAACGCCAGGAAGAACATCACCTCGGAGAAAATGAACCAGCTCATGCCCCAGCGGAACGAGCGGTCCAGTTGCGGGCTGTACAGCCCCGCGCGGCTCTCCCGCACCACCGAACCGAACCAGCCGAACAGCATGTAGGCCAGGAACAACGCGCCGATGAAGAAGATCAGCGGCCCGTGCGACTCGGGGTGGCCGGCCTTCATGTCGTTGAACCAGGTACCCAGGCCGAACACCGTGATGAACATGCCGATGGTGGCGATGATCGGCCACTTGCTCTGCGCCGGAACGTAGTAGTGCTCATGACTTGCCATTGCTGTTCTCCTTCCCTTAACGGGCGCCCTGGACGTCCTGGGCCGCGACATGCGCGACCGGCGGGTGGCGAGCGGTGATGTCGAACAAGGTGTAGGCCAGTGTCAGGTGCTTCACGCTGGCCGGCAGGTCGCGGTCGACGATGAAGCGCACCGGCATCTCGATGCGTTCGCCGGGCTGCAGCACCTGCTGGGTGAAGCAGAAGCACTCGGTCTTGTGGAAGTACGCCGCAGCCTCGGCCGGGGTGATGCTGGGGATGGCTTGCGCACTCATCGGCCGGTCGGTCGGGTTGTGGGCGATGAAGATCATCTGGTTCACCGCACCCGGGTTGACCTCCAACTGGTCGGCGGTGGAGTAGAAGTCCCAGACCATGTCGCTGGCATTGGTCGACATGAACTGCACCCGCACCGAACGCGTCGGGTCGCTGACCTGGCTGCCTTCGTACTGCCCTCCGGTCTTGCCGTTGATGCCGAAGGCCTTGCACATCACGTCATAGATAGGCACCAGGGCGAAGCCGAAGGCGAACATCACCACCGTCAGCATCAACAGGCGCAATACCAGGCGTTTCAGTGAAAGGCCGTTCATGGCACGGTTCCTATTTCACTTCCGGTGGCGTCTGGAAGGTGTGGTAGGGCGCAGGCGAAGGGATCGACCACTCCAGGCCCTCAGCGCCATCCCATGGCTTGGCCGGTGCCGGCGCGCCGCCGCGGATGCACTTGATGACGATGAACAGGAAGAAGATCTGCGTGGCGCCGAACATGAACGCGCCGATCGACGACACCATATTGAAGTCGGCGAACTGCAGGTTGTAGTCGGGGATCCGCCGTGGCATGCCGGCCAGCCCCACGAAGTGCATGGGGAAGAAGGCCATGTTCATGCCGACGAACGATAGCCAGAAGTGCAGCTTGCCGAGGGTTTCGTCGTACATGTGGCCGGTCCATTTCGGCAGCCAGTAGTAGGCCGAGGCGAAGATGCCGAAGATCGCCCCAGGCACCAGCACATAGTGGAAGTGCGCCACCACGAAGTAGGTGTCGTGGTACTGGAAGTCCGCCGGGGCGATGGCGAGCATCAGCCCGCTGAAACCGCCGATGGTGAACAGGATGACAAAGGCGATGGCGAACAGCATCGGCGTTTCGAAGGTCAGCGAGCCTTCCCACATGGTGCTGACCCAGTTGAACACCTTCACCCCGGTAGGCACGGCGATCAGCATGGTGGCGTACATGAAGAACAGCTCGCCGACCACGGGGATACCGACCACGAACATGTGGTGGGCCCAGACGATGAACGACAGGAAGGCGATGGCGCCGGTGGCGTACACCATCGAGGTGTAGCCGAACAGCGGCTTGCGCGAGAACGCCGGGATGATCGAGCTGACCGCGCCGAAGGCCGGCAGGATCATGATGTACACCTCAGGGTGGCCGAAGAACCAGAACACGTGCTGGAACAGCACCGGGTCACCACCGCCGGCGGCACTGAAGAAGCTGGTACCGAAGTGGATGTCCATCAGCATCATGGTCACGACGCCGGCCAGCACCGGCATCACCGCAATCAGCAGGAATGCGGTAATCAGCCAGGTCCAGACGAACAGTGGCATCTTCATCAGGGTCATGCCCGGGGCGCGCAGGTTGAGGATGGTGGCGATCACGTTGATCGCGCCCATGATCGAGCTGATGCCCATCAGGTGGATGGCAAAGATGAAGAAGGTGACGCTGGCCGGCGCGTAGGTGGTGGACAGCGGGGCGTAGAAGGTCCAGCCGAAGTTGGGCCCGCCGCCCGGGCTGAACAGGGTCGAGACCAGCAGCAGGAAAGCCGCCGGCAGCAGCCAGAAGCTGAAGTTGTTCATCCGCGGCAGGGCCATGTCGGGCGCGCCGATCATCAGCGGGATCATCCAGTTGGCCAGGCCGACAAAGGCCGGCATCACCGCACCGAACACCATGATCAGGCCGTGCATGGTGGTCATCTGGTTGAAGAACTCCGGCTGGACGATCTGCAGGCCGGGCTGGAACAGCTCGGCGCGGATCACCATGGCGAACGAGCCGCCGACCAGGAACATGATGAAGCTGAACCACAGGTACATCGTGCCGATGTCCTTGTGGTTGGTGGTCAGCACCCAGCGCATCAGGCCCTTGGCCGGGCCGTGCGCATGGTCATGGCCGTGGGCGTGGTCGTCGATCACTGCACTCATGTCCTGTCTCCTGCAATCCATTGATTGCCGCGAGTAACCCGGTTCATTGCGCTTCTGCCTGCTTCAGCGCCAGCACGTCCTTCGGCGTGACCATGTCACCCTTGTTGTTGCCCCAGGCGTTCCGCTCGTAGGTGACCACGGCGGCGATGTCGACTTCCGAGAGCTGCTTGCCGAACGCGGCCATGGCAGTGCCGGGCTTGCCGTGGAAGACGATGCCCAGGTGGGCTTCCTTCGGCCCGGTGGCGATCTTCGAGCCCTTGAGCGCCGGGAACATCGGCGGCAGGCCCTGGCCTTCGGCCTGGTGACAGGCCACGCAGGTGGTGTGGTAGACCTTGTCACCACGTTCCACCAGCTCCTCCAGGGTCCATTCCTTGCTGGTCAGCTCCTTGAGCTTGGCAGCTTCGGCCTTGCGCTCGCCCAGCCAGGTGTCGTAGTCGGCCTTGGACTTGACCTCGACCACCACCGGCATGAAACCGTGGTCCTTGCCGCACAGCTCGGTGCACTGGCCACGGTAGATGCCGGGCTTCTCGATACGGGTCCAGGCTTCGTTGACGAAGCCGGGGATGGCATCACGCTTGACCGCGAAGGCCGGCACCCACCAGGAGTGGATGACGTCGGCAGCAGTCACCAGGAAACGCACCTTGGCGCCCACCGGCAGCACCAGCGGCTGGTCGACTTCGAGCAGGTAGTGCTCGTCCTTGGGTGCCTTGTTGTGGATCTGCTCGGTGGGGGTGGCCAGGTTGCTGAAGAACTCCACGTCCTGGCCCAGGTATTTGTAGTGCCACTTCCACTGGTAGCCGGTAACCTGGATATCGATGTCCGACTCGCTGGCATCGTAGATGTCGATCAGGGTCTTGGTGGCCGGGATGGCCATGGCCACCAGGATCAGGAAGGGGACCACGGTCCAGAGGATTTCCACCCAGGTGTGCTCGTGGAAATGCGCAGCCTGCTGGCCGGTGGAACGGCGGTGGATGACCATGGACCAGAACATCGCGCCAAAGACAACGATGCCGATGATCACGCAGATCCAGAAGATGGTCATGTGCAGGTCGAAGACGGCGTTGGAGACTTCCGTCGCCCCTGGGTGCATGTTCACGGTCCAGGCGGCGTTCGCCTGACCAAAAACCGACCACAACAGGAGGCCCATCCAGACATGTGGATGTCGCATCATTGCGGGTTCCCCTTCTCGTTCTTGTAGTCCCGGAGGCGTGGCCTGCGGCAAGAGGGAACGGTGGTCAAGACTGCCTGGCTTCGACGACCGAGCCCCTGCTAAAAGCAGTTGGGCCTCATCAACGAATCACGTTCACCGGGAGTATAGACAGCGACCAACGGCACGCAACGAAGGCCGTGAAATGAACTTAATGAAAGGGCCGAACGCCCTGAAAACCGCGCGCTTGATAGGGTATGGCGCAATAATGGCATTTCGATATGCCTGAGCATGCACACGTTTGCGCGACTTATAACAAATGCGTCTTAGGTATTCTGTATACCGAGCTAATTTAGTGTCTTCCGTTTGAAACGTAATGTCCCTGGAGTTGTCATGAACATCGCTGCTGTACGCGAGCAGGTAAGCCAAGCCCATCAACACGAAGGCCAGACCGGCCAACTGAAAAAGCGTCTCGAGCTGCAACTGCCCCACCTGCACCCCTCGATCCAACTGCCTGAGCAGGACGCCCAGGGTACTTTGGCGCGCTTCGTCAGCGCCTACATCGACCAGGTTCCGGAACTGCTGGAGGCCGCCCATGAGGTCGCCCGCGAGGCCGGGATCGAATCGCAGATCAAACCTGTACTGAAAATCGCCGAAGCCTACTTCCTGCAGCCGCCCAGCGTGATGCAAGGGCATGTGGGCCTGGACTGCCTGCTGGATGAGGCCTACCTGGCGCACCGCCTGGTGGAAGAGGTAAACGACCTGTACATCCGTCACTTCCAGCAGCCGCTGATCCCGGTCGACACCACCGTCGCCAACCTGATTGCCCACCATTTGATTGGCGAGACGTTTGCCAACCAGCTGGACGAAGTGGTGCACCACTCGGTGGACGAAATGTTGAATGATGAAAGCTTCGCGGTGGAATCGGTGGAAGCCTACCGCGAGAAATTGAGCAGCCCGGAAACAGGCGCGGCGTGGAAGCGCTGGCCGTGCCTGTCACGGCAACTGAGCGTGGGGCTCGAGCTGCAGCAGAACCCCGCCTGAAAAATTGCCCTTGAAATCTTGGGGTTCGCCTTGCGGACCCTCTCATTTAACTGACTGGCAGACATACCTGGCAGAAGAATAATGGCACTTTCGAATCACTGAGCAATGATGGCAGAATGCCTCATCCTTTGGATCGAGGCATGGATGCTCAGACTGTCACGTATTTCAATGCACCAATGGCTGTTCGGGCTTTCGCTGGCCCTGATCGCCCTGCTGGACCCCATTGGCCTGGCCAGTTCCACGGACGATGCATCGGCGCGCTGGCTCAATCGCCTGCTGGCAAGCGGGTATGCCGATGCCGGGCAACGCCAGGTCGTCGTGGTCCTGATCGACGACAGCTACCTGCTGCGCAACGATACCTACTGGCCATTGCCCTATAACGAACAGAGCAAACTGTTCAAGCGCCTGCTCGCCTACAGGCCTGGCGCAGTGTTCATTGACCTGCTGTACAGCCATGACCACTCCCGCACGGTGCCCGGGCAGGCTCCACGCATGGAAAGCCAGGTTCTGGCCAACGTGTTCGAGCGTTACCGACAACAGGGCATTCCCCTGATGCTGGCCAACTCTGGCCTTGAGCGCGGTAGCGAAGGTGCCGTGAATGTCCTGCCGCGCCTGGCCCAGGTCAGCACCCCGGCACTGGTCAGCTGGAGCGGCTATGGCAGCCAATACCCACTGGCCGTCCCGACTCCACTGGGTGTACTGGAAACCCCTGCATTGCAGCTGTACCGCGAATACTGCCGCCGACATACCTGCGCTTCCCTGCCAGCCGATGCCATGGCAGCTGCCCAGCGTCCGCCCATGACCGTGCAATGGGGCGTGCATCAGTCCCCCCTGCAGGCACAGGTGTCCGACATTGGCGCCTGCACTGTGCCAGGCCTCGTCGACCAACTGATGCAAGCTGTGTTCTGGAAGCTCGGCAACAACGCCCAATCGAACTGCCCCTACAACCTGACGCTGTCGGCCAGCGACCTGGAGGTCACCGACCCCGACGACCAGGCGCTGATCAGGCAGCTGCTGCAGGGCAAACTGGTATTGGTGGGTGCGCACATTTCCGGTACCGGTGACGTCACGCTGTCGCCGCTGCACGGCAAGATCCCTGGCGTGTACCTGCATGCAATGGCGCTGGACAACCTCATTGACTGGGGCATGGACTATTACCGCGCAACGCCCAGTCTGGCCGAACTGGGCATTCCCTTCACCGGCTCGGTGGACGTTCTCGACTTGATCGAACTGGCGCTGCTGGGTGTTATCACGCTCCTCAAAGGCACCCTCGAAGCTCCATTGTTCAGTGTTACCGGCAATGGCCAGCGCGCCCGCATGCGGCTCGAGCCTCTGGGCGCATGGGTCGTGGTGCTGGTGCTATTGAGCGGCCTGAGCGTGGGGCTGTGGTTGAACAACTACACCCCGGCCAACTTCCTCGGGCTGCTGCTGCTATCCCTGACGCTGTTCAGTGCAAGGATCCAGGCCCTTTTCGAAAACAGGGCGCCAAACCACTCGGAATTTTCTACTCAAGGAACCCAGAGATGAGCAAGACCTTCCTTTTCCTGTTCTCGGCGTTGTTCAGCCACAGCCTGTTCGCCGCCCCCATGATCGAGGCGGTCATCGACGACCCACTGCCGGTGCTAGACGAGCAGGGCAAGGCGCTACGCGATGTCGCCCGCAGCAGCCTGCCAAAACAGGCCATCGAGGTGCTGCAATGGAACAAGGAACTGGACTTGGTCCAAGTCGATCTCGCTGGGGAAAAGGTCTGGCTGGATACCATGAGCGTACGCGTCAATCCACCGCTCAACATCGTCACGATGCCCTGCCAGAAACTTTCCACCAACCTGGCGGATGACCACCAGAACAATTCAACCCTCGGTTACGGTGCTGGGTGCGCCAAATGAAGGGAATGAAGGGCGTCTTCGCTACCCTCGCGGTTTCCACACTCAGCCTGCTCAGTGGTTGCCAGACACTGAACGGTGCCAACGACGCGTTGATGAACCTGGTGGGCCCCTCCACCCAGTCGCGCCTGGAAGGCCGTTATGTCGAACACACCGAGGTGCGCCAGTACTACCGGCTGGACCTGCAGCACGCCGGCCAGCTGCGCCTGAGCTTCGATGGCCGAGCCCTGCCAGCCGATGAGATCCGTCAGCAGAACCTGGTGCGGATCCCGCAGTTGGAAGCCTACCTGCAAGGCATCGTCACCCGCCTTGCCAAAAGTTGGCCAGGGCAAGCACCGACCTTGCAGGTGCGTATCGTCGACAGCTATGCGTTCGGCCCTTCGGCCGATCCTTACGGCAATATCTTCGTGCCCCTAGGCATGCTCGAGAACGTCGAGAGCGAAGACGAGATTGCGGCCATGCTGGGCCACGAGATGAGCCATGTGCTACTGCGCCACCACGACCGTCTGGCCGCATTCCAACAGCAGAAAGAGCTGATGACCAACGTCGCCAGCACCGTGGTGATCGCGGCAATGGCCAAGAATACCGGCCTGGACCGCTCCACCGGCAAGTTCTTCAGCAAAGACCCGCTGGGTACACAGAAGACCATCGGCAACACCGTTCTCTATACCGCTTTGGCCAACAGCTTCTCGGACAACGTCTGGAGCACTGCCTGGGGCCGCACCCAGGAAGACCAGGCCGACTTGCTCGGTGCGGACCTGATGATTCGCGCAGGTTATGCCCCGCGTGCGTCGAGCGTGAGCCTGCAACGCCTGAACGACTTCCAGGGTAAGCAGAAGCCCCTGCTGGTTGGCTTCCTCGAGGAGCGCCAGGTGGCCATGACCGAGTCCCTCAAGAAACTCGACATCAATGCCACCACCCGCGAGCTGCAAACGCTGCTCAACCAGGGCCTGGGCACCGCGATTGCCTCCACCGGCCAGTATTTTTCCCGCTCGCACATGTCGCCCATCGAGCGTGACAACGACCTTCGCCAGTACCTGCAACGTGAATACAAGCAGCAGTCGCGGGCGCGGGTCGATCGACGCAGCTGGCCAAAGGTGCGAGATGCCGCCACCGTGCAACACTCACTGCAGGGGTACCGCGACGCCTATGCCGCGACTACCGCTCTGGAGCAGAAGAAAACCCCAGAAGCCGAAGCCTTCATCGCCCGTGCGCTGGCCTCGCCGGTCAGCGACCAGCCCGGTATTCGTCGGGCAGCGTTCAGCCTGCACATGGCGCAGGGCAATAGCCGGGCCGCACTCGCCGACTTGCAGGCGATCCAGGATTGGTCGCTGGCCAGCCCTTCGATCTACGACCTGATGATCGGCCACCACCTGAGAAACGGCGACCCCCAGGCAGCGCTTGCCATGATCGACAAAGCCGAGCGCAACCTGGGCTCCGAGGAGCTGTTCATAACCGAGAAACTCATGGCCAACCGTCAATTGAAAGCCGATAGCCAGGTGCAGCAGGTATTGCGCAAGTGCGAGCAATACCCCAGCCGCAAAGAGCAGTGCCACAAGCTGGTACCCAAATCCGCCTGAGCTCAGACCTGAGCGGCCCTGCGCAAGCGCCCTTCGACACGGCGCTTGAGCCCGCGCTGCTCGATGGACAAGCGTGAGCCGCAAGCGCGACACGCGCGCCCCCAGTCCTCAAGCAGCTCCAGGACCGAGTGGTCGATATAACTGAGGTTCGCCAGCGGCACATGCAGATGCGTACCCGCGGGTACGCTCTCCAGGATCTGGGTCAGGGCGGGGACTTTGAGGAAAGTCGCGGCCCCGCTCAGGCGCAGTTCCATGTGCCCGCGCCGCTCCAGCTGGACCAGGTTGATCCTCAAGCGTGCCGCCTTGAGCGCCAGCGTCAGCACAGTGAGGGCAAAGCCCAGCAATACGCCAGTCAGCAGGTCGGTAAAGATGATCGCCAGCGCCGTCGCCGCGTAGGTGAACATCGGCATGCGGCCATAGCGGCCCAACCCACGAAACGCCTTGAAATCCACCAGTTTGACCCCGGTAAACACCAGCACACCCGCCAGGCTCGCCACCGGGATCTGCTGCAGCACGCTGCTCAGCGCCACCACGAACGCCAGCAGCCACAGGCCATGGAAGATCGCCGAAGCCCGGGTCTGCGCTCCCGCCTGCACATTGGCCGAGCTACGCACGATCACCCCGGTCATCGGCAACGCGCCGAGCACCCCGCACAGCATGTTGCCGATGCCTTGGGCCGACAGCTCACGGTCGAAGTCCGAACGCTGGCCGCTGTGCATGCGGTCAACCGCTGCAGCCGACAACAAGGTTTCTGCACTGGCGATGAAGGCCAGGGCAAAAGCGGCGACCAACAGGGTAGGGTCGGCCAGTTGCATCAAGTCACCAGGGCGGATCCAGTCGATGGCCTCGGACAGGTCGGCCGGCACCTGTACGCGGTTCACCGGCAAGGCCAGCCACATGCTGATGGCCGTCATGGCCGACACGCCCAGCAGGGCACCCGGGACGAAGCGCAGCCGCTGCGGCCGCAGGCGCTCCCAGCCCCACATGATGGCGATGGTGCCCAGGCCCAGCGCACCGGCCATCCAACCGGAGCCGGCGCTTTCCTGTGGCAGGGCCGCAGCCACGGTCGCCGGGAACTCCAGCAGGTTCTGCATGCCGGATGGTTGCGGCGCGGTATCGAACATCACATGCACCTGCGACAGCACGATCAGCACGCCAATCCCTGCCAGCATGCCGTACACCACCGCCGGCGCGGTAACCCGGAACCAGCAGCCCAGGCGCAGGCGCCCGGCCAGCAACTGCAGCAAGCCGGCCAGCAGCAGGATCGGCCCGAGCATGGCCATGCCATGCTGGCGTACCAGCTCGAACACCAATACCGCCAGGCCGGCGGCCGGACCACTGACCTGCAGCGGCGAACCGGCAAGGAAACCTACTACAATGCCGCCGATAATGCCGGTAATCAGGCCTTTGGCCGGCGGCATGCCCGAAGCGATCGCAATGCCCATGCACAACGGCAAGGCCACCAGGAAGACCACCACCGACGCCAGCAACTCACGCGGCAGGGCCGCTTTCAACTGTGTAATGTTCACCGTGTTTCTCCTTTCTCTGTCACACAGCCATTCCCCTGGCCGTGGGCACGTTTGCCCCTGACGAGCGCGCAGGCGCGGGCCGCCAGCGGGCGTGCCGGCAGGCAGTCAGGGAATTCAAGGCAGCCGAAGGCCGCGCCACACCCCGTCAGGGTGCAGCCGGCTATCAAGGTTCAAGCGGGTGGATGGGTCGCTTAGTAGCGGCCTCTCGGAGTAGCGCAGGGGACCGGCTCGCCAGCAGCCAGGGGCAGGAAGGTATCGCTGGCGGCGTCGTAGGCTTCGATCTTGCTGGTCTCGATGTCGTAGACCCAGCCATGGATGTACAACTCACCGGCTGCAAGGCGCGAAGCCACCGAAGGGTGGGTGCGCAGGTGATGCAGCTGGGCGATGACGTTTTCCTTGGTCAGCACTTGCATGGTTTCGTGTTCGCTGCCGCACGAGCAGTTGTTCTCGACCACGGTGCGGGCCACTTCTGCGTGGCGCAACCAGGCGGACACGGTCGGCATCTTGGTCAGCGATTGCGGGTTGAGTACGGCACGCATGGCGCCGCAGTCGGAGTGGCCGCAGACGATGATGTGATGCACTTTCAACGCCAGCACGGCGTACTCGATGGCGCTGGAAACGCCGCCGTTCATCTGGCCATAAGGCGGTACCACGTTACCGACGTTACGGGTCACGAACAGGTCGCCAGGCGAACTCTGGGTGATCAGCTCGGGAACGATGCGCGAGTCGGCGCAGGTAATGAACATGGCGCGCGGGGTTTGCGCGGTGGCAAGCTTCTTGAACAGCTCTTGCTGCTCGGGGAAAACGTCATGGTGAAAACGCAGGAAGCCGTCGACGATGTGCTTCAGGGCGGCATCGGCGCTCTCCGCGGGGACCTGCGGTACGACCTTGGATGGGTCCTTGACGGGCATGATTCATCCTCTTGACGGTGTGTAGGTAAATCCATTTTACCGGTGAAAGATTCTGGCTATGCAGGGATTTAGATGACACGCACGGGCCATAGATCACAGTCGGTGAAGACTGATTTCCTACGCTAGCGGGGAAAACTTAACTGAAACTTAATTCGAAGGCTCTAGAACGGGTGTTCCAGATAGGAAAGGCGGGTATTGGATAATAGCAAAAAAACATCAACTGCCAAGAGCCATTACTGCAATTATCAACTTGGATTAGTTGCATTGAGGGCTGGCAATGCGCCCCATGCGGGAACCCGGAACCTGCGCAGAACCTGTGGGAGCGGCCGTGCCCGCGAAGGAGGCAACTCGGTACATGGCACCGGCTGCGCCGGTGTTCGCGGGCGCGCCCGCTCCCACAAGGGCCGTGCAATGGGTCCAACATCAGAACAGCGCCATCTGCCCCCCCGGCGGGCAAAACGCCGAACAATCCAGCGCCTGCGCTTCTCGCCCCTCGAACTCCAGCCGTTTCATGGCCTTGGCAAAGCGCTGCGCCAGCAACTCGGCAAACACGCCTTCACCGCGCATGCGTGCACCAAACCGGCTGTCATACAGTTCGCCGCCGCGGCTCTGGCGGATCAGGCTCAATACATGCGCCGCCCGCTGCGGGTAATGGTCCTGCAGCCATTGCTCGAACAACGGTGCCACTTCCAGCGGCAGGCGCAACATCATGTAGGCTGCGCTCTGTGCACCTGCCTCCCTCGCCGCCTCCAGCAGCCGTTCCAGTTCACTGTCGTTGATCATCGGAATCATCGGCGAACACAACACGCCCACCGGCACTCCCGCCTCGCGCATCACGCGGATCGCCCGCAAGCGCGCCTTGGGTGACGCCGCACGCGGTTCCAGCACCCGTTTCAAGTCATCGTCCAGCGTGGTCAGGCTGATCATCACCCGCACCAGGCGCTGGCGAGCCATCTCGGCCAGCAGGTCAAGGTCGCGCAACACCAGCGACCCCTTGGTGACGATGGTTACCGGGTGGCGAAAACGCAGCAGCACTTCGAGCAGGCGCCGGGTCAGCAGTTGTTCACGTTCGATCGGCTGGTACGGGTCGGTATTGGAACCCAGGTTGATCGGCGCGCACACGTAACCCGGTTTGCTCAGCTGCTGCGCGAGCACCTCGGCGGCGTTGGTCTTGGCAATCAGCTTGGTCTCGAAATCCAGGCCGGGGGAAAGGTCCCAGTAGGCGTGGGAAGGGCGGGCATAGCAGTAGATGCAACCGTGCTCGCAGCCACGGTAAGGGTTGATGGAGCGGTCGAAGGGCAGGTCGGGCGAGG
Organism: Pseudomonas sp. FGI182; assembly: GCF_000511325.1. Classification (NCBI taxonomy): domain Bacteria; kingdom Pseudomonadati; phylum Pseudomonadota; class Gammaproteobacteria; order Pseudomonadales; family Pseudomonadaceae; genus Pseudomonas; species Pseudomonas sp. FGI182. The sequence continues at coordinate 54,037 of NZ_CP007012.1, read as the reverse complement.
TGTTGCGGCTGATCACCGACTTGGCCGTCTCTACCCGCACCTCGGTGCCCTGGGTTTGCGGCACCTCCTGGTACCAGCCGTCATCCTCCGCCACCGAATGGCTGGGGGCAAAGCGGTTGTGCGGATTGTGCGCCGTGCCACGGCCCTTTTGCGGTGCTGGAGGAATCATGGCCTACCCCGGATACTGTATTCATATACAGTATATTGCCTGCTTGATTCTTGCCAGCACCTCCGGTCAGCGCACGTTTACTTCAGGCCATGCCAACGCAGAAAGGGCAGTTGGCTCGACTGCCGGCCGAGGAACACCTCGATACCTTCACGCAACGGTCGGGATGCCCCTGGGGCAAGCAATGTCTCCTGCAGCGCCCGGCCTGTGGCCCGGTCCAGCAGGCCTTGGGCCTCGAAGCGGGTGAACAGGTCGAAGGCGTGCACGTCCGACCACAGGTAGGCGTAGTAACCGGCATCGTAGCCGTTTACCAGATGGTCGAAGGCATGCGCCGGGTGCTCGAATTCGGCCAGGGGCCAGTAGCCACAATGTTCACGGGCATCGCCCAGGCGCTGCTCGAGGGACCGGCCATCGTTCGGCATGCCATGCAGGTCCAGGTCGAACAGCGCCATGCTCAGGTCGCGCGCGGTTTCTTCCACACCTTGCTGCCGCAAGCGGCGCAGGCATTCATCGACCCGGGGCCGGGAAAGCTTGCTGCCATCCTGGAGGGGCGAAGAGATCTCCACCAGGTAATCCGCGTCCCAGACCCAACGTTCGAACAGCTTGCCGAACAGCTCCACGCCATCGGTACCGAGTTCGGTGACATTGGACATCACGTGGTTGGTCGTGCGCACCAGCAAATGGTGCAAGGCATGGCCAAACTCATGGAATAGCTTGCGCAGTGACAGATGATCCAGCAACGGCTGGCTACCCGGCAGCGCTGCGGGCACGTCGCTGTAGACCACCACCGAGGCCGCCTGGAAGATGCCCTCGGCATCGACCCGGCGGTTGCGAATGTAGGTGGTGAATACCGAGTCAGGTTGCTTGCCGGCATGCTGTACGGCGTCCAGGTACAGGAAACCGATCAAGGCGTTGTCCTGCCACACCTCGAACGGTTGCACGCTGTCATCCCAGGTAGCCAGCGGCTTGGCCAGCAGCGTTACACCAAACAGTTTTTCCGCCAACTGCTGCAATGCGCTGACCACGGCATTCAGCGGGAAGTGTACGCGCAAGGCTTCGGTGGAAAGCACCTCGCGCGACGAGGCTTGCAGGTAGGCAATGTCCCAGGGTTGGACATTCCCCAGCCCTTTGGCTGCGGCCTGGCGCTGCATATCTGCACGCCACTGCAGCACGGCCGGCCGCACATGGTCGGCCAGGTCATGAAGAAAGCCGCGCACCTGGGCAACCGAACCTGCGCTCTTCATCTGCAGGCTCTGCTCCAGATGGCTGGCAAAGCCGAGCAGGTGGGCCTTTTCTTCCAGCAGCCTCGCCAATTGCTCCAGGTGCGAGCGATTATCCTGCTGTTGGCCGAGGCCGACGCCTCGGGTGTTATAAGCCCGGTACACGCGCTCGCGCAGCTGCCTGTTGTCAGCATGTTTGAGCACGGCGTCGGTGGTCACGCTTTCACACGCAATCAACCAACCCGGCTCACCCGCCTCCTGTGCCCTTGTAGCCAGCTCGTCACGGATGCGTTGAGGTACACCACTCAGTTCGGATTCATCCGTGATGCTCAGCCCTGGTCGGTTGATGTTGCTGCGAAAAGCCTCGCGCGCAATGCCGATCTGTTTCAGCAATTCGGCCAGGCGAACCTTGCCTGCGGGGTCGAGCGATGCGCCACTGGAGGCGAACTTGTGCAGATGCCAGCGCAACGTGGCGCGTTTCTGGGCATCCAGCTGCTTGCCGATGTCGCTGTTGGCCAAGCGCTCATACAGGGCCTGCAGTGCGGAATTGGTGAACTTCTGTTCGAACCGCTCCGTGGCCTTGGCGAAGAAGTCAAAAATGGCACCGGCCCAGGCTTCGTCCCGACCAACCAATGGCGAGGCAGCATACAACACCGTCAGAAGCTGACTATCCAGCCCGTCCACCGCCAGCACCATGTCATCCCAGGTTGGCAGTGCCTGCTGGTCGCGGATGATGCGTTCGATGCCTTGCTCGTGCGCCAACAGCACGTGGTCGAATGCAACTTGCATGTTTTGAAGCGTGATCGACGGATAATCGACGGGGATACGGCTATTTTGCAGAAGGGGGTTGTCCATGGTGCAACACCTTGCTCGTAGAGAAGAGCAGGCGAGCTTGCATGGCCAGCGTGCAGCAGGTGGCCTGACTATCTACCACCCGGGCATGCCGGCCCGGGCACGACGCCCGGGCGGCACGACGGCTTTATTCAGCCGGTTTCTTCAGCTTCGGGTTGGGGAAGAACTGCACCGTCTGTACCTTGGCCGGCGCGGCTTTCGGCTCCAGATGGTTGACCCGGGTGCCGAGTTCCTTCGGCACCGACAAGCCCTGCTCGTTGAGGGTGTCGGTAAAGCCGCAGGCCACGCACTCGCGGTGCGGTACGCCGTCTTCGTTCCACATCATCAACTTGTCGGTCTCGCTGCACGCCGGGCATACCGCCCCGGCAATGAAGCGTTTCTTGGTCTTGTTCACGGCTACCTCGCTCATGCTGCAGCGTCCTCGCTCAGGCCACTATGGCGCAGCAAGGCATCGATGGAAGGCTCACGGCCACGGAAGTCGACGAACAGCTCCATCGGCTCGCGCGAACCACCGCGTGCCAGGATAGCCTCACGGAAGGCACGGCCGGTTTCGGCATTCAGCACGCCTTCTTCCTCGAAGCGCGAGAAGGCGTCGGCCGACAGCACTTCGGCCCACTTGTAGCTGTAGTAGCCCGCGGCATAACCACCAGCAAAGATGTGCGCAAAGCTGTTGGGGAAGCGGTTGTACGCCGGTGGGCGCATGACCGACACCTCGTCGCGCACGCCTTCGAGCACCTGCAGCACGCTGCGGCCGTCGCCATGGGTGGCATGCAGCTCGAAGTCGAACAGCGAGAACTCCAGCTGGCGCACCATCATCATGCCCGACTGGAAGTTTTTCGCCGCCAGCATCTTGTCCAGCAGGTCCTGGGGCAGTGGGGCACCGGTTTCGTAGTGGGCGGAGATCAGTGCCAGGCCTTCCGGCTCCCAGCACCAGTTTTCCATGAACTGGCTCGGCAGTTCGACCGCGTCCCAGGCCACGCCGTTGATGCCGGATACACCGGCATGCTCGATGCGGGTCAGCATGTGGTGCAGGCCGTGGCCGAACTCATGGAACAAGGTGGTGACTTCATCGTGGGTCAACAGCGCCGGCTTGCCGGGCGCGGCCGGGGTGAAGTTGCACACCAGGTTGGCCACCGGGCTCTGCAACTGGCCAGCGGCTGTGCGGCGACGGTCACGCGCGCCATCCATCCAGGCGCCGCCACGCTTGTTGGCGCGGGCGTAGAGGTCGAAGAAGAAGCGGCCGACGTGCTGGCCATTTTCCTTGATCTCGAACAGGCGCACATCCGGGTGCCAGCTGTCGAAGCCCTTGAGTTCGGCGATCTCGATGCCGTACAGGCGCTGCACGATGCTGAACAGGCCACCCAGCACCTTGTCGATCGGGAAGTAGGCGCGCAGGGCCTCCTGCGACACGCTGTAACGCTGCTCGCGCAGCTTCTCGCCGAAGTAGCCGGCGTCCCAGCTGGCCAGCTCAGGGCAGCCCTGCTCGGCTGCGTAGGCCTTGAGCTGCTCTAGATCCTGGGCGGCGAACGGCTTGGAACGCTTGGCTAGGTCACGCAGGAAGCTCAGCACCTGGTCGCTGGACTCGGCCATCTTGGTGGCCAGGCTCAGCTCGGCGTAGTTCTTGTAGCCCAGCAGTTCGGCCAGTTCCTGGCGCAGGCCGAGGATTTCCTGCATCACCGGGCCGTTGTCGAACTGGCCGGCATTCGGGCCCTGGTCCGAGGCGCGGGTGCAGTAGGCGGCGTACAGCTCTTCGCGCAGGGCGCGGTCGCTGGCGTAGGTCATCACCGCGTAGTAGCTGGGGAATTCCAGGGTGATCAGCCAGCCGTCGAGGCCCTTGGCCTGGGCGGCGGCAGCCATCTGCGCCTTGGCCGAGTCGGTCAGGCCGGCCAGCGTGGCTTCGTCGGTAACGTGCTTGGTCCAGGCCTGGGTAGCGTCGAGCAGCTGGTTGGAGAAACGGCTGCCCAGCTCGCTGAGCTTGCTCTGCACTTCGGCGTAGCGTTGCTGTTTATCCGCCGGCAGGTCGATACCCGACAGGCGGAAGTCACGCAGGGCGTGCTCGAGGATAGTCTTTTGCGCCACGTCGAAACCGGCGGCCTCGGGGCTGTTGATCAGCGCCTGGTAGGCTTCGAACAGCGCACGGTTCTGGCCCAGTTCGGTAGAGTAGGCGCTCAGCGCTGGCAGGCACGACTCGTAGGCTTCGCGCAGCTGCGCGCTGTTGCACACCGCATTGAGGTGGCTGACCGGGCTCCAGGCGGCGCCCAGGCGGTCGTTCAGCTCGTCCATGGCCAGCACCAGGCCAGCCCAGGTAGGGTTCTTGCCCTGCTTTTCGAGGATCTCGGCAATGGCTTTACGGTTGTCGGCCAGGATCGCTTCGATTGCCGGCAATACGTGTTCGGCACGGATTTGCGAGAAGGGCGGCAGATCGTAGGACTGCAGAAGCGGGTTGTTCGCACTCACGGTTTGGATACCTTGGCAGAAGAAACACTGCCCCATCTTAATTACAATCGACGCCGACCGCAGCAGGCAGCCTGCCTATCGGCACAGATGAGAGACGCTATCATGGCCATCCGAAGCTTCCAGCAACACACTCCGAAAGTTGGGCCCAGGGCCTTCGTCGACCGATCGGCGGTAGTGCTGGGGGACGTGGAAATCGGTGAAGACAGCTCTGTCTGGCCGTTGACCGTGATACGCGGCGACATGCACCGAATCCGCATTGGCGCGCGTACCAGCGTGCAGGACGGCAGCGTGCTGCACATTACCCATGCCGGCCCGTTCAACCCGGACGGCTTCCCGCTGATCATCGGTGACGAAGTGACCATCGGCCATAAGGTCATGCTGCATGGCTGCACCCTGGGCAACCGCATCCTGGTCGGCATGGGCAGCACAATCATGGACGGCGCCATCGTCGAAGACGAAGTGATCATCGGCGCCGGCAGCCTGGTACCGCCGGGCAAGCGCCTGGTCAGTGGCTACCTGTACATGGGCAGCCCGGTGAAACAGGCCCGACTGCTGAACGACCAAGAACACGCATTTTTCGCCTACAGCGCCAGTAACTACGTGAAGCTCAAGGACCAGCACTTGGCCGAAGGCTACGACCAACCGGAATAACCCCTGCGCGGGCGCGCCCGCTCCCACAGGTCTAGCGAAGCCTTCAAGGCCAGTGCCGTCCTGTGGGAGCGGGCAAGCCCGCGAAGAAGGCCACGCAGCACTCAAGTGGAACCCGCAAATGCACCAGCAAAACATCCTCTTCGACCTCGACGGCACCCTGACCGACCCGCGCCAGGGCATCACCCGCTCGATCCAGTATGCCCTGGCCAAACTTGGCATCGACGAGCCGGACCTCACCCGCCTCGAGCACTTCATCGGCCCACCCCTGCTGCAGGCCTTCATGCAGTTCTACAGCTTCGACGAAGCCAAGGCCTGGGATGCGGTGAACTTCTATCGGGAACGCTTCAGCGTCACCGGCCTGTACGAAAACCTGGTGTTCGAAGGTGTGCCGGAGCTGCTCGAAGCACTCAACGGCCAGGGTCGCACGCTGTACATCGCCACCTCCAAGCCGTGGAAGTTCGCCCGTGAAATCGCCCGGCACTTCGCCTTCGACCACCACTTCAAGGTGATCTACGGCAGTGAGCTGGATGGCACGCGCACCAACAAGGTCGAGCTGATTCGCCACCTGCTTGATGAAGAAGGGTTGGACCCGGCGCAGACGCTGATGATCGGCGACCGCAAGCATGACCTGATCGGTGCGCGCAGCAATGGCTTGCAGGCGGTGGCGGTGGGGTACGGGTTTGGTAGCCAGGAAGAGTTGATGGCCGAAGAGCCGGCCTACCACTTTACTACCTTGGCCGAGATGCATCAGGCGTTCCTCAAGGCTTGATGGCCCTGGGGGGCTGCTTTGCAGCCCATCGCGACACAAGGCCGCTCCTACAAGCGATCGCGTACCTTCTGTAGGAGCGGCCTTGCGTCGCGATGGGCCGCAAGGCGGCCCCAAAATCTCACCGGCTAACCATCAACCTCCGTAAGGCTGCCTTCCTCTCATCGATCGGCAACCGCCCCAATTGCTCGACCCGGTGATAAAAACGCTGCCAATCCCCGTCAACCTCACGGAACACCGCCGCAAACGCCGGTACCCACTGGTCATACAGCCCGAACGGCAGCAACTTGGCATTGCTCATCGGCCCATACATCCAGGCGTCATAGCGCTTGTCACCACCCCACTGGGCATCACGCACCTGCCGGTATTCCCGCCTAAGCCGCTCGAACTCCGCCTGCTTGGCCGCCCGCTTCTGCGCATCATCCAGAGGCCCGGCATAAATCGCCTGCAATCGCTCGCGGCTGGCCAGCACCAACCGTACGAATTGCTCACGCTGCTGCCCCTGCTCCCCGCCAGAGGCAGCAAGGTCCCGCGCCACGCGCCATTGCCGCGTGCCTTCCTGCTCGACGAAGGAGGCAAACGACTCGTTGAACTCGGTGTCGTCCTGCACATAGAAGCGCTGGTGGGCCAGCTCATGGAAGATCAGCGTGGCCAGGCGCTCGTCGCTCCAGCCCACCATCGACGACAGGATCGGGTCGTCAAACCAGCCCAGGGTCGAATAGGCCTCCACGCCGCCCACATACACATCCATGCCGTCCTGGCGCATCAACGCCGCCGCCCCACGCGCCGCGCCTTGCTGGTAATAGCCGCGATAGGCCACACACCCTGCGATCGGGAAGCAGTGCGTCACTGGCTGCAACGACAGCTCGGGGGTGGCGAACACATTCCATACCACGTAAGGCCGGCCAAGGTCGGCGTACACCCGGTAGCTGCGGTTGTCCGGCAGCTTCAGCTGCTGGCTGGCAAATGCCCGTGCCTGCTTGGCGTGTTCCAGGCGCGCGCGCAATTGCGCTGAAGTGGCCGGGTTGGCCACTACCTGATCCACCGGCTGCCGTGCGCGTAGCAGCTGCCACTGGCCCTCGGCCAACTGCCCATAGTAGGCGGCGCTGCTGCAACCGTTCAGCAGGAGCACCGCAAGCAGGGGAACCAAACGGGTGAAAACAAGGTCGAGTGGCCCAGGGCCTGAGCGCTGCATAAGAATAAGTCGAAGCATCCGGGACTGTCTGACTCGCTCAAGGCCGATTCACTCCAAGACTATCTCGCCAAGGGGGAGTTTCGCCATGCGTGCACTGTTGGTCACCGGGTCACTGTTGCTGATATCCGCCTGTTCGACCTTGCCAGACCCGGACCCGAACCAGGCCTGGATCGACCTCACGCCCTACGACAACACCTCGCTGCACGCCGTGCAGGTAGATGAACGCGACTGGGCCGACAGCCGTTATTTCGAAGTACAGCCCGGCAGCCACGAGCTGACCGTGCGCTACCAGTTTCCGGTTACCCCCAGCAATATCGGCCCGGTCGAGGAGCCTTTGTGGCGGGATTGCCAGGTCAAACTGACCTTCAAGGATTTCAGTGCCGGCCAGCGCTACCAGCTGCAGGCTGGCAGCATCGGTTTCCGCCCCTGGATCAAACTCTACGACCATCAGCAAAAACTGGTTGGCCAGGGCTTGCCTGCAGGCTGCCAGCGCACCTGAAACGCACAAACGGCGCTATGCTTGTAGCCTATGAATCGCAAGTGGGAGTCTTGCCATGCGCCAGCCCATGATGCTGATCGCCCTCAGTGCACTGGGGGCTTGCGCCAGCCCCTTGCCCCCCGTCGACCCAAAGCAGGCCTGGGTCGACCTGTACACCATGACTCCCGGCAGGGTGATCATGGCCGACCGCCTCGACGGCAAGCGCCTGGAGGATGGCCGTTACTTCCAGGTGACGCCAGGCAAGCACGAACTGGTAGTGCGCTTCGATTACGAGATATATGGGGGCGGCCTCATGACCCAGCCCAGGGACCGAACCTGCTACCTGACCGTGCGCTTTGACAACTTCAAGGCCGGTGAACGCTATCGCCTGGAGGCACGGGCGCCGGTGATGGAACCGCAGGTGCTGCTGTATGACGGCAGCCGCAAGGTGGTGGTGAACGAGCCTAGCGAGGTGTTCTGCATTCCTTGACCTGGGGCTGCATTGCTCCTACGGAGATACGCGATCCCTGTAGGAGCGGCCTTGTGTCGCGATAGGGCCGCAAAGCGGCCCCCAAAATCCTGAACCTACCGATCATTCTTCTGATAAATGATCTTCTTGGTCCCACCATCGCAAGTCCCGACGACCATGTTCTGGTCCTTGACCTCGCTGTTGGGCACGATCTCCAGGGTATAGGACGAAACACCCTGGGCCTGGATCTTGGCCTCGATCTCGGCTTTGAGCTCCTCGCACGGCTTGACCGCCGCCAGCGCAGATGTGGCGACCAGGGAAGCCAACACGGTGATTGCTAAGCGAATCATGAAACGGCTCCTGAAAGGGCAGCGTGCTGCCGACGCTGTTTAGACTACAACAAACCGCCCTCATTGCACTGCTTCAACCCACCAGCGCCGCATCCAGGCTGATCTTCGCGTTCAGCACCTTGGACACCGGGCACCCGGCCTTGGCCTTGTCGGCGATCTGCAAGAACTGCGCTTCACTCGCCCCAGGCACCTTGGCTCTGAGCACCAGATGCACCGCCGTAATGGCAAAGCCATCAGCTTGCTTGTCGAGTGTCACTTCGGCAGCGGTGTCGATCCTGTCCGGGGTGAAACCCGCTTCGCCCAGCATCATCGACAGTGCCATCGAGAAGCAGCCGGCGTGCGCCGCGCCGATCAGCTCCTCCGGGTTGGTCCCGGGCGAGCCCTCGAAACGGGTGTTGAAGCCGTAGGGGTTCTGCTTTAGCGCGCCGCTTTCGGTAGAAAGCAGGCCTTTGCCGTCCTTCAGGCCACCTTGCCAGATCGCCGATGCTGTCTTTTTCATGATGCCTCCTGGTCTCGGGTTACATGCTTATGGCTTCAGAGGTCAGCCGCCTACGGCAAGTTCAGAGCAATCGCACGGCAAGCATTGAATCCGTCGAATGTGCCCATACAGAGTTGAAAAGGCCTGTGGCCAAATACCTTTGCGGAGGCTCCATGACGCAGCTGCGTGACCTGAAGATTTCCACCCTCGACCTGGTGCCAGTACGCGCCGACGCCGGCCCGGCGCAGTCGCTGCGCAACTCGCTGGACCTGGCGCAGCACGTCGAGCGCTTTGGCTACAACCGCTTCTGGGTGGCCGAGCACCACAACATGGACGGCATCGCCAGTTCGGCGACTTCGGTGCTGATCGGCTACCTGGCGGGGGGTACCTCGAGCATTCGCGTGGGCTCTGGCGGGGTCATGCTGCCCAACCATGCGCCGCTGGTGATCGCCGAGCAGTTCGGCACCCTGGCCAGCCTGTACCCGGGGCGCATCGACCTGGGGTTGGGCCGCGCGCCGGGTTCCGACCAGATGACCGCCTACGCCCTGCGCCGCGACCGCGCCGGCGGCCCGGATGACTTCCCGGACGATGTCGAGGAACTGTCACGCTACCTCGGCCCGCGTACCGATGATCAAAAAGTGATCGCCGTGCCAGGGCACGACACCGACGTACCGATGTGGCTGCTCGGCTCCAGCCTGTTCAGCGCTCAACTGGCCGGCATGCGCGGCATGCCCTACGCCTTCGCCTCGCACTTTGCGCCGCGCTACATGCACGAGGCGATCCGCGTGTACCGCAACCACTTCAAGCCCTCGACCACATTGGACAAGCCGTATGTGATGCTGGGCATCCCCATGGTGGTGGCGGAAACCGACGAAAAGGCCGAGTACCTGGCCACGTCGGTGTACCAGCGCATCCTCGCGCTGATTCGCGGGCAGAGCCTGATGCAGAAGCCGCCGGTGGAAAGCATGGACGGGTTGTGGCTACCCCATGAACGGGATGCGGTGGGCAGCTTCCTCGGCCTGGCGATGATCGGTAGCCCGCAGAAGGTGCGGGCCAAGGTGGAAGTGCTGCTGGAGCAGACCGGGGCAGATGAACTGATCTTTACCTGTGATTTGTATGAGCATGCGGACCGGATTCGGTCCTATGAACTGATGGCGCAGGCTCTCAAGGCCGCGTGATCTTCTTCGCGGGCTTGCCCGCTCCCACAGGTACAGCGTCGCTCTCAGGCCTGTGATATCCCTGTGGGAGCGGGCGAGCCCGCGAAGAAGCCAGCACATTAGCCGCGCCGGTACACAATCTCCTTGGTACCAGCCTCGCAGCTGCCAATCACCTTGCCGGCCGGGTCGCCCTTGTCGACGATCTCCAGCTTGTAGCCGGTAACACCCTTGGCATCCAGCTTGGCCGCAATCTCTGCCTTGAGCTCCTCGCACGGCTTGCCCGCCGCCAGCGCACCACCGGCCAGGGTCATCAGGCCCAGCGCCAGAATCAGTTTGTTCATCACTCGCTTTCCTTGTGCAGATGAAATCAGAAAGGGCGCCCGCCAAGGCGCCCCCTCCCTAAATACCCCATCATGCCGGGCTCATCCAGCCCGGCAGTGTTTCAGCTATTGGCGATGCGGAAGCCGACCTTCAGCGTGACCTGGAAGTGCGCCGCCTTGTTGTCACGGATATGGCCACGGGTATCTATCACCTCGAACCACTCCAGGTGCTTGATGCTCTTGCCGGCTTCGGCCAGGGCATTGTTGATCGCCTCTTCGATGCTGGTGGTCGAAGACCCCACCAGTTCGATCTTCTTGTAGGTGTGATGATCGGTCATGAGCGCTCTCCTCGGATGATGGTGAGATTGAGCCTAGCAGCGCAGGCCTGGTTTACCTGCGAGCGGTCACCATTGGCGAAAGTTCGATCGCACTTTCCTGCGGGCCCAAGGTCGCAATCCTTACAGTCCATACTGCAAAGGAGAGTCAACATGCACCGCAATTCGCTGCGTAGAACGTCCCTGGAAAGCATGGAAGCGGAGATCGAGAGCCTTCTGAAAAGCCTGGAAAACCTCAAGCATGATGCGTCGGAGGAGTCCCAGAAATCGGTGAAGGCAATCCGCAGCAACGCCGAGAGTGCCCTGCGTCATTCGCGCCACCTGTTGAGCGATGCCTACGAGGAAGTGAAGCACCGCACCCGCCAGACCGGCATCGCCACCCGCGACTATGCCCAGGAACACCCATACACCACCGCCGGCGTCGCCATTGGCGCGCTAGGCCTGCTGGCGGCGTACCTGATGTGCAAACGCAACTAAGCGCCCTGTCGCGCCAGTTCTGCCCTTAGCCACTGCGCCAACTGCTCGGCGCGCCCGTCCGCGGCGCGCCTGGGCACCCACAGCGCCAATGCCGCAGGGGTAGGTGAAAAGCCCCACGGCGCACTCAAACGGCCCGCCCGCAGGTCATCAGCGACCAGCGGCTGCGGCGCAATCGCCACACCCAACCCGGCCACCGCAGCTTCCAGCAGGTAATACAGGTGCTCGAAAGCCTGGCCATAGTGCAGGGTCGCCGGCTCCAACCCCTGTTCCAGCGCCCAGGTCGGCCAAGCCTGCGGGCGCGAGGTGGTGTGCAGCAACGCTTCGCCCAGCAAAGCCTTGGCCGGCGCGCCCTGCAAGCGCTCGAAACCGGCGAAATGCGGGCTGAGCACCGGCCCGATGCGCTCCTCGGCCAGCACATGCACCTGCATGTCCGCCGGCCATGGCGGCTCGGCATACACCAGCAGCGCATCCAGCCCTGGCCGCCGCGGGTCCAGATCGCCTTCACCGGCCGACAGGTGTAGACGCAGCTCTGGCAAATCCGCCTGTAGCCGGCCCAACCGCGGGATGAACCAACGAGCCAGCAGGCTGCCCGAGCAGCCCAGCACGAACGGCGCCTCGCTGACATCGTGGCTGAGCTCGGCGCACACGCTGCGCAGGCGGTCGAAGGCTTCGCTACTGGCATCGCGCAGACGTACGCCGGCATCTGTGAGTTTGATGCCACGCCCGTCCTTCACGAACAGCGCGACGCCCAGGTGCTCTTCAAGTACCTTGATCTGCCGGCTGACGGCGCCATGGGTGACGTGCAGCGCTTCGGCCGCCTGGCTGACGCTGTTGAGCCGTGCGGTAGCCTCGAAGGCCCGCAGGGCATTGAGAGGAGGGAGGTCGTGGGCCATTTTACCTGTGAGTTTTTCTGACAAGTTTGCGCAATCTTATCGGTTTTCAGCCGGGCTTGCCGTGGTTAGAGTAAAGCCCATCACTCATTCATTACGCCCTGGAGCGCCCCATGACCCAGTCCCAATACCGCCCCGGCCCCGACGCCAACGGCCTGTTCGGCTCGTTCGGCGGCCGCTACGTGGCCGAAACCCTGATGCCACTGGTGCTGGACCTGGCCCGCGAATACGAAGCGGCCAAGGCAGACCCCAAGTTCCTCGAAGAGCTGGCCTACTTCCAGCGCGACTACATCGGCCGCCCCAACCCGCTGTACTTCGCCGAGCGCCTGACCGAGCACTGCGGCGGCGCGAAGATCTTCTTCAAGCGTGAAGAACTCAACCACACCGGCGCGCACAAGGTGAACAACTGCATCGGCCAGGTGCTGCTGGCCAAGCGCATGGGCAAGAAGCGCCTGATCGCCGAAACCGGCGCCGGCATGCACGGCGTGGCCACCGCCACCGTCGCTGCCCGCTTCGGCCTGCCTTGCGTGATCTACATGGGCGCCACCGACATCGAGCGCCAGCAGGCCAACGTGTTCCGCATGAAGCTGCTGGGCGCCGAGATCGTCCCGGTCACCGCCGGCACCGGCACTCTGAAGGACGCCATGAACGAGGCCCTGCGCGACTGGGTCACCAACGTCGAAGACACCTTCTACCTGATCGGTACCGTGGCCGGCCCGCACCCGTACCCGGCCATGGTCCGCGACTTCCAGTCGATCATCGGCAAGGAAACCCGCGCCCAGCTGCAAGAGAAGGAAGGCCGCCTGCCAGACAGCCTGGTTGCCTGCGTCGGTGGCGGCTCCAACGCCATGGGCCTGTTCCATGAGTTCCTCGAAGAGCCAAGCGTGCAGATCATCGGCGTCGAAGCCGGTGGCCATGGCGTGCACACCGACAAGCACGCCGCCAGTCTGAACGGCGGGGTACCGGGCGTGCTGCACGGCAACCGCACCTACCTGCTGCAGGACGAAGACGGCCAGATCACCGACGCCCACTCGATTTCCGCCGGCCTGGACTACCCGGGCATCGGCCCGGAGCACGCCTACCTGCACGAAGTGAAGCGTGTCGAGTACGTCAGCATCACCGACGACGAAGCGCTGGATGCGTTCCACGCCACCTGCCGCCTGGAAGGCATCATCCCGGCCCTGGAAAGCTCCCACGCCCTGGCCGAGGCGATCAAGCGCGCACCGAAGCTGCCCAAGGACCACCTGATGGTCGTGTGCCTGTCGGGCCGCGGCGACAAAGACATGCAAACCGTCATGAACCACATGGCCGCCCAGGAGAAACAGGCATGAGCCGTCTTGAACAACGCTTCGCCGAGCTGAAGGCCGAAGGCCGCTCGGCACTGGTCACCTTCGTCACCGCGGGCGACCCGGGCTATGACGCCTCGCTGCAGATCCTCAAGGGCCTGCCGGCAGCCGGTGCCGATGTGATCGAACTGGGCATGCCGTTCACCGACCCGATGGCCGACGGCGTGGCCATCCAGCTGGCCACCCTGCGTGCCCTGGAAGCCGGTCAGACCCTGGCCAAGACCCTGCAGATGGTTCGCGAATTCCGTGTGGATAACCAGGCCACACCGATCGTACTGATGGGTTACTACAACCCGATCCACCGCTTTGGCGTGGAAAAGTTCGTGGCCGAAGCCAAGCAAGCGGGTGTCGATGGCCTGATCATCGTCGACCTGCCGCCAGAGCACGACGCCGAACTGGCGACCCCGGCCCAGGCTGCGGGTATCGACTTCATCCGCCTGACCACCCCGACCACAGACGACGCGCGCCTGCCGCGCGTGCTGGAGCGCAGCTCCGGGTTCGTCTACTACGTGTCGGTGGCTGGTGTGACCGGCGCCGGCTCGGCGACCACCGAGCACGTGACCGAAGCCATTGCCCGCCTGCGTCGGCATACCGATCTGCCGATCAGCGTTGGTTTTGGCATTCGTACGCCGGAGCAGGCTGCGGCCATTGCCCGCCTGTCGGACGGCGTGGTGGTGGGCTCGGCACTGGTCGACAAGATTGCCCAGGCCAAGAGTGCCGAGCAGGCAGTCAACGATGTATTGAGCCTGTGCTCGGCACTGGCTGAAGGGGTGCGCGGCGCCCGCCGTTAAACCGCGTCGCCTTCATCGACGGCAAGCCAGCTCCCACAGGTACAGCGCCGCCCTCAGGCCCTGTGATATCCCTGTGGGAGCTGGCTTGCCGGCGATGAGGCCAGTACAGACCATGAAGATCTAACCCCCGAAAATCGACAGATCCAGCGGCCGCACCGCCCCCATCCAGATCGCATGGTCACGGTGGTCCGCCAGCTCATCCCCGGTCAGCGGGTGCATGAATACCACCAACCCCTTCCGATACAGCGCCAACCACGGCAGCACCACCCCCACAAACTCCGGTTCGAAGGCCAGCTGGCAGCTCCAGTCCGGGTGCGGCCCCACCGGTTTCTGGTGCATGCGCCCCATGGTCACGGGAAACAGCCGCGCCGCCTCCTCGCACAGTTCACGGGCCTGGTCCATGGTCGCTGCGTCGTAGTAAACGTGGGCGTGGTAACCCTTGATCCTCTGCACGATAACTCCTGATTGCGGTCCAACCATCACCACCTGCAAAGGGAGTGATGCAGTGAAAAACGCCGAAACCCCAGTGTTCAAACTGGTCCTGTTCGGGCCTGAAAGCAGCCTGGGCAACGCCCTGATGGTAGAGCTGCTGTCGCGCCAGCACGAAGTCACCGCCGTGGTCGACGACCTCAACCGCCATGCACCGCGCCCCGGCCTGCATTTCAAGATAGGCGGGCTGGGCGATGCCGACCAGGCGGAGCAGGGCGCGGCTGGCGGGTCGGCAGTAATTGCCCTGTTGTCGACGCTGGCGCCGGGCGATCTGCCCGGGCAAGCCCGCATGAGCGAGGCGCTGGTGGCGGGGCTGAAGCGTACGACTATACGCCGGCTGTTGCTGGTGGGCGATTTCGATGTGCTGGATGAGCCGGGCAAGTACAGCGAGGCGGAGCGGGAATGTGTGGACCAGGTGGTGGACGGGTTACAGCGCAGTCCCTTGCACTGGACGCTGATCAATGCCCCGCAGGAACTGGCCGGGTTGGGGATGGAGCATTTTCGCAGCACCGAAGGTACGCTGGAGCCGGGGTTGGCCGAGCCGTTGCGGCACCTGGCCAGGGTCGCGGCAGGGATGGTGGATATGCTGGAGCTGGATTTGCACCGGGGCGAGCATCTGAACTTCGTGGTCTAGATTGCCGGGGCTGCTGTGCAGCCCATCGCGACACAAGGCCGCTCCTACACGGGCCGGCCTTGTAGGAGCGGCCTTGTGTCGCGATGGGCCGCAAAGCGGCCCCAAAATCTCAAAGGCTACGCTCTTGCTCCAGCCAATCCACAAACCGCTCGATCAACGCCCCACGCCGCTTGCGTGGTGGCAGCACCGCGTAATACCCGCGCGCCGAGCGCAAACTCCCCTCCAACGGCCGGCATAGCAACCCTTGCTCCACCAGCCCATCCACCAGGTGCCCCCAGCCAATCGCCACCCCTTGCCCGGCAATCGCCGCCTGGATCAGCAACGTATAGTTATCAAACCGCAACTGCCCGGCCGGCGGCGGGCTGGCCACACCAAACCCGCGAAACACCCCCGCCCAGTCAAACCAACGGCTAGCCTGCTCGCCCTTCAAGTGCAGCAAGGGCAATCGTTGCAAAGCCACGGCTGACAAGGGTTTGCCATGAATCAGCCGGGGGCTGCATACAGGGAAAACCTCCTCATCGAAGAGCCAGCGGCTCTCGCCCTGGTGAAAACGCCCGTCGCCAAACAGCACCGCCACATCGATGTCCGGTCGCAACATGCCCTGACTGCGCTCACCGGTCACCAGGCTCACGTCCACCTGTGGATAAGCCTCGTGAAAACGCTGCAGCCGTGGCATCAGCCAGAACGCCGCAAAGGCGAAGTCGGTAGCCACCTGCAGCACTTCGCGCTGGCCGCGCCCACTGGCCTGGGCGATGCCGTCCTCCATGGCCTGCAGGCCCTGATGCACCTGTTCGAACAGCACCTGGCCAGCCTCGGTCAGCTCGATACCCCGGTAAATGCGGTCGAACAGGCGCGTGCCCAACTGTGCCTCCAGCCGTTTTACTTGCTGGCTCACCGCTGGCTGCGTGGTACCCAGCTCCAGCGCCGCGGCGGTAAAGCCGCGCAACCGTGCGGCGGCCTCGAACACGCGCAAGGTATCCAGCGACAGCTCGGCAAGGTGGTCAAACATAAGCGTGGCTAATCCCAGTCATTGCCCACCGTGGGCTTTACCCATGTTATCCACAGTCGCATCTTGATAGGCAAGCGGTTCGCATAACCCTCAACGATGGAAGCCACCATGACGCGCCCGAATATCCTGTTCATCATGGCCGACCAGATGGCCGCGCCCTTGCTGCCGATCTACGCCTCTTCGCCGATCCAGATGCCGCACCTGAGCCGCCTTGCCGAACAGGCGGTGGTGTTCGACTCGGCTTACTGCAACAGCCCGTTGTGCGCGCCGTCGCGCTTTACCCTGGTCAGCGGCCAGTTGCCCAGTCGCATCGGCGCCTACGACAACGCCGCCGACTTCCCCGCCGATGTGCCGACCTACGCCCACTATCTGCGCCGCCTTGGCTACCGCACCGCGCTGTCGGGCAAGATGCACTTCTGCGGCCCGGACCAGCTGCATGGCTACGAAGAACGCCTGACCAGCGACATCTACCCCGCCGACTACGGCTGGGCGGTGAACTGGGATGAGCCGGACGTGCGCCCGAGCTGGTATCACAACATGTCCTCGGTACTGCAGGCCGGCCCGTGCGTGCGCACCAACCAGCTGGATTTCGATGAGGAAGTGGTGTTCAAGGCGCGCCAGTACCTGTACGACCATGTGCGCGAAAACGATGGCCGACCGTTCTGCCTGACCGTGTCGATGACCCACCCGCACGACCCCTACACCATCCCCCGGCGCTATTGGGATCGCTACGAGGGTGTGGATATCCCCATGCCCCGCGCCGAATTCGACCAGGCAGAACTCGACCCGCACTCACAGCGCCTGCTGAAGGTCTACGACCTGTGGAACAAGCCGCTGCCTGTGGACAAGATCCGTGACGCCCGCCGTGCCTACTTCGGCGCCTGCAGCTACATCGATGACAATATCGGCCTGCTGCTGCAGACCCTGGAGGAATGCAACCTGGCCGACGACACCCTGATCGTGTTCTCCGGCGACCACGGCGACATGCTTGGCGAGCGTGGCCTCTGGTACAAGATGCACTGGTTCGAGATGTCGGCGCGGGTGCCGCTGCTGGTGCACGCGCCGAAGCGCTTCGCGCCAGCCCGGGTCAGTGCCTCGGTGTCTACCTGCGACCTGCTGCCGACCCTGGTCGAGCTGGCCGGAGGTGCTGTGGATAACCACCTGCACCTGGATGGCCGCTCGCTGGTCGGCCACCTGCAAGGGCAGGGCGGCCATGACGAAGTGATCGGCGAATACATGGCCGAAGGCACCGTCGGCCCGCTGATGATGATCCGCCGCGGGCCGTACAAGTTCGTGTACAGCGAAGACGACCCATGCCTACTCTATGACCTGAGCCGCGACCCGCACGAGCGGGAGAACCTCACCGGCAGCCCGGAACACCAAGCGCTGCTGCAGGCATTTGTCGATGAAGCACAGCAACGTTGGGATATCCCCAGCCTGCGCCAGCAGGTTCTTGCCAGCCAGCGGCGCCGCCGCCTGGTGGCCGAGGCGCTGGCCATCGGCAAGCTGAAAAGCTGGGACCACCAACCGTTGGTGGATGCCAGCCAACAGTACATGCGCAACCACATCGATCTCGACGACCTCGAGCGCAAGGCACGTTATCCACAGCCCGCCCCCCTGGATTGAGAAAAGAGGCCGCCATGTACAAGTTCTCCGCCGCCGTGTTCGCCCTGGCCCTGAGCCTGGGTACCGCCACGGCCCACGCCGCCGACAGCGACGCGCAATGCACCACCGTGAAGATGGCCGACCCCGGCTGGAGCGACATCGCCACGACCAACGCCTTGGCCCGCCTGCTTCTGGAAAGCCTGGGTTACCAGGTGAAAATCGACAGCCTGGCCGTGCCGATCATCTACGGCGGCCTCAAGGATGGCCGCGTCGATGCCTTCCTCGGCAACTGGATGCCGGCACAGCAGGGCTTTCATGACAAGTTCATCGCCAACGGCGATGTGCAGCAGCTTTCACGCAACCTGGAAGGAACCGAGTTCACCCTGGCAGTGCCCGACTATGTGTGGAATGCCGGGGTGAAGGATTTTGCCGACTTGCAGAAACACGCCGACCAGTTCGACAAGAAGCTGTACGGGATCGGTTCCGGGGCACCGGCCAACCTGTCGTTGAAGGAAATCATCGACAAGAATGAATTCAACCTCGGCCAGTGGAAGCTGGTGGAGTCCAGCGAGCAGGCGATGCTGGCGCAGGTCGACCGGGCGGTGAAGAAACAGCAGTTCATCACCTTCCTCGGCTGGACCCCGCACCCGATGAACGTGAAGCTGAAGATGCATTACCTGAGCGGCGGGGAAAAATGGTTTGGCAGCAAGGGCGAGGTGTATACCCTGACCCGCAAGGGTTATCCACAAGCCTGCCCGAATGCGGCCAAGCTGCTGGGCAACCTGAAGTTCACGCTGGACATGGAAAACACCATCAT
Organism: Pseudomonas sp. FGI182; assembly: GCF_000511325.1. Lineage (NCBI taxonomy): Bacteria > Pseudomonadati > Pseudomonadota > Gammaproteobacteria > Pseudomonadales > Pseudomonadaceae > Pseudomonas > Pseudomonas sp. FGI182. Next base: position 35,085 of record NZ_CP007012.1, on the reverse strand, counting down.
GGCCGAAGTTGTGGACAAGAAGATCAGCTTCGATGATGCGGCCAAGGCTTGGCTGAAGGCGCACCCCGAGTTGCTGGAAGGGTGGTTGGCCGGGGTGACGACCAAGGCCGATGGCAATGCGCTGGAGGCCGTCAAAGCCAAACTGTAACCTCACAAGCAAAACCTCTATCCCTGTGGGAGCGGGCATGCCCGCGAACACCGGCGAAGCCGGTGCCATCCAACGCGGCGGCTTCTTCGCGGGCGCGCCCGCTCCCACAGGGATTGGCGAAACAGTAAGGAATGTGGATAACCCATGCATCGCCTCACTCACCTGCTGCCCTTCCTCTCCTGGCTCCCCCGCCAATCGGGCCGCAGCCTGCGCCAGGACCTGCTGGTGGGCCTGAGCGGTGCAATCCTCGCCCTGCCGCAATCCATCGCCTATGCCCTGATCGCCGGCCTGCCGGCCGAATACGGGCTGTACGCCGCCATCGTGCCAGTGCTGATCGCCTGCCTGTGGGGCTCGTCCTGGCACCTGATCTGTGGCCCGACGGCTGCCATCTCCATCGTCCTCTACGCCAGCATCAGCCCGCTGGCCGTGGCCGGCAGCGCCGACTATGTCACCTTGGTGCTGCTGCTGACCTTCCTCGGCGGCATCTTCCAGTTGCTGCTGGGGCTTTTGCGCTTCGGCGCACTGGTCAATTTCGTCTCCCATTCCGTGGTGCTCGGCTTCACCCTGGGCGCCGCTGTCGTCATTGCCCTGGGCCAGCTGCCCAACCTGCTGGGCATGGACCTGCCAAGCCAGGCCACGGCGCTGAAGACCGTGCAGGACCTGGCCAGCCATGCCGGCGAGGTCGACCTGCCGTCCTTGATTCTGGGCCTGGCCACAGTGGCGATCGGCGTGGCCTTCAAGCTCTGGCGCCCACGCTGGCCCAGCCTGTTGATAAGCCTGATTTTGGTAAGCCTGCTGGCCTGGCTGCTGCCTGGGTTCTTTGGCCATGTGCCGCGTGTGCCGGCATTCACCGGCCAACTGCCACCCTTCAGCCCACTGCCCTTGCTGGATGTGGAACTGATCCTGCGCCTGCTGCCCAGCGCCGTGGCAGTGGGCATGCTCGGGTTGGTCACCAGTCTGTCGATTGCCCGCTCGTTGTCGGCACGTTCAGAGCAGTTGATCGACGCAGACCAGGAAATACGCGCACAGGGCCTGTCGAACATCGTCGGTGCGTTTTTCTCTGGCTACCTGTCTTCCGGCTCCTTCACCCGCTCCGGGCTGAGCTACGACGCCGGCGCCCGCTCGCCCATGGCCGGGGTATTCTCGGCGCTGTGGGTGGCGGTGTTCGCCGTTGCCGGGGCCGGTCTGATCGCGCACCTGCCGATTCCGGCCATGGCCGGCAGCATCCTGCTGATCTGCTGGGGGTTGGTGGACCACCGGGGGATTCGTGCGCTGTTCCGGGTCAGCCGCTCGGAGTTTCTGGTAATGGCGCTGACGGCGGCAGCGACCTTGTTGCTGGAGCTGCAGACGGCGATCTATGCCGGAGTGCTGGCGTCGCTGTTCTTCTATCTGAAGCGCACCTCGCGGCCACGGGTGCAACAAAGCCGTGAAGGGGAGGCGGACGTGCTGCGGGTGGGCGGGTCGATCTTCTTTGGTGCGGCGCATTACCTGCAGGTGCGCTTGCAGCGCTGCCAGGGGCCGCATGTGGTGATCGATGCGCGGCAGGTGAACTTCATCGATTACTCGGGTGTGGATATGTTGCACCGCGAGGCGCGGCGGTTGCGGCGGGCGGGGGGGAGTCTGACCCTGCACCGGGCCAGGCCGCAGGTGATCGAGGAATTGCAGAAGCTGGAAGGGGTGGAGTTGTGCCCGATCCGGTTTGAGGAGTGAGGCTGAGATATTGGGGCTGCTTTGCAGCCCATCGCAGGCAAGCCAGCTCCTACAGGGACAGCGCCGGCCTCAGGCCTTGTGATATCCCTGTGGGAGCTGGCTTGCCTGCGATGGGCCGCAAAGCGGCCCCCAACAATCTCAGCCCCGAGCCAGCTGCCGGCGCAACTCAGCCAACACTGGCGCCGTATCCGGCCGCACCCCACGCCAGATAAAGAACGCCTCAGCCGCCTGCTCAGCCAGCATCCCCAGCCCATCCAGCACCTTGGCCGCCCCCAGCTTCTCTGCCCACTGGCAAAACGGCGTAGGCTCCTTGCCATACATCATGTCGTAGCAAACCGTGCGCCCCGCCTCGACCAGGCTGTCGGCAATCGGCGGCAACTCACCGGCCAGGCTCGCCGAGGTGGCATTTATGATCACATCCACCGGTTCCTGCAACCAGGCAAACCCGCTGGCTACCACCGGCCCCAGCTCATCGAACTCACGCGCCAGCTGCTCGGCCTTCTCCACAGTCCGGTTGGCAATCACCAGCGACTGCGGCTTGTGCGCCAGGATCGGCTCCAGCACGCCACGCACCGCGCCACCAGCACCCAGGATCAGAATGCGTTTGCCCGCCAGCTCGACCCCCGCATTCACCGTCAGGTCGCGCACCAGGCCAGCGCCATCGGTGTTGTCGCCCTGCAGGCTGCCATCGGCCAGCTTGCTCAGCGTGTTCACCGCGCCAGCGCGCTGGGCACGCGGGGTCAGGCTGTCGCACAGGCGGAAGGCCTCTTCCTTGAACGGCACGGTGACGTTGCCACCGCGGCCTTGCTTGAAGAAGCCGCGCGCGCAGTCGCTGAACTCGTCCAGCGGCGCCAGCAGGGTGGCGTATTCCAGGTCCTGGCCAGTCTGTTCGGCGAACAGGCGATGGATCAGCGGCGACTTGCTGTGGCCGATGGGGTTACCAAAAACGACATACTGGTCCATGACGGCTCCTTGATTGTCCACAGGCTTACTGGCCGAGCCAGTCGCGGTCCTGCAGGAAGTACTCGGTCAGGCGCGCTTCTTCACTGCCGGGCGCGGCCTTCCAGTCGTAGCCCCAGCGCACCTGCGGCGGCAGCGACATGAGGATGGACTCGGTGCGGCCACCGGACTGCAGGCCGAACAGGGTGCCACGGTCGTAGACCAGGTTGAACTCCACGTAGCGGCCACGGCGGTATTCCTGGAACTCGCGCTGCTGCGGGGTGTAAGGGGTGTCCTTGCGGCGCTGGATGATCGGCAGGTAGGCGTTGACGTAGGCGTCGCCGATGGCGCGGATGAAGGCGAAGCAGGTGTCGAAGTCCCACTCGTTCAGGTCATCGAAGAACAGGCCACCGATGCCGCGTGGCTCGCCACGGTGCTTGAGGTGGAAGTAGCGGTCGCACCAGGCCTTGTAGCGCGGGTACACGTCGGCGCCGAACGGCGCGCAGGCCTGCTCGGCCACACGGTGCCAGTGAATGCAGTCTTCTTCATTGCCGTAGTACGGGGTCAGGTCGAAGCCGCCGCCGAACCACCAGACAGCCTCTTCACCTTCCTTTTCGGCAATGAAGAAGCGCACGTTGGCGTGGGAAGTGGGCACATGCGGGTTGTGCGGGTGGATCACCAGCGACACGCCCAGGGCCTCGAAGCCACGGCCCGCCAGCTCGGGGCGGTGGGCACTGGCCGACGGCGGCAGACCAGCGCCGAACACGTGGGAAAAGTTGACCCCGCCTTTCTCGATCACCTTGCCATCGCCGATCACCCGCGTGCGGCCCCCGCCACCGGCTTCGCGCACCCAGGCGTCCTCGACGAAGCGGGCGCCGCCGTCTTCAGCTTCGAGGGCAGAGCAGATGCGGTCTTGCAGGTCGAGCAGGTAGGCTTTCACGGCCTCGGTGCGGCTAGTCATCGGGTCACCAGGAACGGGCAGGGAAGAATTCGCCGCGTAGCATACCACCCCCAGCCCGCGCGCCGCAGTTGACGGCGATCAAGCAAAGGCGTCCGATAGAAGGCCTTTCCCGACCCATACGACAGGAGTGCGAGATGGCCAAGCGTATCCAGTTCAGCCAGCATGGCGGCCCGGAAGTGCTGCAGTTTGTGGAGTTCGAACCTGCCCCGCCAGGGCCACAGCAGGTGCGTGTGCGTAACCATGCGATCGGCCTGAACTTCATCGATACCTACTTCCGCAGCGGGCTGTATGCGCCGCCATCCCTGCCTTCGGGGCTGGGCACTGAAGCGGCTGGCGTGGTCGAGGCCGTGGGCGAGGGCGTGACCCGGCTGAAAGTGGGTGACCGCGTGGCCCATGCCGGCGGCCCGCTGGGCGCGTATAGCGAGGTGCACACGCTGCCGGAAGCCAACCTGGTGAAGCTGCCCGACAACATCAGCTTCGAGCAGGCGGCAGCGGTGATGCTCAAGGGTTTGACCGTGCAGTACCTGCTGAAGCAGACCTATGAGGTGAAGGCGGGTGACGTGATCCTGTTCCACGCAGCAGCTGGCGGCGTGGGTTCGTTGGCGTGCCAGTGGGCCAAGGCCTTGGGCGCCAAGCTGATCGGGACCGTGAGCTCTGCCGAGAAGGCCGAGCGGGCCAAGGCGCTGGGGGCGTGGGCGACCATCGACTACAGCCGTGAAGACGTGGCCCAGCGGGTGCTGGAGCTGACCGACGGCAAGAAATGCCCGGTGGTGTATGACGGTGTGGGTGCCGACACCTGGCTGACCTCGCTGGACTGCCTGCAGCCGCGCGGGTTGATGGTGAGCTTTGGCAATGCCTCGGGAGCAGTGAGCGGGGTGAACCTGGGTATCCTGGCGCAGAAGGGCTCGCTGTATGTGACCCGGCCGACGTTGGCGACCTATGCCAACAATGCCGAGAATACCCAGGCCATGGCCGATGACCTGTTTGCGATGATTGGTAGCGGCAAGCTGGTTGTGGATATCCAACAGCGGTATCCGCTGAGTGAGGCGGCCAAGGCACAGGCGGAGCTGTCGGCTCGGCGGACTGTGGGTTCCACAATTCTGCTTCCTTGAGTTCACTCCCACAGGTACTGCGTCGGCGTTGAATACAGCGCTATCCCTGTGGGAGCGGGCATGCCCGCGAAGCAAGCACCGCGGTGCATGGCACCGGCTGCGCCGGTGTTCGCGGGCGCGCCCGCTCCCACAGGTACTGCGTCGGCCTTGAATATGGCGCTATGCCTGTGGGGGACGGGTGGTTGGTATCGACTCGATACCATCGAGAATCGCCTCCACCAATCCCTCCGCCAATTCAATGGAATGCAGGCTCGACCAATACATGCCACGGCCTTCTTCGCGCAGGTACTCGAGGGCTTTCGAGCCCGTTTCGTAGGCGCCTCGCAGATACAGAGCTACATGAACCAAGGCGTCCTCGGCGGAAATGTTCGGGTTTACGGTGAACAGCGGTTCGTGGCCGGCGTCGCAGCGGCCGAAGGGGCGGGTGGATGTGCAGGGTAGGGGTGGATCGGGGACAATCTTCTTCATCACTAGATCTCGCTTCATGGCACCACCCAGTCGTTACCACACGAATAGGTGGCAGCTGTACGCAGGGTGGTAAACCGGGTGGGAGATCTAAAACCCAGCAGGCACGAAGCCTCCTGCGAACAGCCGCCATGGACTGCCAAGATCACCCAGAACCCGGGTTACCACACCCGATCGCCGAGTTATTCGGCGACGGCTGAAGCCTAAGGGCAGAGGTTCCCACTGAGAAGGTGATGGCAGAGGACGCGGCTCGTAGGATATTTCCCAAGCCACAAGCTGGACAGCCATTCGAGACAAAATCAGAAAAATCTGCGGGGTTCTGGGGCCGCTTTGCGGCCCAATCGCCGGCAAGCCAGCTCCCACAAGGTCCAGCATTGCCTTCAAGCCTTGTGAAATCCCTGTGGGAGCTGGCTTGCCGGCGATCGAGGGCGAAGCCCTCGCCAGCGGTATCAGCCCGGGCGAACGACTTCGCCAGTCACCAGGTCACGGATCACACTCGGGTTCTTCCTTCCACCCAATGCCCCGCCCAGTACCAGATCCAGCTGCCCATGGAAGTACTGCTCCACCCGCAACCGGGTCTTCGCCGCCGGGCGCCCGCCCGGGTTGCACGAAGTGGAAATCAACGGCCCCACCAACGCACACAGCTCGCGCACCAACGGGTGGTCGCTGACCCGCAGCGCCACGGTGTCATGCTCCCCGGTCACCCACTCGGGCAACAGGTTCTGGTGCGGTACCAGCCAGGTGTTCGGCCCCGGCCAGGTGCTGCCCATGCGGTCGATCCAGTCTTCGGGGAAATCCTCGAACAAGAAGTCGAACTGGCGGATGTTGTCGGCTACCAGGATCAGGCCTTTATCCACTGGCCGCGACTTCAGCGCCAGCAGGCGATACACCGCGTCCTCGTTCCACGGGTCGCAGCCCAGGCCCCAGACCGCTTCCGTAGGGTAGGCGATCACTGCGCCCGCCCGGATCTCACGTGCGGCTTGTTGCACACGAAAACTGCTCACCATTTCTGTTACTCCGCCTATATACCTTGCTTGTGAGCAGTGTACTTAGCCCGCGCGGGCAAACCAACGCCCGGCTTCATTGCTGACCCGGCCTTCCAGCTCCAGTTCGGTCAGCTGCGCCAGCACGTCGGCCAGCGGCAGCTCGCTGCAGTGGGCCAGGCTTTCGCTGGTTTGTGGCGCAGCATGCAGCAGGGCGAGCAGGGGATGGTCGAATTTATCCACAACCGCAGGCGGCAGGTTCTGCCAGCCCTGCAGGCTTTCCAATATCTGCTCCACGCTCTCCACCAGCAGCGCGCCGTCACGGATCAACTGGTGGCAGCCCTTGGCACCGGGGTGGTGAATGGAGCCCGGTATGGCATACACCTCGCGGCCTTGCTCGGCAGCCAGCCGCGCGGTGATTAGCGAACCACTGGCCAGGCTGGCCTCGACCACCAGCACGCCCAGCGACAGGCCACTGATGATGCGATTGCGCTGCGGGAAGTTGCCGGGCAGCGGCCCGGCATCCAGCGGGTACTCGGAAACCAGCGCGCTACCATTGTCGATCATCGCTTGCGCAAGCGACTTGTGGCGCTGTGGATAAAGTTTTTGCAACCCCGTACCGAGCACGCCAACCGTGCCCCCACCAGCCTGCAATGCGGCCCGATGAGCGGCACCGTCGATGCCCACGGCCAAGCCGCTGGTAATGGTGAAACCGGCCTGCGCCAGGTAGCGGGAAAATGCCGCAGCAGTATCGAGCGCCGGGGGTGAAGCACGCCTGCTGCCCACAATTGCCAGCTGTGGGCGCTCGAGCAAGGCCGGGTTGCCAGCGACGAAAAGCAGCGGAGGGGCATCGTCGATTTCCGCCAATAGTGGCGGGTAGCCAGGGCCATCCCACATCAGTAAATGCTGGCCCGGGCGCTCTAACCAGGCCATTGCAGCCAGTGCACCCTCACGTACTTCGGCACTGCGCCGGGCATCGATAGTGGCCTGTGGTATGCCCAATGCGCGCCACGCGCCGGCCGGTGCGCACAGTGCCGAAGAGGCACTGCCAAAGGCATCCAGCAAGGTGTTAAAACGACGCAATCCCGTTTCCGGCAGCCGGTGCAGGCGTAATCGCGCCTCCAGTTCGGCAGGCGGAAGAGGCGACGAATGGTAGGTCTGCATGGGGATCATCCTTGATCGTATTGGGGCCATCGACGTGGCAAAAACTGTGGATAACTTTGTTGATAACGCTTTGACAACCTGTCCATCGAATGGGCTATAAGCGGCCCTTGAAAACCCTAGCCGAGCTTTGCCAGGTGCTGAAATCCCCGTTTCCCTTTATTATGTGTGCTCAGTTTTCAACCGAACGCACAGTGACTGCCTGACCTTATGGCCATCTTGAACATTCTCGAATTCCCGGACCCGCGCCTGCGCACCATCGCCAAGCCGGTGACGGTGTTCGACGACGCCCTGCGTCAGCTGATCGACGACATGTTTGAAACCATGTACGAAGCCCCTGGCATCGGCCTGGCCGCCACCCAGGTCAACGTGCACCAGCAGGTCGTGGTCATGGACCTCAGTGAAGACCGCAGCGAGCCGCGCGTCTTCATCAACCCCACAGTCGAAGAGCTGACCCATGACATGGGCCAGTACCAGGAAGGCTGCCTGTCGGTACCTGGCTTCTACGAGAACGTCGACCGCCCGCTGCGTGTGCGGGTCAAGGCCCAGGACCGCGACGGCAAGCCATACGAGCTGGAGTGCGAAGGCCTGCTGGCGGTGTGCGTACAGCACGAATTCGATCACCTCAACGGCAAGCTGTTCGTCGACTACCTGTCGCAGCTCAAGCGCGACCGGATCAAGAAAAAGCTGGAAAAGCAGCACCGCCAGCAAGCCTGATCCCCACCTTCCAGAAGGCTTGCTCCGGCAAGCCTTTTTCTTTTTTGAAGCGAGAACTCCATGCGCATCGTCTTTGCAGGCACTCCAGAGTTTGCCGCCGAACACCTCAAGGCCCTGCTCGACAGCCCGTACGAGATCGTGGCCGTCTACACCCAGCCCGACCGCCCGGCCGGCCGCGGCCAGAAGCTGATGCCGAGCGCGGTCAAGCAACTGGCTGTGGCCCATGACATCCCGGTGTTCCAGCCGCCGACCCTGCGCAACGCCGAAGCCCAGGCCGAACTGGCCGCGCTGAAGCCGGACCTGATGGTGGTGGTCGCCTATGGCCTGATCCTGCCGCAGGTGGTGCTGGATATCCCGCGCCTGGGCTGCATCAACAGCCATGCCTCCCTGCTGCCACGCTGGCGCGGTGCCGCACCGATCCAGCGCGCCGTGGAAGCCGGCGACGCCGAGAGCGGTGTGACCGTGATGCGTATGGAAGCGGGCCTGGATACCGGCCCGATGCTGCTCAAGGTGGTCACCCCGATCAGCGCCGAAGACACCGGCGGCAGCCTGCACGACCGCTTGGCCGAGATGGGCCCGCCCGCAGTCGTACAAGCCATCGCCGGCCTGGCCGATGGTTCGCTGCACGGTGAAGTGCAGGACGATGCCCTGGCCACCTACGCGCACAAGCTGAACAAGGACGAAGCACGCATCGACTGGAGCCGCCCGGCCGTCGAGCTGGAACGCCTGATCCGTGCCTTCAACCCGTGGCCGGTTTGCCACAGCACCCTCGATGGCGAAAGCGTGAAAGTGCTGGCCGCCAACTTGTCCACAGCGACAGGCACCCCCGGCGAGATCCTCTCCGCCAGCAAGGACGGCCTGGTGGTCGCCTGCGGTGATCAGGCGCTGAGCCTGACCCGCCTGCAACTGCCCGGCGGCAAGCCGCTGAACTTCAGCGACCTGTTCAACAGCCGTCGCGAGAAATTCGCCAGCGGCAAGGTGCTGGGCCAATGAACCCACGCCTCGCCGCCGCCCGTGCCCTTGCCGCTGTGCTCAGTGGCAAGGCCTCGCTGAACAGCTCGCTGCCGGCGCAACTGGACAAGGTCGATGAACGCGACCGCGGCCTGACCCAGGACCTGGCGTTCGGCACCGCGCGCTGGCAGCCACGCCTCGACCTGCTGGCCGCGCAGCTGCTGCAGAAGCCGTTCAAGGCCGCCGATGCCGATGTGCAGGCGCTGCTGCTGGTCGGCCTGTACCAGCTGTTCTACAGCCGTATCCCGGCCCACGCGGCCATCGGCGAGACCGTCGGCTGTGCCGACAAGCTGAAGAAGCCGTGGGCCAAGGGCCTGCTCAACGCCGTGCTGCGCCGCGCCCAACGCGAAGGCGAAGAATTGCTGGCCGGCATGGAACGCGACCCGGTGGTACGCACCGCCCACCCGCGCTGGCTGCAGAAGTCGCTCAAGGCCTTCTGGCCGGAGCAGTGGGAAGCCATCTGCGCCGCCAACAACGCCCACCCGCCGATGATCCTGCGGGTCAACCGTCGCCACCACAGCCGCGATGCCTACCTGGCACTGCTGGCCGAGGCAGGTATTGGCGCCAGCGCCTGCCAGTACAGCCGTGACGGTATCGTGTTGGCCGAAGCCTGCGACGTGCGCGGCCTGCCAGGCTTTGCCGAAGGCTGGGTGAGCGTGCAGGACGAAGCCGCGCAGCTGTCCGCCGACCTGCTGGAACTGGCCCCCGGCCAGCGCGTGCTCGACGCCTGCTGTGCACCAGGCGGCAAGACCTGCCACCTGCTGGAAGCCGAAGCCGGCCTGGCCCACGTGGTGGCCATCGACCTCGAAGCCAAGCGCCTGACCCGCGTGCGCGAGAACCTCGACCGCCTGCAACTGGACGCCGAGCTGATCGCCTGCGATGCCCGCGACACCGCCAGCTGGTGGGACGGCAAGCCGTTCCAGCGCATCCTGCTCGACGCACCGTGCTCGGCCACCGGCGTGATCCGCCGTCACCCGGACATCAAGCTGACCCGTCAGGCCGACGACATCCCGGCCCTGGCCACGCTGCAAGGCGAGCTGCTCGATGCCCTGTGGCCGACCCTGGAAGTGGGCGGAATGCTGCTGTACGCAACCTGCTCCAGCCTGCCGACCGAGAACACCGAAGTGATCGATGCCTTCCTCGCCCGCACCCCGGGCGCCCGTGAGCTGGACCTGGCCACCGAAGCCGGCCTGCGCCAGCCCCACGGCCGCCAGTTGCTGGCCCAGGAAGGCGGCCACGACGGTTTCTACTATGCCAAGCTGATCAAGATCGCCGCCTCGCGCGGATAAGAACAAAAGGTAGGGAGTAGCGGATGAAGATCATCATCCTCGGCGCAGGGCAGGTAGGCGGTACGCTGGCGGAGCACCTGGCCAGCGAAGCCAACGACATCACCGTGGTCGACACGGACGGCGACCGCCTGCGCGACCTGGGCGACCGCCTGGACATCCGCACCGTGCAAGGCCGCGGCTCGCTGCCTACGGTGCTGCGCCAGGCCGGTGCCGACGACGCCGACATGCTGGTGGCGGTAACCAACAGTGACGAGACTAACATGGTCGCCTGCCAGGTGGCCTATTCGCTGTTCCACACGCCGACCAAGATCGCCCGGGTGCGCGAGTCGGCCTACCTGACCCGCGAAGAGCTGTTCGACAACGACCATATCCCGGTCGACGTCCTGATCAGCCCCGAGCAGGTGGTGACCAACTACATCAAGCGCCTGATCGAGCACCCGGGCTCGCTGCAGGTAATCGACTTCGCCGAAGGCAAGGCCCAACTGGTGGCAGTGAAGGCGTACTACGGCGGCCCGCTGGTAGGTCAGCAACTGCGCCAGATCCGCGCGCACATGCCCAACGTCGACACCCGCGTGGCGGCCATCTTCCGCCGCGACCGCCCGATCACCCCGCGGGGCGACACGGTGATCGAAGCCGACGACGAAGTGTTCTTCATCGCCGCGAAGAAGGACATCCGCGCGGTGATGGGTGAGCTGCGCCGTATCGACGAAACCAACAAACGTGTGGTCATCGCCGGTGGCGGGCAGATCGGCGAACGCCTGGCCGAGGCTATCGAAAGCCGCTACCAGGTGAAGATCATCGAGATGAGTCCGGCCCGTTGCCGACACCTTTCCGACACCCTGGAAAGCACCGTGGTGCTGCAGGGCAGCGCCTCGGACAAGGACCTGATGCTGGAGGAGAACATCGCCGACGCCGACATCTTCCTGGCCCTGACCAACGACGACGAGGCCAACATCATGTCGTCGCTGCTGGCCAAGCGCCTGGGTGCGCGCAAGGTGATGACCATCATCAACAACCCGGCCTATGTCGACCTGGTGCAGGGTGGCGACATCGACATCGCCATCAGCCCGCAGCTGGCCACCATCGGCACCTTGCTGGCGCACGTGCGCCGGGGCGACATCGTCAGCGTGCACTCGCTGCGCCGTGGCGCTGCCGAAGCTATCGAAGCGGTGGCGCACGGGGATTCGAAGTCGAGCAAGGTGGTCGGCAAGGCGATCGAAGACATCGCCCTGCCGCCGGGCACTACCATCGGCGCGATCATTCGTGACGAAGAGGTGATGATTGCCCACGACGACACCATGATCGAATCGGGCGACCATGTGATCCTGTTCGTTGTGGATAAAAAGCATATTCGGGATGTGGAGAAGCTGTTCCACGTCGGCTTGAGTTTCTTCTAGGAGCACAGGGCATGCGCGAATCGCTGGAGAAGATGCTGGCCAAGGGTGTGGATAACCCGTTGTTGAGGTTCGGCCTGGGCAAGGCCTGGCTGGACGAAGGCAATGGTGCTGAAGCGGCAGTGCATCTGGCACGGTGCGTGGAACAGGACCCGAAGTACTCGGCGGCGTGGAAACTGCTGGGCAAGGCGCATCAGCAGCAGGGTGACCTGGCGGCGGCGCGCAAGGCCTGGGAGGAGGGGATCGTGGCGGCGCAGGCCCATGGGGACAAGCAGGCCGAGAAAGAGATGACCGTGTTTCTGAAGAAACTGAACAAGGTCTGAAATCGCCGGGGCTGCTTTGCAGCCCATCGCGACACAAGGCCGCTCCTACAGGAGACCGCGATCCCTTGTAGGAGCGGCCTTGTGTCGCGAAAGGGGCGCGAAGCGCCCCCAGAAATATCAGTACCAGCGCGGCTCGCCAGCCGGGCGCTTCTTGAAGCGCTTCATGCTCCACATGTACTGGCTCGGGTACTCGCGCACATAGCGCTCGACCACCTTGCTCATCGCCGCTGCCGACACGGTCACGTCGGTGCTGTACATCTCTTCCGGCGCCGCCTCCAGGAACACCTTGAAGCCCGAGCCATCCGGCAGCCGCAGGGCATGCAGGAACACCCCCACCGCCTTGCCCCCGGCCAGCATGTTCGGCACGAACTTGCTGGTCAGCGCCTGGGTACCCAGGAACGGCACGAACACCCCCGCCGACTCTGCCGGCTCCGGGTCGGCAGGAATACCTACCTGGCCACCACGGCGCACTTCCTTGATCACGCTGAGGATGCCTTCCTTGGTCGAAGGCGCCACGCGGTTGCCCATCTGCACCCGCTGCTCGCGCAGCAGGTCATCCACCGCCTTCAGCTTCGGCGGGCGGTAGAAGATGATCGGTTTGCACTGGTTGCAGTAGAAGTGGTTCAGCACTTCCCAGTTGCCCAGGTGGCTGGTGATGCCGACCACGCCCTTGCCCGAGGCCAGGGCCTGCTCCAGCACTTCCAGGCCATGCACTTCCTTGACCAGCTCCAGCGAGCGCTGCGGCGGCCAGATCCAGGCACAGGCACTTTCGACGAAGGATTTACCGATATCCTTCAACGCGCGGCCAACAAGCTGCTCGCGCTCGACCGGGTCCATCTCCGGGAAGCACTTGGCCAGGTTGATGCGCACGACATTGCGCGAGCCGTTGGGGACCTTCCACATCAGCCAGCCGATACCGGCGCCGACGCGCTGCACAGCGCCCCAGGGCAGCTTGGCAAACAGACGCAGCACCCCGACCATCAGGGCGCCCTTGAACTTTTCCACAGGCGAATTCCTTATTTCAGCAAGGCGCGCATTGTAACCCCTCAGCGCAACAAGGCGGCGTAGCGATCGCAATCGGTGGTGTGGTCCATGACCATGCCGGTGGCCTGCATGAAGGCATAGCAGATGGTCGGGCCAACGAACGTGAAGCCGGCTTTCTGCAGGGCTTTGCTCATCGCCTTGGCTTCATCGGTAACCGCTGGTACCTCGCTGCGGCCCGTGAAGTGGTTGATCTTCGGCGCACCACCAACGAATGACCAGAGCCAGTCGGCAGGGTTGTCCACAGCCAGCCAGGCCTGGGCATTGCGCCTGGCAGCCTTGAGCTTGAGGCGGTTGCGGATGATGCCGGCATCCTGCATCAGCTCCTCGATGCGTTCGTCGCTCATGACGGCGAGTTTCACCGGATCGAAGCCGTGCATCACCTCGCGATAACGCTCGCGCTTACGCAAAACGGTGATCCACGAAAGCCCTGCCTGGAACCCTTCGAGCAAAAGCATCTCGAACAGCAACGCCGGGTCACGCTGGGGCGTTCCCCATTCCTGGTCATGGTAGGCCTGGTACAACGGATCGTCGGTACACCAAAAGCAGCGTGGCATAAGGCTCCAATGAGTAGAGGGCGAGGCGAATCAGGTTATACTCCCGCTCTTTACATCCGCATCCCCAGATACAGGTGAATTTCGTGAGCCAGCCTACGCCAGCCGTGCGTACCTTCCAAGACCTGATCCTCGCCCTGCAGAACTACTGGGCCGAGCAAGGTTGTGTGGTGCTTCAGCCCTACGATATGGAAGTAGGCGCCGGCACTTTCCACACCGCTACATTCCTGCGCGCCGTGGGTCCAGAAACCTGGAACGCCGCCTATGTGCAGCCTAGCCGTCGCCCTGCCGACGGGCGGTATGGCGAAAACCCCAACCGCCTGCAGCACTACTACCAGTTCCAGGTGGTACTGAAGCCCAACCCGGCCAACTTCCAGGAGCTGTACCTCGGCTCGCTGAAAGCCATCGGCCTGGACCCGCTGGTCCACGACATTCGCTTCGTCGAAGACAACTGGGAGTCGCCGACCCTCGGCGCCTGGGGCCTGGGCTGGGAAATCTGGCTCAACGGCATGGAAGTCACCCAGTTCACCTACTTCCAGCAGGTAGGCGGTATCGAGTGCTACCCGGTCACCGGTGAAATCACCTACGGCCTGGAGCGCCTGGCCATGTACATCCAGGGCGTCGACTCGGTGTACGACCTGGTGTGGGCCGACGGCCCGTTCGGCAAGGTCACCTACGGTGACGTGTTCCACCAGAACGAGGTGGAGCAGTCGACCTACAACTTCGAGCACGCCAACGTCGAGAAGCTGTTCGAGCTGTTCGACTTCTACGAAAGCGAAGCCAACCGCCTGATCAAGCTGGACCTGCCGCTGCCGACCTATGAAATGGTGCTGAAGGCCTCGCACACCTTCAACCTGCTGGACGCCCGCCGTGCAATCTCGGTAACCGAGCGCCAGCGCTACATCCTGCGTGTACGTACCCTGGCCCGGGACGTGGCGCAAAGCTATCTGCAAGCCCGCGCACGCCTGGGCTTCCCGATGGCCACCCCTGAACTGCGTGACGAAGTGTTGGCTAAGCTGGAGGCTGCGCAATGAGTGCTCAAGATTTCCTGGTAGAACTGGGCACCGAAGAGCTGCCACCGAAGGCCCTCGCCAGCCTCGGCGAAGCCTTCCTGGCTGGTATCGAGAAAGGCCTGCAGGCCGCTGGCCTGAACTACACCGGCAAGCAGGTTTACGCCGCGCCGCGTCGCCTGGCCGTGCTGATCCGCCAGCTGGACGTGCAGCAGCCTGACCGCAGCATCAATATCGACGGCCCGCCCCTGCAGGCTGCTTTCAAAGACGGCGAGCCGACCCAGGCTGCCTTGGGCTTTGCCAAGAAATGCGGTGTGGATCTGTCGGAAATCGACCAGACCGGCGCCAAGCTGCGTTTCTCCCAGCACATCCCGGGCAAGGCCACCGCTGGCCTGCTGCCGACCATCGTCGAAGATTCGCTCAACGACCTGCCGATCCCCAAGCGCATGCGCTGGGCGGCCAGCCGTGAAGAGTTCGTGCGCCCGACCCAATGGCTGGTGATGCTGCTGGGCGACCAGGTGGTCGACTGCACCATCCTGTCGCAGAAGGCCGGCCGTGAATCCCGTGGCCACCGCTTCCACCACCCGGAAAACGTGGTCATCACCACCCCGGCCAACTACGTCGAAGACCTGCGCAAAGCCTACGTGCTGGCCGACTTCGCCGAGCGCCGCGAGCTGATCAGCAAGCGTACCGCCGAACTGGCCATGCAGCAGGAAGGCAGCGCTATCGTGCCGCCGGCACTGCTGGACGAAGTGACCGCCCTGGTCGAGTGGCCAGTGCCGCTGGTGTGCTCGTTCGAGGAGCGTTTCCTCGAAGTGCCGCAGGAAGCCCTGATCACCACCATGCAGGACAACCAGAAGTACTTCTGCCTGCTGGACAGCGAAGGCAAGCTGCTGCCGCGCTTCATCACCGTGGCCAACGTCGAAAGCCGCGACCCGAAGCAGATCGTGCAAGGCAACGAGAAGGTCGTGCGCCCACGCCTGACCGATGCCGAGTTCTTCTTCAAGCAGGACAAGAAGCAGCCGCTGGAAACCTTCAACGAGCGCCTGAAGAACGTGGTGTTCCAGGCTCAGCTGGGTACCGTCTACGACAAGGCCGAGCGCGTTTCCAGGCTGGCCGCCTTCATCGCCCCGCTGATCGGCGGCGACGCCCAGCGCGCCGGCCGTGCCGGCCTGCTGTCGAAGTGCGACCTGGCCACTGAGATGGTCGGCGAATTCCCTGAGATGCAGGGTGTTGCCGGTTACTACTACGCGCTCAACGACGGTGAGCCGGAAGATGTGGCCCTGGCCCTGAACGAGCAGTACATGCCGCGCGGTGCTGGCGCCGAGCTGCCGCAGACCCTCACCGGTGCTGCCGTGGCCATCGCCGACAAGCTCGACACCCTGGTCGGCATCTTCGGCATCGGCATGCTGCCTACCGGCAGCAAGGACCCGTACGCCCTGCGCCGTGCCGCCCTGGGCGTGCTGCGTATCCTGATCGAGAAGCAGCTGGACCTGGACCTGACCGGTGCGGTCGAGTTCGCGGTCAAGCAGTTCGGCGCCAAGGTCAAGGCCGCCGGCCTGGCCGAACAGGTGCTGGAGTTCATCTTCGACCGCCTGCGTGCGCGTTACGAAGACGAAGGCATCGACGTGGCCACCTACCTGTCGGTACGTGCCCTGCAGCCAGGTTCTGCCCTGGACTTCGACCAGCGCGTGCAAGCCGTACAAGCCTTCCGCAAGCTGCCGGAAGCCGAGGCCCTGGCCGCGGTGAACAAGCGCGTGTCGAACCTGCTGAGCAAGGCCGAAGGCGCCATCGCCGATCACGTCGAGCCGAAGTACTTCGACAACGCCAACGAGTTCTCCCTGTACTCGGCCATCCAGCAGGCCGACCAGGCCGTGCAACCGATGGCTGCTGCACGCCAGTACAGCGAATCGCTGGCCCGCCTGGCGGCCCTGCGTGACCCGGTCGACGCCTTCTTCGAGGCGGTGATGGTCAACGCCGAGGATGCCAAGGTACGCGCCAACCGTTATGCCCTGCTCAGCCGCCTGCGCGGCCTGTTCCTGGGCGTGGCCGACATTTCGCTGCTGGGGTAAGCCTTGAAACTGCTGATTCTCGACCGTGACGGAGTCATCAACTACGACTCCGACGCCTACATCAAGACGCTGGACGAGTGGGTGCCGATCCCTGGCTCGGTCGAAGCGATCGCGCAGTTGAGCAAGGCGGGCTGGACGGTGGCCGTGGCCACCAACCAGTCCGGCATTGCCCGTGGCTACTATGCGCTGGCAACCCTCGAAGCCATGCACGCGCGCCTGCGCGCGCTGGTGGCCGAGCAGGGTGGCGAGGTGGGTCACATCGTGTATTGCCCGCACGGGCCGGACGAAGGCTGCGATTGCCGCAAGCCCAAGCCTGGCATGCTGCGGGCGATCGCCGAGCATTACCAGGTCGGCCTGGAAGGCGTCTGGTTCGTTGGCGACAGCAAAGGTGACCTGGAGGCCGCCCTGGCCGTCGGTGCACAACCCGTGCTGGTGAAAACCGGCAAGGGCGAGCGGACCCTGGAAAAAGGCGTCCCGGAAACTACACTGATTTTCGACGATCTGGCAGCTATCGCCAGAGAACTAATTTAAACAGTGCGCCTTCGGGCGCATTTTTCTCAGGCGGGCATGCCCCGCAATGGTACAAGCCACTATGTCGATCCTGCAGGCGATCAGAATCTTTCTTTTTTACCTGCTGCTGGGCACCAGTTCGCTGCTGTGGTGCTCGCTGAGCTTCTTCGTCGCGCCGTTCCTGTCGTTCCCCAAGCGCTACAAGTTCATCAACGTGTACTGGTGCCGTTGCGCGTTGTTCCTGGTGCGCACCATCCTGGGTATCGACTACAAGATCACTGGCGCCGAGAACGTGCCTGATGAGCCTTGCGTGATCCTGTCCAACCACCAGAGCACCTGGGAAACCTTCTTCCTTTCCCAGTATTTCTCGCCGCTGAGCCAGGTGCTCAAGCGCGAGTTGCTGTACGTGCCGTTCTTCGGTTGGGCCATGGCCATGCTGCGGCCGATCGCGATCAACCGCGATAACCCCAAGGAAGCCCTGCGCCAGGTAGCCAGCAAGGGTGACGAGCTGCTCAAGCAGAAGACCTGGGTGCTGATCTTCCCGGAAGGCACTCGCGTGCCATTCGGCACCATGGGCAAGTTCTCCCGTGGCGGCACCGCGCTGGCAGTGAATGCCGGGCTGCCGGTGCTGCCGATTGCCCATAACGCCGGCAAGTTCTGGCCGAAGACCGGTTGGGGCAAGCGCGCTGGCACCATCGAGGTGGTGATTGGCGAACCGATGTACGCCAACGGCACCGGGCCACGGGCCATCGCCGAGCTCAACGACCGCGCCGCGGCATGGAACGAAGCGACCCAGCGGGCCATGGGTTCGCTGCCGCCAGCAGAGGAAAAACCCCAGGAACAGATGGCCTGACCATCTGTGGATAACTTGTGAACTGTTTTTGGATTAAAAGCTTGAAGTGATAGCTAAGTGTTTGAATTAGCTGTTTATTTCTGTGTATGACATTTTTCTGAAAATCGTGCATAAGTTTTTTCGGGGCATAAGAAAACCGGCTTTTACAGCCGGTTTTTTTATGGGCTCATGCGGGTGTGGGTGATCGGTGTAGGAGCGGCCTTGTGTCGCGATAGGGCTGCAAGGCAGCCCCAGCAATTTGCGCATCACTGCTGATGCCCCGGGGCCGCTTTGCGGCCCTTTCGCGACACAAGGCCGCTCCTACAAGAAGCCCGTGCCAACCGTCAGATCTTGTCGATATCCACGTCCTTGGTTTCTTTCAGGCAGAAAATCCCCACCACCAGGCTGACCCCGGTCACCAGCACCGGGTACCACAGCCCGTAGAAGATATCCCCGGTATACACCACCAGCGCGAACGACACCGTTGGCAGGAAGCCACCGAACCAGCCGTTGCCAATGTGGTAGGGCAGCGACATGGAGGTGTAGCGGATGCGGGTCGGGAACAGCTCGACCATCACCGCCGCCAGCGGGCCATAGGTCATGGTCGCGATCAGGATCATCGCCACGATCAGCACCACCACCATCACCTGGTTGACCTGCCCAGGGTCGGCCTTGGCCGGGTAGCCGGCCTGTTCCACCGCAGCACGCATGGCTGCTTCGTCGAAGCCGTTGATGGTCTTGTCACCGATGTTGACCACCACATCGCTGCCGGCCACATCCACCGAGCTGTACGGTAGGCCCTGCTTGACCAGGAAGGTCTTGACCTTGTCGCACGGGCTGTCGAAACGCGCCTTGCCCACCGGGTCGAACTGGAAGGTGCAGCCTTGCGGGTCGGCAGTGACAACGATCGGCGCCTGGCGGCTGGCCGCGTCGATCTGTGGGTTGGCGTAGTGGCTCAGCGCCTTGAACAGCGGGAAGTACAGCACCGTGGCCAGGAGCAGGCCGAGCATCAGGATCGGCTTGCGGCCAATACGGTCGGACAACCAGCCGAAGAACACGAAGAACGGCGCACCAATGACCACGCTGATGATCAGCAGGGTGTTGGCCTGGGCCGGGTCCATCTTCAGCATCTGGGTCATGAAGAACAGCACGTAGAACTGCGCCGTGTAGAAGGTCACGGCTTGCCCGGCGTTGATGCTGAACAGGGCGGTGAGCACCACTTTCAGGTTCGGCCAGGAGGTGAACGACTCACGGATCGGCGACTTGCTGACCTTGCCCTGGGCCTTCATTTTCACGAAGGCCGGCGACTCGTGCATGCTCATGCGGATCCAGGTGGAAATCGCCAGCAGCACGATCGACAGCAGGAACGGCAGGCGCCAACCCCAGGTTTCGAACTGGTCGCCACTGATATAGCGGCTACCCAGCACCACCACCAGCGACAACAACAGGCCAAGGGTGGCGGTGGACTGGATGAAACCCGTGTGGAAACCGCGCTTGCCGGGCGGTGCATGCTCGGCCACATAGGTGGCCGCACCGCCGTATTCACCACCCAGCGCCAGCCCCTGCAGCATGCGCAGGACCACCAGGATGATCGGTGCCGCGATGCCGATGCTGGCGTAGGTGGGCAACAACCCCACCGCGAAGGTGGACAGGCCCATCAGCACGATGGTGACCAGGAAGGTGTACTTGCGCCCGATCATGTCGCCCAGCCGGCCGAACACAAGCGCGCCGAATGGCCGCACCAGGAAGCCGGCGGCAAAGGCCATGAGGGCGAAGATGAAGGCGGTGGTGTCGTTCACGCCAGCGAAGAACTGCTTGCTGATGACCGCTGCCAGCGCACCATAGAGAAAAAAGTCATACCACTCGAAAACAGTCCCGAGGGATGACGCGAAAATGATCTTGCGTTCTTCACGACGGCTGGAGCTGCTGGCCGCCGCACCCTGCTCTTGGATGTAATCCGACATCGTTGCTGTCCTCGGCCCGCAGGCCACAGTGATTATTCTTGTTGTTCCACTGTCGGCAGCTTCTGACCGCCAGCTGCCGGTACTGCACGCACCCCGGGGTCAGGGCGTCGGTATCGCGTCTTCGTTCAGATAGGTCTGGGTGGCAGCTCCTTTGAGGATCAGTTGCGCCGCCTTCTCGGCGATCATCAGGGTGGGTGAACAGGTATTGCCGGAGGTGATCTGCGGCATGATCGAGGCGTCCGCCAAGCGCAGGCCAGGGATGCCGTGCACGCGCAACTGGTTATCCACAACGTCCAGTTCGCCATTGCCCATGCGGCAGGTGCCTACCGGGTGGAAGATGGTGGTGCCGATCTTGCCGGCGGCTTCGAACAGCTCTTCTTCGGTTTGCAGGGCTGGGCCCGGCAGGTATTCCTTTGGGTCGAACGCAGCGAGGGCAGGGGCCTGGACGATACGCCGGGTAAGGCGAATGGAATCGGCGGCAACACGCAGGTCCCGGGGGTCGCTGAGGTAGTTGGGGTCGATCAGCGGTGTGCTGTTCATGTCGCTGCTGCGGATATCGATACGCCCGCGGCTGGCCGGGCGCAGGTTGCACACCGAGGCGGTAAAGGCCGGGAACCTGTGCAGTGGCTCGCCGAAGCGCTCAAGTGACAGCGGCTGCACGTGGTACTGCAGGTTGGCGGTGGCCTGCTCCGGGCTCGAACGCACGAACGCACCCAGTTGGCTCGGCGCCATGGCCAGCGGGCCACTGCGGTCATAGAGGTAGCGCAGGCCCATGCCCATCTTGCCCCACAGGCTGTTGGCCATCTGGTTCAATGTACGGGTATTGCGGATCTGGTAGATCAGGCGCAGTTGCAGGTGATCCTGCAGGTTGCCGCCAACACCGGGCATGTCGTGACGCACGCCAATGCCCAGGCTTTCCAGTAACCGCCGCGGGCCGATGCCGGAGCGCTGCAGGATACCGGGAGAGCCCACAGCACCCGCACAGAGGATGATCTCGCGACGTGCCGCAAACTCGTGCCAGGCACCCTGCCAGAACGCCTTTACCGCCCGTGCACGGGTGTTGTTGAGCAGCACCTGGTCAACCTGAACGCCGGTCAGCACGGTGAGGTTGGGGCGGTCCTTGATCGGCCTCAGGAAAGCCTTGGAAGCGTTCCAGCGCACACCGCTGCGTTGGTTGACCTGGAAATATCCACAGCCCTGGTTGTCGCCGGTATTGAAGTCATCGACCTTGCCGATGCCGCTTTGCTCGGCGGCCTCACGGAAGGCATCGAGGATCGGCCAGCTGTAGCGCTGGCGCTCGACCCGCCATTCGCCATCACCACCGTGGTGCTCGCTGGCGCCGGCAAAGTGGCTTTCGCTGGCCTTGAACAACGGCAGTACGTCCTTCCAGGCCCAGCCGTCGTTGCCTTGCTCGGCCCAACGGTCGTAGTCGGCGGCCTGGCCGCGCATGTAGATCATGCCGTTGATAGAAGAGCAGCCACCCAGCACCTTGCCGCGTGGATAGCCCAGCGCACGACCGCCCAAGCCGGCCTGAGCCTCGGTCTTGAAGCACCAGTCGGTGCGCGGGTTGCCGATGCAATAGAGGTAACCGACGGGGATATGGATCCAGGGATAGTTGTCGCGCCCACCCGCTTCCAGCAGCAGCACTCGGCAGGAAGGGTCGGCGGACAAACGATTGGCCAACAGGCAACCGGCGGGACCGGCCCCTACGACCACGTAGTCGAAGACAGAATCGGCTGATGGCATGTGCAACCTCGGGCCTGATTATTATTCTTGTCCCGATCCATCTTAGTGAGTAATTTCGTGGAGGAAACACGAGATTTCGCGCAGCCGCTGTGCGTTTTAGCACAGCGATCATCACGGCAACGGCGCGGTCCTGTAGGAGCGGCCTTGTGTCGCGATGGGGCGCGCAGCGGCCCTGAGTCAGCACATGTGGTCCTTCAGGTAGACCGAGTTTGCTGAATTCAGGGCCGCTGCGCGCCCCATCGCGACACAAGGCCGCTCCTACAAAGGTTCGCGCGGTCTGGATGCATAGGGACAAGCATGTTCGACTGGAACGATCTGCGGTTTTTCCTCGAGTTGCAGCGCAGCGGCCGCCTGCTTACCGCCGCCAAGCGCCTCAACACCACTCACAGCACCGTGGCCCGGCACATCGAGAGCATCGAGCAAAGCCTGGGTACTGCGCTGTTCGTGCAGCATGCCCAGGGCTATGAACTGACCCCCTCGGGCCAGGCCCTGCTCAAGCACGCCGAAGCCATGGAAAACGTCGCCCTGCTGGCGCAGGAAGAAATCACCCAGGCCATCACGCCGCTGGGCAAAATTCGCCTGGGGGTGACCGAAGGCATCGGCATCATGTTCTTCACCCCGCGCATGAATGCGCTGTTCGACCGCTACCCCGGCCTGGAAGTGGAGCTGGTGGCAGTGCCGCGCTTCGTCAGCATCCTCAACCGCGAGGCGGAGATCAGCATCCACCTGGAACGGCCCAACGCCGACCTGCTGATCACCCGCAAGCTCACCGACTATCGCCTGGCCCTGTACGCCAGCCAGGACTACCTGGATCGCGCGCCCCCGCTGCGCAACCGCGAGGACCTGGCCCGGCACAGCTGGATCGGCTACGTCGACGACTTGCTGTTCAGCCAGGAACTGCTGTTTCTCAACAGCTTCTGCCGGGCCCCCAACGTGGTGTTTCGCAGCACCAGCGTGATCGCCCAGCAAACCGCCGCCCGCGCCGGGTTGGGCATCGCCGTACTGCCCAACTACATGGCCCGCCACGACCCGACGCTGGTGCGCGTGCTGCCTGGCGAAACCATCCAGCGCAGCTACTGGATCTGCACCCGCCGCGAACTGCACAAGTCGGTGCGCCTGCGGGTAGTGTGGGACTACCTGCTGGCGCTGTGCGCGGCAGAACAGAGCGAGCTGCTAGCCCAGTAGCGCCTTGCCGGCCAGCAGTAGGGCCGCAGCCCAACCGGCCACGGCAAACATCTGCTGCAAGCGCGGCCCGGCCAGCCTGGCCGCCAATGGCCGCGCCAGCAGCAGGCCGAGCACCGCACCGACGGCGAACGGGGCGCCAACCTGCCAGTGCATGACCCCTGCCAGGCTGGCGCTGACCACACTGCCGGTGGACACCAGTGCGATCACCGCCAGCGAAGTGGAGACGATGCTGGCCATGCGCAGGTTGGTGTAGCGGTTAAGGGCCGGGATGATGACAAAGCCACCACCCACG
The DNA here is from genome assembly GCF_000511325.1 of Pseudomonas sp. FGI182. Classification (NCBI taxonomy): domain Bacteria; kingdom Pseudomonadati; phylum Pseudomonadota; class Gammaproteobacteria; order Pseudomonadales; family Pseudomonadaceae; genus Pseudomonas; species Pseudomonas sp. FGI182. The sequence goes on along the minus strand of NZ_CP007012.1, from coordinate 11,666 downwards.
CCCAGCAGGCCGGACAGCAGCCCGGACAATGCGCCGGTGAAGGCCAGGGCGCGCGCGCAGGGCAGGGTCCAGCGCAAACGGCCCTGCAGCGGGTTCAGCACGCAGGGTTCGATGTAGCGATGGGCATCATTGGCTTCGCCGCGCAGCTCCTTGGCCGCCTTGCGCCAGATGCGCAGGCAGGCATACACCAACACCCCGGCGAACACCAACTGCAGCGGCGTGTTCGGCAGGCGGTGCGCCAGCATCAGCCCGAACGGCGCCGCTGCCACACCGATCAATGCGATGAACAGCGCCGCCCGATAGCGCACCAGGCCCTGCCGCAAGCCCAGCACAGCACCCACCGCTGCCGCCATGCCTACGGCCAGCAGGCCGACCGGTGCCGCCTCGACCATCGACAACCCCAGGCCGAACACCAGCAAAGGCACTGCGAGAATGCCACCGCCGGCACCGGTCAACGCCAGCACGGCACCGATGATCGCGCCCAGGCCCGCTCCCAGTATTTGATGTTCGATCACTGCCGGCCCTCGGCTACCAACGGCTGTGGCCGTGCCAGCCACTCGCGGCCCTTGAGCATGCCTTTCCAGTACAAGGGTGGCAGCACCTGCGCCTTGAGCAACCAGGCCAGACGCGTCGGCTTGCGGCCATCCAGCAACCAGTTGGGGAAGCTTGGAGCCAGCTTGCCACCATAGGTGAACTCGGCAAGGACGATCTTGCCGCGCTCGACGGTGAGCGGGCACGAGCCATAACCATCGTACTGGGCCAGGGTAGGCAACCTGCCCAGGGCCACCAGCACGTTGTTGGCCACGACCGGAGCCTGCTTGCGTGCAGCGGCGGCGGTCTTGGCATTGCTGGTGTTGGTCACGTCCCCAAGGGCATGGACATTGGTGAAGTGGCGATGGCGCAGGGTGTGCGGGTCGACATCGACCCAGCCGGCGCTGTCGGCCAACGGGCTTTCACGAATGAAGTCCGGTGCCACCTGCGGCGGTACCACGTGCAGCATGTCGAAGGCCTCGACACGGGTTTCGCTGCTGCCATCGGCCAAGGTGCGTACGAAGGTGGCGCGCTTGTTCGGGCCGTCCACGGCGACCAGGCGGTGGGAAAAATTGAGGTCCACGGCGTACTTGTCGATGTACTTCATCAGTGCGGGCACGTAGTCCGCCACTCCGAACAACACTGCGCCGGCATTGAAGAAGCTGGCTTTCACAGCCCCCAGGTGACCGTGCCGCAGCCAGTGGTCGCAAGACAGGTACAGCGCCTTCTGCGGCGCGCCTGCGCACTTGATCGGCATGGGCGGCTGGCAAAACAGGGCTCGGCCTTGCTTGAGCTTCTGTACCAGTTCCCAGGTGTAGGGCGCCAGGTCGTAGCGGTAGTTGGAGGTGACGCCGTTGCGGCCCAAGGTCTCGCTGAGGCCATCAATGGCCGCCCAATCCAGCTTGAGGCCGGGGCAGACCACCAACTGTTCATAACTGATCGCGCGGCCGCCTTCGAGGAGGACCAGTTGGCCCAGCGGGTCGAACCCCTGCACACGTGCCTTTATCCAGCGCACACCGCGCGGAATGGTCGAGGCCATGGTGCGGGCAGTGCTTGGCGCCTTGAACACACCGGCACCGACCATGGTCCAGCCGGGCTGGTAGTAATGCACTTCGGCGGGGTCGATCAAGGTCACATCCAGCGACGGGTCACGGCTGATCAGGCTGGAAGCGGTGGCGATTCCGGCAGCGCCGGCACCGACGATGACCACTTTGTGGTGGTCGGTATTGGCAGGGGACAACAAGGCAGGCATGGCGGTAAATCCTGTAAATCTGGTTATGGGGCAGGGCGGTCACAGCTTGTTCAGCGGAATCTTCAGGTAGCTCACACCGTTATCTTCCGGCGCGGGGAATTGGCCGCTGCGCATGTTCACCTGCACCGAAGGCAGGATCAGCACGGGCATGTCGAGGGTCTTGTCGCGGGCTTCACGCATGGCGACGAAGCTGTCCTCATCGATGCCCTGGTGGATATGAATATTGTTGGCGCGCTGCTCGGCCACGGTGGTGACGTACTGCATGTCACGGCCACCTGGCAGGTAGTCGTGGCACATGAACAGCCGGGTCTGGTCGGGGAAGGCCAGCAGGCGACGGATCGAGCGGTACAGGGTGCGGGCATCGGCCCCAGGGAAGTCGCAACGGGCGGTACCGTAGTCGGGCATGAACAAGGTGTCGCCGACGAACACCGCTGTCTCGCCGGCGTCCTCGATCATGAAGCTCATGCACGCAGGCGTGTGCCCCGGGGTGTGCAACGCGCGGGCATGCAGGTTGCCAATGCGGAAACCTTCCTCGTCCTCGAACAACACATCGAACTGGCTGCCATCGCGGGCGAAGCCAGGCTCGGCGTTGAACAGGGCACCGAAGACTTTCTGTACCTGGGTGATGTGTGCGCCGATGGCGGTATGGCCGCCAAGCTTTTCCTTCAAATAGGCCGCCGCCGAAAGGTGGTCGGCATGCACATGGGTTTCCAGCACCCACTGCACCTCAGCTCGCAGCTCCTTCACCCGGTCAATCAACTGGTCCGCAGAAGCCGTGCAGGTACACCCCGACTTGGGGTCATAGTCCAGGACACTGTCGATCAACGCACACTTGCGCGTTTCGCCGTCCATTACCAGGTAGCTGATGGTCGAGGTCGCCTTGTCGTAAAAAGCGTCCAGGTGCAGGTTGTTGCCGATGATCATCGCGTTCTCCAATTTATCCGCCCAGCCTTGTACAGGCGCAGGCAGTGCCAGGAGGTTTATCAAGATGCATGCCAGGCATTTTCCTGCGCTTGGGCCAATGAAACCGGCCCGTTGCTGACAATTGCCGACGACAGTGGCAGCGCAGATGGCAGTCGACTGTCAGCCAATGGCAGTGTTTGGCAGTCCTTGTTACCCTGCGCCGGTCATCCAATCGGTGCCGTCATGCCTGAAGCCCATCCCCTCATCCTAGCTTTGGTTTCCTATCTTGAGCACGATGCCCTGCCAACCATCGTGCTGGATACCGACTACAACATCCTGGCGGCCAACGCTGCCTATCGCCGCCAGTTCGGTCGCCATGAGCAGGCGCCGCTGGGTGAGAAATGCCACAAGGTCTCGCACCACTACGCCGTGCCTTGCGACCAGGCCGGCGAGCATTGCCCGATGCGCAAGGCGTGGCAAAGCAAGGTTCCAGAGCGGGTGTTGCACATTCATCACACGCCACGCGGCCCCGAGCATGTGGATGTCGAGCTGCGACCGATCCTGGATGAGCAGGGCAGGGTGGTGGCCTTTGTCGAACGCCTGACCAGCATCACCCTCGCGTCGGCGCAGCCTCAGGAGCAAGGCCTGGTCGGCCGGGCACCGGCGTTCAAGGCGGCCCTGGCCAGCCTGCAACGTGCGGCGCCGGCGCAGATCCCGGTGTTGCTGCAGGGAGAGTCAGGTACCGGCAAGGAACTGTTCGCCCGCGCGGTGCACGTGGGCAGCCCCAGGGCCAACGGCCCATTGGTGGTGGTCGACTGTACCGGCCTGACCGAGTCGTTGTTCGAAAGCGAGTTGTTCGGCTACGAGAAGGGCGCGTTCACCGGCGCCAACCAGCGCAAGATCGGCCTGGCTGAAGCGGCGCATGGCGGCACTCTGTTCCTCGATGAAATTGGCGAGGTACCGCTGGCGATGCAGGTGAAGCTGCTGCGCCTGATCGAGTCCGGCAGCTTCCGCCCGGTGGGTAGCCTGCGCACAGTGCATTCGGATTTTCGCCTGGTGTCGGCAACCCATAAACCGCTCAGGCAAATGGTCGCGGACGGCACCTTCCGTGAAGACCTGTACTACCGCATCAGCGGCTTCCCGATCCGTCTGCCGGCGTTGCGCGAACGGGTGGAAGACCTGCCCTTGCTCGCCCAGAGCCTGCTGCAGCGCATGGCTGGCAAACCGACGCCCAGGCTGAGCGACGAAGCTTTGCAGCAGCTTGGGCTGCATCCATTCCCGGGCAACATTCGCGAACTGCGCAACATTCTGGAAAGGGCGCGCTTGTTTGCCGATGACGGGCTGATCCGGCCCGAGCATTTGCCGGAGGATATTGGCCCGGCGGGGGCGATCAAGACAGGTGGCCGGCGCAATCACCTGGGTGAGCTGGCGCAGGCACTGGAACAGTTCAAGGGCTCGCGCAGTGAACTGGCCCGTCACCTTGGCCTGAGCGAGCGCACGCTGTATCGCCGGTTGAAGGAGCTTGGCCTGAATTGACGCGTTGGCTGTGCTGGCCGTATCGCCGGCAAGCCAGCTCCCACAGGTACTGTACAGGCCCCGAATACGGCGCAATACCCGCTCCCATAGTGATGGCGCTTCACGGACCTTTACCGGACCTTTACCTCTGTCCTGACATTAAGCGGGAATGATTGTGGTCTGATCAGTTAACCGAACCTGGCAGCCAGTCAGCTCTCGCCAGGCGTCAACATGCAGAGGACCGCAAAATGAAGAAAACCCTGACCGTGATCTGCGCCGCGCTCATGCTCAGCGCCCCCTTGGCTGGTTTCGCGCAGCCAGGCCCACCTGACCGGCATGATGGCGGCCCATCGCACCAGGGCAACCCACCGCATGGTCAGCCACAGTACCAAGGCCGACATGACAATGGCCACGGTCCCGCCTACCGCGACCCGAACTTCCGCCCACAACAGGGCATGCCGGTTCCGCATCAGCAGTGGCAGCGTGGCCATGTGGTTGACCCACATTACCGTGGCGACCGTTACTGGGTGACCGACTGGAAAGCACGCCACCTGTATGCGCCACCGCGTGATCACCGTTGGTTGTATGTGAACGGGGACTATGTGCTGGTGGCTATTGCCAGTGGTGTGATCGTGAACGTCCTCAGCGGTTACTGATTTCTACAGGCACTAAAAAGCCCGCTTCCGCGGGCTTTTTAGTGCCTGGCGATCTACACCGGATCAGAAGTCCAGGTTCGATACCGACAGCGCGTTGCTTTCGATGAAGTCACGACGCGGCTCGACCGCATCACCCATCAGGGTGTTGAAGATCTGGTCGGCTGCGATCGCATCCTCGATGGTGACCTTGAGCATACGGCGGACGGTTGGGTCCATGGTGGTTTCCCACAGCTGCTCAGGGTTCATCTCGCCCAGCCCTTTGTATCGCTGGATGGTGTGGCGCTTGGTGGTTTCGTTCATCAGCCAGTCCAGGCCTTCCTTGAACTCGACAATTGCCTTGCGGCGCTCACCGCGCTGCACGTAAGCACCTTCGCCCAACAAGCTGGACAGCTTGGCACCAATGTTGACTACGGTACGGTAGTCATTACTGCCGAAGAAGTCCCGGTTGAAGGTGACGTAGCTGGCCAGGCCGTGGGAGGTAACTTCCACTTCTGGCAACCATACGTTGCGCTCTTTGTCTTCGCGCAGGCTGGCTTTGTAAACCAGGCCGGACTTCTGGCTGTTGTTCAGACGTTCCTGGAACTGGGCCAGCCAAGCTTGCATCACAGCGTGGTCACCCAGCTGTTCCAGGCTCACCTCCGGCAGGTAGATGAAGTGCTCGGTCAGCTCTTCCGGGTACAAGCGCGACAGACGCTTGAGTGTCTTCATGACACTACGGAATTCATTCACCAATGCTTCCAGCTGTACACCGGAAACCGCTGGTGCCGACTCGTCCAGGTGCAGGCTGGCATCTTCCAGGGCCGACTGGGTCATGTACTCTTCCATGGCCTCGTCGTCCTTGATGTACTGCTCCTGCTTGCCTTTCTTCACCTTGTACAGCGGTGGCTGGGCAATGTAGATGTAGCCGCGCTCGACCAGCTCCGGCAGTTGACGGAAGAAGAAGGTCAGCAGCAGGGTACGGATGTGCGAACCGTCAACGTCAGCATCGGTCATGATGATGATGTTGTGATAACGCAGCTTGTCGATGTTGTACTCTTCGCGGCCAATACCGCAGCCCAGTGCAGTGATCAGCGTGCCCACTTCCTGGGACGAGATCATCTTGTCGAAGCGCGCTTTCTCGACGTTGAGGATTTTACCCTTCAACGGCAGGATCGCCTGGGTACGACGGTTGCGGCCTTGCTTCGCCGAGCCACCCGCGGAGTCACCCTCCACCAGGTACAGTTCGGAAAGAGCAGGGTCCTTTTCCTGGCAGTCCGCCAGTTTGCCTGGCAGGCCGGCAATATCCAGCGCGCCTTTACGGCGAGTCATTTCACGGGCTTTACGTGCCGCTTCACGGGCACGGGCAGCATCGATCATCTTGCCAACGACGGCCTTGGCCTCGTTCGGGTTTTCCAGCAGGAAGTCGGCGAAGTACTTGTTCATCTCCTGTTCCACGGCGGTTTTCACCTCCGAGGAGACCAGCTTGTCCTTGGTCTGCGAGCTGAACTTAGGGTCCGGCACCTTCACCGAGATGATCGCGGTCAGGCCTTCACGGGCGTCGTCGCCAGTGGTCGCCACCTTGTTCTTCTTGGCCAGGCCTTCCTGTTCGATGTAGCTGTTCAGGCTACGGGTCAGCGAGGAACGGAAGCCCACCAGGTGAGTACCGCCATCACGCTGCGGAATGTTGTTGGTGAAGCACAACAGGTTTTCGTTGAAGCTGTCGTTCCACTGCAGGGCGACTTCAACACCCACGCCATCGTCACGCTGGACGTTGAAGTGGAATACCTGGGAGTTGACCGGGGTCTTGTTGGTGTTCAGGTATTCGACGAACGCACGCAGGCCGCCTTCGTACTTGAAGAACTCTTCCTTGCCGCTACGTTCATCCTTCAGCAGGATGCCAACGCCCGAGTTGAGGAACGACAGCTCGCGGATACGCTTGGCCAGGATGTCCCAGCTGAAGTGGATGTTCTTGAAGGTTTCAGCCGAAGGCTTGAAGTGGATGTGGGTACCGGTGGTTTCGCTGTCACCGACAACCGCCATCGGCGCCTGTGGAACACCGTGAACGTAGGTCTGTTCCCAGATTTTGCCGCTACGGCGAACGGTCAGTACCAGTTTCTCGGACAGGGCGTTCACTACAGAAACACCTACGCCGTGCAGACCGCCGGATACCTTGTAGGAGTTGTCGTCGAACTTACCGCCAGCGTGCAGCACGGTCATGATGACCTCGGCTGCGGAAACGCCTTCTTCTTTATGCACGTCGACCGGAATGCCGCGACCGTTGTCGCGCACACTGATGGATTCGTCCGGGTGGATGATGACGGTGATGTCATCGCAGTGACCGGCGAGGGCTTCGTCGATCGAGTTGTCGACCACCTCGAAGACCATGTGGTGCAGGCCGCTACCATCATCGGTGTCGCCAATGTACATGCCGGGGCGCTTGCGCACGGCATCCAAACCTTTCAGCACCTTGATGCTGGAGGAGTCGTACGTTTGATTTTCGCTCATGCATTCACTCCCGATGGTCGTGGGTCTGGGTGATACGGCCTTGTTCCACGTGGAACAAAGCAACTGGCGTTTCCGTCTGCCAGCCTTCCCTCAGTAATTCGTGATCTACACAGGTGATGAACACCTGGCAGCGTAATTCTTCAAGCAAGCGACACAGCGCGCGGCGATGCTGGTCGTCCAGTTCGGACGGCAAGTCATCCACGAGATAAATACAGTGACCGCGGCGAGCCTGACTAACGAGGTGGCCTTGGGCAATGCGCAATGCGCACACCACCAGCTTTTGCTGACCACGCGACAGGATGTCGGCTGCATTGTTGGCAGCCAGACGAAGACGCAGATCAGCACGCTGCGGACCGGCCTGGGTGTGGCCCATCTGCTGATCGCGAAGGAGAGAGGAAGCGAGTACTTCTTGCAGTTCCCGGTCCTTGTCCCAGCCTCGGTAGTAGCTAAGGGTCAACCCGTCCAGCTCGACCAGTTCGCTCAGGGTTCGCTCGAAGACGGGCTTCAAGGCCTTGATGTAGTTGCGACGGTATTCATCTATTTCCGCGCTGGCCAGGCACAATTCCCGGTCCCAGGCGGCTTGCGAAGCTAGGTCAAGTGTACCATGCCGCAACCATGAGTTCCGCTGCCGCAGTGCCTTCTGCAGCCGTTGCCAGGCTGGCAGAAAACGAGGTTCCACGTGGAACACCCCCCAATCCAGGAACTGGCGGCGTATTTTCGGAGCGCCTTCCAACAAGCGGAAACTGTCTGGATTGATGAGCTGAAGCGGTAGCAATTCAGCCAGTTGCGCCGCACTCCGCGCATTCTGCCCATCGATGCGAATAGTGAACTCCCCCTGCCGCTCCCGGGATACACCCAGGTTACTGCTGCCACCCTCGGCCAATTGCACTTCGCCGAACACGGTACAGGCCGGTTGTTCGTACTGGATAACCGGGTTCAGGCGGGTGCTGCGGAACGAGCGCGCCAGCCCGAGCAGGTGCACGGCCTCAAGCACGCTGGTTTTGCCGCTGCCGTTGGCGCCGTAAAGGATGTTGATGCGGGGGGACGGTGAGAGTGTCACCGGGTGCAAGTTGCGCACCGCGGTGACCATGATACGTCGAAGAGACATTTCGCCTGCTACGGGTTACAGACGCATCGGCATGACAACGTAGGAAGAATCGTCATTGCCAGCTTCCTGCAGCAGGGCACTGCTGTTGGAATCAGACAGGATCAGACGAACTTGCTCGGTAGTCATTACGCCCAGCACGTCCAGCAGGTAGCTGACGTTGAAGCCGATCTCCAGCGAGCTACCTTCGTAGTCCACGCTGATTTCTTCTTCAGCTTCTTCCTGCTCGGGGTTGTTGGCCTGGATTTTCAGTTGGCCAGCAGCCAGTTGCAGGCGGATACCGCGGTACTTTTCGTTGGAAAGAATCGCAGTACGGCTAAAGGCTTCACGCAGCGCCTGGCGGTCGCCGACCACCAGCTTGTCACCGCCCTTGGGCAGTACGCGCTCGTAGTCCGGGAACTTGCCGTCCACCAGCTTGGAAGTGAAGGTGAATTCACCAGTGGTGGCGCGAATGTGGTGCTGGCCCAGGACGATGCTGACCATGCCTTCTGGGTCGGTCAGCAGGCGTGCCAGTTCGAGGATACCTTTGCGTGGCACGATGACCTGGTGGCGATCATCCTGCTCGATCGGTGCGCTCATGGAGCACAGCGCCAGGCGGTGACCGTCAGTGGACACAGCTCGCAGGGTGTTGCGGGAAACCTCCAGCAGCATACCGTTGAGGTAGTAGCGCACATCCTGCTGGGCCATGGCGAAACTGGTGCGCTCGATCAGGCGGCGCAGCTTGCTCTGTTCCAGGTTGCAGGTCAGCGAGCCCGGGCCTTCTTCCACGGTCGGGAAGTCATTGGCTGGCAGGGTCGACAGGGTAAAGCGGCTGCGACCGGCCTTGACCAACAGTTTCTGTTCGTCGACCTTGATATCGATCAGGGCGTCGTTAGGCAGGCTTTTGCAAATGTCCATCAGCTTGCGTGCCGGGACAGTGATTTCGCCAGGCTCGGCCGGCTCTTCCAGTTGCACGCGGCCTACCAGTTCGACTTCCAGGTCGGTACCAGTCAACGACAGTTGCTGGCCTTGCACGACCAGCAATACGTTGGACAGGACCGGCAAGGTCTGGCGGCGCTCGACGACACCGGCGACCAGTTGCAGGGGTTTCAACAGGGCTTCGCGTTGAATGGTGAAATGCATGGTCTAGTCCCTTGCCTTCAATTAGCTGCGCAGACGGCCATCAGGTCGTCAGCGTCCGCAGCAGGTTCTTGTAGTCCTCGCGGATGTCCGCGTCGGATTCCTTCAGTTCGTTGATCTTGCGGCAGGCGTGCAGCACGGTCGTATGGTCGCGACCACCGAACATGTCGCCGATTTCCGGCAGACTGTGGTTGGTAAGTTCCTTGGACAGCGCCATGGCCACCTGGCGTGGACGCGCCACGGAACGCGAACGACGCTTGGACAACAGATCGGAGATCTTGATCTTGTAGTACTCGGCGACGGTACGCTGAATGTTATCCACACTGACCAGCTTGTCCTGGAGCGCCAGCAGGTCCTTGAGCGACTCACGAATCAGTTCGATGGTGATGTCGCGGCCCATGAAGTGCGAGTGAGCGATCACCCGCTTCAATGCGCCTTCCAGTTCACGGACGTTGGAACGGATGCGCTGGGCAATGAAGAAGGCCGCGTCATGCGGTAGTTCGACCTTGGCCTGGTCGGCCTTCTTCATCAGGATCGCCACGCGGGTTTCCAGCTCTGGTGGCTCGACGGCAACCGTCAGGCCCCAACCAAAGCGCGACTTCAGACGCTCCTCCAGGCCTTCGATCTCCTTGGGGTAGCGGTCAGAAGTAAGGATTACCTGCTGACCACCCTCGAGCAGGGCGTTGAAGGTGTGGAAAAACTCTTCCTGCGAGCGCTCTTTACGGGCAAAGAACTGGATATCGTCGATCAGCAACGCATCCACCGAGCGGTAGAAACGCTTGAATTCGTTGATGGCGTTGAGCTGCAGCGCCTTGACCATGTCCGCGACGAAGCGCTCCGAATGCAGGTACACGACCTTGGCGTTCGGGTTCTTCTTCAGCAGGTGGTTACCCACAGCATGCATGAGGTGGGTTTTACCCAGGCCCACACCACCATAAAGGAAGAGCGGGTTGTAACCATGCTTGGGGTTGTCTGCCACCTGCCAGGCAGCCGCGCGCGCCAGCTGGTTCGACTTACCTTCGACGAAGGTGTCGAACGTGAAGGTGCGGTTCAGGTAACTGGTGTGTTTGAGCGCACCTTCAACCTGCACGGTGCGCTGTTCGGTCCGGGCACTGCCGGCCGACGCTGAAGCCGGCTCGGCCATGGCATCGAAGCTGTCACGCGAGGATGGCTCGGCCAGTTCATCGACCAGCACAGGCTCGGCAGCCGCCACGGCGACGGGTTCGACCGCTGCCGGCACTGCCTTCTGTGTCTGGCTCTGGGCCTGGGTCTGGGCCAGCGAGGCGGCCACCGCAGCACTTACTGGCGCGTTGGGTGCGGCACGTGGCGCAGAGCTGCGACGGCTGCCGATCAACAAGGAAAGGGCAGGCGCAATGCCGCTGCCGTTTTCGCCCAACAGCTCGAGCAAACGACCCAGGTACTTTTCATTGACCCAATCGAGAACGAAACGGTTAGGCGCATAGACGCGCAACTCGTCGCCTTCGGCTTCGACCTGTAGCGGACGGATCCAGGTGTTGAATTGCTGGGCAGGCAGTTCATCGCGCAGAAGCTCCACGCACTGCTGCCAAAGTTCCACTGACACGGATATCCCCTGAGTTTGAAAGCCGGATGAGGCAAAAACAAACCGCCATTGTACCGGTCGAGCGTTCAGTTATCCACATGTGGACACGTTAGGAACCATGACAAAACAGCCATTTATCGACCAAAACGGCTTCTTCGCACTGTGAATAAGCCCTGTGGATAAGCAGCCATGAGCGCTATGCACAACCCTGAGGTCAAGCCTGTTGATAACTCTGCTGTGGATAAGCAGCTATTTAATCCACAGCTTTTGACCACGAAGAAAACAAGCGCAGCACCGGTTGAGAACACAGTTGTAAAACTCTGTACAGCCCGGATTTTATGGCCTCAAGCAGGTTATCCACAGAAGGTTATCCACTTAAGATTTATAGATTCTTCAGAAAAGCTTTTTATATGTCTCTTCTTTTTTTTCATGTTGTCCCCAATTCGTGTGTCCGATCAAGCACCCTTCGGGGATGGACAAGCACGCACCGTCCATCACGTGCTCTATATGGAAAGACTGGTTGGAAATTGACCTACGGGC